>NZ_JBSFNK010000001.1:0-812333 GCF_053587055.1 Nonomuraea sp. NPDC003707 | reverse complement strand
AACGAGAACAAGTTCGATCGCAACAAGTTCGACGAGAACAAGTTCAACGAGAACAAGTTCGATCGCAACAAGTTCGACGAGAACAAGTTCAACGACAACAAGTTCGACCGCAACAAGTTCAACGAGAACAAGTTCAACGACAACAAGTTCAACGACAACAAGTTCGACCATGACAGGATCCATGAGATCTATTAAAATGATATCGGCGATTGAGTCGAACTCGTTCTCGCCCGCCTGAAAGGCGGACGACAAGTGCCGTGATGAATCATTTTGTCACGGCATTTGTCGGCGTGGCATTATTCAGTAAGCTGGCGTGAGTAGATCACACGGCATCGCCGGAAGCGAGCCGGGCACGTGGTCCCGGTCGCGTATCCGGGCCCTCAAGGGCTTGGGATCAGGTCTCCGTCCGCGGACCGGCGCACCCGCCACCGCTCACAACGTACGGCGCGGCTTCCGGAAGGTCGTAGAGGCGTCTGGGCTCACCGGACGAGGTTGGTCCCCGCGTGAGCTGCGGCACGGCTTTGTGTCCGTACCGTCAGACTCCGGCGTCCCCATCTAGGACATCGCTGCTTGGATTCGAACCGTGTGAACCCTTCACTTGTAAGGCACGCCAGGAGAAGGCGGGATCTTGGGTGATTCAGGGTCTCGCCTCGGCGGATCTTCAGCCCAAAGTCCTCGGCCGTCCACGCTCGTCCCTGACCGTTGTCACTCAGATAGTCACTCAGCGGGACGACGTGGCCGTGTTCCAGATGGGCCGTCCCCTGACGAACGAGCGGTGGCGGCGGCTTGGAGAGGACTGGTAAGGCGCTCGATCAGGAGGCTGGTGACGTCGGCGGCGCCGGATGGAGCGCCTCGGCATCCCGTCCATCGGGGAACTCGTCAGGCCGCGCGGTGCTTGGACGGTCGGCTCCGGAATGCCGGACTCTCTGGACGGCTACGCGTCTGGGGGCGCCGGATCGGAACAGGATGAAATATAACCAGAACTCGAGTAAATGTAACCAGCCCATGGTTACATTTACCGGTGAGCCAGCACGTGCACGAGTTGGTCGCACGTCTCCGCACGACCGGGGCCGACTACGACGATGTCGAGGTCAAGTCGGCGGCAGGAGGGCTGCCGCAGTCGCTCGCCTCAACTCTGAGCGCGCTCGCAAACCATCCAGGCGGCGGGACGATCATCCTCGGCCTCGACGAAGCCACCGGCTTTCGTCCGGTGCAGCTTTCAGATCCGCAAGCTCTCAAGCAGGGCCTCGCTCACAAGGCTCGCTCGTTCTCACCGCCTGTTCAGCTCACGATCAGCGACGCAGAAGTGGATGGGGCGCCGGTCATCGTCGCCAGAGTGCATGAATGCGATCCGTCGGCCAAGCCGTGTCGGATCACGGCGTCGGGCACGGCGTACATGCGGGGGTATGACGGGGACTTCCCACTGTCGGATTTGGAAGAGCAGGCATTCCTTGCCGTCCGTAAGCCACCGCTCTTCGACCGGCAACCCGTGACAGGCGCCACCCGTGAGGACCTGGACGGCGGCCTTGTCACAGCATTCCTACGTTCGGTGCGCGAACGGGATCCCCACGGCCTCGGCCGTTTCCCTGACGATGCCGAGTTGCTCCGGCGTGCTGGAGTGACTCTGCCCGACGGCACTCCGACCGTTGCAGGTCTGTTGGCTTTGGGGGTCCATCCACAGGAGTGGTTTCCGCGCTTCGTCATCCAGGCTTCGGCGGAGCCATTGCCGGCCGATCCCGCAGGATCGCGGGCTCGGAATCAGACGACGATCACTGGGGCCATTCCACGGATGCTGGAAGAGGCCCTGCGCTGGGCACGGCGAACCTTTGACATCAGCGTCGTGTCGGCTCCGGACGGGACCGTTCGCGATCAGCCCGCCTATCCTTACATCGCCTTCCGCGAGATCATCGCGAACGCTCTTATTCATCGCGACCTCGATCATTGGTCGGCCGGCATGGCCGTAGAGGTTCGGCTCCGCCGTGACCGGTTGATCGTCTCCAACCCGGGCGGCCTGTACGGCATCACGGTCGATCGGCTCGGCCGGGATGCCGTCACCTCCGCACGCAATGCACGACTCGTTGCGATCTGCCAACACGCTCGCACGCCAGAAACAGGCGCGCGAGTGATCGAGGCGCTGGCAACCGGCATTCCGATCGTGGCCAACGCCCTGGCAGAGGCCGAGCTCCCACCTGCGCATTACATCGACGCCGCCATCCGATTCACTGTCGTCCTACGGCAGCAGGCAGTTCTCGTCATCCGCCCGGGCGACGACCTGAACGAGACGGAGCTACGCGTCTACGACGCCTTGGCGGCCGGCCCACGCAGTGTCGCTGATCTCAAGCAGGAACTGAACCTGTCCGCACCCAACATCCGCAAGGCACTCCGCGAACTGAGATCGAGAGGACTCGTCGAGCAACTGGGGGGCCAAGGACGGTCAACAACCTACCGGAGACTCTCGGAATAGAGGGACGCTGATGTCCTTGCACGTCGGTTCGCCCAGCCGGACAAGACAGGCCCTGATGCCCAGGAGTTGCCCAGTTGGGCGACGACTGATCAGGCCAATCTCGCCGATGACGGCGAAACTCGCTTGCGCGGGCCAATGACCCGACAGCCCCAAAGGGTGATCGCCACGGGGGCGAGGACCTTGTCGGGTCGGCATGGTGTCGGGCAGCATGGGCGAATGTTCTTGACTATCGTTGCCGTCGCTTCGCCGTTTGTGCTCATAGCTGGAGCTGTCTACGTGGGCATTCGGCTGGCGTCGAGGCGCAAGCATGCGGGTGTGGATCACTAGTCGCGGATACCGAAGTGGCGTGGCCGATGCCCTGTGCGGCGGCGTGGCGCTTGGTCGGTGGGTTCGGGGTGAACGGCGGGGCGGCCGTACGGCGATGCCCCGCGCGGCGCTCGCGCGAGAACGGCCCCCAGGCGGCACGCGCAGCGCGGGACGGCGGCGCGGGGCGTACGACGGCGCGCCGCGCCGCCGCTTGATCAGTTCACCGGCCCAGAGGCCGACGCGCTGATCTTCACTGGCTCACAGGGTGGCATCCTTCGTCGGATCAACTTCCGGCGGGCGGCCAAGTGGGACGAGAGCACGAGAAAGATCGGCTTCCCGGGCCTGCACTTCCATGATCTCCGGCACACCGGCAACACGATCGCTGCGAGCTCCGGCGCGAGCCTCAAAGATCTCATGCGCGCATGGGGCATGACTCGGTCCGGGCAGCACTGATCTACCAGCACAGCACGGCGGAGGCCGACCGCAGGATCGCTGACGCGATGAACGCGAACATCGCGAACAACCCCAATGGATCTTCGAACGGACCCTCTCGCACCAGCTAATGGCACGTTAATGGCACGAAGCCCCGTTTCCATGATCGGAGACGGGGCTCTTGATGCAGGTGGGCGGTACTGGGTTCGAACCAGTGACCCCTCGCTTGTAAGGCACATCAGGAGGGGGCGGGATCTTGGTCGATACCCGCCCCCGCCTGGGGTTATGGTCCTGTGCGGTCCTCTGGAGTCCAGGGCCGTCCGGGGCGATTGTCACTCAGTTAGTCACCCAGCATCTGGCCCGTGGGCTGCGGCTGCTGCCATACGTCACGGCCGTTGCTCCACAGCTCGGAGGCGTGGTACGCGAATCGGTCGAATAGGCCGTCGTCCTGGTAGCGCCGCAGGTGCAGCATGGGTGAGTCGTGCCCGACCAGATTGGCCAGGTGGGGTGTGACCAGCATTTCCGAGTCGAAACGGAACACGCTCATGGCGATGTGCTCGTCGCCGTACCGGGCCTCGATGCCGGGGACGTCGCGTAGTTGCTCGATCTCCGCCAGCGTGATCCGGATGCGCGTGGACACGGTCAGCGGGACGTTCTCCACCTCCTCGCGGCGGTGGGTGACCTCGCTGTCCGGGTCGCCGACCAGAAACCGGATCTTGCAGCCCTGCTGCGCTTTCCGCTTGAGGACCTTCGCCAGGTTCGGGTGTTCCAGCCACAGGAAGTAGTTCGTGTAACCGGCGAACACAATCTCGTTGCGCGCCGCGTTGATGAGGTTGCGCCAGATTGATTTCGGGCACGCGGAGCGATACGGATAAACGGTCAATACTTCCTTGTCTGGCCCCGTTTTAACCGTATTGCGAATTGCGTCTGGCCATAGCACGGCTGTCTCAACTCCTAGTGCCTCTGCGGCGGCCCATTGATGCCGCAGATGCGGGACGCGAGCCTGGTCCTGCAACCAGCGCTCCACCGTCTTGACGTCCACGCCACACCGGTCGGCCAAGCTCTGGTTCGTGACCTTGGCGTTCAGCATGGCGCTGCGTAGGGCGACGTTGGCCACGGTACACCTCGGGGCGGAGGACGTCAGGGACGTTTTTGAGCGTAACGCCATAACGTCCTGGACGTCTCTATAACGCGGTGGGTTCGTCACGCAAAGGTAAGCACGCTGATCCCATGTCAATCCCGGTAATTCTCGGAGATCTCCAAGCGGCTTTTCCTGGTTGGTGTATTTGGCGTAGTTCTGTGGGGCGTCTCTGGGCAACTCGAAACGGCCGACGTCTATCCCAGCACGAGGTAGACCACGGTCTCTGCCAGACGATCGACGCGGACGACGTCGCTCAACTGGCCGAGCGTTTGAAGGAGCAGGAAGCAGCGGAGCAGGCGCTGTGAGCAGCCCTTCGTCGCGAATCGGCTGTCATGCCGAGATCGTGGACATGCTCCACAGCCCAGCGCAGACACGAGCGTGGGCCTCAGTGCTGCTCGGTCGTCGCGGGACCGTGGTAGCTGTGCTGCGTAACGGCACCCTGGGCTTGCTCAAACTCGACGGACAGCCGCACGAGTTGCCCGGAGGGGTGCAGCGCTGGCCATTCCACTGGGATGACCTGCTCGTACACGATGATTCGACAGGACCGGAGAAGCCAGCATGCGACTACCGGCTCGGCCTGTCCAACCACGAGAGGAACGCCGTACAGCATGCCGTACGGGCCAAGCAGAAGGTCAGCTTGTGCGGCGAGGCAGTGCGCCCGCTGCCGACCCTCGGTTGGTGCTTGCCTTTCCTGCCCACAGCTACGCGCGCCTGCCCGGCCTGTGTCCATCTGGCTGAACAGCCCGCAGAAGAGGAGGCGGTGCGTTCCGTGTCCCCTCTTCCCTCGTCGCGATAGCCGCTCAACCGTGTTCCAGTCGGGGGGCGGCTTCGTACTCACCTCGTACGCCGTCGACTCACCGCGTAGCGGCAGCGGGCCGGGGACGGAGTGTCAAGCCCGGCTTCGCGTGTACGTTCGCTGGTCGCCGTTCCTCGATCATGCGTTGTCCTGCGATCAGGGCCGGGCTTGATGCGGAGGAGGCGGGCTGCTGGGCTTGCCTGAGTCGATGGTGTGCGAGGTGACCACCTCGGTGCCGGAGCCCTCCCGCCGGAGGCATAAGGCTTGAAGAGCCGTCCCGTCATATGTGAGCGGAGCGGCCGGCGCCCATGCGAAGCACCCGAAGGGCCGCGAAGCGGTGGGGGCCGGCGGCGGAGCGGGGCGACGGTGCGGAGGTCGACGACAGAGGGTGTACGGCGGTGCGGCGGCCGTGTGGCGGCACGGCACGGCCCGAGCCGCTGCCGCCCGGGACCGGCCCCCAGGCCGCATGCCCGGGACGGCAGGCGGGCGCGGGGCCGTGCGCACGGCGCGGAGCGCCGTCGCCTTGAACCAGTAAAGAAACTCTGAGCCACCGGCTTATGGGACTAGACAGCTTATGGACGACGCCGGGCAGTCACTCGTGCGGGGAGGCGACTCCTCGGTCGGTGAGGCTGGAAGGTGCCTCCTCGCCGAAGGTGATCACGATGTCCCTGCCGTTGGCATAGCTGACCACCGGCCGCTGGAGCATGTCACCCGCCTTGCGGGCCGCCCCCTGGAAGAGCTCCACCTTATCTGGGGTGTCGGCGGTCACCCTGAATCGTCCGTTGGCGAGGAGTTCCTGGGCGACGTAAGGGGCCATGTTCGCTTGGCCTCGAACCTGTTCCTCCGCAGTGAGAGGGGTGCGGCGGTGCGCAGGTTGCGTTCCAGGAGTATGAGTCACAGCTGATCTCCTCATGATCGACGTCTTTGTAGCATGCCATCCGCGACTCCCCTCAGCCCGCGATCCCAGCGAACTGACGGTTCCTGGCAAAGGTCTCTAGTCAGAGCACTAGATCACGAGGTCTATGCCGTTGTCGGTGAGTTCTTGCGGTGTGAGGACCGCTTCTGGCTCGTCGCTGAGTTCGCGGTGGTAGCCGATTTCGTAGCGGTTGGCGGGGGCTTTGACTTCGGTGACCTCGATGGGGTGGCCGTTGGCGTGGGCCATGGTGCGGCGGATGATGAGGACGGCTTCGGCGTAGTCCATGCCGAGTGCGGTGCGTTCGTCTTCGTAGGCGATGCGGGCGGTGGTGAGGGTCATCCAGCGGACGGGGCCGTGTTCGCGGATGAGGGACTGGTAGAAGAACCCGGGGCGCTTGCGGTACTGGGCGTGGCGCTTGGGGTCGTCCCAGTCGGGGAGCATGCTACACCCCGGGCGAAGCGATCATGGCCGAACACATCCGGCAGCGCGTCCAGACCGCCCGCAAGATCGCGGCAGATCAGGCGGATGGATGACCCCACCCCTACCCGCCCACGACCGGCGGCTCTACCGCGTCTGCGAGGCCATGCACCTGCTCAGCCTCAGTCGAAGCGTGATCTACGAACTCATCCGCTCAGGACGCCTCCGCTCCGTGACCCAGGGGCGTACCCGGCTCATCCCCGCCTCAGCCATAGAGGACTACATCTCCCTACTCGAACAGGAGGCTTCATGACCGAACGGCGCAGTCGAGGAGACGGCGGCCTGCACTGGGACGAGCAGCGGCAACGCTGGATCGCCTCGGTGACGGTCGGCTACACCCCGGCTGGCAAGCGCATCGTCAAGAAGGCCAGCGGCAAGACCAAGACCGAAGCCAAGGCCAAGCTCAAAGAGATCGTCCGCGACCATGAGGATGGCCTGGCCATCGCGTCCACCAACTACACGGTGGCCGACGCCGTCCGCTACTGGCTTCAGCACGGCCTCGGCGGACGTTCCTCCGCAACCGTCAAGATGTACAACACCTACGCCGACACGCACGTGATCCCTGCCCTCGGTGCTCGCAAGCTGCGGGATCTGTCCGTGGAAGACGTCGACAAGTGGCTGGCCGGCAAGACGGGCGAACTGGGCACCCGGTCACTCAAGCTGATCCACGGCATCCTCAACCGGGCGGTCAAGAGCGCGATGCGTCGCGACAAGGTCAAGCGGAACGTCGTGGACCTCTGCGACATCCCGGAGGGAGGCGCCGGTCGTCCTTCCAAGGCGCTGACGCTGGCTCAAGCTCTCGCCGTCCTCACACAGGCAGAGAAGAGCGGCAAGCGCATGCAGGCCTACATCGTCCTCTCACTCCTGACCGGCGCTCGTACGGAGGAACTGAGGGCGCTGCTCTGGTCGCACGTCGTGGCCTACGACGAGGCTCGGGCCGCGTGGCTGCCGGTGGGGGAGACGGGCTGGGGGCACGAGGAGTTCGCGATCTACGTCTGGCGGTCCGTCCGGCAGAAGGGCGACACCAAGACGGTGAAGTCCCGCCGGTCGCTCAAGCTGCCCCGACGCTGTGTGGAGGCGCTGCGCCTGCTCAAGGAAGCCCAAGAAACCGCTCAAGAAAAGGCGGGAGACCGATGGAAGGGCACGGATCTCGTGTTCTGCACGCGGACCGGCACACCCGTCACGGCTCACAACGTACGACGTGACTTCCGGAGGGTGGTGGAGGGGCAGGGCTCACCGGGCGGGAGTGGTCGCCTCGCGAGCTGCGCCACAGCTTTGTGTCCGTGCTGTCAGACTCCGGCGTCCCCATCGAGGACATCTCGCGCCTGGTCGGACACTCCAACACCGTGGTTACTGAGACGGTCTACCGACACCAGATCAGGCCCGTGATCATGCAGGGAGCTGCGGCGATGGACAAGATCTTTGGGAGTTAGTCACTCACTTAGTCACTCAGACGCCGTTTTCAAGATCAGAGATCAAATGTTTACGCAGGTGGGCGGTACTGGGTTCGAACCAGTGACCCCTCGCTTGTAAGGCGAGTGCTCTACCGCTGAGCTAACCGCCCCTGATCGGCACTACACCTTACGACACCACGGGGCCCGATCGCACATCCACTGTCCAGCCCGGGCCCAGTTCGGGGCGGCCTGCGGCGCGCCAGCCCAGGAGGGCGGCTCCGAGCATGCCCGCGTCGACCCCGAGTGCGGCCGGCACCAGTGGGGGTGCCTCGCGGAAGGCCAGGCGTTTGACGAGACGGGTGCGTACCGGGTCGAAGAGGGCCGGGCCCGCTTCGGCGAGGCCGCCGCCGAGGACGATCACCGTTGGGTCCAGCAGGAGCGTGTACGTGGCCAGGGCCAGCGACAGGGCCTCCACGGCCTCGTCCCAGACCTCTACGGCGATCGGGTCGTCGGAGGAGACCACCTGCTCCGCCTTGACGCCCTCCAGGCCGGCGCGCTGGCTGTAGCGGCGGCCCACCGAGGCGGCCGAGGCGTACGTCTCCAGGCAGCCGAACTGGCCGCACGCGCACTCTTCCCCGTCCGGGAAGACCGGGGTGTGGCCGATCTCGCCCGCCCAGCCGGAGGAGCCGCCGTACGGTTCGCCGCGGATGATCGAGGCGCCCGCGATCCCCGTGCCGATGGGGAGGAAGAGGAAGTCGGACAGGCCTCGGCCCGCGCCGAGGATGCTCTCCGCGAGGCCGCCGGTGCGTACGTCGTGTCCGAGCAGGACGGGGATGTCCAGGGTGGTGAAGCTGGTGGCGGGGACGTCGCGCCAGCCCAGGTTCGCGGCGTAGACGGCGGCGTTGTCGGAGACCAGGCCGGGGACCGCCAGGCCCACGCCGGCCGGGGCGTCGTCACCCGAGGAGGCCAGGTGGCTGATGAAGTCGGAGATGGCGGACACGACCGCCTCCGGGCCCTCCGCCCGGGGGGTCGGGCGCCGCTCGCTCAGCAGCACCACACCGGAGTCGCTGACCAGGCCGCCCTTCATGGACGTGCCGCCGACGTCGAGCGCGACGACGAACGAGCTCGGAGCCGGGTTCGGGCTCACGCTCACACTCGGGTTCGGGCTCTCGCTCACGCTCGGAGTCATCTCGGACACGGAGGAGACGATAGCGCAGCTCAGCAAATGTCTGGAAAGAGTCTCTTCGCCCGCGGGGATTCGCTGCAGGGATTCCCGGGGCTTGGATCCGGCTTGGCAGGGCGGCGCGGGGCTTGGACCCGGCTTGGGCGGGCGGAGCTTGGACCCAGCTTGCCGGGCCTAGCTTGGACCTCCGCCCGGCCAAGCCCTGCCCAAGCCCTGCCCAAGCCCTGCCCTGCGCCGAGGGATCCAGGATTCGGGTCCCAGGGCAGCCTGCCGAGGGCTCAGGGCGGCTCGCGGCGCTGTGAAGGCCCCCCGTGCCCCCCGTGCCTCTGTGTCCCGGCTCAGGGCTCCGTCCGTTCGTGTCCGGTCCTGGGGCTCAGGTGCGGCCCAGTACGCGGTTGAGGGCCGCTTCCACCTCCGCCGAGAGGCCGGGGGGTGAGGACGGTGGGGAGATGGGAGAGCCCGTGAGCGCGTCCGAGCGCGCCAGCCGTACGTCGCCGCAGGACCGGCACTCCACCTCGCCCAGCCGGCAGATCAGCGCGACCGACCCGCAGGCCGCGCACGAGTCGAGGTCGAGGTCGTGCAGCCGCTGACAGTCCGGGCAGATCAACACCTGCGTTTCGCGGCGCACCCCGCGCTGCCACGGGCTGGCGCCGCGCACCGGGTCGGTCTGCCGGGCCCCGCATCGGTAGCAGGGCATCGTTCCCTCCGAGGTCAAGAAATGTCGGCGAGTGCCTTGATGTAGTCGGCGATGTCGCGTGCGGCGGAGGTCGGATTGACCACCGACCACCGGATCACACCCTCGCCGTCGATGATGAAGGTCCCCCGAAGAGCGAACCCCTTCGCCTCATCGAACACACCGTACGCCCGCGCGACCTGTCCGTGTGGCCAGAAATCGGAGAGCAGCGGAAACGCATAACCCTCGCGATCGGCCCACGCACGGTGCGTGAACAGGGAGTCGACGGACACGGTCAGCAGTTGTGCCCCGTCGAGCGGCTGGTCGCGCAGCGCGGACAGCTCGCCGTGACAGATCCCGCTGAAGGCAAGCGGGTAGAAGACCAGCACGACCTTCGTGCCCCGGAACTGAGACAGGCTCACCGGGGTGCCGTGCTGGTCCTGCAGCTCGAAATCCGGAGCCAGGGCGCCGACCTCGGCAGGATGTGCGTTCACGGCTTCATCCTGCCGTACGGAAGGCGCTCCGGCTCCCTACCGTTTGCTGCCCTTGGGCGTGACGAGCCTGGTCCCGGACCAGTCCGGTGCGGCGGAGATGCTGCTGGTCTGCGAGAGGCCCGCGGTAGCGGCATCCTCCCCGATGTCGCTCGGCTCCACGTGGCCGTCGCGTCCGGCCTTGGGAGTCAGCAGCCAGATCTGGCCGCCGTCGGCGAGTGCTCGCATGGCGTCGCTGAGGGCGTCGAAGAGGTCTCCGTCGCCGTCGCGCCACCACATCAGCACGACGTCCACGACGTCGTCGCTCTCTTCGTCCAGCAGCTCGTTACCGGTCAGGTCCTCGATGGAGTCGCGAAGCTCGTCGTCGACGTCCTCGTCCCAACCGATCTCCTGCACCACCTGACCCGGCTTGAGGCCGAGCCGTTCGGCCAGGCCGCGCTCGCCCTGCGCCTGACCCGCGGTCGCGCTCACGTTTATCCCTCCTGCTTGAGTGGCCCCGCTTATGCGGTTTATCGCTTCGGCACAGTCCACACGCTGTGACCCTCAGTCGTCAACGGTCGCCACGGGTGCGGCCGTAGTCGGCCAGAATCAATCCGACAAAAACGACAGGCGAACCTGGCGTTGCCGGTTGTCGACGTTCAGGTCGACGAGTGCGATCGACTGCCACGTACCGAGTGCCAGACGCCCGCCCAGCACGGGGACCGTGGCATATGGCGGGATCAGCGCGGGCATGACATGTGACCGTCCGTGACCGGGCGAGCCGTGGGCGTGACGCCAGCGGTCATCGGGCGGCAACAGGTCGCGCAGCGCGGCGAGCAAGTCGTCGTCGCTGCGCGAGCCCAACTCGAGCAGGGCAACACCGGCGGTCGCATGGGGCACAAAGATATGCAACAGCCCGTCTTCGCCCTGCCTGCGCACGAAATCAGCGCATTCAGCGGTGATGTCGTGCACTGTCTCTCGTGACCCTGTGGCCACGGAGATGATTTCAGATCTCACAGGGAAATCTTACTTATGCACCACGACGGCGTCCGGGCCGGGAAACACCAGACCGGTGTGCCCGTCGTCGAAGCGCACCATGTAGGGAGGCCCGCCTTCGAGGCCCTGGACCTCCACAATCACACCACTCCGGTCCCCTTCGCCAACGGCATGTCCGTGCACCAGGAGCCGGTCTCCTACTGCAGCATTCATATAACCCACATTGGTACGTGGGAGGCCGTCCGAAAAGGGTGATTCGCAAGTTTTGCTCCCCCTCCAGAGGGGCGGAGAAAAATGACCGAAACGTTACGCTGCGATGAGGCGGCGGTGCCCGGGACGGGTGGCGAACGGGCAAGGCGTGGAGGGAGTTCGGAGGCCGTGGGGAGGCGGAGGGGGCCTCGAGATGGTGGTGGGCCTTGGGGGTGGCAGGGGTGCCGAGATGAGAGGGAGGCGAGAGATCTTAAGGGTCATGCGGGTCTGAGGGGCGTCATGGACAGGAAGAGGTGGCATGGCCCCATGGGTGGTGAGGGGCGTCACAAGTCGTGAGAGGCGATGCGGGTCGCAAGTGGTGACAAGGGGCATGATCAGCGGCGATGCGCTCCCGGCCGACCCTCCGCCGGACGGCCCCCGTCGGAGCCGGGCCGGGAGGATGGCCGCTAGACTCGCCCGTCACGCCGCGCCCTCGTGGGGTGAGAACCCCCTCCCTTCGGGGGAGAGTGGAGGGTGCGGGGACCAGGAGTCCAGAGACATTCGAGCGAAATTTCGTTCGTTTTCCTGTCTTGTTAAATTGCTCCCGGGATGTAACCTTTGGTGGCGATTCGTCCTACCATCGGTGGTCTAGGCCATCTGATCTGTCTCTGCCAGCAGGGACACCACTGGTTACCGGTCAGTAGAGATGCGTTTTCTACGGCTAGCGACCAGGATGGAAGGCGACCCAGACCAGACATCAGTCATCCTCGGAAGGCGAGACCCAGTGGCTTCCGGACGCCAGCGATTCTCGATCATCAGCGACGGCCTACCCAGCCAGCTGCCTGATGTCGACCCCAGCGAGACCAACGAGTGGCTCGAGTCTCTCGACAACGTCGTCAAGACCGAAGGCCGCACCAGAGCCCGCTACCTCATGCTGCGCATGCTGGAGCGGGCCCGCGAGCACCAGGTCGGGGTGCCGGGTTTGCGGAGCACCGACTACATCAACACGATCCCGCCGGAGCGCGAGCCCTGGTTCCCCGGTGACGAGCACGTCGAGCGCCGCATCCGCGCCTACATCCGCTGGAACGCGGCCATCATGGTGTCCAGGGCCAACGCCCGCACCAACGTCGGCGGCCACATCGCCACCTACGCCTCCGCCGCCTCCCTCTACGAAGTGGGCTTCAACCACTTCTTCCGCGGCAAGGATCACGGCGAGTCGGGCGACCAGGTCTTCTTCCAGGGGCATGCCGCGCCGGGCATCTACGCCCGCGCCTTCCTCGAGGGCCGCCTCAACGAGGCCCAGCTCGACGCGTTCCGTCAGGAGCTGTCGCACGGCTTCCACGGCCTGCCCTCCTACCCCCACCCGCGCCTCATGCCGGACTTCTGGGAGTTCCCGACGGTCTCCATGGGTCTCGGCCCGATCGGCGCGATCTACCAGGCGCGGTTCAACCGCTATCTGCTCAACCGGCAGATCAAGGACACCAGCCGCAGCCACGTGTGGGCGTTCCTGGGCGACGGCGAGATGGACGAGCCCGAGTCGCTCGGCGCGATCGGCCTGGCGGCCCGCGAGGAGCTCGACAACCTCACGTTCGTGATCAACTGCAACCTGCAGCGGCTCGACGGTCCCGTACGCGGCAACGGCAAGATCATCCAGGAGCTGGAGTCGTACTTCCGCGGCGCCGGCTGGAACGTCATCAAGGTCGTGTGGGGCCGCGACTGGGACCCGCTGCTGGCGGCCGACGTCGACGGCGTGCTGGTCAACCAGATGAACACCACGCCCGACGGCCAGTTCCAGACCTACTCGGTCGAGTCCGGCGAGTACATCCGCGAGCACTTCTTCGCCGGTGACCCGCGCCTGCGCAAGATGGTCGAGCACCTGACCGACGACGACATCCGCAAGCTGTCGCGCGGCGGCCACGACTACCGCAAGGTCTACGCGGCGTTCAAGGCGGCCCGCGAGCACGTCGGCCAGCCGACCGTGATCCTCGCCCAGACCATCAAGGGCTGGACGCTGGGCAAGGACTTCGAGGCGCGCAACGCCACCCACCAGATGAAGAAGCTCACCAAGGCCGAGCTGAAGGAGTTCCGCGACCGGCTCTACCTGCCGATCCCGGACTCCGCGCTGGAGGGCGAGCTGCCCCCGTACTTCCACCCGGGCGAGAACGACCCCGAGATCCAGTACATGAAGGAGCGCCGCGCGGCGCTCGGCGGCGTGCTGCCCAAGCGCGTCATGCGCGCCAAGCCGGTCAAGCTGCCCGCCGACGAGGTCTACGGCGGCTTCGCCAAGGGCTCGGGCAAGCAGCAGGTCGCCACCACGATGGCGTTCGTACGGCTGCTCAAGGACCTCATGCGCGACAAGGAGATCGGCCACCGGTTCGTGCCGATCATCCCGGACGAGGCGCGCACGTTCGGTCTCGACGCCATGTTCCCGACGGCCAAGATCTACTCCCCGCACGGCCAGACGTACGAGGCCGTCGACAGGGAGCTGCTGCTGTCGTACAAGGAGGCCACGCAGGGCCAGATCCTGCACGAGGGCATCAGCGAGTCGGGCTCGATGGCCTCGGCCATCGCGGCGGGCAGCGCCTACGCCACGCACGGCGAGCACATGATCCCGATCTACATCTTCTACTCGATGTTCGGGTGGCAGCGCACCGGCGACCAGATGTGGCAGATGGGCGACCAGATGGGCCGCGGCTTCCTGCTCGGCGCCACCGCGGGCCGCACCACGCTCAACGGTGAGGGCCTGCAGCACGAGGACGGCCACACGCCGCTCATCGCCTCCACCAACCCGGCCGCGATCTCCTACGACCCGTCGTGGGCGTTCGAGGTGGCGCACATCGTCAAGGACGGCCTGCGGAGGATGTACGGCGACCAGCCGGAGGACGTCTTCTACTACCTGACCGTCTACAACGAGCCCTACCTGCAGCCCGCCCAGCCGGCCGACCTCGACGTGCAGGGCCTGCTCAAGGGCCTGTACAAGTTCGCCGACGGGCCGCAGACCCAGGGGCCGAAGGCCAACATCCTGTCCTCCGGCGTGGCGGGCCCGTGGGCGATGGAGGCGCAGCGGCTGCTGGCCGAGGACTGGGGTGTCTCGGCCGCCGTGTGGTCGGCGACGTCGTGGTCCGAGCTGCGCCGCGACGCGCTGGCCTGCGAGGAGCACAACCTGCTCAACCCCGACACCGAGCAGCGCGTCCCGTACGTGACCCAGGCGCTCTCCCAGGCGCAGGGCCCGTTCGTGGGCGTCAGCGACTACATGAAGGCCGTGCAGGACCAGATCGCGCAGTGGGTGCCGGGTGACTGGTCCTCGCTGGGCACCGACGGGTTCGGCCTGTCCGACACCCGCTCGGCGCTGCGCCGCCACTTCCACGTCGACGCCGCCTCGATCACGCTGGCCGTGCTGACCAGCCTGGTCAAGCGGGGCGAGCTCGACGGCGAGGTGCTGCGCGAGGCGATCGCCCGCTACCACCTCAAGAACGGCGTCACCGAGGCGGGCGGCGCGGAGAGCAACGACACCCAATCGATGGGCGTCTGAGTCATCCAGGAGCGGCGCTCCCGCGAAGTACTTCTCGCGGGGGCGCCGTCATTTTCGCCGTCCGCGGCGTTCGGCCTGTGAGGCGGCACGTTCAGGAGGGGTACGTGCCGCCTCACCCAGGTATGGTGCGGCGTCACGTATTGTGGGCACTACTTCCCCCTGAGAGACGAGGGAGAAGTCTGTTTATGCGACGCGTCCTAGCCGCCCTGCTCATCCCGGTCGTCGCCGGTTGTTCCACCGTGCCGGCCGAGCCCGCCACGCAGTCGACGGCGGACACCGGCACGATCAGCTGGGGGCCGTGCACCGACATCAAGCGTCCCGGCGGTGAGCCACCGGCCAGCCAGGACAGTTCGGTACGGTGCGGGAAGCTGGCCGTTCCCCTGGACTACAACAAGCCCGACGGCGAGAAGCTGGACCTGGCGCTCATCAAACTGCCCACCACCGGCAAGAACCGGCTGGGCTCGATGGTCTTCAACTTCGGCGGTCCCGGCGCCTCCGGCGTCGACACGCTCGACCAGGCCGCCAAGGCGCTCACGGGGCTGCGCGCCCGATACGACCTGATCAGCTTCGACCCGCGCGGCGTGGAGCGCAGCTCCGGCGTGCGCTGCGGCGACACCGTGGAGATGGACAGGTTCACCGCGCTGGACACGCTGCCGTCCGACAGCCAGACCCACCAGGAGACCGCGGCGGCCAACAAGCAGTTCGCCGCCCTGTGCCAGCAGCACTCCGGCAAGATCCTCCCGTACATCGGCACCGTGAACGCCGCCCGCGACATGGACCGGATCCGCGACGCGGTCGGCGACCCCAAGCTCAACTATGTCGGCATGTCGTACGGCACGCAGCTCGGCGCCGTCTACGCCACCGAGTTCCCGAAGAAGGTCGGCCGCATGGTGCTGGACGCGCCGCTCGACCCGACGGTGACGTTCGAGCAGCGCACGCTGGTGCAGACGCGCGGGTTCCAGAAGGCGTACGAGAGCTTCCTGCGATCGTGCGTCAAGAACAAGTGCGACATCGGCAAGGACCAGGAGACCGCCAACGCGAACGTCGACAAGCTGCTGAACCAGCTCACCACCCAGCCGCTGAAGGTCGGCACCCGTGAGCTCACCCAGGGCCTGGCCGCCACGGGTGTGGCGGCGGCGCTGTACTCGGAGCTGACCTGGCCCTTCCTGGAGCAGGCGCTCTCGGAGGCGATCAAGGGGCGGGGCGAGGCGCTGCTCTACCTGGCCGACTCCTACACCGGCCGCTCCCAGGACGGCAAATACTCCACGCAGATGACCAGCTTCCCGGCCATCACCTGCGTGGACACCTCCGAGCGGCCCAGCGAGGCCGAGCTGCGCCGCACCGAGGCGGCCGCCATGAAGATCTCGCCGCTGTTCGGCAGTGAGGGGTCCGGCGGGCTGTGCCGGGTCTGGCCGGCCAAGGGCAGCGATCAGGCGCGGCACGTGAACGCCACCGGCTCGGCGCCGATCGTCGTGATCGGCGGCAAGGGCGACCCGGCCACGCCGTACGAGTGGGCGCCCAAGCTGACGGCCCAGCTCAAGACCGCCAGGCTGGTGACGTACGAGGGCGAGGGGCACGGCGCCTACCTGTCGGGCAGCAAGTGCGTGCTGGAGCTCGTGGACTCGTTCCTGATCGACGGCAAGCTCCCGCAGAAGGGCGCGACCTGCCCGGCGGCCTAGGGTGGGGCCCGTGACATACGACTCGCTCATCGACGCCGAGACCGCCCGCCTGGCGGCCCTGGCCGCGGACCTGTCCGTCCCGGTGCCCACGTGCCCGGGATGGACACTCGCGGAGCTGATCACGCACGTCGGCCAGACGCACCGCTGGGCGGTGCACGTGCTGCGCAACCAGGTCCAGGAGCGGATCTGGTCGCGCCAGGTGCCCAGCGGGCTGGCCGAGGGGCAGAGCGGCGACGCGGCCTGGCTGACCGCCGGGGCGGCCGAGCTGCTCGGCACGCTCGGCGACACCGACCCCACGCTGGCGGTGTGGACGTGGGGCCCGGACCGGCAGGCGTCGTGGTGGCCCCGCCGGATGCTCTTCGAGCTGGTGATCCACCGGGTCGACGCGGAGCTCGCGCTCGGCATCGACCCGGTCGTCCCGGCCGAGGTCGCGATCGACGGCATCGAGGAATTCCTGCACAACCTGCCGTACGCGACCTGGGTGACCCGGTCGCTGGCGGAGCTCGAGGCGGAGGGGGCCACGATCCACCTCCACGCGAACGACGCCGACGGCGAGTGGACCATCACCCAGGGTCCGGCCGGGACGGTCGACTGGGCGCGCGGGCACACCAAGGGCGACTGCGCCGTCCAGGGGACGGCGCAGGACCTGCTGCTCATGCTCTACGGCCGGCGCTCGCCCGAGGCGCTGACCGTGTACGGCGACGCCGACCTCCTCAAGCGCTGGCTGTCCAAGGCCGCCTTCTGACACGGGGGATGCGCCCTGGACGCGCCGCCGCTCGGCGATCGGCGGCGTGCCCAGGGCGCGGGGTGAACCGCTCCTAGGAAGCGGCCCGTCCGTACGCCGGGGGTCTGCGGGGAAGGCGTTCTCCCCGGCCCTCGAACGGGTGATTCACCTGTGAGGGGAAGCTCACCTGCGGTGGAAGACCCCGAAGACGCTCCCGGACGTGTCACGCAGGTAGGCGAAGTCGGTGCCGGCGCCGTCGTCGATCACCTTCGTGATCACCTTGCCGCCCAGCGACTCGCTCTTCGCGCAGGCCGCCTCGACGTCGGCCACCTGCACGTGGAAGATCGCGTGCGCCGGGAACTCGCCCTTGGTGTTGAACAGCCCGCCGCCGGGCTGCTCGCCGCCCGGATAGCCGATCATCCGGTAGTCGATCGGCCCCTCGCCGGTGCTGAACGTCCAGCCGAACAACCCACCGTAGAACGCCTGGGCGCCTTCGGGATCGTCGGTCGCGATCTCGAACCAGGTCACGGTGTTGTCCATCGTCGTCTCCTCGTCACTGAGCCTTTCTCGAACAGAGCAACGATCTAACGCTGTGGCGACAACCCTATGTCGGTGTTTTCGATTGACTAATCGAGCATGGCGGTGTCCACGATCATGTTGGGCACGTCGGCGGCGAAGCCTTCGAGCGGCCGGTCGGGGCTGCGCTCGGCGGTCACGGTCGCGGCGGCGATGCGATCGAGCCGGAAGACCCGCACGTCATCGCGTAACCGGCACCAGGCCACGAGATACCAGAACCCGCCCCGCCCGCCCAGGAACACCCCCGGCTCGACGTCCCGCGAGGTCAGCGCGCCCTTGGCGTCGGCGTATTCGAGCCTGAGCACGCGCCGCCGCAGCAGCGCCTCCTCGATGGCCCGGGAGATGCCCTCGCCCCCGAGCGGCCGGACCTCGGGGGAGCCGGGCTCCGGCGGGTGGTGGACGAGCTGCACGCGCCGCGCCAGCTCCCTGGCCAGATCGCCCTCGGAGCCCGGCATCGCGGCCACGACCTTGCGTAACGCGCTGCGGGCCTGCCGGCCGAACGGCTGGTCGCCGGCCTGGCTGAGCGCCACCGCGATGGCCACCGCCTCGGCCGGGGTGAAGTTGAGCGGGGGCAGGGACATCTTCTTGTCGATCGCGTAACCGCCCTTGCGGCCCGCCTCGGCGTAGATCGGCACCCCTGACTCCTGCAGGGCGGTGATGTCGCGCTCGATCGTGCGCACGCTCACCTCGAACCGCTTGGCCAGCTCGCGGGCGGAGCGGCAGCGGGGCGCGATGGCGCGCAGGTCTTCGACGAGTGCGTAGAGCCGGTCGGTGCGATTCACAGCCGCGACGCTACGCGCCGCCACCGACAATCATGGTCCGCGCGCCGTCCCGGCCACCCGTGCCTCACCCCGCCGCCACGGGGGTCTCACCGCGCTGGCCAGGCCGTGCCGCTCCCCGTGCCGCGCCCCGTCAATGCCCCGTCAATACGCCTACCAGCGGTCGTGGACCTGCGGCCGGATCAGGTCGTCGTAGACGGCCTCGACCGCTTCGAGCGTGGCCGGCGGGAGCGGCGCCGACGTCGCGGCGGCCGCGTTCGCGGTGGCCTGGGACGCGTTGCGGGCGCCGGGGATCACCACCGACACGCCGGGCTGGTCGAGGATCCAGCGCAGCGCGAACTGGGCCATCGTCAGGCCCTCCGGCACCAGGGGAACCAGGCGGCGGACCGCCTCCAGGCCCGTGCGGAAGTCCACGCCCGAGAAGGTCTCGCCGACGTCGAACGCCTCTCCCTGCCGGTTGTAGGTGCGGTGGTCGTCCGCGCCGAAGGTCGTGTGCTCGTCGTACCGGCCGGACAGCAGGCCGCTGGCCAGCGGGACGCGGGCGATGATGCCCACCCCGGCGGCCCGGGCGGCGGGCAGGACCCGCTCCAGCGGCTTGAGCCGGAACGCGTTGAGGATGATCTGCACGGACGCCACCCCCGGCCGCGCGATCGCCGTAAGCGCCTCCTCGCACGTCTCCACGCTGACCCCGTACGCGGCGATCTTCTGCTCGGCCACCAGCGTGTCCAGCGCGTCGAACACGGCGTCCGTCGAGTACACCGGGGTCGGCGGGCAGTGGAGCTGGACCAGGTCGAGGGTGTCCACGCCGAGGTTCTGGCGGGAGCGCTCGTTCCAGACCCGGAAGTTGGACATCACGTAGTTGACGGGGATCTGCTCCAGCCGGCGGCCCATCTTGGTGGCCACGGTCAGCTCCGGCCGCCCCTTGGCGAAGCGGCCGACGATCTGCTCGCTCCGGCCGTCGCCGTAGACGTCTGCCGTGTCGATGAAGGTGACCCCGGCGTCCACGGCGGCCCCCAGGGTGGCGAAGGCCTCGTCCTCCGTCACCTGGCCCCAGTCGGCGCCGAGCTGCCACGCGCCGAGGCCGACTGTGCCCACCTGGCGTCCTGTTCGTCCCAACGTGCGTTGTTCCATGGGAACAGTCTCCCGGATGGGAACCGCGCTCCGGTCCGAGGCCGGTCCCGCCGCAGGTTCGCTACCGGGGCTGGTAGCAGCAGCGCAGCCCCGTCTGCACCGTGGCGCGCAGTTCCTCCCCGATCGCCTGGTCCACCGCCGAGATCCGCGCCAGCGCCCGCCTGATCGCCTTGCCCACGGCGATCCTGGCCCGCTCCTCGCTCCCCGTGAACGGCCGCGCCCGACCGCCGATGCCCGTCGCCGCCGTCAGCTCCGCCACCAGCCACTCGCGTTCCAGCCGCAGCCCCGCCGCCCGCTCCAGGTCGTTCATCGACTCCAGCTCGTCGATCTCCGCCTCGAGCTGGCCCAGCCGCTGCCGGTAGGTGTCCCTGGCCTGGTCGTCCAGCACCGGCTGGGCCGACCCGCCCTCGGGCTCGCGCGTCCACGACCCCGCGGCCAGGTCGGTGGCGAGGATCTCCCGGCCCGGATTGGCGACCAGCGTGGCCAGGTGCCCCATCCCGACGCTGTGGTCGACGAGCGCGAGCCGCCCGCCCAGCTCGACCTGCCAGTGCCGCCCGTGCCTGCGGAAGCGGCAGCCGTCCTGCCCCGAGGCCGAGCGCCCGACCACGGACGGCAGCACCATGCCGAGCTCCCTGGCCTCCCGCGCGGCGGCGGCCTGCTCCCGGTTGGCCGCCTTGTCCTGCGTCCCGTCGCGCAGCGCCAGCGCCTGGCCCAGCCGCCACCTCGACAGCGCGACGGCCGGCCAGTGCCCCAGGGCGAAGTTCCCCCGCACGGCCGCCCGCAGGTGCTCCACCGCCGTGGACAGGTCCCCGGTGGTGAGCGCGGCCATGCCCAGCGAGTGGTGCACGGAGCCGAAGCAGGCCACGCCCAGGCTGGCGACCACCGGCAGGTTCGCGAACGGGCGCAGCAGCGCGTACGCGCGGGCGGCCGTGTCGGGGTCCTGCAGCAGGTGGGCGGTCTCCACGACGCAGTACAACGAGAGCAGCCAGGTGCTCGACCCCGGCATCTCCTCCACGCGCAGCCTGGCCAGGTGCCCGGCCGCCGCGCGCCGGTCGCCCGCGACGGCCGCGGCCAGCGCCAGGCCCGCCAGGTACGAGTTGTCGATCGGGCTCAGCGTGGGCGAGCTGACCAGGTCCGACAGGATGGGCAGCAGCTCGGCGGCCCGGCCCTGGAACCAGCGGATGGCGCCGAGTTGGCCGCCGTACCAGCCGGTCGCGTCCATGTCGCCGGCGGTCACGCCGCGCTCGAAGCACTCGCCGGCCCGCTTCTCGGCCTCGGCGAAGCGGCCCGCGCGGATGGTCAGCATGACCTCGATGGCCTCGACCACGTACCCGACCGCGAGGTGGTCGTGGCCGGTCAGCAGGCCGCGCAGCTCCGCCAGGCCGCGCTCGGCGTGCGGGTCCGCGGCCAGGTAGAGGTCGACCGTCCGCCACAGCAGGCCCATCAGCAGGTCGCCCCTGCGCTCGGTGACGGCGGCCTGGCCGATCAGCTCGCTCGCCAGCTCCAGCCTGAGCGCCGCATGCTCGGGGCCGAGCAGGCAGTGGTGCGCCAGGCTCAGCGCCTCGGCCAGCGCCGCCCCGTCGCCGGAGCCCCTGGTCTCGGCCAGCAGCTCCATGATCGTGGCGTGCCGGCCCGCGCGGTAGTCCTCCTCGCCCCGCAACCGCACGCGCAGCCGCAGGGCCGGCGAGGAGCGGGGGTCGATCAAGGACAGCGCGTGCCGCTGGCGGGCGCGTACCATCTCCGACTCCGCACATGTCCTGTGCTCGTGCACCCAGATCCCGCCCAGCCCCAGGGCCGCCCGCGCCAGCGACGACGGGTCGCCGCAGAGCTCGGCCAGCCGGTACGCCGAGTCGAACCAGCGCCGTGCGGTCTGCAGGTCGCCGTTCACGAACAGCGCCCGCTCGCCCAGCACGAGCGCCAGCTTGAGATCGGGGCACGAGGGCAGGAGTACCCCCGGTTGCTGCGCAACGCCCATCGGTTCCGCTCCCCTGTCCGATACCTTGCCTGAGCGTCTGCCACGGTCCCCGAATACCGTTCTGACAACTACGACGTTTGACACACTGGGCGGGTTCAATCGGAGAGGGCCATACGCTGGGTGCCATGATTCGCCCCGCGACACCCGCCGACGTGCCCGAAATCGTCAACATGATCCGTGAGCTCGCCGAGTACGAGAAGGCCGCGCACGAGGCGAGGGTCACCGAGGAGCAGCTGCACACCGCGCTCTTCTCCGACCGGCCCGCCGCGTTCGTCCACATCGCCGAGCACGACGGCGAGGTGGCCGGCTTCACGCTCTGGTTCCTGACGTTCTCGACGTGGCGGGGCGTGCACGGCATCTACATGGAGGACCTGTACGTCCGCCCCCAGCACCGGGGCGGCGGCCACGGGATCTCGCTCATGAAGGAGCTGGCCGGGATCTGCGCCGAGCGCGGCTACCAGCGCTTCGAATGGTCGGTGCTCGACTGGAACGAGCCCAGCATCGGCTTCTACGACAAGCTCGGCGCGGTGCGCCAGGACGAGTGGCTGAAGTACCGGCTGACCGACGAGCCGCTGCGGCGCCTGGCCGACCGCCAGGACTGACAGCTCACGTATCGTGACAAGCCACGCATAAGATTACGGCTGATCATCAGCCCGTATTACGAGCAGGTTTCCTCCGTGACGCATGTGCGTGGCTTGTTACGCCGGTGAATCACACGTAACGAACGCACAGCCACGGATCGTCAAAGTGCGTAACGCGCGCTTCCTACTTTGGAGTTCCCCCCGGACGCCGAACGTAGGAGAAAGTCGATGGCGCGCTGGATCGCCGAGTGGCACCCCGATGAACCAGCTTTCTGGGAAAGCTCAGGCAAGCGCGTCGCACGGCGCAACCTGATCTTCTCGATCGTCGCCGAGCACCTCGGCTTCACCGTGTGGACGCTGTGGAGCATCGTGGCCACCAAGATGGGGGTCTACAAGTTCTCCACGGACCAGCTCTTCTGGCTGGTCGCGCTGCCCAACCTGGTCGGCTCCGTGCTGCGCGTGCCCTACACGTTCGGCCCGGCCAAGTTCGGCGGGCGCAACTTCACCGTGGTGAGCGCGGCGCTGCTGCTCATCCCGGCCGTGTTGCTCGGCGTGGCGGTCGGGAACCCGGAGACGCCGTACTGGCTGTTCCTGGTGATCGCGGCGCTGGCCGGGGTCGGCGGGGGGAACTTCGCCTCCAGCATGGCCAACATCACCTACTTCTACCCCCGCCACAAGCAGGGGGTCGCCCTGGGGCTGAACGCCGCAGGCGGCAACATCGGCGTCAGCTCGGTCCAGCTCGTCATGCCGCTGGTGATCGGCTCGCTCGGGCTGGCCGCGGCCGGATGGTTCTGGATCCCGTTCATCGTCGTGGCCGGCGCCTGCGCCTTCTTCTTCATGGACAACCTCACCAGCGCCAGGGCCAACCCGCGCGAGCAGCTCGCGGTGGCGGGCAAGGCCCAGACCTGGATCATGTCGTTCCTGTACATCGGGACCTTCGGCTCGTTCATCGGCTACTCCACGGCCTTCCCGCTGCTCAGCAAGAGCCTCTTCCCCGATGCCCCGTTCGCCGCCGTGGCGTTCGTCGGGCCGCTGCTGGGCTCGCTGATCAGGCCGGTGGGCGGCTGGCTGGCCGACAGGCTCGGCGGCGCCCCCGTCACGCTGTGGAACTTCGCCGGGATGGGCGGCGGCGTGCTGCTGGTCTGGGCGGCCAGCACCTCCGGCAACTTCTGGATGTTCTTCCTGTCCTTCCAGCTCCTCTTCGTCACCGCCGGCATCGGGAACGGCTCCACGTACCGCATGATCCCGGCCATCTTCCAGGCCAAGGCCGTCGCCGAGCGCGGTGAGGGCGAGGAGTCGCTGCTGTACGGCAAGCGCCAGGCCTCGGCCGCCATCGGCATCATCTCGGCGGTGGGAGCGCTGGGCGGGTTCCTCATCAACCGGGCGTTCGGGATGTCGTTCGCCGCGGCCGGGACCCCGGCGCCCGCCTTCCTCGCCTTCGGCGCCTTCTACGTGTCCTGTTTCGCCCTGACCTGGTGGTGCTACACCCGCAAGGTCGGCGCCTCGGTCGTGGCCAGCCTCGCCTATGCCCGGGTCTGACCCGATGAGTGAGCCCGTGAAGACACACTGCCCGTACTGCGCACTCCAGTGCGGCATGGAGATCGGCCCGGAGCTGGCCATCAGCCCCAGGACCGACATCCCTGCCAACGCCTCCGGCGCGCTGTGCCAGAAGGGCTGGACGGCGGGCGAGCTGCTCACCAACGGCGAGCGCCTGACCACCCCGCTCCTGCACGGCGAGCCGGTGGAGTGGGAGGTCGCGCTCGACCACGTGGCGGAGCGGCTGTCCGCGATCCGCGCCGAACACGGCCCCGACGGCGTGGCCGTGTTCGGCGGCGGCGGGCTCACCAACGAGAAGGCCTACACGCTCGGCAAGTTCGCCAGGGTCGCGCTGGGCACCAGCCAGATCGACTACAACGGCCGCTTCTGCATGTCGTCGGCCGCCGCCGCCTCGATCAGGGCGTTCGGCATGGACCGCGGCATGCCGTTCCCCATCACCGACCTGGCCGAGGCCGACGTCGTGCTGCTGGCCGGCGCGAACGTCGCCGAGACCATGCCCCCGTTCGTGCGCCACCTGTCGGGCCCCCGGGTGATCGTCATCGACCCGCGGCGCTCCCAGACGGCCAGGCAGGCCTGGCTGCACCTGCAGCCCACGCCCGGCACCGACCTGGCCCTGGCGCTCGGGATGCTGCACCTGGCCATCGCCGACGAGCTCGTGGACGAGGCGTACGTGGCGGCCAGGACCACCGGGTTCGAGGAGGTCCGCACCTCGCTGGCCGCCTGGTGGCCGGAGCGGGTCGAGCGGATCACCGGGGTGCCGGTCTACCGGATGCGGCAGGCGGTCCGGGCGCTGGCCGCGGCGGGCAACGCGTACATCCTGACCGGGCGCGGCGCCGAGCAGCACGCCAAGGGCACCGACACGGTCAGCGCGTTCATCAACCTGGCGCTGGCGCTGGGCCTGCCCGGCCGGCACGGCTCCGGGTACGGGTGCGTGACCGGGCAGGGCAACGGCCAGGGAGGCAGGGAGCACGGGCAGAAGGCCGACCAGCTCCCCGGCTACCGCAAGATCGACGACCCGGCGGCCCGCGAGCACGTCGCGGGCGTGTGGGGCGTCCCGGCGGACAGCCTCCCGGGGCCGGGGCGGTCGGCGTACGAGCTGCTCGACGCCCTCGGCACCCCCGGCGGGCCGCGGGCGCTGCTGCTGTTCGGCTCCAACCCCGTGATCTCCGCGCCCGCCTCCGAACACGTGGCCGAGCGCATCGCCTCCCTCGACCTGCTGGTGACCTGCGACTTCGTCATGTCCGAGACCGCGGCGCTGGCCGACGTGGTCTTCCCGGTCACGCAGTGGGCCGAGGAGACCGGCACCATGACCAACCTCGAAGGCCGCGTCCTGCTCCGCAACCGGGCCGTGGCCCCGCCCGAGGGCGTCAGGAGCGACCTCGACGTGCTCGCCGGGCTCGCCGAGCGGCTCGGGCACCGCCTGGAGACCGAGCCGGTCAAGATCTTCGACGAGCTGCGCCGGGCGAGCAGGGGCGGGGCGGCCGACTACTCGGGCATCACCTACGAGCGCATCACCGAAGAGAAGGGCGTCTTCTGGCCCTGCCCCGACCCGGAGCACCCCGGCACGCCGCGCCCGTTCCTCGACTCCTTCGCCCACCCGGACGGCCGCGCCAGGTTCGTGCCCGTCCAGCACCGGCCGGCGGCCGAGGAGACCGACGCGGACTACCCGATCTACCTGAGCACCGGACGGGTGCTCGCCCACTACCAGAGCGGCGCCCAGACCCGCAGGATCGCGCCGCTCGTCCAGGCGGCTCCCGAGCCGTTCGTCGAGCTGCACCCGGACCTCGCCGAGCAGCTCGACATCTCGCCCGGGGACGTCGTACGGGTCAGCAGCAGGAGAGGCGAGGGGAAGGCCGTGGCCAGGATCAGCGACGCCATCAGGCGCGACACCGTTTTCATGCCCTTCCACTGGGAGGGCGCCAACCGGCTCACCAACCCGGCGCTGGACCCGACCTCGAGGATGCCGGAGTTCAAGGTCTGCGCGGTCAGGGTGGAGAGGGACACATGAGGCTCGTCGTCGTCGGCAACGGGATGGCCGGGTCGCGGCTGGTCAGCGAGGTACGGACCAGGGACCCGCACATCAGGATCACGATCTTCGGCGCGGAGTCGCGCCAGCCGTACAACAGGGTGCTGCTGTCCAACGTGCTGGCCGGCAGCTCGCGTCCCGAGCAGGTGAGGCTGCTCGAATCCTCCTGGTACGACGCCCACAACGTCGAGGCCGCCTTCGGCGACGCGGTCGCCCACATCGACAGGGAGACCAGGCACGTGGTGACCGAGGGCGGGCGGCGCGAGCCGTACGACCTGCTGGTCCTGGCCATGGGCAGCGAGGCGATCGTGCCGCCGATCCCGGGCGTGGAGCGGGCCATCCCGTTCCGCACGCTCGACGACTGCGAGCGCATCATGGAGGCCGCCGACCAGGCCCGCAGGGCCGTGGTCGTCGGCGGCGGCCTGCTCGGCATCGAGGCCGCCCGCGGGCTGGCCGGGCGCGGCCTGCCGGTGACGCTGCTGCACCTGGCCGGGCATCTCATGGAGCGCCAGCTCGACGTCGAGGCGGGCGAAGTGCTCGGCGAGACGCTCGCCGGGCTCGGCGTCGAGATCCGCACCGGCGTCAGCGCCGAGTCGGTGCGGGAGGACGGCGTCCGGCTGGCGGGCGGCGAGCTGATCGAGGCCGACCTCGTCGTGCTGGCCTGCGGCGTCCGCCCCGTCACCGGGCCGGCCGCCGCGGCGGGGCTGGAGGTGCGGCGCGGCATCGTCGTGGACGACGAGCTGCGCACCGACGACCCGTCGATCTTCGCCATCGGCGAGTGCGCCGAGCACGAGGGCACCGTGTACGGCCTGGTCGCCCCCGCCTGGGAGCAGGCCTCCGTGGCCGCCGACGTGATCACCGGCGGCAAGGCCCTCTACCGGGGCTCCCGGCTGGTCACCAGGCTCAAGGCCAGGAGCGTCGAGCTGGCCGCCATGGGCGAGACCCAGCTCACCGAGGAGCACGCCGAGGTGGTGCGCTTCAGCCACCGGGCCCGCGGCACCTACCGCAAGCTCGTCATCCGCGACGGGCGGCTGGTGGGCGCGATCCTGCTGGGCGAGAGCGACGCCGTGGGCACGCTCACCCAGCTCTTCGACCGAGGCGCGCCGGTGCCGGGGGACCGGGCCGGGCTGCTGTTCCCCGGGCTGTCGTCGGCGCCGGTGGCCGACAGCCCGACGCTGATGCCGGACGCGGCCAAGGTCTGTCAGTGCAACAACGTGACCAAGGGTCAGATCAGGGCGTGCTGGGAGGCCGGGGCCCGCGACGTGGCCGGAGTGGCGGCCGCGACCAGGGCGACGACCGGATGCGGAACCTGCCGCGACGCCGTGGAGGGCATCGTCGGCTGGCTGTGCGAGCAGGAAGGGATTTCAGTATGAGCAGGATCGTCGTCGTTGGGTACGGGCCGACGGCCCACCGGCTCGTCGAAACCCTGGTGGACAAGGGCTTCGACGGTCGGATCACCGTGATCGGGGAGGAGCCGCGCCCGGCGTACGACCGGGTGGCACTGACCTCCTACCTCTCCGGCGTCACCATGGAGGACCTCACCTACGAGGTGCCCGCGGGGGTCGTGACGAGGCTGAGCAGCCGGGTCACCGGGATCGACCGGGAGGCCCGCGAGGTCGCCCTGGCCGACGGCGCCACCGAGCCCTATGACGTGCTCGTGCTGGCCACCGGGTCGGCGCCGTTCGTGCCGCCGGTGCCGGGCGCCGAGCACGCCTTCGTCTACCGCACCATCGACGACCTGGACGCGATCCGGGTGGCCGCCAAGGACGCGGTCGAGGGCGTCGTGGTCGGCGGCGGGTTGCTCGGCCTGGAGGCCGCCGACGCGCTGCGCGCGCTCGGGCTGAAGGCGCACATCGTCGAGATGAGCCCCTGGCTGATGCCGCGGCAGGTGGACGAGGGCGGCGGCGCGGTGCTGAAGTCCCACATCGAGGGCCTCGGGCTCGGCGTGCACGCCGGGGCGGGCGTCCAGGAGATCGTCACCGCGGACGGCCAGGTCACCGGGCTGCGCAAGCCGGACGGCACGGTGCTGGACGCGCAGGTCGTGGTCTTCTCGGCGGGCATCAGGCCGCGTGATGAGCTGGCCAGGTCGTCCGGGCTGGCGGTCGGCGAGCGGGGCGGCATCGTGGTGGACTCCTCGATGCTCACCTCCGACGCCTCGATCTACGCGGTCGGCGAGTGCGCGCTGGTCGGCGGCATGGTCTACGGCCTCGTCGGGCCGTGCAACACGATGGCCGAGGTGGCGGCCGACCGGATCATGGGCGGGTCCTCGGCCTTCGAGGGCGCCGACATGTCCACCAAGCTCAAGCTGCTGGGTGTCGAGGTGGCGCAGTTCGGGGCCATGTCGGGGGCGCTCGACGTCACCTACATGGACCCGGTGGGCGGTGTCTACAAGAAGCTGTTCATCAGCGACGACGCCAAGACGCTGCTCGGCGGCATCTGCGTGGGCGACGCCTCCCCGTACACGTCCCTGCGGCCCTTCGTCGGCAAGGCGCTGCCCGCCTCGCCGTCCGACCTGCTCTTCAGCGGCGCCGGGGCCAGCCTCGACCTGCCCGACGAGGCGCAGGTGTGCTCCTGCAACAACGTGTGCGCGGGCGACGTCCGCACGGCCATCGCCGACAAGGGCGTCACCGACGTGCCCGGCATCAAGGCCTGCACCCGCGCCGGCACGACCTGCGGCAGCTGCGTGCCGATGCTCAAGCAGCTGCTGGAGAAGTCGGGCGTCGAGGTCAGCAAGGCGCTGTGCGAGCACTTCACGTACTCGCGGGCCGAGCTGTTCGACATCGTACGGGTCCGCAAGATCACCACGTTCTCCCAGCTCATCACCGAACACGGGCACGGCAGGGGCTGCGACATCTGCAAGCCGGCCGTGGCCTCGATCCTGGCCTCGCTCTACAACGGCCACGTGCTCGACGGCGAGCGGGTCACGCTGCAGGACACCAACGACCACTTCCTCGCCAACATGCAGAAGAACGGCACGTACTCGGTCGTCCCGCGCATCCCCGGCGGCGAGATCACCCCCGACAAGCTCATCGTGATCGGCGAGGTGGCCCGCGACTTCGGCCTCTACACGAAGATCACCGGCGGTCAGCGCATCGACCTGTTCGGAGCCCGGGTCGAGCAGCTGCCGGAGATCTGGCGGCGGCTGGTGGACGCCGGGTTCGAGTCCGGCCACGCGTACGGCAAGGCGCTGCGCACGGTGAAGTCGTGCGTCGGCTCGACCTGGTGCCGCTACGGCGTGCAGGACTCGGTGGGCATGGCCATCGCGCTGGAGCTGCGCTACCGCGGCCTGCGCTCGCCGCACAAGCTCAAGTCGGCCGTCTCCGGCTGCGCCCGCGAGTGCGCCGAGGCCAGGTCCAAGGACTTCGGGATCATCGCCACCGAGCAGGGCTGGAACCTGTACGTCGGCGGCAACGGCGGCTTCAAGCCCCGCCACGCCGACCTGCTGGCCACGGACCTGAGCTCGGAGGAGCTCATCAGGACGATCGACCGGTTCCTCATGTTCTACATCCGCACGGCCGACCGGCTGCAGCGCACCTCCACCTGGCTGGAGTCGCTGGACGGCGGGCTCGACTATCTCCGCGAGGTGATCATGGAAGATTCGCTCGGCATCTGCGCCGACCTGGACGCGCAGATGGAGAACCACATCGCCACGTACGCCGACGAGTGGGCGGCCACGCTGGACGACCCCGAGAAGCTGAACAGGTTCGTCACCTTCGTCAACGCCCCCGGCGTGCCGGACCCGTCGATCGTCTTCGCCAGCGAGCGCGGCCAGATCAAGCCGGTGATGGCCCGATGAGCTGGACGCGGATCTGCGACTACGAGGCCATGGTGCCGGAACGCGGCGTCTGCGCCCTGGTGGGCGGCGAGCAGGTGGCCATCTTCCGCACCCACGACGGCACGCTGCACGCGCTGGGCAACCTCGACCCGTTCAGCGGCGCGTACGTGCTCTCGCGCGGCATCGTCGGCAGCAGGAAGGGCGAGCCGACCGTGGCCTCGCCGCTGCACAAGCAGGTGTTCTCGCTGGTGTCGGGGCGCTGCCTGGACGAGGACGCGGTGTCCGTGCCGATCTACCGGGTACGGGTGGCGGACGGCGGCGTGGAGGTCGGCGCCTGATCGCCCGCCAGGACCAAGCCCAGGTCGTAGGCTCGCACGACGGCCTGGGTGCGGTCTCTCGCGCCCAGCTTGTCCAGGACGTTGCCGACGTGCGTCTTGACCGTCTCCCTGGTGACGTACAGGGCGGCGGCGATCTCGGCGTTGCTCAGCCCGCGGGCCAGGTGACGCAGGACGTCCAGCTCCCTGGGCGTGAGGTCGTGGGCGGCGGCGGCGCGCGGGCGCGGGGCGGCGATGCGGCGCAGCGCGTCGGGGAAGAGCACGCCGTCCCGCAGCCGGATCGCGGTGACCAGGTCGGCGGCGGGGGAGCGCTTGAGCACGTAGCCGGCCGCGCCCGCGCGTAGCGCGCCCCAGACGAGCTGGTCGTTCTCGAACGTCGTGACCACGACGACCCGGGTCCGCGGCGAGAGGCGGGCCAGCTCCCGGGTGGCGTGCAGGCCGTCCATGCTGCCGGCGGGGCCGGGCATGCGGATGTCCATGAGCACGACGTCGGCCGCGCGGCCCAGCTCGACGGCGGCGTGGCCGTCGGCCGCCTCCCCGATCACCTCGATGTCGTCGTACGGGGAGAGCATGGTGGCCCAGCCGGAGCGGATGAGCGGCTCGTCGTCGGCCAGCACCACCCGGATCCCCCTGCTCACGCGGGCAGTGTCGCCGTCACCCGCCATGTGCCGTCCACCTCCTCCCGCTCGAACACCCCGCCGGCCAGGCGCGCCCGCATCCGCATCCCCACCAGACCGCGCCCCTCCCCGGGCGTCGCGCTCCCGGCCACCGCGTTCTCCACGACCAGCACGACCGCCTTCCCGCCCTCTCCAGCGCCGCCCCTGACCGCGGTCACCTCGGGGTCGGCGCGGTGCCGGACGGCCAGGTCCACCCGGACCCGCCCCCGCCCGTGCCTGAGCGCGTTCGTGACCGCCTCCCTGGCGATCGCGTACGCCGCCCGCGACGCCGCCTCCGGCACCCGGTCCACCGGGTCGGCACGGCACTCCACGTCCAGCCCCTGAACGAGCGCACTGAGGGCGGCCAGCGTGGGCGCCTGCGTCGTACTGCCCTCGTCGAGCACCCGAAGGAGCACGTCCAGCTCCTGCTGAGCGCCACGTGCGGTGCCCACCAGGTGGTCCAGCGACCGTTCGGCCACCGGCACCGTCTCCGGCCGCCCCAGGGCCGCCTGGGCCGCCATGGCCTGCACCAGGACGACGCTGAGCGCGTGCCCCACCGAGTCGTGCAGGTCCAGCGCCAGGCTCTGGCGGCGGCCGAGCTCCTCGATCACCAGCGACGGGTCGGAGCGCAGCAGCCTGCGCGCCACCCGCTGCTGCCCGGCCCCCGCCAGCACCATCACCGCCAGCACGGCCACGGCCATGACGGACACCTGCGCCAGGTCACCCTGAGCGGCCTGCCGGCGGGTGAACGCGGGCGCCAGCGCCAGCACCCCGGCACTCAGCGTCGCCCCCACGAACAGGTGCAGCGCCGTCAGCACCCGCAGATAGACCGGGTCGGCGCGGTCCGGCACGGCCACCCCGAGCAGCTCTGACAGCGCGATGACCTCCAGCCGCGGCGCCAGGGGCAGGCATGCCACGAGCGCCGACGCGGGCAGGCACGCCGCCCACAGCAACAGCACCCGCGCCAGGGACACCTCCGTCACGAGCGCCACCGCCAGGACCGCCGCCACCGGCGTCAGCAACGCCGCGCCCAGTAGCTGGTAGAGCACCGCCTTCCAGGGCTTCCAAGGTTTCCAGGGAACCGCCACGGCTCCAGAAGCTAGCCGACCGGCCCGGGGACCGCCTCCCTCGTACGGGGGAAGTGGCTCGTCTTCCGCCTGCTCAGAGTGGGGTCATGCCGTTCTGGCATATCGGCTGCGCCGATGCCAGGCCGAGGGCTATGCTCCAGTCTCCACCGGGGGGTAGACGTGCGGGCTTCGATGGGTCAGTGGCAACACGCAACGCCGTCCTGAATCGATGCTGTCGCAACGTTCGGCGTCCTCGCGCTGGGGGAGGGGTTCGGGGTTCGCCTGGATTCGCGGCACTGGACGGACGCTATCGGCGGCGCCCTGTGCGCTGGTCTCGGGGCGGCAACGATCGCAACTCTGACCGGTCTCAGCCAGATCCAGTGAACCGTTACCGTGAGTAACACCCCAACGAGCTAAAGGCGTCGTGCGGAGTGGCCAAACGCCGCATTCGCGCATGGCGGGCGCGGGCATCAAAGCGGCCATGAGCAAGGTTTTTCAGCGCTGGGCACTTCTACCGGCGGCGATCGTCCCCGTCCTCCTGGTCGCCGGTTGCGACGTGGGCGGTGACCGTACGCAAGCGATGAAAGCGGCCGTGACCCCGACCGGTCCCTACACCAGGAGCCCGTCCCCGACCGCGACGGCGACGGCGGCCGGGCAGCCGCGCGGCGCCGTCGAGTCCTACTTCAACGCGCTCAAGGCGGGGAACGTGGACCAGATCGTCAGCCTGTTCACGGGCAACGCGGTGGTTGAGATAGACGGCGAGGCCACGGCCGAGGGCACCAAGGCGATCCGCAGCCTCTACCAGCAGCAGTTGCAGGGCGCGACCGACGTGGTGTCGGCCATGCACACCATCGTGGACGTGCGTACGGTCGGCGCCGAGAACGCCGTCGTCCGCTCGGGGAGCAAGCAGGGGGACGCGCGCTTCCGCGAGCTGTTCCTGCTCGGCAAGGAGGGCGGGAAGTGGAAGATCTCGGAGTTCATGAACAACCAGTCGTCCTGACCGCCGGAGCCTCGGGAATGGGCCACACGTCCTTTGCGGGACGTCCGCCGGGAATGGCGGGAATTCCGGGACGGATTCACCGGTCCGGTTAAGCCACGGTGCGGGCTACGACTGCGCGGTGCCGCGCGGGATGCGCGGGGTGATGCGGCCCTGGTCGATCATCGCCAGGTAGACGGCGAAGGCGCCCCGAGCCCACGTTTCCGCCTGTCGCGCGGTCAACCTGATCTCCTCGCCCTCGTGCGAGACGATCATGTATCCGCCCCAGGGCGCGCTCCGTCGCCACGCCACCAATACGTTCTCGAAAACGAGGACGTCGAGCATTGCGGTCACATATGCGCGTCCGGTGGCGGACACGGCGCAAGCCTCCTCGCTCCCCGCCGAATTCTCGCCTTTCCTCCATTGTGCGCGCCGTAACGGGAAATGTCGCAGGCCCGTCAGAACCTGGGCCGCGCCTCCGGTGTATCTGTACCGGAGGTGGTCCCATGAAGAGGATTCTGGCCGTGCTGGCCGCCGCGGTGGCCGGCACGGTGGCGCTGGTCCTGGGCGGCCTGCCCGCCGCCGCTGCCGGCGGGTGGGCGGTGACCTATCTGGATCCGGCGCCGTCCCGGTTCGAGGGCGGGACGTCGTACGCGCTGGGGTTCTGGGTGCTCCAGCACGGCTCCCATCCGTTCGCGGGGGATCTCGGGGCGGTCGGGCTGCGGTTCACCGGGGCGGACGGGAAGAGCCTGCGCTTCGGCGGCACGGCGCTGCCGGAGGCCGGGCATTACGCCACGTCGGTGGTGGTGCCTGAGGGGGTGTGGAAGGTGGAGGGCGTCCAGGGGCTGTTCCAGCCGTACGTGGTGGGGACGCTGACCGTTCCCGGCGGGCTGAAGGTCGATCCGGTGCCCGCCGAGATGGTGGCGCCCATGTCGGCGGAGAAGTCGTTCTGGGGGGCGGTGCGGCCGCCCGGGTTCCCGGATAAGGGTCCGGCGGTGATTACCCGGTCGCCGATGGGGCAGGGGAGTGCCGGTGCTACCGACGTGGGGCGGGAAGGCTCCGGTGACCCGGGTGGCCGGCGGGGAAGCTCCGGTGGTGCGGGGCAGGGATCCGGCGGGGTGCCTGTCTACGCGCTGGTGATCGCCGCCGTCGGTGGTGCGCTGGTCGCGGTGGTGGCCCTGTGGCTGCTGCCGCAGTCCCGCCTGCCGGGCCTGCCGCCTCGGCCGCCCTCGCCGGACGGGGCGTCGCCGAGGTGGCCGGCCCGTGTGGCGCGGCTGATCCGCCGGCCGCGCCGGTCGGAAGCCGAGCCGGACCCGCCCACGGGCACGCCGGACCCATCGGACCCGCCCGGGCCGACGGGCTCGCCGGGGGAGACGATCGTCATCTCCGGTAGGTGATCGGCGGTCCTGGCGGGGATAGCGCCGGGGTGTGCCTGCGGCGCCGCTTTCCCGAGCGGCACCGCGTCGCAGGCCCACCCCGGTTCCGCCACGCGAGCCTCGCCGCATCCCGACGCCGCGCTAGCCGGACGCGGCCCGATGCCACGGGGGTCGGATCGCGGCCCTACGTCGCGGGGGCCGTGTTCAGAGGTCGCGTTCCTGCTGGTCGAGGATGGCGACGGAGACGGCGACCGCGCGGGCCGCGTTGCCGTCCTCGATCGCGCCCAGCAGGTCGTCGTGGGAGCTGTCCGGCGTCAGGGCCGCCTGCTCCTGGTCCCTGACGCTGTCGCGCAGGGCGTCGCTCATGCTGCGGTAGAGGTCGCCGAGCAGGGCGTTGTGCGCGGCGTCCGCGACCAGCAGGTGGAAGTCCACGTCCGCGTCCGCGAAGCCGTCGAGATCGCCGGCGCGGGCGGCCGCGTCCCGGCGGGCCAGCGTCCGGCGCATCGCGGTCAGGTCCTCCTCGGTGCGCCTGCCCGCCGCGAGCCGGGCGGCCACGAGGTCGAGGCCGCGGCGCACGTCGATGATGTCCATGGCGGCCGCCGTGTCGAGCCGCCGGCGCAGGGCGACCTTGGACTCGTCGGTGGCGGTCACGTACGTGCCGTCGCCCTGGCGGGTGTGCAGGAGCCCGGCGTGGGCCAGGACCCGCACCGCCTCGCGCACGGACAGCCTGCTCATGCCGAGGCTCTGCGCGAGCTGGCTCTCGGACGGGATCTTGGTGCCGACCGGCCACACACCACGCGCGATCTCTCGGCGGAGCTCGTCGATCGCGGCGTCCACGAGCGAGGTCCGAGCGACGTTTCGCATGCACCCTCTCCTCATCGGATGGAGAACACCCACCCTAAGAGCTATCGCCGAAGGCGGGGTAGTCCGGCCGGTGATCGGGGGCGCGCCGCCGGTCAGCGCCGGGGCAGGGCGGAGAGGAAGGCGGACTGGACGGCCTCGAAGCGGCGGCCGACGTCCCCGAGGTCGAACGGCAGGCGCTCGCCGCCCTGGGCCTCGGCGAGGCGCTCCTCCAGCTGGCCCCGGGCCGACAGCTGGGCCGCGCGCAGCGCCGTCACGATCGCCTCGGCCAGCTCGTCGCTGCCCATCGTGCGCAGCACCCGCGCGTCCAGGCGGATGTCCCGGACGAGGCCGTCGGCCTCCACGGTGGCCTGGATCCGGCCCCCGGCGGCGGTGCCCTCCCCGGTGACCTCGCCGAGCCCGTCCATGGCCGTGGCGAGCTTCGACATGGCCTCGTCCGCGCGCCGGCCGATCCTGTCCAGCTCCTCGGGCGTGACGGCGGCCGGGTCGAAGTCGAACATGCCGTGACCTTCCTGTTCGTCGGCGCGACCAATGGAGTTGATCAAGATTTCCTGAACCCGTTGACAGCGGCTGGTTGCGCTCCGTCGAACATCCGGTGAACCCAGATGATCAACGCCTCCAAGGCGACAAAGATGACCTTCGACGCAGAACACCTGAAGGAGCGACATGTCCACCCCGCAGGAGACAAGGGTCATCACGTCCAGTGTCATCGCCGCCATGGGCGAGCGCTACGACGACGTCTGGGCCGGCCTCATGAAGACCGGAGACCGCGTCTACGACACCGACCTCGGCGACGGCACGCTGGGGACGATCTTGGCGAGAATCCTCGGCCCGGCCTACGAGACGGCGCAGCGAGGCTGCACGGAGGCCCTGCGGGGCGGCGCCATCGCCTCCCGCGGCATCACCGACAGCCTGGCCACCTGCGCGGGAAACTGGCGCAGGGCCGAGCAGGCCAGCATCGTGGAGTACGTGTGATGGCGCCCGCGCCGTGGCCGATCATCCGGACGCTCAAGGGGCTCCAGCTGTACGCGGGCGTCCCGCTGGTGTCGCTGGCCCTCCTGGAGTCCCTCCAGATGGACGTCGACCGGGTCTCGGAGGTCGCCAAGGTCTGGAAGCAGATGGCCAGGGACCTCGACAACCCCGTGGAGGTGCTGGACGGCATTCCCGCCGAGTCCCGCCGCGGCTGGATCGCCGACGACCAGCGGGAGTTCTCCCGGGTGACCGGCAAGATGCACGCGGGCACCGAGGTCCTGCGGGACTCCCTCGACCAGATCGGCGACATCCTCGACGGCGTGGCCAACGCCTTCCGGCTCTTCAAGGGGGCGATGGCGACCTTCTCCACGATGGTCGCCGCCTCCAGCGTGTACGGGCTGTCGATGATGGTGCTGTCACCCGTGGGGGCCGTCCAGGGCCGCCTGTACCTGAGATGGCTGCTCAACGCCGCGGACAAGGTGCTGACCGTGATGGTCGGCGCGCTCCTCACGTACTGCATGGGCCAGGCGACCATCGTCGCCTACCTGATCACGCAGGGGCAGGCGCTGGCCGACATGGCCGAGCCGTACGAGCAGGACGGCTGGCCGGGGGCGAGGCTGCGCGAGGTCGACTTCGCCACCGTGAAGATCGACAAGTCGGCGTTCCCCACCTTCCAGTACCCCGAGGGGAAGCAGGCCCTGCCGGACGACACGAAGGACTTCAAGTGGGTGGCCCCGAGCCGGCCCGGTACGAAGTGAGCCCGGCCCGGAGCGGCTCATGAGCGACGGGAGGCGGCCAGGGCGGCGCCGATGATGCCGGCCTCGTTCTGGAGGGTGGCGGGGACGACGGGCGTGTCGATGTGGACGTGCGGCAGGAACTTGTCGGCCTTCCTGCTCGCACCCCCGCCGATGACGATCAGCGTGGGCGACAGCAGCATCTCCACGTGCCGGAGGTACTCCTCCACCCGCTCGGCCCACTTCTCCCAGCTCAGCTCGTGCTCCTCCCGCGCCCGCGCCGACGCCCGGTGCTCGGCCTCCTTGCCCCGCAGCTCCAGGTGCCCGAGCTCGGTGTTGGGCACGAGCGTCCCGTCGGTGAACAGCGCGCTGCCGATCCCCGTGCCGAACGTCAGCACGAGCACGGTCCCGCGCTCCCCGCGCCCGCGCCCGTAGGTCACCTCCGCCACGCCGGCCGCGTCGGCGTCGTTCAGCACGGTCGCCCCGCCGAACAACCCGGCCGCGTCCACGCCGATCCACGAGTGGTCCACGTTGGCGGCCGTCAGCACGACCCCGTCCTTGACCACGCCGGGGAACGTCACCCCGATGGGACCGCTCCAGCCGAAATGCTTGACGATCTCCGCCACCGCTTCCGCCACCTCATCGGGCTTGGACGGCTGGGGCGTGGGAATGCGCAAGCGCTCCTTCACCAGCTCGCCGGCCTCGATGTCGACAGGAGCGCCCTTGATTCCCGAACCACCGATGTCAATGCCCAACACGTTCATGTCAATCCCTCTCCCCTTCAGGACACGAAAAAACTCCTGTCCCGATATTTCCGGAACCGGCTGAACCGGCCCACAGCCCTCCACGTATCTCGCGTCACAAGCGCTAACTAGGAGGCAACGGATGCGGCCACGCATCATCACACTCTGCGCTGTTGCGGTTGTGTGGGGAGCAACTCTCACCACTCCCGCGCACGCCACCACAACCAGGAACCGATTCGACGTGATCAACCTTGTGTCGGACGTTCAGGGCAAAGCCCCGGTCACCGACGCCAAGGTCGTCAACCCGTGGGGCCTGGCCATGGGCAAGACTCTGTGGGTCTCGAACACCGGCACCGGCACCGCCACCGTCTACTCCGGCACGGGCAAGAAGGAGCAGACCGAGGTGTGGATCCCCGGCGGAGCACCAACCGGCCAGGTGTTCAACCCGGGCGAGGGCTTCACCGTCAAGGGCAAGCCCGCCACGTTCATCTTCTCCAGCCCGAGCGGAGCCATCACGGGCTGGAACAAGGACGTGGACCCGAAGAACGCGATCATCGGGGCCTTCACCCGTGGCGCCGACTACAAGGGGCTGGAGCTCGTCGAGACCGACGACGGAGACTTCCTGCTGGCCGCCGACTTCGCGAGCGGGCGCATCCACGCCTTCGACGAGGACTTCCGGCGCATCAGCCTGAAGAGCTGGCAGTTCCGCGACCCGGGCGTCCCCAGGACGTACAAGGCCTACAACGTGGCGATCGCCAACGGCAGCATCTGGGTGTCCTGGGCCCTGCGTGACCCGTCCACCGGCAAGCCCGAATTCGGCGAGGGCAAGGGCTTCGTGAGCCGCTTCAACGCCGGCGGGCGCCTCACCGGCCGCATCTCCAGGGTCGGGCTCAACGCCCCCTGGGGGATCACCGCCGCGCCGAAGGGCTGGGGACAGTACAGGGGCGCGCTGCTCATCGGCAACTTCGGCGACGGCACCGTGCACGCGTACAAGAACAGCCGCCACCTGGGCGCGCTGGCCACGGCCGACGGCAACCCGATCGTGCTGCCCGGCCTGTGGGACCTGGAGCCCGGCACCGCCACCAACGGCGGCGAGAACTCCATGTGGTTCTCCGCGGGCATCGACGGCACCAAGCACGGCCTGATCGGCATCATCGCCCCGCAGGGCACCAAGCCGACGTCCACCGCGACGCCCACGTCCTCGCCGTCGAGCTCCCCGACGAACCACCCGTCGGGCCACCAGACGAGCGCCCCCAGTAGCCAGTCGTCCTCCCAGAATCCGTACGGCGGGTACTGAGCGGCGCTCGCTCGCCGTCGCCCCCGGCCTGGCGAGAAGCGCAGCTCGCCGAGCAAGGCCGGGGGCGGCGGTCACGCGGACGTTTCCGGCGCGGTTGGCGCGAGCCGCGCCGGAAACAACCCCCTTGTTGGTGCTTCCGCCGCACCCTTACTCCTCGCCGCACTCCGGCTGAGGTCCCTGGGATGTCTTTGAGGGAATAGGGGAAGGGCTGGCTCCTCCCGGAGGACCTGGTGTCCTCCGGGAGGAAGGGGTTGAAGTTCGTTTTGGGTACGGTCGGATCGTGAGCGAGCGATCCTTCAGTGAATGGCTCAGGGAGCAGTGCGAGCCCGAGTGGACGGCGGTGGTGACGCACCCGTTCGCGATGGCGATCACGACGGGCTCGGCGCCCGACGACGGCATGCGGCGCTACCTGGAGCAGGACTTCCAGTTCGTGGACTCGTTCACGGCCCTGCTCGGGGCGGCCGTGGCGAGCGCGGACACGTTCGAGGCGCGGGTGCCCTACGGGAAGTTCCTCGGCCAGGTGGCGACCACCGAGGAGAAGACGTACTTCCACCGGGCGCTGGCCGCGCTGAACGGGCGGACCGACGCGCCGACCGAGCCGGTGACGGCCGCGTTCAGGCAGCTCATGGACGAGGCGCGGACGTCACAGGACTACCTGCTGATCGTCGCCGTGCTCTGCGTGGCCGAATGGTGCTACCTGGGCTGGGCGTCGCGGGCCGAGCGGCCGCTGCCGGAGAGCTTCGTGCACCGCGAGTGGATCGAGCTGCACGAGGGTCCGGAGTTCCGGGCCTGGGTGGCCTTCCTGCGGGGCGAGCTCGACCGCCTCGGCGCGGACCTGGACGAGGAGCGCCGGACGGCGGTGCTGGACGTCTTCCGCCTGGCGGTCGAGCTGGAACGAGCCTTCTTCGACCAGGCCACCGACCATCAGCCCAGTACGGCCGCCAGATCCTGGAACGAGCGGTAGTGGACGCCGGTCATGCCGAGCGCCCTGGCCGCCTCCACGTTCTGCAGCCGGTCGTCCACGAACAGGCAGCGCTCCGGTGCGACCCCGGCCCGCTCCGCGGCGATCTCGTAGATGCGCCGGTCGGGCTTGGCCACGCCCACCCTGGCGCTGCTGACCACGTCGTCCGCGAAGTACGTGAGCCCCAGCAGGTCGAGATGCTGCTCCAGCGAGTCCGTGGCGTTGGTCACGATCACCACGGGCACGTGCTGCTGCGCCTTGGCCAAGAGCGCCCTGACCTCCTCGTCCACCCAGAACCGCACCTGCCCGAACTCGGCCACGGCCTGGCGGGCCCGCTCGTCGCCGCCGAGCGCGACGGCGACCGACTCCAGCCACTCCGCCTCGGTGGCCTGGCCGAGCGTGGCGGGCATGATCAGCGCGGGGTCGAGGGCCGTCCGCATGAGCGGCAGGCCGTACCGGGCCTCGATGTCGGCCTGGGCGGCGTGGTCGAAGAGCCGGAGCACTCCATCAAGGTCAGACAGAACCGCGTCAAAGGGGATCACAGCCCCTCATTGTGACAGTCGTCAGCATTTCCCGCGTCGTCAAAGGTCCAAGGGCGACCGGCCGGACTACCATCTCCGAGACAGGATTCGGTATCGGAACGGTAGGGCATGAGCGCACGCGAGCTGGGGCGGCTGTTCGCCGACGGCGGCAGGGGGCACAGGCTGCCCGCGGGGCTGCCGCCGGGCGAGGTGGTCTGGCCCGATCCCGGCTACACCCGGCAGGGCCAGGCGCTCAGGCCGGCGTTCTGGATGAGCGAGGAGGCCGCGTCCGGCGAGGACTGGAGGCGCATGCGGGAGTGGCACCCGCACAGCGGCCTGTGGCCGGTGCTGCTGGACGAGTCGGCGCAGCCCTGGGGGGTCGGGCAGATCGTTCCGGACGATCCCCGCCAGATCGACCACTTCACCGCCGAGGGGTTCATGGCCGAGGTGTGGCAGGAGTGGGTGACCCAGATGCCGCAGGCCGCGCTGGAGGAGCTGGACCCGTTCGGGGCGATCTGTCCCGGCCCGGCCCCGCCCGGGATGCTCAAGGCCGCCCCCGAGGCGGTCGCCGACTGGCTCGCGGGCGAGCTGGCCGTCAAGGGGATGCCGCTCGGCCTGGTCGCCGCCCCCAGGAGCGCCGACGCGCTGGCCGTGATGGGCTGGCAGGGCGCGCTGCACCACAACGAGTGGATGATCCCGCTGGCCGCCGTGGTGCGCAGCTGGGAGGACCGGTTCGGCGCGCGGGTGGTGAGCGTCGGGTTCAACACCCTGGACCTGAGCGTGGCCGCGCCACCGGTCGATCCGGAGCACGCGTTGCACGTGGCCGCCGAGCACTGGACGTTCTGCCCGGACAACATCGTCCAGGGCCCCGGTGACCTGCAGGCCTATGCCGAGCAGATCATCGGCGAGCACGCCTGGTCGTTCTGGTGGGACTGAGTCCGGCCGCGCGCACGACAGGGTGGCTCGGCCGGACCGTCCGGTGTCAGGGGAGGTGGGCCACGGCCCCGTAACTCCCCGAAGAACTCGGCTGGTCGGCGCAGGCGGTGTCGAGGCCGTCCGGCCGCCATTCCGGGATCCACACCAACCCCGGATCGACCAGCACCAGACCTTCGAGCAACGCCGCGACCTCCTCTCTGTTGCGAATCGCGTGACCCGGCAGCGTCATCGCCAGCAGGTCGTGAATCGCTCCCAGCAGCTCCGGCGGGACCGCGTCGAACGTGGTCTGCAGCAGCGACAGGTAGCTGCCTTCGGGCACCACCTGCCGGATCCGCTTGATCACGTAGTGGAAGTACTCGTCGTCGTTCAGGCTGTGGGTCGACAGCAGCAGCACGGCCATGGGCCGGTCCCAGTCGAGGAACGTCTGCAGGACCCGGTCATCGAGGATGTCGTCGATCTCGCGCACGTCGCCCTCTACGACGCGTACGAGGTCGGTGACGGGCTCGATGGTCGCCCGGGCTCCGGCCAGCACCATCGGGTCGTTCTCCACGTAGACCACACGGGGGACCGCGCCGCACAGGGCGTCACGGGCCACGTCGTGCAACTGTCTGCCCGCCGGCAGGCCGCTGGGCACTCCACTCCCGACAATGACGAACTGGTCCACACCTTCGCCGGCCAGATGACGCACCACACGGCACAAATAGTGGAGCACGGCCCGTGCGGCCGTCGTCACGACGGGAGCGGCCTGGTCGTAGCGGCGCACTGCGTCTCTGTCCGCCACGAAGTTGTTCTTCCCACCCGTGGCCGCGTCGAGAACCCGGGTGATCCTGGCTTGGGTCATCTCCAGCTTCGCCAGGTTTCGGATGGCACGCTGACGCATTGAGTGTTGCCCCTTTCCCCTCGCCCACTTTCTCGGGAAAAGAATGATCCTTTCGGACCCCACTCGATGACCCAGAACTTATGATCCTCGCTGCGCGGCGGATGGCAACCGGAAAAGCCATTAGTTTTCGGTATATCTGCCTAACCCTCTACCGTGAATAACGATCATCCATTAGGGAAGGAGATCACTTTCCGAGGGAACGCGAAAGCCGTTCGCGATGGAAATTCAACACCTCGAAAGTCTCTTCGCGGGTCGTCGTCGTCACCGACAGCTTGGTGAACGCCTGGTGGTACGCCTCCACCGCGGCGGTGTCGGTGATCAGCTCGTCGGACTCGATGCCGTGGGCGCACGCGATGTCCGCCTCGAACGCCTCGGCGAAGCGCCAGAGCGTGAACGGGCCGGTGCGCGGCACGTAGACGGGATCGTCCGTCGGCAGCACGTGGAGCGAGACGTTGGGCCGCTTGGCGTGCTCGATGAGCTGGTCGATCTGGCGGAGCTGGACGTGCGGCCCGACGATCGAGCGGGTCAGCACGCTCTCGTCGATGACCGCCCACACCACGATGCCGCTGTCGCGGGCCACGGCCTCCTGGCGGGCCAGCACGAGGGCGAGCGCCTCGTCGACCGTCTGCTGCCCGAGTGTCGCCGGCCCGGTCACGGTGACGGCCGCCCTGGCGTATTCCTCGGTCTGCAGCAGCGGCGGGACGAACTGGGGGTGGTAGGTGCGGATCACCGTGGCCCGCTGCTCCAGCGCGTACGTGGTGGCCAGCCAGACCGGCACCGACTGCGCGTCGTACCAGGCGGCCTCGCGCTCGCCCCTGGCCAGCGACAGCACGTATTCGCGGATGGGCGGGGCGGTGACGCCGTAGAGGGCGAGCAGGCGCTCGGCGGTGATGGGCGCGGGCGCGATCCTGCCCTCCTCGATGGCCGGGATCGCGGCGGCTCCCTTGCCGATCGCCGTCTCCACCTGCGCGACCGACAGGTCGGCGGCCAGGCGCAGGCCGTGCAGCCGCCTGCCGAGCGCCCGGCGCTGCGTCCCGCTCAGCGGCGCGGCGGCCTCGGGGATGTCGGGGGAGGAGGGGGGCTCGGGCTCGTCGGGCAGCCCTTCGGCCCTGCGGGCCAGCTCGACCACGCCGCGCAGCAGGGTCAGGGAGCTCTCGGACAGCTCTGAGGTGCCCAGGCCGATGGCGGCCGCGCGCAGCTGGAGGTCCTCGACCGCGCCGGACTCGAGGTAGTCGTCACCGACCAGCCAGCCGACGCTCACCTGGAGGCACGAGGCCAGCGCCCTGAGCACCTGGAGCGTCGGGTTGGTCTGCTTGCCGGTGCGCAGCTGGCTGACGTAGGCGCGGGTAATGGGGATGCCCGCCTCCGTCAGGGCGGAGGCGACCTGCGCGCCGGTGAAGCCGCGCTTGGTCAGCGCAAGATCGAGCCGTTCGGCGAAGTTCGCCACGGCACACCTCCATCCACCGCCCGTGAACTTTTCCAGCGTAAGGGACGCGAGCCGCACTGTCCCCTGCCATGCGGGGCAGCTCTGCCCCGCGAGTAGGTATCAACTTATGCGCAAACTGTCAGTTGACATAGCCTCGCTCGTAAGCAGACTATCGGAGGGCATGGTAACTGTGGCTTAACAGTCGGGGAGGAGGTGGCCGGACGTGACCATGGAATCCTCGCACCTCGAAGATCTGCCCTCCATGGGGCAGGAGCGAGTGGTGCAGCGGATCTGCGCGCGCGTGGCCGGGCCGGCAGTGGGAGCCGGCGTTCAGGTCGCGAGCCTGCCTCTCGGCGGCCTCCAGGTCTGGCTGGACAGCCCTCGTCACCGTTGGCGCTTCTACCACCGGATGGCCCGCGAGCTGCGGCTGGCCGGCTGGCACACGGAGACGGGACCTGATCGGCTGCTGTTGCTCGGGTGGAGTGCGGTCTGCCTGAGCCACCGCGCCAGGATGCTGAGCGCGGCCCTGGCGGGACGGCTGGCCGACTTCGACAAGACGGCCTTCATGGCCGTCATGATCGCCACCCGGCTGCGCCACGAGGGGTTCCCGGTGGAGGAGCTCCCGGCCGAGGTGGAAACCCGCTTCCGCGACGCGCTGCGCTGGCCCGCCCGGCTGGAGGACCTCGACGGCCTGGAACGCCGGTCGTCGCTGGAGCCGCTGCGGCTCAGGCTCGCCCAGGTGGCGGGGCTCGAGGCCAAGGTCGGCTGCCGCTGCTGCGAACATCTCGCGCTCGCCTCGAAGGTCGCGCGCACGGTGGCCGGTGGTGCGGTGCCGGCCGGGTCGCGCGCACGTTCGTCGGCATCGTGCTCCGCCACGCCGGATTCCTCCCCGGGGGTTGGGCTGACCGAGCGCATGGTCTGCGTCAGCGTGCCCAACGTGGCAACCACCAGAGCGGGGACGGCGCGATGACGCCGACGCCCATCCCCGCGCACCGGGCCGCACCGGTCCCGGCAGCCGTGGCGTGGCCACGGCACCGGGTCAGGAGGCGGCCGGGTCACCACCTCGGCGTCGCCATGAGGTTCCCCGCCGCGTACGCGCTGCCGCCCGGCGCGCCGCCCACCGGCCAACGGCCCTGGGGCGTCGCGTTCTGGTGCGCGTGCGCAGGAGCGGGAATGCTGGCGCTGCTGTCAGACGGCGGGTGGCCGCCGGCCGATCACGGCCGACTTCACCGCCTGGGACTGACGGTGGCGCTTGTGCCGCTGGCCCCGGCGCTTCCCCATCCCTCCGGCATCGCGCGGCACGTGCCCGACTTAGTCGGCGCGGTGCTGTCGACCAGCGCGTTAGCGGCTGGCGTGCTGGCCGACACGAGGGGGAGCGCCTGGGGCCGGCTTTATCGGCGTTCGCCGGGCCGTGCGGCCGCGGCCACGGAGCCGATCGCGAGGTCGTACGCGGGATCGTACGCGACCTCGTGGCGGCATCGTGCGCGCGCGACCGACCCGCGGCTCCGGCGACGTAGCGGACTCCCGATGGCGGCGGGCGCGTTCTGCCCGTCCGGTGCGGCGTCGTTCGCCGTGCCCGCCATGGGGCCGCCTTTTGTGGAGAAGGCCGGGCTCCTGTCGGCCATGATCGCGGTGACTCCGGCGGCCATCCTGGCCGTCCGCCGCGTCGGGACCGACGGAGCCGTCTACGGCGGAGGCTTTGCTCTGGGCGGAGGTTGCGCGCCGCTGCCGGCCCACTCGTCTTCCGACGGGTGGAGCCTGCTCGGCGCGGTGCTGATGGGCGCCGGATTCGGCGCGCTCGCGGTCGGTCTTCTGGCGGGGGCCACCGCGAGCGCCGAACCCGGTCAGCACGCCTCCGCGATCGGCACCATCGGCACGTGGGCGATGCTGGGTGGGGTGATCGGCGCGATGGGCGCCACAGTGCTGATCGGCCGGCCGTTCTCGGAGGGGCCCGCTTCCGGGCCCGTCTCCGTCCTGGTGGCCGTTCTCCCGGCCGCCGTCCTGCTCGCCGCCACGGCGCTGGTGCGGGTCGCCGGGGCGTCGGGCCATGAGACCGAACCTCGATCTCAACGCGCGGCGGAAGAGGGGCCGGCGATGTTTCGCCGGCTCCTCGCCGAGCCACGCGGCCACGTCAACCACGTACGGAGCGAGGTTCTGGCCCGCTTCGCCACATACGACCGCAAGGTCGTCAACCCGCTATGAACAGGAGCGATCATGCTCACGGATGAACTGCGCCGGTCACAGCCGCACGAGGTCCACGCACGCGGAGCGCGCCACGCGCCGCCGTCCTGGGGCGAGGACCAGGGCGACGCGCCGCCGGTGGAAGAACCGCCGCGCACCGTGCACAGGCTGCGCCGCATCCGTCCGGTGTCCGCGCGTGCGATCACCGAGATCGACCACGCGTTACGCCACCCGGTCATCTGACACCACACCCTTCCCGCACAGGAGGAGAACCCATATGCGCACCGTCCTCGCCCGGAGCCTTCAGTGAGCCGCGGGAGGGTGGGAGTGATCGTGGCGCCCGCCAACCCCTCGGCGGAGCCCGAGCTCACCCGCCTGCTCGGGTCGCGCGCCGACATGCACGTCACGCGCTTCCCGGTACGGCCCGGGCAGTCTCTGGCCGAACGGCTGGAAAGCTACAACGAGGCCCTGCCCTCCATGGTCTACGCGTTCGACGCCCTGCCGCTGAGCGCGATGGTCATGGCCTGCAGCGAGCCCCGCTACCTCCTCGGTCCCGATGAGGACCGCGACCAGTGCGCCGAGCTGACGGCCGCGACCGGGGTGCCCTTCGCCTCGGCCACGCAGGCCACGCGCGAGGCGATGGAACACGCCGAGGTGAGCGACATCGTGCTGGTCTCCCCGTACCAGCCGTGGCTGACCGAGCTGGCCGAGCGGTTCTGGAAGACGGCCGGGCTGAACGTCACCCAGGTCATCCAGGTACGCGCGAAGAACGGCTACTCCTCGTACGCGGTCACCCCCTCCGAGCTGATCAGCCAGGTCGAACTGGCCGAGCTGCCGGCGGACGCGGTGCTGCTGTTCACCGGCACCGGCATGGCCACGCTGCCCGTGCTCGGCCCCCTCAGCGCCGGCAACGACCGGATCCTGCTGACCTCCAACCTCTGCACGGCCTGGTGGGCGCTGTCCAGGACCATCGGGCAGCAGGTGACGCTCGGCCGCGTGCCGCACCGGCGGTACATGGGAGGCGCGGCATGAACGGCGTCATCGTGGTGGGAGCGGGACCCGCGGGGCTGACCGCGGCGCTCTCGCTGGCCAAGGCCGGGATCCCGGTCACCGTGCTGGAGCGCGAGAGCGAGCTCAGCAAGCAGACCAGGGCCTGCACGTTCCACCCGGCCACGCTCGACCTCCTCGACGACCTGGGCGTGGCGTCCCAGCTCGTCGCCAAGGGCCGCGTCGTCGACCGGGTGCAGTGGCGCGACCGGTCCGGCATCGTGCTGGCCGAGATGGGCATGAACCGGCTCAACGGCCTGACCAGGCATCCGTTCAGGATCCACGCCGACCAGGCCGCGCTCACCCCGCTGCTGCTGGCGGCCCTCAGCGTCTACCCGGACGTGGACGTGCGGTTCGGCACCCACGTGGACGGCGTGGCCGAAGGCGGCACAGGGATCCGGGTCCGCGTCGGCCACACCTGGACGCGGGCCCGGTACATGATCGCCGCCGACGGCGCGCACAGCACGGTCAGGGGCTCCCTGGGCCTGCCGTTCCCCAGGTCCGCCTACCCGACGCAGGCGTTGCGGGTGTTCACCGACTCGCCGCTGGACCGGCTGCTGCCGAGCCTGGCGCCGCTGACGTACGTGCGGGACGTGCAGCAGTCCTGCACGCTGCTCGGGCTGCCGGACCACTGGCGGATCATCTTCAAGATCCCCTGCGACACGCACGAGCCGCTGTCGCCGCCGAACCTGTCCCTGCTGGTCCGCCGGGCCCTGCCGGGGGCGAGCGGGCCGATCCACGTGACGGGCGCCGACCGGTTCGGGCTGTCCAGGGGCGTGCTGACCTCGTACCGGTGCGGCCGGGTGCTGTTCGTCGGCGACGCCGCGCACCTGACCTCCACGGTCGGCGGGCTCAACATGAACGCCGGCATCCACGACGCGGCCGAGGTGGGCCAGGTGATCGCGGCCGTGATCGGCGGCTTCGCCCCGCCGGCGGCGCTGGAGGCGTGGGCCTGGCGGCGGCGCTCGGTGCTGCTGCAGCGGGTGATCCCACCTCGCGAGACCCGGCTCGCGGGAGTGCGGGAACGCGACAGCGCCAGGCTGGCGGCCGCCATGGCCGGGCTGCGCGCCATCGCCGGAGACCCTGACGCGACACGTGCCTACCTGGCACAGGCCTCATTACTGGACACCGTGCCAGGGAAGAGGTGACGACCCCCCGTTCCGCGTACTGACTGGAGGAGGTGTGACGCCGGATGTGGCGAACCCTGTCTGACGACGCTCGCCAGGCCATTCGCGACCTGTGCGACAAGCACGGAGCCCGCCTCTACGACTACTGCCGCACGGAGCTCGCCGCGGGCGACGCCGAGCAGGCGGTGGCCGGTGCGATGCTGACGGCGCACCTGTACGCGGATCGCGTGGTCGATCCGGCCCTGCGGCGGCCCTGGTTGTACGCGGTGGCCCGCGCGCACCGGGCGTTCGTCGCCAAGCCCGCGAGCATCGGCTCGTGGTCGCGGCCCGGCCGGATGTCGGAGCTGCTGCCCGAGGCGCTGCTCTCCCTGGAGCGCCCGCAGCGGGAGCTGCTCGACCTGTCCATGCGCCACGGCCTGGCCGACGCGGAGATCTCCGTGATCTTCGAGCTGCGCCAGGACGAGGTGCGGACCATCGTCACCCGGGCTGCCGAGTCCCTGGAGGAGTGGTTCGCCGCGATCATCGCCGCGCGGGGGCGCGACGGATGCCCCGACCTGACGGCACGCGTGTCGGCGTGGGTCGCGGCGCCCGGCCGGCGGGCCAGGGCCAGGATCGGCCGTCACATCCAGTCCTGCGCGACCTGCCGGGCCGCGCCGAGGACCATGTCGGCGGCGGCGCTGCTGCGCCGCCTGCCGATCACCACACTGCCCGGCACGCTTCCCAACCGGCTGGCGTTGGCGCAGCCGTTGCCCGGCGAGGGGTCTCTCTGGCGGGCGGACGGCTTCCCCGTGCAGGCACGCACACTGGTGGAGACCGGTCCTTCCCCGGCTCCTCCGGTCGCCGACGCCACGCCGCAGATCCCGGTCGCCGACCCCACGACGGCGACCTCGGGAAAGCCCTGGTCGGCGGCGGGCGCGGCCGCCGCCGACCAGGAGCCCCCGGCGGCACCCGCCGTGCGCGGGCGGCACCCGTTCACGCCGCCGAGCCGTACGCGGGCCTTCCGCGGCGGCGCGTACGGGGACAAGCTCGTCTTCAGCGCCGCCGTCAAAGGCTCGGGCAACGGCTCCCACAGCGAGGGCGCCATCATCCGGTACGGCGGGATCAGCCTGGGTGGCGATCTGGCCGAGCTGCGGGACGGGCAGGTTCAGGAGTTCTGGCGGGACCGGCTGGACGACGACGACCCCGAGGCGGGGCCGCCGATCAGGGCCGTGGCCAGGCTCGGCCTGATCGTGGGCGTGGGCCTGCTGGTGGCGGGGCTGGTCTGGGCCGTCGTGAACGCCCAGAAGCATCCCCCGACGCTCACCAAGGCATCGGCGCAGACGGGCGGCCTGCTGGACGAGCCGTCGCGCTGGGTGGCCGGGGTGGCCCCGATGGCCGCCGGAGCCGGCCTGACGAGCATGGCCAGGAAGGCCGAGCTGCCCAAGCCCGCGCCCCCGGTGGCCAGGCTGTCGCCGGCGACGGCGTGGCTGGGCTCGGGGCGTACCGGAACGTTCGCGCTGTCGTGCGACGGACGTTGCGAGATCGTCTCCGCCAAGGGCACCGACGGCATCACCGTGTCAGGGAACACCTTCAAGGTGACCGCGCCGCTCTCGCGGCCCGGCTGCTCCGGGCGGTCGAGCGTGGAGCAGGGGAAGATCACCGTCCAGTGGGCGGGCCGGGCGACCGGTGACGGCAAGACCACCGGCGGCACCAGCGCCGGGGGCGGCACCCTGACCATGAGCGTGGCCTGGACGGTCCGGCAGAAGGGCACGCGGACGACGCTCGACTACCGGCGCGGCGTCCTCTCCTGCGGGTGAGGGCCCCGGGCGGCGCGCCCGAGGCCCCCTCATACCGCTAGAAGAACGAGAACTCGCGATCGGGCTCGGGCAGCTCCACCCGGTCGGGACCGCGGAACGTGGTCGTGTCCCTCGGCACGTCCGCCAGCGGCGTGCCCAGGACGAACGGGACGACGACGCTGGACCTGGCCAGGTCCAGCGTCACGGTCGCGCCGGTGCCGGTCTCGTCGCTGTAGGTCGAGTCGGTGCCGGCCACCACGAGGCCGACCCGGTGGCCCTTCCTGAAGGTGTAGTCCTGCGGCAGCGTCAGCCACTTGACCGTCCCGTACGTGCCGGGCGGCAGCGGCGCGGCCTGGCTGAGCGAGTCGCGGTTCTGGACGTCGATCCAGCCGCGGGCGACGATCTCGAGCGGGCGGGTGGCCACGTTCGTGACGACCTTCTTGTAGCAGGCGTCGTCGGCCGCGGTGCTCTCGCCGTAGCAGTCCTCCTCGGTGAGCGTGGTGATGCCCTGGCCGCGGCGCCAGTCGACGCGGGTGCCGTCGCCGAAGTCGACGAGCAGGGCGGTCAGGTTGGAGGTGGGCTTGTCCAGCTTGACCCGCAGGTCCGCGGTGGGCGTGCCGGACAGGCGCAGGTCGAGCGGGAGCGCGCCCGTGGTGAACGCGACCCGTCCCGGGTTCGCCGTCCCGATGTCGGCCACCATGTCGCTCTCGGTCATGGCGACGTCGGTGAAGGAGGCGGTGCTGTTCCTGGCGGCGGGCTTCAGGCCGAGCGAGCCGTCGGGCGCGGGACGCAGGGACGCCTTGAGCGCGAACGGCGCCGGCCAGTCGTGCTGGGTGGTCCAGCGGGCCGGGCCGATCTCGACGTCGGCGCGGGGCTCGTTCACGATCCCGTTGCGTACGCCGTGCAGCCAGTGGTCGAACCACCGGTGCAGGGTGTCCACCCAGAGCGCGCGCCGGCCCTCGAAGTCGAACGGGTCCACGTGCTGGGTCTGGCCGACCCAGATCTTGCGCGGCACGTTGCGGTCGGCCAGGGCCTTCCACCAGGTCGAGAAGTTGTCGGGCTTGACGTTGAGGTCGTTGACCGTGTGGACGACGAACACGCTGGCCTTGACCTTGGAGGCGTCGCCGAGCAGGCCCTTGATGTAGTCGCGCTCGGCCCAGAACGGATTGAAGTCGCCCGTGTCGTCGCCGTCCTCGGCGTCCATCCTGTCGCGCACGGCCTGGCACTTGGCCTCGGGGTCGGTGTCGACGTAGTTGGCCAGCCAGGAGGCGTAGTCGTGGTTGTAGATGACGCCGTTGGAGCGCTGGTACTTGTACCAGGAGCTGATGGCCGAGATGGGCACGATCGTCTTCAGGCCCTCGACGCCGGTGGCGGCGACGGCGTTGGCCAGGGTGCCGTCGTACGACTTGCCGATCATGGCGGCTTTGCCCGTCGTCCAGTCGGCCACGGCCGGGGTGCCGTCCGCCCTGAACGCCTTGGCGCGGCCGTTCAGCCAGTCGATGACGGCCTTGCCGCCCAGGACGTCCGCCTTGCCGCCGATGTCCGGGCAGCCGTCCGATCGGGTGGTGCCGAGCATGTCGACGTTGAGGACGGCGTAGCCGCGGGGGACGAAGTAGTTGTCGTAGAAGAGCGGAAATTTCGTGACATTTCCGGCGGCGTCGTAAATCTTGCGCTCTGCCTCGTTGCCGCGGCCGGAGTTGTCGTAGTACGGGCTCTCATCGATGATCACCGGCACCTTGAGCCCCGGGCCGGACTCCTTGGGCCTGATGACGTCCACGCGTACTCTGTCGAGTTTGCCGTCGAGGTCGCTGTCGACGGTCGACTCGACGTACACGTGCTCGCGGACCGCGTCCGCGTAGGAGAAGACCGGCTGTGTACGGCCGTTCTGGACGGTGATGGCGGGTGCTGCTGCCGCCGCCTGGGCGGGTGTCGCGATCGCGAGGGTGAGGGTGACGGCGAAGAGGGCCGGGCGTAATTGTGGCACGCGTGACCTCCGGGACGTGGGCCGAATCACCCGCAATCTCTCAGACCGCCCGGAGCCTGACAAGATTTCCCCATGGACGTACGGGATCGAGTACGAGGCTGCCTCCTCGGTGGCGCGATCGGCGACGCGCTCGGGTCGCCGATCGAGTTCCAGTCGTGGCGGGAGATCCGCAGGGAGCACGGGGCGGAGGGCATTACCGGATATGTCACGACGTGGCGAGGAAGGTCCGGCCTCATCACCGACGACACCCAGATGACACTCTTCACCGTGGAAGGGCTGCTCCGGGCCCGCGCCGCTGGTGGACCCCCGGCCCCAGGGCGGGCGGCGTACCCGTACCCCGAGGTGGTGGAGCCCGTGCTGCAGGCGTACCTGCGCTGGCTCGACACCCAGAACCACCAGGCCCCGCCGCCCGCGGACCGCCCGCACCGCACGGGCCGGCTGCGCGAGGAGACCTGGCTGTACTCGCGCCGGGCCCCGGGCAACGCCTGCCTGTCGGGCCTGCGTCAGCAGTTCCCCGGGCCGTCCCCGCTGGGGGAGCCGGGCCCGGTGAACCCGAACTCCAAGGGCTGCGGCACTGTGATGCGCTCGGCCCCCTTCGGCCTGGTCGCGCTCTCCGGCGCCGCGGGGCCCGACCCTCGGGAGGCGTTCGAGGTGGCGGCGGCGTGCGCGCAGATCACCCACGGGCATCCGACCGGCTACCTGGCCGCGGGGGCGTTCGCCGCGATCACGGCGTACCTCGTGGCGGGCGAGGCCCTGGAGCCCGCCGTCCACCGCGCCGTGGACCTGCTGACGGCCTACCCGGCGCACGACGAGACCAGCGCGACCCTGCGCGCCGCCGTGGCGCTCGCCGCCGACGGCGGCGCGCACTCGCCGGAGCGGGTCGAGTCGCTGGGCGGCGCGTGGGTGGCCGAGGAGGCGCTGGCCATCGGCGTGTACTGCGCCCTGGTCGAGCCCTCCGTGGAGCGGGCCCTGCTGCTGTCGGTCAACCACTCGGGCGACAGCGACTCCACCGGCTCGGTGTGCGGCAACCTGCTCGGCGCCCTCCACGGCACCGGCGTCCTGCCCGCCGCCTGGCTGCGCCCCCTGGAGGGCCGTGACACGATCGAACGTCTCGCCGCCGAGCTGGTATGACCGACAGGCGCCCCGGGCCGGGCGAGATATTGGGATGCGCGTCCCGCCGGTGTCGGGCAGCATGGTCGGTTGGCTCCGGGGACGCGGGGCTCAAATATCCTGAAAGCAGTATGGGAACGCCTTCCTTGTCCTCTCCACTCGCCGAGCTCCACTCCCGCCTGCCCGAGCTCATGCCGCGCGACCAGCGGCGACTGCGGCGCAGGCTCGACGGCATGCGCCGGGTCCGGTCACGTGACGCCCGGGACAAGATCGTCGCGGAGATCCTCGCCGACGTCGAACGCGCCGAGCAGCGGCTGGTCCGGCGGCGCGAAGCCGTACCGGTGGTGAAATATCCGGAAAACCTGCCGGTCTCCCAGCGGAAAGACGACATCCTGGCGGCCATCCGCGACCACCAGGTGGTGATCATCGCGGGCGAGACGGGCTCCGGCAAGACGACCCAGATCCCCAAGATCTGCCTGGAGCTGGGCCGCGGCGTACGCGGGCTGATCGGCCACACCCAGCCCCGCCGCATCGCCGCCCGCACGGTCGCCGAGCGCATCGCCGAGGAGCTCGACACCGGCCTGGGCGAGGTCGTCGGCTACAAGGTCCGCTTCACCGACCAGGCGAGCGACCGCACGCTCGTCAAGCTGATGACCGACGGCATCCTGCTGGCCGAGCTGCAGAACGACCGCACGCTCGACCAGTACGACACGCTGATCATCGACGAGGCCCACGAACGCAGCCTCAACATCGACTTCATCCTCGGCTACCTCAAGCAGCTCCTGCCCCAGCGCCCCGACCTCAAGGTCATCATCACCAGCGCCACGATCGACCCCGAGCGGTTCTCCCGCCACTTCGACGACGCGCCGATCGTCGAGGTCTCCGGCCGCACCTACCCGGTGGAGGTGCGTTACCGGCCGCTCAGCGAGGACGACGACCAGACCCAGGGCATCGTGGACGCCTGCCGGGAGCTGATCTCGGAGGGCCCCGGCGACATCCTGGTGTTCCTGTCGGGCGAGCGGGAGATCCGCGACGCCGCCGACGCCCTGGGCAAGGCCGAGTTCCGCAACACCGAGATCCTCCCGCTCTACGCCCGCCTGAGCGCCGCCGAGCAGCACCGCGTCTTCCAGCGCCACACGGGCCGCCGCGTCGTGCTGGCCACCAACGTCGCCGAGACGTCGCTCACGGTCCCCGGCATCAAATACGTCGTCGACCCGGGGTTCGCCCGCATCTCCCGCTACAGCCACCGCACCAAGGTGCAGCGGCTGCCGATCGAGGCCGTCTCGCAGGCCAGCGCCAACCAGCGCAAGGGCCGCTCGGGCCGCACCTCCGACGGCATCTGCATCCGGCTGTACGAGGAAGAGGACTTCCTCAGCCGGCCGGAGTTCACCGACCCCGAGATCCTGCGTACCAACCTGGCCTCCGTCATCCTCCAGATGACCTCGATCGGGCTGGGTGACATCGAGGCGTTCCCGTTCGTGGAGCCGCCGGACCGCCGCCAGGTCAAGGACGGCGTCAACCTGCTGCACGAGCTGGGCGCGTTCGACGTCCACGGCAAGCTCACCGGCGTCGGCCGCAAGCTGGCCGGCCTCCCCGTCGACCCGCGCCTGGGCCGCATGGTGCTGGAGGCCGAGAAGAACGGCTGCCTGCGCGAGGTCATGGTGATCGCCGCGGCGCTGTCCATCCAGGACCCGCGCGAGCGCCCGTCCGACAAGCAGCAGCAGGCCGACGAGAAGCACCGGCGCTTCGCCGACCCCGAGTCCGACTTCCTGGCCTACCTCAACCTGTGGAACTACCTGCGCGACAAGCAGCAGGAGCTGTCCTCCAGCGCCTTCCGGCGGCTGTGCAAGGCCGAGTTCCTCAACTACCTGCGCGTACGCGAGTGGCAGGACATCTACAGCCAGGTGCGCCAGTCGCTCGGCGCCCAGCCCAACAGCCAGCCCGCGCAGCCGTACCACGTGCACGCGTCGCTGCTGGTCGGGCTGCTGTCGCACATCGGCGTCAAGGACGTCATGGACAAGCAGCGGGGGCAGGACGGCCGCCGGCCGATCCAGGAATACCTCGGCGCCCGCAATGCCCGCTTCGCCATCTTCCCCGGCTCGGCGCTGGCCAAGAAGCAGCCGCAGTGGGTCATGTCGGCCGAGCTGGTCGAGACCTCCCGGCTCTGGGCGCGCGTCAATGCCAAGATCGAGCCCGACTGGGTCGAGCCGCTCGCGCAACACCTGGTCAAACGCACCTACTCCGAGCCGCACTGGGAGAAGAACCAGGGTGCGGTGATCGCCCTGGAGAAGGTCACCCTGTACGGGGTGCCGCTGGTGGTGGGCCGCAAGGTCAACTACGGCCGCATCGACCCCGACCTGTCGCGTGAGCTGTTCATCAGGCACGCCCTGGTCGAGGGCGACTGGGACACCCACCACCGCTTCCTCAAGGACAACCGCAGGCTGCTCGGCGAGGTCGAGGAGCTGGAGAACCGGGCCCGCCGCCGCGACATCATGGTGGACGACGAGGCGCTGTTCGACTTCTACGAGCAGCGGGTGCCGGCCGACGTGGTCTCGGCCCGCCACTTCGACTCCTGGTGGAAGCAGGCCAGGCAGCAGACGCCCGACCTGCTCACGTTCTCGCCGGACATGCTGGTCAACGAGGGCGCCGACGTCAGCGCCCGCGACTACCCCGACACCTGGAAACAGCTCGGGCAGCGGATGAAGCTGACCTACCAGTTCGAGCCGGGCGCGGACGCCGACGGCGTGACCGTCCACGTGCCGCTCCAGGTGCTCAACCAGGTCAGCTCCGACGGCTTCGACTGGCAGATCCCCGGCCTGCGCGAGGAGCTGATCACCGCGCTGATCCGCTCCCTGCCGAAGGCCCTGCGCCGCAACTTCGTGCCCGCCCCCAACTACGCCAAGCAGGTGCTGGAGGGGGTCAAGCAGGGCGGTGAGCCGCTGCTGGCGGCCGTGGAGCGCGAGCTGCTGCGCCTGACCGGCGTACGCGTGCCGCGCGAGGCCTGGCAGCTGGACCAGGTGCCCGAGCATCTGCGCATCACGTACCGGGTGATCGACGAGCGCAGGCGCACGGTGGCCGAGGACAAGGACCTCGACGCGCTGAAGCGCCGCCTCGCCCCGCGCCTGCGGGAGACGCTCTCGCAGGCCGGCGACGACCTGGAGCAGACCGGCCTGCACACGTGGAGCTTCGGGACGCTGCCGAAGGTGTTCGAGCAGGGCCGGATGAAGGGCTATCCGGCGCTGGTGGACGCGGGCGACTCCGTCTCGATCAAGATCTTCGACACGGCGGCCGAGCAGCGCCGCTCCCACTGGCCCGGCGTGCGCCGCCTGCTCCTCCTCAACGTCACCAACCCGGCCAAATCCCTACTGGGCGGCCTGTCCAACCAGGCCAAGCTGGCGCTGTCACGCAGCCCGCACGGCGGGGCGGTGGCGCTGTTCGAGGACGTGGTCAACGCGGCGGTCGACAAGCTGATGCTCGACGCCGGGGGCGCGGCGTGGGACCCGGTGGCCTTCGACCGCCTCTACCAGCACGTACGGGCTCACCTCCACGACACGGCGGCCGACGTGCTGTCGAAGGTGGAGCAGATCCTGAGCGTCTGGCACGCGGCGGGCGGCCAGCTGGGCGGCCTGCGGGAGAGCGCGTCGACGGACGACATCCGCGAGCAGCTCGGCAAACTCGTCTACGCGGGCTTCGTCACGGCGACCGGTTACCGGCGTTTGTCCGACATCTTGCGCTATATCCGGGCGATCGACCGCCGCCTCACCAAGCTCCCCGAGGAGCCCTGGCGGGACCAGGAGTGGATGGACAAGGTGCACAAGGTCGAGGACGACTACCACGACGTGCTGGAGAAGCTCCCTCGGGCGCGGAGAGGGGATCCGGACGTGGTGGAGATCCGGTGGATGATCGAGGAGCTGCGGGTGAGCTTCTTCGCTCAGACGTTGGGCACGCCCACGCCGGTGTCGGAGAAGCGCATCACCAAGGCGATGGAGAAGCTCACACCATGAAGATCGAGGTGTCGAGCTCGAGGTTGACGGGGTCGGGCAGGTAGAGCGGCTTTCCCATGGGCTCCGAGTCGATCGTGCGATATACGTCGTCCTCGATGTCGCTGTAGACAGTTACACTCGGGCACTTCGCGACCTGGTCGATCAGCAGGTAGACCGGCACCTTGCCCAGCGCGTAAAGACGCACCTTTTCCTCGCGGTCGTCGCGAACGCTGCTGGGCGAGACCACCTCGGTGACCATGATCACTCCAGTCGACAGCAGCTCATTGCCCCACCGTTTGCAGTCGCGGGGCCACAGCACGTAGTCGGGCTGGAGTGAGTATCGGGGCCCATCGATGCAGATCTGCGGACCATGTGCTCCGTGCCAGCCGCGTTCTTTGCGCAGCGGACGCAGAGCGTAGGCTAGCTCGTCGCTGGTCAAGAAATGCTCAGGGGTGCCTGATGGGCTCACGATCAGTTTCCCTTCGATGACCTCAACCCGGAAGCCGGGGAGGGGGGGTAGGACATCGAACAACTCCCGAGCGGTGCGTGGCGTTCGGCGGCGTCGCACCGCAGTCGACTTCGGGTTGTCTTCTTGCTCCGCCTCGTCCAGCTCCTCTTCGCCGGAGTGTTGCTCCTCCTCCACCGCTTCGGTGTAGTCCTCCTCCACTTCTACTGCGTCCGTGTGGAGCTCTTCTTCCACCATGGCGACCATGGATTCTCTCCCTTCGTATTCGAACGGGCACGCTAAGTATTCCATCTCGCGCGTGCCGATGCCACGAGAATCGGCCGCCCCGTGGGGCGGCCGATTCGATGGGGTGTCACGCCGGGACGGCGTCCACGTCGCGTTCGTAGAAGCGGTGGCCGGCGACCGCCGTGGCGAACTTCTCGGCGATCCCGTCCCCCATCACCACCCCCACGTCACTGGGCAGTCGCGCGGCCTCCAGGAGCTCCCGCCCCGACCCCACGGCCCCGATGGGCTTGCCGTGCTTGAACGCCTCCATGACGAAGAAGCGCGCCCGCCCCAGCGAGGCCAGGGCCGCGCCGTCGGCGGCCACCACCGCGTCGTAGAGGACCGAGCTCGCCGCGCCGAGCTGCCGGTCCACGGGGATGCCGGCCACGGTGCCCTCCGCCGGGGCCAGCACCTCGCAGATGGCGCCCTTGCCCTCCAGCGACTCGCGCAGGGCGGTCACCTCGCCGGCGTCCGTCCCGTCCGCCATGAGGATGGCGACCTTGCGGGTGGCGATGCTCTGCGGCTGGCCGGTCATGCTGAGCGCGGGTGAGGCGTTGGAGTGGACCTCGGTCCTGGGCGGCTCGGGCAGGCCGAGCCCCTGGGCCACCTGGGCGGCCAGGTCGGGGTGGATCTGGCCCAGGTGCCGGACCACGCCCTCCTTGATGGGAGGCCGCTCCACGTGCCCGAGTTCGAACAGGAACGCGGCCACGATGTGCCGCTTCTCCCAGTCCGCCATGCTGTTCCAGAACAGGGTGGCCTGGCTGTAGTGGTCCTCGAAGCTGGGGCTGCGCTCGCGGATCTTCACGCCGTCCACCCGCTCCTGGTAGTGCCGGTAGCCGTCGGTGGCCTCGGGGCGGTTGCCGCTGATGGAGTTGGGCGCGTAGCTGGTGCGCGACTCGTGGATCAGGTGCTGGTGGAAGCCGTCGCGCTGGTCGTTGCGCACCTCGTTCACCGGCCGGTTGACCGGGATCTGCGGGAAGTTGGGCCCGCCCAGGCGCAGGAGCTGGGTGTCGAGGTAGGAGAAGTTGCGGGCCTGCAGCAGCGGGTCGTTGGAGAAGTCGATGCCGGGCACGACGTTGGCGGTGTGGAAGGCGACCTGCTCGGTCTCGGCGAAGAAGTTCTGCGGGTTGCGGTTGAGCGTCATCTTGCCTATGGGCCGCAGCGGCACCTGCTCCTCAGGGATGATCTTCGTGGGGTCGAGCAGGTCGAAGTCGAAGTCGTGCTCCCGCGACTCGGGCACGAGCTGCACGCACAGCTCGTACTCGGGGTAGGCGCCGCGCTCGATGGCCTCCCACAGGTCCCGGCGGTTGTAGTCGGGGTCGTTGCCCTGGATGCGCAGCACCTCGTCCCACACCAGCGAGTACGTCCCCAGCACCGGCCGCCAGTGCCACTTGACGAACGTCCCCTGCCCGGAGGCGTTCACCAGCCGGAACGTGTGCACCCCGAACCCCTGCATCATCCGGAAGCTGCGCGGGATCGCCCGGTCGGACATCAGCCACATGACCATGTGCAGCGACTCCGGCTGGAGCTGCACGAAGTCCCAGAACGTGTCATGCGCCGACTGCGCCTGCGGGATCTCGTTGTGCGGCTCCGGCTTGACCGCGTGCACGAAGTCGGGGAACTTGATGCCGTCCTGGATGAAGAAGACCGGGAAGTTGTTGCCCACGAGGTCGAAGTTGCCCTGAGAGGTGTAGAACTTCGTGGCGAACCCGCGTACGTCCCGCACGGTGTCGGCCGAGCCGCGCGAGCCCGCGACGGTCGAGAAGCGCACGAACGTCGGCGTCGGCGTCGAGGTGTCGTTCAGGAAGGCCGCCGAGGTCAGGTCGCCGAGCGGCTCGTAGAGCTGGAAGACCCCGTACGCGCCCGCGCCCCTGGCGTGGACCACGCGCTCGGGGATGCGTTCGTGGTCGAAACGGGTGATCTTCTCGCGGAAGTGGAAGTCCTCCATGAGCGTCGGCCCGCGGGTGCCCGCCCGCAGCGAGTCGTCCGTGTGATCGACCGGGACGCCCTGATCCGTGGTCATGGTGAGGTCGTCGAGTGGGACGCGATCGGCGTCGAGCTGGCGGTGCTTCGCATCGCGCTCTGGCTTCATGAAGAAATCCCCCTTATAGGATTTGTCGGGCGCTTTGCCTAGGCGCCCGGCCGAACGGGTTGAAACGGGGGGATTGATGATCAAGGCCGTGGTGTTCGACGTCGGGGAGACGCTGATCAGCGAGGCGCGCATCTGGACGCGCTGGGCCGGGCGGCTGGGTGTGAGCGAGTTCGTGCTGATGGGCGCGCTCGGCGGGATGGCGGCGCTGGATCGCCCCCACATCGACGCCTTCGAGCTCATCCGCCCCGGCTTCGACGCGGACGCGGAGGATGCCGCCTGGGAGCGCGACGAGCCCGACGGCCTGCGCAACCACTTCGACGCCGACGACCTCTACCCCGACGTGCGCGACGCCCTGGCCGCCATCAGGGCGGCCGGATACCAGGTGATCATCGCGGGCAACCAGCCGGCGCGGGCCTACGGGGCACTGGTCGCCATGGACCTGCCCGCCGACTCCGTGCACACCTCCGAGGGATGGGGCGTGTCCAAGCCGGACGCCGGGTTCTTCGCCAAGGTCGCGGCGGTCGCGGGGCGGGAGCCCGGCGAGATCCTCTACGTCGGCGACCGGCTCGACAACGACGTGCTCCCGGCCGCCGCGGCGGGCATGCGCACGGCGCTGCTGCGCCGCGGCCCGTGGGGGTACCTGCACGCCGAGCGCCCGCAGGCGGCGGCCGCCGACGCGATCATCGACGACCTGCACGCCGTACTGACCGTGCTGGAACGCCTCGGCTGAGCGCGAGTGTCGGGACGCGTTGGATGAACGCCCGCGCCGGACCGCCGCGCGAGCGGTGACGGCGGCGCGGGGACGGATCACGTGAGGTTCTCGTCGGAGTCGATGCGGATGGCACGCTCCTCCGCCGACAGGTCGTTCCCGTCGTCGTCGCCCCAATCGAGGGCGATCTCCTCGCCTTCCGTGTCGGGCGCCAGCCCTTCGTCCGGCTGGGTCAGCCGGTGCTTGGGGCGGGGCTCGTGGAGCCGGTCCCTGGCCTCGCGGCGAAGGCGTTCGTCGAGAGTGTCCCGGCGCTGGGGGTCGTCTTCCTTGACCTCGTGGTAGAAACCGAGATCCTCGGTCCACTCCTCGAACTCGATCGCCTGTTCGTCACTGAAGCCGAACCGGTCAGGAGGTTTTTCGGTCATACGCGCCCCCTACCCAGGACGCGGCCCGAAATTCTATGACTTGGCCTTGCTCAGGGCCTGGGCCAACTCTTCCTTGTCCCTCCTCGACACTGTGGTGGGCGTCGGTTGCCAGAGGGGTCAGGGCTACTCATGGGACTGGGATGATGCCCATTTGAGAGTTAAACGAGCTCGAGCGGATGATCCCTGCTCACCAGCGCCGCGTAGTGGCCGGCGCGGGCCATCAGCTCGTCGTGGGTGCCGCGCTCGACGATCTTCCCGCCGTCCAGCACGACGATCTGGTCCGCGTCGCGGACCGTGGACAGCCGGTGTGCGATCGTGATGGTCGTACGGCCCCGCGCCAGCGCGTCGAGCGCCTCCTGCACGGCCCGTTCGGTCTGCGTGTCCAGCGCGCTGGTGGCCTCGTCGAGGACCAGCACCGGCGGGTTGCGCAGCAGCGTGCGCGCGATGGCCAGGCGCTGCTTCTCGCCGCCGGAGAACCGGTAGCCGCGCTCGCCCACCAGCGTGTCGTAGCCGTCGGGCAGCGAGGCGATGTGGTCGTGGATGCGCGCGGCCCGCGCGGCCTCCTCCAGCTCCTCGTCGGTCGCCGACGGCTTGGCGAAGCGCAGGTTGTCGGCGATCGAGGCGTGGAACAGGTACGTCTCCTGCGACACCACGCCGACCGCCTCGCTCAGCGTGTCGAACGTCAGCTCCCGCACGTCCACCCCGTCGATCGTGACCCGCCCGCCGGTGACGTCGTAGAGCCTGGGCAGCAGGTAGCTGAGCGTGGTCTTGCCCGAGCCGGTCTCGCCCACGACGGCCAGGCTGGCGCCCGCCGGGACCTTGAGGTCCACGCCGGTGAGGGTGGGGGTCTCGCCGTACGAGAAGTCGACGTCCTCGAAGCGGACCTCGCCGCGCACGTCCTGCAGCTCCCGCGTGCCGGGGCGGATGTCCACCGGCAGGTCCAGATACTCGAAGATCCGCCCGAACAGCGCCAGCGAGGTCTGCACCTCGACGCCCAGCCGCAGCAGCGAGACCATCGGCCTGAACAGGCTGGTCTGCAGGGTCGTGAAGGCCACCAGCGTGCCGACCGAGATCGCGCCCGTGTGGCCGACCGCCCAGTAGATCATCGCGGGCATGGCCGCCATGACGATCTGGATGGACGACTGCCGCCAGCGTCCCGCCATGCTCGTCCGCACGCCGAGGTCGGCCAGCTCGTCGGAGGCCCGGCCGAAGCGCTCGGTCAGACCGTCGGAGCGGCCCATGGTGCGGCCGAGCAGGATGCCGCTGATCGACAGCGACTCCTGGACCATGGAGGCGATGCTCGCCAGCTTGCGCTGCCGCTCGTTGGTGATGCGCTTGCGCTCGCTGCCGACCTTGCGGCTGATCCACACGAACACCGGCATGAGCAGCAGCGAGACGACCGTCAGCCGCCAGTCGAGCGCGACCATGGCGACGATCGTGGCGATCACGGTGGTGAGGTTGGAGACGAGGGATGAGGCGGTCGAGGTGACGACCGACTGCATGCCGCCGATGTCGTTGGCGATGCGCGACTGGACCTCGCCGGTCCTCGTGCGGGTGAAGAACGCCAGCGACATGCGCTGCAGGTGGCCGTAGACGGCGATGCGCAGGTCGTGCATCACCCGCTGGCCCACGGTGGTGGACATCAGCGTCTGTACGACGTCGAACACGCTGGTGATGACCGCCACCGCGATCATGCCCAGGGCCAGCAGCGCGAGCAGGCCGGCGTCCCTGGCCGGGATCGCCACGTCCAGCACCTCGCGCAGCAGGAAGGGCGAGGCCAGCGACACCAGCGACGACAGCAGGATGAGGGAGCCCACCAGGGCCAGGCGGCCGCGGTAGGGGCGGAACAGCTTGATGATGCGCCCGAGGGGCGCGCGTGGTTCCTCCGCCAAGTGGCGCCTCCTTTCAGATGTCCACTCAAACAGAGGTTAACTCATATTTGTTCCGGCTAAACTTATCGACATGGGAGAAAAGGAGCTCGCCGAGCTCTTGCACCTGGTCAGCAGGCGGTTGCGGCGCGGGTACGTGGACCGGCTGGTCCCGCTGGGGCTCAACCCGGGGCAGGCGCGGGCCCTCCGGGCGCTCGCCGAGGCCCCGGAAGCGCTGCGGATGGTGCGGCTGGCCGACGAGCTGCGGATCGTGCCGCGCTCGCTCACGCCGGTGGTGGACGCGCTGGAGGAGGCCGGGCTGGCGCGCCGCGAGGTGGATCCCGCCAATCGCCGCTCCACGTTAGTGATGATCACCCCCGACGGGCGCCGGATGGCCGAGCGCGCCCGCGAGGCCCGCCGGGACGCGGGTCAGGACCTGTTCACGGTCCTGACGGAGGAGCAGCGCGACCAGCTCCGTGACCTGCTGGGCCTCGTGGAGTCCCAGTTCCGCTAGCGATCAGGCCGCGGGGAGGACGGTGCCGCCGAGGACGGTGCCGAGGCAGGGTGGCTGGGCCAGGAGCGCGGCGTACGGGTAGCGTCCGCGGGCGTCGAAGACGGCGAAGTCGGCGCGGGTCCCCGGGGCCAGCGACCCGATGCGCCCCTTGCCCCGGTGCATCCCCAGCGCCCGGGCCCCGCCCATGGTCGCGGCCGCCACCAGCCTGCCGTCCAGCCCTCGGGTCCGCAGCCCGAGCTCGCGGGCGTGCTGCCGGATGCCCCGCGCCACCCCGAGCACCCCGCCGGTGCCGCCCGTCGGACCGCCGTCGGCCCCGGTGCCGAGGGCGACGGTGTTGCCCTCGTCGAGCAGGGCCAGCACGTCGGGGGCGGGCGACGCGCAGACGGCCACCACGGTCTTGCGCAGCCGCAGCAGCTTGCGCTCCCCGGGGTCCAGCGGCCGGGAGACCGCCACGTGGCACAGCGGTCCCAGCACCCCCGCCTCGTCCAGCGCGGCGGGGGAGAGCCGGTCCAGATCGACCAGCAGGCGCAGCCCGAACGTCCTGGCCAGCACCGCCACGTCCTCCAGCACCTGCGGGTCCGGCGTGTGCGCCGCGATCCCCACCGGGCAAGGCCGGTCGACCTCGCGGATCGCCGTGATCACCGCGTCCCGCCCGCGGGTCTCCCACTCCTCCTCGCTCGCGCTGGTCACCTCGACGTACGAGATCCCGGGCACCCCGGCGGGCTCGGCCAGGTCGGAGACCACCCCCGCCCGCGCCGTCACCCCGGGTCCGGCGGCCGGCCCGGAGGCGGACCCCGCGGCGCGGGCGTCGACCAGCCCGGCCACGATCATGCCGGTCCACCGCCGCTCCTCGGCGGCGGGGAAGGACGTGGTCACCGAGGCTCGCGTGCCCACCTCGACCACCCGGTCGCCCTTGAGCGCCACGGCCCCGTCGCGAATGGGATCGGCGCAGACGGGCAGAACGAGCGGGCCGGAATGGACCACGACGGGCATGGGCGCGCGCCTGTTCAGGACCGGACCGGCACGTTTCGCAGACGGCATCGGCACTCCCGTCGGATCATCCCTGTCAGGGCATTAAACGTGAGCCCTGTCAGGTTCGCAATTAGGACAAATTATGCGATTCTCTCGGTAAATATCGACCGGAGAGGCGGGCGAGTTTCAGGCTCAGGTGCAACGCGAGCCGCTCGCCCCCGTCCTTCAGGTCGGTACGGGCCAGCTCCTCCACCCGCTGCAGCCGGTAGTACAGGGACGTCCGGTGCAGCCGCAGCGCCCGAGAGGTGGCGACCGCGCTCCCGGCCAGGTCCAGGTAGGTCTCCAGGGTCTCCAGCAGCGGCAGGTACTGGGCGTCGGCCAGCAGTCCCTCCAGCCCCGGATGCAGCTCCTGGTCGGGCAGCTGGGTGAGCATCCGGTAGACGCCGAGCCGCGCCCACTCGGCCGTGCGCCCGAGCCCGGGCACCCGCGAGGTCACCTCGGCCGCGTGCCTGGCCTCCCGGTACGACTCCGCCGCCTCCGCCAGCGCCGGCCTGGTCCGCCCCACCCCGACCACCACCGGCACCGGCATGGCCGCGTGCAGCTCGTCGGGGGAGACCGGCGGCCCGGCGGTCAGCAGCACGGCGTGGTCGTAGCGGACCAGGTGCAGCGGATGGTGACCGTTCAGCCGCCGCCGCAGCGCCAGCAGCCCCTGCTCCAGCCCCAGCCTGAGCGCCTCGTCCGGCTCGGCCCCGCGCGGCTTGGCCACCAGCACGGTCACCGGCTGCGCCTGCGGGAACGCGCCCGCCTCGATGAGCTGCCTGGCCGCGTCCCGCTCGCCCGCCAGCAGCCCGGTGACCGCCTCCAGCTCCCGGTGGGAGGCCAGCCCGGTGGCCAGGCTCTCGTGGAACAGGGCCAGCGCGAGCGCCGGGGCGGCGGCCACGGCCTCGGCGATCTCGGCGGCGGACATGGCCGGCTCCGCGTCGACGAACCACAGGAAGCCGAGCAGCGCGTCCGCGTGCCGTACCGGGACGCACACCCGCGGCAGCAGGCCGAAGTGCGGCGCGCCCGGGGTGCGCACGGGCCCGGTCGCCTCGTGCACGCCGGCCGCCCGGAACCACTGCCGCACCTCGGGAGTGGTGCTGCGGCGCAGGATCGAGTCGCGGCGGATGTCGTCCATGGCGCCGTTCTGCTCGCTGTAGGCCACGACGCGCTGCACGCGGTCCTCGAGCAGCAGGGGGCGGCCGAGACGCGCGGCGAGCTCGTCCACGGTCCGCTGGAGATCCGCCACACCAACACCTTTACGTGGATATTTCAACAATTGTCGGAAAGACGACTAGGGTTCTTCCCTACAACTGATCGGTGATCTCCGTCAACATCGTCTATACCGTCAATCCGTGATTGCCCCGAAGAAGCTGCTGAAGGGTTTGCTGGCGGCCATCGTGCTGATCCCGGTGAGCCTGATGGCGACCCCTGCTTCCGCAGCACCCCCCACCGATCCCGAGTATCCGTGGCGGCAGAACCACTGGCCGCAAACGCAGCCCTGGCAGCGCGACGAATCCGCCGACGCCCAGGCCCTGCGCTCCGACCCAGCCGGCGGCATCAAGCCGATTGATCCGCAGAACTGGGAGAATCCCGACAGCATGACGTGGGCGGACTACAAACGGCCGCCCGGCACCAAGTGGAACGACCCCGCCGTCAAGGGGTCGAAGCGCACGTTCAAGGGCGCGCTCGTGCTGCTCGACTACCCGAACCAGTCGTTCGTGGTGACGCAGCCCAAGGGCTCGACGATCTACGCGAACCCGAGCGCCGAGGCCCACGACGTCCCGCGCGACCAGGTGGCCAAGTTCTACCAGGACTTCCTCAACACCCCGAACGACCTCAACAAGGGTCACACCATCCACGAGTACTGGATGGAGGACTCGGGCGGCAGGTACGGGGTGGAGCTGACCGGGTTCGGGCCCTACACGCTGTCGGGCAAGGACCACGAGTACGCGATGGAGTTCCAGGGCGGCACCGGCTGCCCGGCGGGCGACACCTGCAACAAGAACCTGCGTACCGAGGGCAACGCCGCCTGGATCGCCTCTGTCGGCGAGGAGGTGGCCAAGCAGTTCGACTTCGTCTTCTACCTGAGCGCCGGTCAGGACGAGTCGGCCACCTGGCAGGAGTTCGGGATGATGAAGTTCCCGACCAAGGAGGACGTGCCGGACGAGTGGGGCCCGCCGGACCCCGCGCTGCCCAACTGGGTGGCCACCCGCTACGTCGACTGGACCTCGTGGCAGGCCGGCTCCAACTTCTGGCCGAACGCCCGCTTCGGCATCGACTCGGTCCAGGCCGAGAGCTCGGGCATGGCCGTCTACGCCCACGAGCTGAGCCACATCATGGGCATCGCCGACAACTACAACAACCCGTACGGCGTGCCGGCGCGCAGGGCGTACACGGGCGTCTGGGAGATGCTCAGCCGCGGCAGCTTCAACGGCCCCGGCGGCCCGCACTCCCGCTGGCTGATCCCGCCGACCGCCGGCGCGTCCATGGGCGCCCAGCACATGCTGCGCAACAAGATCAAGCTGGAGATGGTGGACGAGCAGAACGTCTTACGCCTCTCGCGCGAGGCGCTCGACGAGTCGGGCCTGGTCACCGCCCGGGTCGTGGCCCGCGCCGTCCAGCCGGGCAAGAACGAGCTGTCCGGCGTCAACATCTCCTTCGACACCGGCGACAAGAGCCCCGCCTGCGACGTCACGACGAACCCGCTGTGTGACGGCGGCGGCTACGAGAACTACACGGTCGAGGTCGTGGACCGCGTGGGCACCGACTCCTTCACGCCCGACTCCGGCGTCCTGCTGGCCAAGACCAAGAACCAGGACCGGTCCCCGTTCGAGTGGGTGATCGACGCGAACCCGCAGGACATCGGCATGACCGACTACGTGCTGCCCGACGGGACGAAGGTGCCGATCACGGTCGGCGACTACCGCCAGCTCGCCGACGCCCTCTTCCACGCCGGCACGGACTCCGGCAGCGAGTACGAGTACGTCGACCAGGCCAACCGCCTGCACTTCTACGTCACCGACGTCAAGCGCGACCGCGACGGCGGGCTGTCCTACACGGTCGCCATCCGCTCGCTCGACGGCACGGGCCCGCAGAAGCGCGGCGTCAAGCTGCTCCCCTCGGCCGGCCTGCCCACCGCCAAGAACATCTCCACCTGCAAGTTCCCGCTGTTCAACACCGGCAAGGCGGCCCCGGCGCAGGGGCAGCACCCGGAGGACGTCAGCGCCTACCTGAACTCCGACGTCTACCGGCTCAAGGCCGAGATCCAGGGCAAGGGCTGGACCGCCCAGCTCCCGAACGCGCTGGACTCCGTCGCGTTCGGCAGGCAGGACCTCGTCACCGTGAACGCCGTGCGCGGGACCGGCGGCGACCGCCTGGCCAGGGTCAAGCTCACCGCCACCTCGGAGAGCGACCCGAGCAAGACCGCGACGGCCACCTGTCATGTGATCGGCTAACAGATGAACGATGGGGTACGGCTGGCGCAAGCCGTACCCCATTGGCTTGAATTACCCCATAGGGGGTGTTCGTTGACAGGGGACCTACCTGACAAACCGCGCAAAAGACGCAGAAAGGTGTCATGGGCCGCGCCCATCTCCGCGGGCCTCGCGGCCGCCGCCGCGAGCGTGCTGACCGCCTCCGTGGACTGGGAGATCCCGCCGCTGGCCAAGATCGCCGTGACCGGCGCGGCAGCCGCCCTCGTCGGGCTGACCACCTGGGCCACCACTGAGCCGCGCGAGCCCCGGCAGCAGGCGCTCCCCGCGCCCGGCCCGCACCCGCCCGACCAGTGGCCGCCGGTCCCCGAGCACTTCACCGGCCGCGCCGAGGCGCTGGCCGAGTTGCACGAGGTCTTCACCGAGCGCAGGAAGACCCCCGGCCTCTCACCGCCCCTCGTGGTCTCCCTGTACGGCCGGGGCGGCGTCGGCAAGTCGGCGCTGATGACCAGGTTCGCGCACGAGGCGGCCGGCTGGTTCCCCGACGGCAGGCTCTACGCCGACCTGCGCGGCGGCGTGGACGCACCGGTGCGCCCCGACGAGGTGCTGATCGGGTTCCTGCGCGCGCTGGACGTGCGCCTGACCACCGACCCCGGCGGCCTGGACGAGTTACGCAAGCTCTGGCTGACCTGGACCAAGGGCCGCAGGATCCTCATCGGCCTCGACAACGCCCACGACGCCGAACAGGTCAAGGCGTTGATCCCGGCCGAGCCCGGCTGCGCTGTGCTGGTCACCTCGCGCGCGCCGCTGTTCCTGAACGGCACCCATGACACGCGGCTGGGCGTGTTCAGCGAGGCGCACGGAGTGGAGCTGCTGGCCAGGCTGGCCGGCGGCGACCGGGTCGTCGACGACCTGGAGGCCGCCAAGGAGGTCGTGCGGCTGTGCGACTACCTGCCGCTGGCGATCAACATCTGCGGCGCCCGGCTGGCCACCCGCGAGCAGTGGAGCATGCGCGAGATGTCCGCCCGGCTGGCCGACACCCGCCGCCGCCTCGACCAGCTCGAAGTGGCCCCGACGGTGGACAAGAGCGTGCGCGCCTCCGTGCAGCTCAGCTACGACGACTGCACGGGCATGCAGCGCCGCCTGCTGCGCCTGCTCAGCGCGCTCACCGCGCCCGACGTGCCCGGCTGGGTGGCCGGCGAGCTGCTCGACAGCTCCGGGCTCGACGGCGCCGACCAGCTCGAAGCCCTCATCGACGCCCAGCTCGCCGAGTGCTCGGGCACCGACCAGACCGGCACGATGCGTTACCGGCTGCACGACCTGGTCAGGGTGTTCGCCGCGGAGCTGGCCGAGCAGGACGAGTCCGAGCGGCGCAGGGCCGCCATCGAGCGCGTGCTCTACGGCTACCGCCGCCGCGCCGAGGGGGCCGCGCAGAACCGCTGGCCGCAGGACTGGAGCAAGGGCGGACGCCGCTCCGACGCCGACGGGCAGGTCCGGGCCGGCGACTGGCTCAACGCCGAGCGGCTGACGCTGCTCGCCATGATCCACCTGGCCCGCCAGCTCCGGCTGTGGGAGCTGACCTGGGGGCTGGCCAGGGCGTTCTGCTCCCTGTGCCACTCGCTGCGCGCGTACTGGGCCGACTGGGTGGCCGTCGCCGAGCTCGGCTGCGAGGCCGCCGCGCAGATCGGCGACCGGCGCGCGCTGGCCATCGCGCTGCTCGACAGCGCCTCCGTGCACGGCGGGCTGGGCCTGCGGGAGCGGGCGCTGGAGGAGGCCAGGCGGGCGCTGGAGACGTTCGAGGAGCTGGGGGAGACCTGGTGGGCGGCCAGGGCCATGCGCACGATCGGCATGACGCTGTTCAGCGACGGCCACCTGGACCGGGCGCAGGACTATCTCATCGGGGCCATCACCGCGTTCAAGGGCGAGGACGACCTGTGGTGGATGGCCCGCACCCAGCGCAACCTCGCCGAGATGCGCATGTCGGAACGCCGTCCCGACGAGGCCAGGGAGCTGCTGGAAGACGCCCTGGAGATCTTCAAGCGGGACGGCAACCGCTACTCCGAGGCCCAGACCCTGCGCGTTTACGGCGAGGTGCTGGCCGCGCAGGCGCGCGTCGAGCACCGCGCGGGCGACCTCCGGCTGGCGGCCAACCTGTTCACCAGGGCCGGGTTCAGCCTCGACCGGGCCTCCGAGATGTTCAGGCAGCGGGGGGAGCTGTGGGAGGAGGCCCGCTGCCTGCGGGCCGCGGGGGAGGTCGGCGACCCCGACAACGGGCTGCGCGAGCTGGACTTCGTCCGGCGGGCCGAGAAGATCCTGGCCGCGCTGGGCGACTCGTGGGGGGTGGCCAGGACCGCCGTGTCGGCCGGGCGGGCCCTGGCGCGGCTGGGCCGGATCGAGGAGTCGGAGCGGGAGCTGCGGCGGGCGGTGCGGGGGTTCGAGGAGCTCGAGGACCGGTGGTGGATGGCCAGGAGCCTGCGCTACCTGGGGGAGGCGCACCTCGACGCGGGCGGCCGCGGGGCCGCGGTGGAGCCGCTGGAGCAGGCCAGGGACATCTACCGCAGCCTCGGCAACGAGGCCGGCATGCGCCGCACCCTGGAGCTCCTCAGACGCGCCGGCCCCTGAGCGGCCCGGATCACGTGAGGGGGGTCCTGATCAGCTCGCCCGCCGCCAGCCTGGCCTGGGCGATGCTCTCCTCGAACAGCTTGCGTACGTGCGCCGCCTGGTCGGCCAGCTCCCTGATGCGCTCGTGGGCCAGCTCGTCCCGCACGGTGTCGGCGATCAGCTGCTGGTATTCGGGGGTCTTGGCGGCCAGCGCCTCGAGCCGCCGGTGCGCGTGGTAGACCTTGTCCGCCTTGACCACCTGCTTGGCGTACTTCTCCAGGTGGCGGACGCGGTGCGACAGCGACGTCCAGGCGGCGTCCAGGGCGGTGGTGTAGGGCTTGAACGCGTCCTCCATGCCGGGCGGCAGCTCGCGGGGGACGATCTTGCCGTGCTCGGCGTGCATGGACGACAGCTTCCGCAGCCGCTGGGCGATCTGCCAGACCTCCTCGGGCAGTGAGACCCGGTTGTCGATGGTGTCGATCAGGCCGTCCCGGTGGACGCGGGAGGCCATGATCGCCTCGACCGCGTTCTGTGCCCTGCGCAGCAGCCTCTGGCAGGGGTAGTCCAGGTCCTCGGGGAGGATGAAGCGGTTGGCGTGGACCTGGGCGGCGCGGATCCGCCGCCGGGTCGATCGATAGGTGCCGTCCAACGCCATCCACCTGAACAGGACGATCAGCCCGAGCCCTACACCGGGGACCAGCAGGGCTTCCGTGCCGGTCGCTACGGCGATCACCATCAGGAGGGCCGGGATCACGAAGAGGAGGGCAGGGTTCTTCGTGGTGTCCACGCGCACACCGGATCGAGCCTGGCGGAGGATGTGCGGGCTGGACCGCAGCTCGACCGAGATCTCCGGGTGCAGCGTTGGATCGATCACCAGCCGGGGCGGCAGAGCTCGTGGATCCATACGTTCATGCTGCGTTATGAACCTCGAATTCGCTCATATTTGGCGGACATATAGGGTCGCAATAATGGATGAGATGACGAGGTGGATAGACCTGGAAGGCGCGGTCAACGCGCGTGACCTGGGCGGATTGCCGACTCGCGACGGCGGCCGCATCCGGCGCGGGCGGATCTTCCGCGCCGACAACCTGCAGGGCCTCACGCCGGGTGACGTGGCGGTGCTGGTGGGTGAGCTGAAACTGCGGCACGTGGTGGATCTGCGCTCGAACGCCGAGGTCGCGATGGAGGGCCCGGGGCCGCTGACCCAGGTGCCCGAGGTGCGCCACCACCACTTGACGCTGTTCGCGGAGGGCGGCACGCACACCGACGTCGAGGCCGACACCATCGACGGCGACCGGGTGCTGCCCTGGGCCGAGCGCGGGCTGGACGAGGAACTGCGGGTGACCGGCTTCTACTTCGGCTACCTGCGCGACCGCCCGGACGCGGTGGTGGCGGCGCTGCGCGCGATGTCGCTGGACGACGGGGCGGCGCTGGTGCACTGCGCGGCGGGCAAGGACCGCACCGGAGTGCTGTCGGCGCTGGCGCTGGAGGTGGCGGGGGCGACCCGAGAGGCGATCGTCGAGGACTACGTGGCGACGGGGGAGCGGCTGGAGCTGATCCTCAAGCGGCTGCGGAGCAGCGCGACGTACCGGGGCGATCTGGACTCGCGGCCGGCGGACGACCACATGCCGCGGGCCCGGTACATCGAGCAGTTCTTCCAGGTGCTGGACGAGCGGTTCGGCGGGGCGATGGGCTGGCTGACCCGGCACGGCTGGACCGACGCCGACACGACCGCCCTCCACACCCGCCTCCGCGACTGACGCCACCACCGGCCGCCTACCGCGTGGCAGCAGGCGGACGGCCCCGCGCCGAAGCGACGCGGGGGCCAGGGTCAACACCTCCGGTTGGCGCTCATGGGGTTCGGAGACGCCAGATCTGGTTGGGGCGGTCCTTGCAGATCGCCTGGATGACGTTGGCCCCGTGGGCCCGGCTGGCGTCCTGAACGTCCAGGCACAGGCCGCTGTGCCGGGCGATCAGCTCGAAGGGGAGGCCGGTGCCGCGCCATTTCGGTCCGGGCATCGTCCGCATCCTCCACTGCTGGTTGTAGCCCGGGTCCCAGCAGTTCGCCTGCAGGACGTCGGCGCCGTGGAAGCGGCTGGCGTCCTGTACGTCCAGGCACATGCCGCTGTGCCGGGCAACGAGCTTGAAGTAGCCGTTGTCGGTTCGCCTGAGAGCCCACTGCTGGTTGCGTCCATTCACGCAGTACGCCTGCAGAACGTTGGCCTTGTTGGCGCGGCTGGCGTCCTGAACGTCCAGACATCTGCCGCTGTGCTCGGCGACGACCTCGTAGTAGGTGGTTTCGGCGTGGGCGACCCCGATCCCGGTGAGGGCGAGGCCGGCGGCTGCGGTCAAGGAGACGATGAGGGTACGGCGGACTGCTGCGAGGGACATGATCATAATTCGTGTCATGTGATCCAGAGTGGGCGTGACCGGCGGATTTCTCATGAGTAGGGCCTACTCATTTCCGGGATCCCTGGGTCCTGTCGGCCCAGGCCAGAGCCAGGCCGCCGAGGAGAGCGGCGGGCTGGTGCGGGGAGATCAACACCGCGACCAGGGCGGCGAGGAGGAGCAGGGCGCACAGCCCGAGCCGGACGCCGGGCTCGCCGGCGCTGGTCGCCGACGGCGACGCGCTGTTGTCCCCGTCGGTCGCGCGCCGCGTCATCGACGCGTTCGCCGTCACCCCGCCGACCGCCGTGGACATAGATGATCTGCCTGAGCTGACCGAGCGGGAGACCGACGCGCTCCGTCCGGGCGCCTGGGTGGGTCAGCCCAGGTGGGTGACGATGCGCTGGGTGGCCGACAGGCGGGCGGCCTCGATGACGGTCAGCGTGTCGATCACGCTCTCCGGGTCCACGGGTGGTGGCGCCCCCTCGCGCAGGGTCGCCACAACCCCGCGATAGAAGTCCAGGTACGCCCCCGGCTCCGTCCGCTCGGCACGATGGGCCTCCTCCGTGCCGAGCAGCCCCCAGCTCCCCTCGTCATCCTCCCCGAACTCCGGCGAACCGGGCGACATCCCCGCCCGCAGCCGCTCCTCCTGCACGTCCATCCCGTACTTCACGAACCCGGCCGCCGAGCCCAGCACCCGGAACCTGGGCCCGCGCCAGGCCGCCACCGAGCTCATCCACAGATGCGACCGGGCCCCGCCCGCGTGCGTCAGCGCGATGAACGTGTCGTCGTCGGAGGCCACCCCCTCGCGCCGCACGTCGCTCTCGCAGTAGATCTCGCGCGCCGGGCCGAGCAGTTGCAGGGCCTGGTCCACCAGGTGGCTGCCCAGGTCGTAGAGGAGCCCGCCGATCTCCTCCGCGCCCCCGGTCTCCCGCCAGCCGCCCTTGGGCACCGGCCGCCACCGCTCGAACCTCGACTCGAAGCGCAGCACGTCACCCAGCCGCCCCTCCTCGACCAGCCTGCGGACGGTGCGGAAGTCGCCGTCCCAGCGCCGGTTCTGGAACACGGTCAGCATGAGCCCGCGCTCCTTGGCCAGCCGCACCAGCTCCCGGCCCTCCGCAGCGGTCCTGGCCAGGGGTTTGTCCACGACGACGGGCAGGCCGGCGGTGAGCGCGGAGGCTGCGGTGGCCATGTGGGTCCTGTTGGGGGAGGCGACCACGACGAGATCGCACCGGCCCCACAGCTCCTCCACGTCGGGCACCGGGACCGCGCCGTACTTCTCGGCCACCTCGGCCTGGCGGGCGGGGTTGCCGGTCACGACGGCGGTCAGGGACAGGCCGGGGGTGGCGTGGATGAGAGGGGCGTGGAAATACGCTCCGGCGGTGCCGTAGCCGACCAGTCCGACCCGGATGTCAGTCATTTCCTCAGGCTATCCGGCAGCCCCGTCGAGACCCCTCAGGCGGTGCCCGGCCACGGCCCTGGTCCCGGGGTCACGAAGGCGTCGCTGTTTCCGGGGGTACGAAGGCGCCTGGTTCCGGGGCACGAGGGCAGCGCTGGTACCCAGGTCACGAAGGCACCACCCAGACGGCCCACGGGGCGGCGTGACGGCGGCCCGCCACGCACACCTGGTGAGCGTCACCCTGGACAGGCCCCGGCCACGTGCGGCGGGTGGTGCCGGCTCGGGCCACCGTAAAATATGGGTGTTTACTCGTCGTCGCGCTCGGCGAGGAAGCGTTCGAACTGGGCGGCCAGTTCGTCGCCAGTGGGCATCGGGGTCGTCTCGGCCATCAGGTTCTCGCGCTCGGCGCCGCCCGCGAACGCGTCGTACTGCTGCTCCAGCCCCGTGATCGCGGTGGAGAGCTCGGTGGAGGCCTGGATCTGCTCCTCGATCTCCGTCGTCGTACGGCGGGCCGCGTCGCGCAGCCCGTCCAGCGGGAACACCAGCCCCGTGCCCCGCGTCACCGCCTCCAGACCGGTGACGGCGGCGGTCGGGTACTCGGCCTGCGAGAGGTAGTGCGGTACGTGGATCGCGTACCCCAGCGCGTCGTGCCCCTGCGCCCCCAGCCGGAACTCCAGCAGCGCCGCCACGCTCCCCGGCACCTGGACCCGTCCGAACGCGCTCGTCTGGGAGTTGATCAACTCGGGCCGGCTGGCGTGCATCGTGAGGCCGAGCGGCCGGGTGTGGGGGACCGCCATGGGGATGCCGTGGAGCGTCACGATCTTGCTCACCTTCAAGCGCTCCACCAGGTCCGACACGGCCTTGGTGAACAGCTCCCACTCCCGGTCGGGCTCGGGCCCGCTCATCACCAGGAACTGCGTTCCCGTCGCGTCCTTGGCGACATGAACGGCCAATTCCGGGCTCTCGCACTCCACCCATCGGTCAGTGTCGAAGGTCATGATGGGCCGGCGAGACCGGTAGTCGAGCAGCCGGTCCACGTCGAACGTCGCCACGACCCGGTGCTCCAGCTCGGCCAGCAGGTGGCCCAGTGCGAGGCGTCCGGCGGCGCCCGCGTCGACGAAGCCGTCGAAGTGGTACAACAACACCGGATCGGGCAGCTCGGGCGCGTCGTCTGCGAGCTCGTAGAGATCCTTCGGGTCGAACACGGTTGGACAGCCTTTCCCTAGGTACTCTTCACCAGAACCTACGGCGAGTCGGAACGATTCCGCGCACGGCACCCTATCGAGGGTCAATAGGACACATCGCCGCGGACCCGAAGATCGGGGGTTCGCAACCGGGATGTTCGCCCTGGCCAGGACGGGTGCCGCCGGGATGCCGAGGGCATAGGCCGAGGTCAGGCACCGGTCGAGGCGACCGACGGCAAAGGTGACACTTTGCTGGTGCTCGCGGCTCATTACGGTCACGCCAGGACGGTTTCGCCTGCGCGTAACAGCGGGGCGCCGATTCCCGCCGGGTCCGCGACCTCAATCTGACGCCGCTCACCACGAAAAGGAGTCTGTCGTGGTCAGAGCGTTACCGAATGAGAGCGGCGATCGCCGCACGGGCTCGCCGCCGGCGTTGCGTGCGACGCGAATGTGGTGAATGACCAGTTTATCCAATGGTTCACGCAAAGAGATTCATAGTATGAAATAAGCACTAAAGGCCTCGAAGTTGCCGACTGTGGCCTTTCGTTCACCGCCTCGTCATGCTGGATGACGTGGCTACTTCTGCGCAAACATTTGGTAGGCGACCACTCCACATCCCTCCGTTGCCATGTCCGTTCCCGAACGAGATCCACGTGCACGCCGCGGAGGTCGACGCGGAGAGTCACGCATGGCTGGCCGCCACGAACATGCTCACCGGCGCCGGGGCGATCGAGCACTTCCGGCGCTCCAAAATCGGCCTGCTCGCGGCCCGGACCAACCCGACCGTGCCGCGTGACAGCCTCCGGTTGATCAACGACTGGTACAACTGGCTCTTCGCGTTCGACGACGCGTTCTGCGAGGGCGAGCTGATGGGACACCGGGCCTCCGCGTTGGCCCGCGCCCTGCCGCCGCTCCTCGAGATCCTCGACGGACGCCGGAAGCCGGACTTCGACGACGCCTTCGGCCTCGCCCTCAACGAGCTGCTGCACCGGATCTCCGAAGCCGCCACCCCCGCCCAGGTGGACCGGTGGCGGATCACGGTGAAGGAGTACCTGTTCGCCCAGATCTGGGAGGCGGCCAACCGCGAGGTCGACCTGATCCCCAATCCTGAGGACTACGTGCTGATGCGCCGCATCACGGGGGCCACGTACACCTGCCTCGCGCTCATCGACGCCGGCGGCGGTTACCGGCTCGAGGCGGAGGAATGGCATCATCCCGATGTTCGCGCGCTCTCCGACCTGGCGTGCGACCTCATCGGCTGGGACAACGACCTGCTCTCGTACGCCAAGGAACGGGGGAACGACAAGGCCCGGCACAACCTCGTCACCGTCCTGGCCACGCACAAGTCCCTCTCCCTCCAGGACGCGTTGCGCGAGGTCGCGGAGATGCACAACAACGCGATCGCCGCGTTCATCGAGCGGCGCGCGACGCTGGAGCACTGGGCGTCGCTACCGGTCCGCAAGTACGTACGGGGGCTCGAACACTGGGTGCGCGGGCACATCGAGTTCTCCCTCGGCAGCGCACGTTACGTGCACGCCTGGCCCGACGGCACCCGCTGGCCCCAGGCGGTCTGAGGTCGGCGCTATTCAGAGGCGTCCGGCTCGCCGCCGAGCGCGAGTTCGGACGCCTCGTCCAGGTCGAGCCTGGCGCCCTCCTCGAACGTGTTCTTGTAGGCCTGCTCGCCCATCCGCCGTACACACTCGCGCACGCACACGTTGTGGTCGTCGGTCAGGAACGGCGCGCCCATCTGCGGCAGACCGGCCGACTTCCAGTTCTGGTGCAACGCGCCGAGCAGCTTGGCGGCCAGCGCCAGCTCGTCGTGCAGGACGAAGATGCGCGCGCAGGTCTCCAGCGCCAGCAGGGTGCCGAGCGTGTCGTGGAAGTGCCGCTTGATCCGCAGCCCCTCCCTGGCGCTCTGCAGCGCCTCCTCCGCCCTGCCGGTCGCGAGCCTGGTGAAGGCCAGCGCCCACTGCGCGTACGAGCTGACCCAGAGCTCGCCACGCTCCCTGCACACCTGCAGGCAGTCCAGCAGCAGCGACTCCGCCTCGTAGAACTCGCCCTGCGACGACAGCACCAGCGACAGCTCGACGATGGCGGGCAGCAGGCCGGGGTTGAGCTCCTTGTTGTCGGTGTTGAACTCGATCGCCACGCCCAGCAGCGCGCTGGCCTTCTGCAGGTCGCCCGAGAGCAGCGCGGCCGTGCCCTGCATCTTGGAGGCCAGGATCACGGCCCTGGAGTCGCCGACCCTGACGGCCTCGGTCCCGCACTGCTCGGCCGCCTTCAACGCGCCCGCGTTGTCGCCCTGGGCGCTGCGCACGTACGAGAGCACCCACAGCGCCTTGCAGCGCTCCTTGCTCGCGGTGGGGTTGGCCTGGAGCGCTCGCTCCAGGTAGAGCCGTCCCTCACGGACGAACCCGCAGCAGATCCACATGAACCACAACGACGACAGCAGCGTCAGCGCCAGCACCGACTTGCCCGGCGACTTGAGCGCATGATCGAGCGCCACCCGTACGTTGTCGTGCTCCTGCCGCATGCGGACGAACCAGTAGATCTGCCGCGGCCCGGACCAGGCGTCCTCGCTGCGCTGGGCCAGGCTCAGGTAGTACTCCAGGTGCCGCTGCTGCATCTGCTCCTTCTGGCCGAGCTTGTCGAGCCACTCCTCGCCGTACTCCGCGAGGGTGTCGATGAGCTTGTAGCGGACCCCGGCGTGGTTGCTCCTGATCAGCAGGATGGACTTCTCGACCAGCCCCGTGACCAGATCGGTGATGTCCTCGGACGGCAGCCGCCCGTCGGAGCAGACGAACCTGGCCGCGTCCAGCTCGAAGTCCTTCGCGAACACCGACAGCCGCGCCCACAGCAGCCGCTCCGCGGGCTCGCACAGCTCGTGACTCCACCCGATGGCCGCCCGCAGCGTCTGGTGCCGCGGCAGCGCCGTCCGGCTCGCGCCCGCCAGCAGGCTGAACCGGTCGGCCAGCAGCCCGAGGATCTGCTCCACCGACAGCGCCCGCAGCCGCACGGCCGCCAGCTCGATCGCGAGCGGGATCCCGTCGAGCCTGCGGCACAGCTCGGCCACGGCGCCGATGTTGTCCTCGTCGAGCACGAAGTCGGGGACGCTCGCCCCGGCGCGTTCGGCGAAGAGCTGCACGGACTCGTTCGTGAACAGGCTCTCGTCCGGATTCTCGAACGGCACCTGCAGCGGCGGCACGGGGACCACGTGCTCGTACGGCAGGTTCAGCGACTGGCGGCTGGTGGCCAGCACCTTCAGATTGGGCGCCGCCTCCAGCAACTCGTGCACCAGATCGGCGCACCCGTGCACCAGGTGTTCGCAGGTGTCGATGATGAGCAGCATGTCGCGCTCGCCCACCCACTCCGACAGCGACTCGGACTCGGCCCGCGAGGACTGGTCGGCGATGCCCAGCGCGGAGGCGATGGTGTGCTTGACCATGCCCGCGTCCTGCAACCGCCCGAGATCCGCGAACCACACGCCGTCCGGATACTGCGACCGGACGAGATGCGCGAGCCTCAGCACCGTACGGGACTTGCCCACGCCCCCGATGCCCGTCACGGTCACCAGGCGGGACTCGCCGAGGTGCCGTTTGAGGTTGGCGAGGAGCCGTGTCCTGCCGATGAAGCTGGTGAGCTCCGCCGGTAGATTGCCGTCTCGCTGCCAGCCTGTCGGGGTTGCCATGAGCAGCCTCACGGGGGGATAGGCGACACCTGCTCTCGCATCGTACCGCCGCCGCCCCCGCCTGTCCCTGGACCTGCGGACACGTCGGGTGCTTTGTATGCCCGAGTAGCATGTCCGGCGTGAACGATTTTCTACCGGAGCAGACAGCGGACGACACGGACGAGGGCTGGGGCGACTGGCCCGAGACCGACCCGGACGCCTTCTACCTGGACAACAAGCCTCCACACTGGGCCTAGAAGCAAGGCCTTCCACAACGGGACGCTTCGCGCTCGGGGTTCCAGGCTGCGCCTCCCAAGGGGCTCCGCCCTCTTTCGATCCCCCCGCCGTTGCCCGGCTACCGGGTTGGCCTGCTGATGCCCGCCCCGGACCGGGTGCCTTCCGGCCTCGTTGCCCGATCGTGCGTGGTGCGATTGGCGGCCGGTCGCGTACCAGATGAGGAGTGGCGGCATGGCTGAGCGCAAGGCCTGGTCCGACAAGCGCGCTGAGATCATGAGCCGCCCTGGCGCCGGAGCCGCCTACGAGGCCGCCCGTATGCGCTTCGAACTCGGCGAGACCGTGCGGCGCCGCCGCGAGGAACTTGGGCTCACTCAGGCCGAACTCGCTGAGCGAGCAGGACTCGAGCAACCGGCGGTGGCTCGCTTCGAGGCGGGCGGCACCATGCCCACCATCCCCATGCTGGAACGCCTGGCCGAAGCGTTCGAACTGCGGCTCAGCGTCCAACTCCAGCCGCTCTGATGAGGTCGCGGCTGCGGGCCGGCCCGCGCGGGCACGGCACCACGGTCGTCGTCTCCAAAAGGACTGGATCATCAGGGCGACGATGCGGCGCCAGGCGTTCAGGGGCCCTCACGTCACAGCAACCCACGCGGCGTCAAGAGCACGCGTGATCACACGGTGCCAGCCCGTCGGCGCATGGGGGTCTCTGCTCTGAAGGTCCATACCTTCCAGCTCGATCCCACCGCGCCCGCCGAGGTCTTCGCGACTCTCGACTACCTGTCGAAGAAGTACGGGGTCTCGGCGGCGCAGGCCCGGTCGATGGAGGAAGGGATGGCCGGGCAGGCCGCCGCCGAGGGACTGAGGTACGAGGTCGACCGTCCCGCGCGCAACACGTTCGACCTGCTGCGCCTGGTGCACCTGGGCGCGGAGTACGCGACCCGGACGGCTACTGCGATCCGGTGACCGGAGTGTGCGCGGTGCCGGGCGCGGCAGATCCTGGGCCCACCGCCGGCGACGGCGCGATGCCGGGCGGCTGACCGATCGCGGATCGCCTCGAAGAGCTCGGGCCAGGGCCGGTGGACTGACCGACCCGCTTCACCCAACCGCTGAAGAGCCCGGCCACGGCCGGTCGACCTGCTTCACGCAACCGCCGAAGCGCCACCCCCGGCCACCGGCGCCCGACGAGAAAAGAAACACAAAGGGCAACAGGGATGATTCTTGTAACAGGCGCGACCGGCAACCTTGGCACCGCGGCCATCGATCAGTTGCTCACCAGGGTCGAGCCCGGCAGCGTCGCCGCCTTCGCGAGGAACGAGGCGAAGGCCGCGACGCTGCGCGCGAAGGGCGTCGACGTGCGGCTCGGGGACTATGACGACCCGGCTGCGCTCGCACGGGCGATGGAGGGCGTCCGCAAGGTGCTGCTCGTTTCCTCCACTGACCACGGCAAGCTCCTGGCCCAGCGCGGGAGATGGGCGAGGCGGCTGTCAACGTCCTTCTCCACGGCGGCCACGAGGGAAAGACCTACGAGCTCACGGCGTCCGAGACCTACACGTTCGAGGACATCGCGTACGCGCTGTCCGAACGTTCGGGAAAGCCGGTCGGGTACGTCAGCCCCGCTCCGCAGGCGTTCGAGGAGGGCCTCCGCCGCGCAGGCGTCCCCGAGTTCGGCGTAGCGGCCCTGTCCGCGTTCGTCGCCGACATGCGGGAGGGGCGGTACGAGATCGTCACGCAGGACCTCGAAGACCTGCTGGGCAGGAAACCCATGTCGTTGAGCGAAAGCCTTCAAGAGGTCTACGGCCTCTGACCGGGTCACGCGAGCAACCGTCCGGAGATCAGCCTCGTGCCGAGGCCGCTGTCAGGGAGGGCGGCTCCGCTGACCGCATTCGCCGCGAGGCCCCCGAGGCCGCGCGCCTCCACGCCCGGCGACTCGCTGCCGCGCGCGGAAATCCTTTCACCCGTTTTCAGCTGAGGAGATATAGCTGTGCCTGTCATCGCCATCGTCGGAGCCGGCCCTGGCCTGGGAATCGAGATCGCACGCGCCTTCGGCGTCAAAGGTTTCACCGTCGCCATGATCGCCCGCAACGCCGCCAAGCTCGACGCTCTGGCATCCGACCTCCACGCCGAAGGCATCGAGGCCGCCGGGTTCGCCGGCGACATCTACAAGCCCGACACCATCACGGCGGCGTTCACGTCCGTCAAAGAGCGCTACGGCGCGATCGACGTCCTGGAGTTCTCGCCCGTCGATCAGAGCCTCGACGCCGTCGGGGTGCTCGACGTGACCCCCGAAAACCTCCAGCCGCAGCTCGACTTCTACCTCCACGGCGCCATCCACGCCGTCCGGCAGGTCGTCCCCGACATGATCACCGCCAGGACGGGGACGATCCTCGTCACCACCGGCGGCGGCTCGGTCGCCCCGGTCCCTGCCCTGGCGAACATCACGCTCGCCGCCGCCGGGCTGCGCAACTGGACCCTGAACCTCCACAACGAGCTCAAGCCGCACAACATCTACGTCGCGCACATCGCCATCAGCGCATGGATCGGAGCCGGCCACCCGGACGCCGTGCCCGACGTCATCGCCCGGGCCTACACCGACCTGTACGAGACGCGTAGCGAACCCGAACTGCACTACGTCGCGCTCGACAACCAGCCGTGACTCGCACAGTGCGACACAGCAGGGCAGCCCGCCCGATGAGCTTCGTGAGCCGCCCGGCCTGTTGCGGCGCCATCGAGCCCACCCGCTGACCGGCGAAGCGGCGGGCCATCTGATGCCCGCTCCGGACCGGGTGCCTTGTTGGGTCCGCATGTCAGTGGCGATCTCTATCATGCTGCCCCAGAGATCATCCGTGCCGATTGGGGTCCCACCATGGAGCGTCACTTCGCGAGGATTGTCGATGGCCCGTTCGCCGGCCTTGATGCGGAGATCGTCTCTGTGGACGGTCAAAGGTTGACCGCGCGTGTGACGATTTTTGGTCGGGAAACAGCGGTGGAACTCCATCGGGACCAGATAGAGCATCCCGAGGACATACCGGTGCTGTGGTACGGGGAGAAGGAGGACGACGGGCAGGTCCTCGCGGGGCTGCGGGAGCAGATAGCGGCGCAATACGACGACCTCAGGTATGGGAGAAGGTTCGAGTTCTTTCTCGAGCGTGCCGACCTTCCCGAGGAGGATCTGGCCCAGGAGTGGGACGCTTACACCGCGTTGTGCACCGAGATTGACGCAGATGTGCAACGGTGCAAGGCGGTGGCGTTGCGCGCGTTCGATGAGGAGATCGCTCCCCTGCCCGCCGGTGAGGCGAGAAGGCGGGTGGCGGCCGACCCCAGTCGCTGGCTGCCGGCTGCGGCCGCCCGGGAGGAGCGCCGGTCGCGATACCCGGGCATCGACCGCTCCAATACCGAAGAACGATTGCGGGCGGCGATATTCGGGGAGCCCGATCCGCCGCTGACGCTGTGGGAACGGGCCGACCGTCGGCGGGCCGCATCGCGTTCCGCCGCCGGACTGCGGGACTACGCGGTGTGGAAGGGGGCGAACCGACCGCAGGAGCAGGCGAGGTCGGCTGCTGCGGCCCAGGTGGAGCAGCAACGCGCCGCGATCGAGGAACGCCTTGCCCGCGACTGGGGATTCCAGCTGCCCGACTCGATCTTCCGGTTTCGGGCCTTCCTGCTGTCCTTGGGCCCGGCCGAAAAGCAGGCCCTCGACGACCTGGAACTGTGCCCGTTCGGGATCATGGACCTGTTCGATGATCCCGGACGCGGTTCCCGGGCCGGCATCGATGTGCGAGTACACGGCCGCTACTACCGTGACCCGCCCGAGTTCCTCACGTTCATGCACGGCGGCACCGACGGGCTGCATTTCGGGCTCTGGTACGACGACGGCCGCACCTGCACCGGAGTCGCCTCCTACTACAACAACGACGGTGGCGGCGTGGGCATCCCGTCGCGTACCCCTCTCGAGGCGGTCAGGTACACGCTCGAATGGGGATGGCGCCACCTCGGAGACCAGGATGACGAGCCGGCCGATCCCATGGACCCCGAGGTGGTCGCACGACGGCACCGGCTACGGCTCCTGCGCGAGATCCTGATGACCTTCGAGACCGGCGACCGCGACGAGCAGGGCGAGGACTACCACAACGTCTACAAACACTCCCCAGAACTGCTCGAGCACGGAGACCCGGATCGAATCGAAACCCTGGACGGCGGCGGCGCGCTCGTCGACGGTGACACCGCGATCAGGCGCGGCCGACAGAGACCATGGGACGACTACGAGTTCTGCACAACCCTGCAGAAGGAGCTGACCGACGACCCAGCCGTCCGGGAAGCCCGCCTCACCGAGGCACGGCGCCGCTGCGCCGCCGGACACCCCGCCGACGCTCTCACCCTCGGCCGTGACCTGCACTGGATCAGCGCAGGAGACCCCGAACTCGAACAACATGCGAACGAGCTGCTCACCATGGCCTACCGCGCTCTGGGCCGCGACAACCTCGCTGCGATCGCCCAAGCCCACCACCGCCACCGCGATCTCCCTCAGGTGCACGTCCTCGAAGAGACCTGACGCACTCACCACCATCGCACTGCCGACCTGGACAGCGGAGCGACGCTGCGAAGCCTGTTGACCACATTCGCCGATCTTGACCATCGTGGGCGAACAGCCCCGGCGAAAGACGTTCACGACCTCGAGCGGGATGGCCGGTCAGAAGCGGCCCCAGGCGATCAAGGCGGTCAGCGCGAGCAGTACGACGTTGACGGCGACGGCCGCAGGCTCTTTGCGGCGAACGTGGGTGGCGGCGGCGCCGAGCATGGTGGCCAGGACGGCCTGCAGTACCCACAAGAACACGTTCACGTCAGTTGCTCCTTTCGCAGGTTCTTGGCCTAGTAGCGGCCGAGGGTGCCGCGGCGTCGGGCGAGGTGCTCGAGCCGGTTGAACAGGACCACCCCGGCGATGGTGATGAGCAGCGGCTGGGCCAGCAGCCATCCGAGACCCCAGCCGGTCGGGAGGGCGGCCAGGGAATGCCCGCCGAGCAGGATGTCCCGCATCGCCTCGATGCCGGGCGCGATGGGGACCGCGAGCCGGCTGAGGAAGGCGACCGGGTCGGGCATGGCGGCCAGGGGGACCAGGGTGCCGCCGGCGATGGCGTAGACGGCCACGGACAGCTGGGTGATGATCTCGATACGTTTGAACACCAGGGTCAGCCCGCACAGGATGAGGGCCAGGCCGCAGGTGCCCAGCGTGATGGCGGCCAGCGGCACGATCACCTGCGCGTCGAAGGGCAGTCGCCCGCCCTGGAGGGTGATGGTGACCGCGCCGGTGGCCAGGACGGCCAGTGCGGTGGGCAGGGCGGAGATCACGGCGGCGACCTGGCGGCCGAGGATGAGCGCGGCCGAGGGCAGCGGGGTCAGGTAGGTCTGTTCCAGCACGCCGGACTGGATGTCGCCCAGGTAGCTCCAGAACACGCGGTTGACCTGCTCGTGGATGAAGGTCAGCGCCACCATGCCGAGCAGGACCGGGAGCAGGAGGTCCGCGCGCAGTTGCCCACGTCCCATGAACAGCACGATGAGCAGGTAGAACAGCGGGAAAGTGGCCATCTGGATGAGGACTTCGCGCCATCCGGCGACGAGGTTGAGCAGGCCCTTGCGTACTTCCGCGGCGAATCCGCGAGCGAAGATCATGCTGTCTCCTGCAGGGCACGGCGGTGGTTGCGGACGAACAGCAGCCCGCCGGCGGCGGTGAGCGCGATCGTATGGGCGAGCAGCCAGGGCAGGGTGCCTCCGTTCCACACGTCGGCCAGGGTCCGGTCCTGGAACAGCGTCTGGGTGAGAGCCTCGATGCCCAGCGTGGTGGGCAGGACCCTGGCCAGGACCGCCAGCCAGTCCGGATAGAAGGCCAGCGGCAGGAACGACCCGTTCAGCAGCAGCACCAGTGCGGTGAACAGCGACTGCAGCGCCCCGATCATCGGGGAGACCAGTGCGAGGGCCGCCAGCAGGAACGTGAAGGCCAGCACGTTCGCTCCGAGCAGCAGGGCCGGCGCCAGCGCCGCCCAGCGCATCGGGATCGCGATACCGGCCACCAGCATGGGGACGAGCGCGGCGACCGCGGCCACGGCCAGGCCGAACACCGAGGCGGTGAGCAGCCGGCCGAGCATCGGCAGCCAGGGCGGCGCCGGGGTCAGCTGCGCCTGGGCGAAGGTGCCGGCGCGTTTCTCCTCGATGAGGTCGGCCACCATCACCAAAGCGGCGTACTGCAGGAACCAGTAGGCGCCGATCGCGACCAGGGTCTGTGGCAGGAGCTCCTGGCGCAGCTCGCCCTGGCCGAGCACGAACTGCAGGCCGAGGTACATGGTGGTGCTGATCAGCAGGGTGATGACGTGGCCGATCGGGTGGGCCAGCTGCACGCGCAGGCCCTTGCCGATCTCCGCGCGCAGGACGTCAAGCAGCATGGGACGCCTCGTTCACCAGGGCGAGGAACACATCCTCCAGGTCGGGCTGGACCTGGGTCAGCGACTCCAGGACGGCACCCTGGCTGCGCAGGCGCTCGACCACGTCGTACACCTCGTGCGGGTGGCTCACCCGCACGCTGATCGTGGTGACGCCGTCGCGGGTGACGGCGTCGAACCCGGGTGGCGCCGCGCCCTCGACGCGGATCTCGTACCTGTCCCGTTCGCGGAAGCTCGCCAGCAGCTGGTACGTGGGCAGGTCGGCGATGAGCCGTCCTTTGCGCATGACGGCCACCCGGTCGCACAGCTCCTGGGCCACGTCGAGCTGGTGCGTGGTGATCAGGATGGTGGTGCCGAGCTCGCGGGCCTGCTCGGTGATCCAGTTCTTGACGGTGCGGGTGGCCTCGACGTCGAGGCCGAGGGTCGGCTCGTCGAGCAGCACGATCGGCGGGTCGGCGATGAGAGCGGCGGCGATCGCGACCTTCTGCTGCATGCCGCGCGAGAAGCCGCCGACCTTGTCGTCGCGGCGCTCCCACAGCTCCAGGTCGGTCAGCAGATCACGGGCGCGCTCGGCGACCTGGGCCTTGCGCAGGCCTTTGAGCCGGCCGAAGTACATGAGGTTCTGCCAGGCCGACAGGCTCCAGTAGACGTTGCGCGAGCCTTCCAGCACGGCGCCGAACTGTGCCATCGCGGCCGAGCGCTGCCGGGTCACGTCGAAGCCGCCCAGCCGGACCTGGCCGGAGGTGGGGGTCAGCAGGCCGGCCAGCATCTTGATGGTGGTGGTCTTGCCGGCGCCGTTGGGGCCCAGGAAGCCGAAGACCGACCCGGCGGGGATGTGCAGGGACACCTCGTCGACCGCCCTGACCTGCGCCGAGCCGTAGACCTTGGTCAACGCGTCGATTTCGATCATGTCATCTCCTTGGTTCGGGGAACCCCGGCCCTCCGGGCTGCGGGGCCGGAGGGCCGGGGCAGGCGGTCAGAGCTCGGCCAGAACCTCGATGTCCTCCGCCATGACGTCGCGGGCGACTGCGAACGCCGCGACGGCAGCGGGGGTGCCGGGCGCGGCCTGGCGGGCGGCCTGCAGGCTGGCGGCCGAATCCCAGCGCCAGACGCCGACCCACGTCTCGTCGTTCAGCCGGCCGAGGCGCGCTTCGGTGAGGCCGGGCTGGGTGGCTCTGATGGCGGCGACCAGGGCGGCGTGCCGGGCCTGAACCTGCTCGGCGTCCGCGGGATCGGCCTGGAAGCGGGTGACGCTGATGACCGTCATGGCTGTACCTGCTCTCTAGAGTTGACTTCTAGTTACTGAATCTAGAGATAGACTCTAGCCATGAGCGATGTCAAGCGGACGAACAAGCGGGCTGAGAAGGCGAAGGAGACGCGCCGGCGCATCCTCGCGGCCGCATCGGAGTTGTTCGTGCAGGACGGATACGGCGCGACAAACCTGCAGGACGTCGCCGAGAAGGCCGGGGTCGCGGTGCAGACGATCTACTTCGTCTTCGGCAACAAGCGCGCCCTGCTCAAGGAGCTGGTCGACGTCACGATCGCGGGCGATGACGAGCCGGTGGCCACGATGGACCGGCCGTGGTACGTGGCGGCGCTGGCCGCCGGCACCGCCCAGGACATGCTGCGCGCCTACGTCGCCGGCACGACCGCGGTCCTGGAACGCGTCGCGCCGATCGGCCGGGTCCTGGAGGCGGCGGTCGCGAGCGACCCCGAGGTTGCCGCGCTGTGGCCGCACGACGTCGATCCCCGGCACGTCGTCCAGCAGGGCGCGGCCAGGGCGCTTGCCGGCAAACCCGGGGCGCGGGCCGAGGTGTCGGTGGAGGAGGCCGCCGACCTGCTGTACGGCCTGCTCAGCCCCGAGCTGTACCTGCTGTTCGTGCACGAGCGCGGCTGGACGCGCGAGCGCTGGGAACAGTGGGTCGGCGAGACCCTCCGCGCCCAGCTCTGCACCATGGGCGGGAACGGGTGATCCTCCGTCCCGTCGCCCACGTCCTCGGCGGGCGGTGTGGGTGCCGGCGGCTCGAGGGTTTCCGTGGCACCGACACGAGATCCACAGCCGGGACGCACGGGCAACGGGCGACCCTTCGGGTGCGGACGAGCAGGGGCCATCGCGGCGCATGGCATGTGGGTAGGACGGTGTGCCCCATACCGGGTCACACCGTCCTCGACAGAGTCAGTGGTGGGGTTGGGCGTGGTGTGGCAGCAGTCGTACCAGGACGCAGGAGGCCAGCAGAAGGGCCGCCACCACGCCGAGGCTGGCCGTCGGGCCGGCGTGGAAGTAGACGGTGGTGAGGGCGGCGGCGCCGAGGCTGCTGGCCAGTTGCTGGGTGGCCGACAGCGAGCCGCTGGCGCTGCCGGACTCGGCCGGGTCGACGTCGCCGAGAGTGATCTGGTAGACGGTGCCGAAGCAGGTGCCCAGACCCAGGCCGATCACGAACACCGGCAGGATGAGCGCGATGCCGGTGAGGAGTATCAGGACGCCGGTCAGGGTGAGCAGCAGGCCGATGAGGATGAGCCTGCGGCCCAGCCGGGCGATGAACCGGTGCGCGGTGATCGAGGCGACCACGATGCCGGCGGCGACGGGCGCCAGCCCGAGGGAGGCTCCGGTGGGGGTGCGGCCGAGGTCGTTCTGCAGGTGAAGGGAGAGCACCAGCAGCAGGCCGGCGACGGCGGCGTTGAAGGCCAGGCCGAGGATCAGCCCGGAGGTGAAGCCGCGGTTGGTCAGCAGCGAGGGTTTGACGAGCGGCTGAGGCGCGGTGCGCTGGCGGCGGCAGAACAGGGCGAAGGACACCAGCCCGGCGCCCAGGCAGATGACCGGTGGCAGGCCCCAGCCGTGACTGGAGCCGTCGATCAGGCCGTACAGCAGGGCGAGCATGGTGACGGCGAGCAGGGCTGAGCCGGGTCCGTCGACGGTGACGGCACGGTCGCCGGGATCCGGGGGCAGCAGCCGTACGGCACAGCCGATCGCCAGGCCGCCGAGGGCGATGTTGATGAGGAACATGGCACGCCAGCCGAGGCCGAGCAGGTCGGCGTCGATGAGGAAGCCGGCGAGGATGGGGCCGCCGATGGCGGACAGGCCCAGGGCGGGGGCGAAGACGCTGAAGGCCGTGCCGATCTGGTCGCGAGGGAAGACGGCGCCGAGGATGCCGAAGCCCTGCGGGATGAGCAGGGCGCCGAACGCTCCTTGGAGCAGCCGGAACGCCACCATGGAGGTCGGGTCGAAGGCCAGGCCGCAGGCGATGGAGGCCAGGGTGAAGCCGGTGATGCCGATCAGGAACAGGCGGCGCCGGCCGTACTTGTCGCCGAGCCGTCCGCCGACCACCAGCAGCACTCCCATGGCCAGGGCGTAGGCGGCGCCGAGCCACTGGATGAGAGCCTGTCCGCCGTTCAGGTCGGCGGCGATGGCGGGGGCGGCGATGTTGGTGATGGTCGAATCCAGCAGGTCGAGGATGGCGGCGAACAGCACGACGGCGAGGACGGCCCAGCGCCGGCGCGCGGAGGTGGATGCAGGCGCGGGGGCCACAGGGGTGCGCATGAGGACTTCCTATGAGGGTGAAGGGGGATGAGCCCCGGCCCGAGCAGGGCGGGGCGTGGACGGATGGCGCTCATCGGGCGTCGAAGGCGGCGACGTTCTCCGCGGCCCACTGGGCGAAGGTGCGGGCGGGAGTGCCGAGGAGCGTCTGGGTGGTCTCGGCGATCGGGGCGGGACCGGCGGTGGCGGCGGCCCACAGGTCCAGCAGCGAGCCGGCGTAGGGGGCGGACATCCACCGGGTCATCTGCTGCTCGGCCTCGGCGCGGGTGATCTGCAGGAGGGGGATGTCGCGGCCGATCGCGCCGGACAGGATGACCAGTTGCTCGCGGAAGGTGAGTGACTGCGGCCCGGTGAGGGTGACCTGACGGCCGGTGAGCGCGTCGCCGGTCAGGGCGGCCACGGCGAGGTCGGCGAGGTCGTCGGAGTGGATGGGCGCTATGTGCGCGTCGGGGTAGGCGAGCTGGATCGGCTGGTTCTGGCCGATGAGGTAGGACCAGCCGAGCGCGTTGCTGGCGAAGGCGTCCGGGCGCAGGAAGGTGCAGGTCAGGCCGGAGGCGGTCAGGGCGCGTTCGACCTGGAGGCTGTGGGAGGCCAGCGGGTCGGTCTCGGCGCCGGGGGCCGTGACGGAGGAGGACGACAGCAGTACGACGTGCTCGACGCCGGCGGCCTGGGCGGTCTTGACGAAGGCGTCGACACCGGAGGGCTCGGGGTAGAGGAAGACCTGGCGGACGCCGTCCAGCGCGGCGGGGAAGGTGCCGGGCTGGTCGAGCTTGAGCTCGGCGATCTCGACGCCGGTCGGGGCGGTCAGTCCGGTGGGGTCGGCGCTGCCGGCGCGGGTGGGCAGGCCCGCGGTGACCAGGCGGTGGATGACGGCCTGGCCGACCTTGCCGCGGGCGCCGGTGATGAGGATGGTCATGGTGACTCCGGAGGTAGTTGGTGCGTGAAGACACATGCATGCTGACATGCACATAAATTCGTGTCAACACATGTCTTGCTGGTTGCACAGAGATACGATGAGGGCATGGATGAGACAGCGACAGCCGAGGACCTGCTCAACGCCGTGGGACCGGCCTTCTCCAAGTTGCGCCGCACCTCGCTGCTGGAGGTCGAGAACGCCATCTCGGCCAAGGACCTGAGCAGGACGCTCGTGCTGAACCTGGTCCTGGAGCACACCACCGGTCAGGACAAGGAGGTGACCGTCGGCGCGATAGCGGAGCTGCTGGCAGTGGACCCCTCGGTCGCCAGCCGCATGGTGAGCGACAACATCAAGGCGGGCTACCTGATTCGCACCGCTTCCCAGCAGGACGGCCGGCGCACCGTGCTGGAGCTGAGTCCGGCGGGGGTGGAGCTCATGGAGCGCTTCCGCCGCCACCAGCGCGAGGCGTTCGAGTACATCACCGCCGAGTGGAACGAGGGCGACCGGCTCGAGTTCGCCCGGCTGATGCTCAAGTACGTCGATTCCCTGGCCCAGCTCCGCGACCGCATGAGCAGGTAGGCATCGGGGCCCGGGTCCGGGCGGCCCTCCGCCCGAAAATGCCTTTGGGCCTGGTGGGGAGCACCCCTATCGTGGGCCGGTGACTACTCAGGTGATCGTGTTGAACGGCGGCTCCAGCTCGGGCAAGTCCGGGATCGTCCGGTGTCTGCAGGCGGTCCTGCCGGATCCGTGGCTCGCTCTCGGGGTCGACACGCTGGTCGAGGCGATGCCGGCGTCCATGCAGGGATCGGACGCGGGCATCGAGTTCGCTCCGGACGGCGGGGTCAGTGTCGGGCCGCAGTTCATGATGCTCGACCGGGCGTGGGCGGAAGGGGTCGCCGCGATGGTCCGTGCGGGCGCCCGGGTCATCATCGATGACGTCTTCCTCGGCGGGGCCGCCTCCCAGGAGCGGTGGCAGAAGGCCCTTGCCGGGCTGGACGTGCTGTGGGTCGGCGTCAAGTGCGAGAGCGCGGTCGCCGCGGGCCGGGAGATCGCCCGGGGAGACCGGGTCCGGGGGATGGCGGAGTTGCAGGCGAAGGTGGTCCACCAGGGCGTGACCTACGACCTGGAGGTGGACACCACGCGTACCGAATCCCTGGAGTGCGCGCGGACCATCGCCGCGCGGGTCAGGTGACGGAGCCCATGACGTCCCCCGCGTACGAGCTGCGCCCCGCCACCCCCGCCGACTACGACCCCATAGCCGCCGTCGTCGACGAGTGGTGGGGCCGGCCGGTCCTGCCCTCCCTGCCCAGGCTCTTCCTCGACCACTTCCACCGCACGAGCCTGATCGCGGAGGGCCCGGCGGGCATGGCGGGGTTCCTGATCGGCTTCATCTCCCCGTCCGAGCCCGACGAGGCGTACATCCACTTCGTCGGCGTCTCCCCGGAGGCCAGGACGGGCGGCGTGGCCCGCGCCATGTACGAACGCTTCTTCGATCTGGCCCGCCGCCACGACCGCCGCGTCGTGAAGGCCATCACCTCGGCCGTCAACCAGACGTCCATGGCGTTCCACCGGCGCATGGGGTTCGAGGTCAGCGAGCCCCTCCCCGGCTACAACGGCCCGGGAACCGCCCTGGTGACCTTCAGGCGAAGCATCTCTGATCAGTAGGCGCTCCAGAGGACCGGTGACCGCGAACAGCCTCCGATGTCACTTTGCGTGACGTATAGCGTGCGTACCGTATGCATGTCCCGAAATCGGGAATGGCACACGACGATCTCATGCGCAAGGAGGAGCGGTGGCCGGACGTCGCGACCGGATAGGGCTGACCGGTGAGCTGATCGCCGAGTTCGCCGGCACGATGGTGCTCATTCTGTTCGGCGTCGGCGTGGTCGCCCAGGTGGTCGCGGGCAAGCTCGGCGACCACGACAGCATCGCCTGGGCGTGGGGCATCGGTGTCACGCTGGGCGTCTACGTCGCGGGCCGGACCACGGGCGCGCACCTCAACCCGGCGGTCACGCTGGCGTTCGCGGTCTTCCGCGGCTTCGCCTGGGGCAAGGTCCTGCCGTACGCGCTGGCGCAGACGGCCGGGGCCTTCATCGCGGCGCTCATCGTGCGCTGGAACTACACCGAGGTGCTGGCCATGGTGGACCCCGGGCACACGATCAAGACCCAGGGCGTCTTCTCGACCCTGCCCGGCAACGGGGTGCTGCCGGTGGACATGTGGGGCGGGTTCCGCGACCAGATCATCGGCACCGCCATCCTGCTCTTCGTCATCTTCGCCGTGTCCGACGTCGCCAACATGGCCCCCAGCGCGAACCTCGGGCCCGTCGTCGTCGGTCTGCTCATTGTGGGGATCGGCATGTCCTTCGGCACCGACGCCGGCTACGCGATCAACCCCGCGCGCGACTTCGGGCCGCGCCTGGCGAGCTACCTCACCGGCTACTCCACCGCCTGGCGAGATCAGTACGGCGATCTGTACTTCTGGGTGCCGATCGTCGCCCCGCTGATCGGCGGTCTCATCGGCGCCGGCCTCTACCAGGCGGGCATCGCCCGGTTCCTGCCGCCGAGCGAGGAGCGCGGGATCGTGCAGCCGGTGGAGATCTGACGGAATCTTGCAGAGGAGAAAGACATGCCCGAGTTCGTGGGAGCCGTCGACCAGGGCACCACCAGCACCCGATTCATGGTCTTCGATCATGACGGCGCCGAGGTCGCCAAATACCAGCTCGAACACGAGCAGATCCTGCCGAAGGCGGGCTGGGTCGAGCACAACCCGATAGAGATCTGGACCGTGACGGCGGCCGTGATCCAGACGACGATCCAGCGTGCCGGGCTGCACGCCAAGGATCTGGCGGCCTTGGGCGTCACGAACCAGCGCGAGACCACGGTCGTCTGGAACCGGCGGACCGGCCGCCCGTACTACAACGCGATCGTGTGGCAGGACACCCGTACCGACCGGATCGCCGCCGCGCTGGAGCGGGACGGGCGCGGGGAGGTCATCCGCGACAGGACGGGCCTGCGGCCGGAGGCGTACTTCTCCGGCGGCAAGATCCAGTGGATCCTGGAGAACGTGGAGGGCGTCCGCGCGGACGCGGAGCGGGGCGAGGCCGTCTTCGGCAACACCGACACCTGGACCCTGTGGAACCTCACCGGCGGCGTCAAGGGCGGCGTGCACATCACCGACGTGACCAACGCCAGCCGGACGATGCTGATGGACCTGGAGACGCTCGACTGGGACGACGAGCTGCTGTCGTTCTTCGGGATCCCGCGCCGGATGCTGCCCGAGATCCGGCCGTCGGCCGACCCCGCGATGTACGGGACCACGCTCCCGTACGGGCCGCTCGGCGGGGAGGTGCCGATCAGCGCGATCCTGGGCGACCAGCAGGCGGCCACCGTCGGCCAGGCCTGCTTCGCGCCCGGCGAGGCCAAGAACACCTACGGCACCGGCAACTTCCTGCTGCTCAACACCGGCACCGACCGCGTGCGCTCGCGCAGCGGGCTGCTCACGACGCCGGCCTACAAGTTCGGGGACCAGCCGGCCGTGTTCGCGCTGGAGGGGTCCATCGCGGTGACCGGCTCGGCGGTGCAGTGGCTGCGCGACCAGCTCCACGTCATCACCTCCGCGGAGCAGAGCGAGGCCCTGGCCCGGCAGGTGGAGGACTCCGGGGGGATGTACTTCGTGCCGGCGTTCTCCGGGCTGTTCGCCCCCTACTGGCGCGCCGACGCCCGCGGTGTGATCGTCGGCCTGTCGCGCTTCAACACCGACGCCCACCTCGCCAGGGCCGCTCTGGAGGCGATCTGCTACCAGAGCCGCGACGTCGTGGAGGCGATGCAGCAGGACTCCGGGGTGGTCCTGGACGTGCTCAAGGTGGACGGCGGCATCACCATGAACGACCTGTGCATGCAGCTCCAGTCCGACATCCTCGGCGTCCCGGTCAGCCGCCCGGTCGTGTCGGAGACCACCGCGCTCGGGGCCGCGTACGCCGCCGGGCTCGCCTCCGGATACTGGAAGGACATCTCGGAGCTGCGGGCGCACTGGGCGGAGGACCGCCGCTGGGAGCCCCGGTGGAGCGAGGAGCGGCGGGAGGAGGCGTACGCGGGCTGGAAGAAGGCCGTGACCAGGTCGTTCGACTGGGTCTAGCTCACGACGTCCTTGCGCCGGAAGCGCCGGAACGCGAGCGCGATCAGGAGGGCCGCGTACGTGACCGACACCGACGCCCCCTTCGCCATGCCGCTCCAGTCGAGCTCCGGCATCAGCGCGTCGAGCCAGGCGTTGTTCCAGAACGTGGGCAGGAACTCGCGCAGCGAGCCCAGCGCCTCCACCGCCTGCAGGATGTTGCAGACGATCCAGAGCCCGACCGCCCCGCCGACCGCGCCGAGCGGGGAGTCGGTCATGGTGGAGACGAGGAACGCGAGCGCGGCCACCACCAGCTGGCTGACCAGCGCGTACCCGATCACGATGCCGAAGCGCGGCAGCACGTCCAGGGCCGGGATCGTCTCGCCCGTGCCGGGCACCTGGATGTCGTTCCAGCCGAACGCCAGCGTGCCCGCGAGCAGCGCCATCAGCGGCAGGCAGATCACCGCCGCCGCCGAGTAGCCCAGCGCCACGATCAGCTTCTGGCGCAGCAGCCGGTCGCGGGGGACCGGCGCGGCCAGCAGGTAGCGCAGCGACGACCAGTTGGCCTCGCTGGCGACAGTGTCGCCGCAGAACAGCGCGACCGCCACCACCAGCAGGAAGCTGGCCGACACCGACAGGGCGAAGGCGGCGAAGTTCAGGCCGCTCGCCGTCGCCAGGTCGGAGATGCGCAGCGACGACTGCCCCTGCCCGCTCGGCTGCGGCCCGAACTGGAACGCGATCACCAGGATCCACGGCAGCGCCAGCAGCAGCCCGAACATGACCAGCGTCCGCCGCCGCTTGAACTGTCTGACGATCTCCACGCGCAGCGGCAGCGTGCGACGGGGCGCGTAGCCCGGCGCGGCGACGGTCATGACTTGTCTCCGATGAGGTCGAGGAACACGTCTTCCAGGCGCGGCCCGTGCCCGTTGGAGGGGACGGTGGCCGAGGTGAGCAGCAGCGACACCGGCCCGGTCGAGACCAGGCGGCCCCGGTGCATGACCACGACGTGGCTGCAGGTCTGCTCGACCTCGGCCAGCATGTGGCTGGAGACGATCACGGTACGGCCGTCCTGCGCGTAGCGCTTGAGCACCTCGCGCATCTCCCGGATCTGGGGCGGGTCGAGACCGTTCGTGGGCTCGTCGAGCACCAGCAGGTCAGGAAGCCCGAGCATGGCCTGGGCGATGGCGAGCCGCTGGCGCATGCCCTGCGAGTAGGTGCGGACGGCCCGGTCCAGGGCCTTGCCCAGGCCGGCGATCTCCAGCGCCTCGTCGAAGTGCGCGTCGGCGGCGGGCCGTCCGGTGGCGGCCCAGTACAGCTCGATGTTGTCCCGCCCGGACAGGTGCGGCAGGAACCCCGGCCCCTCGACGAACGACCCGAGCCTGGACAGCACGGGCGCCCCGGGCGTGACGCGGTCACCGAAGATCCGGATCTCGCCGCCGTCCGGCTGGATGAGGCCCATCATCATGCGCATCGTGGTCGTCTTGCCCGCGCCGTTCGGCCCGAGCAGGCCCAGGACCTGGCCCCGCTCGACGCGGAACGACAGCCCGTCCACGGCCAGCTCGCCGTTCCGGTACGCCTTGGTCAGCCCGCTGATCTCCAGCGGCACGTCCTTGTCCCCGGCCCCGTCCTGCCGCTCGCCGCTCTCCAGGACGGCGGGTGCGGTCCGGCGACGGGACGGGACGCGCCCCGTCGCCAGCAGCACGGCGGCGACGACCACGGCGGCCAGCGGCATCGCCCACACCCACCACGCCACCCCGGTCGGCGGAGCGGCGAGCGTGCGCACCGTCGGCACGGCGAGCGCGGGGGAGGCCAGGGACACCTGGTACGAAGCGGGCTCGGCGGCGGTCGCGAAACCCATGTCCGTCGTGGTCAGGACCAGCCGGAGCCGGTGGCCTGCGGCGAAGCGGTAATCCACGGCGGGCAGGGTGACGGTGATCTCCGCGCTGCCCGATCCCTCCGGGATCGTCACCCGGACCGGCGCCACCAGCCCGGCGGGCAGGGCGGGCGGCTGGGTGCCGTCGGCCACGTCGTACAGCTTGGCGAACAGCGTCGCCTCGCCCTTGCCCGACACCTTGACCCTGACCGTGGAACTGCCGGTGAGCTGGAGCGGGGCGGTGAGCGGACGGGACTCGAACGCGGCGCTCTGGCCCGGCATGTCGATGGACACGCCGGTGCCGGCCTGGCCGCCGCCCAGCAGTCCGCCGATGCCGGGCACCGTCGAGATGGAGGCGGGCGCGCCGCCGGGCGGGTTGACGATGTTCTGGGCGGGGCCGTTCAGCTGGACCGTGGTGGTGTCGGTGCCGGTCAGGCCGGGGTAGGAGGCGGCCTCCGGGTGCAGGCGGATGCGCTGGCGGGTGCCGGGGTCGCGGCCGCCGTCGCGCGTCACCGTGAACGCGCTCACCGCCGGGGCGGACTCGTCACCCTTCAGGTAGCGGGCGAACCAGGCCGTGGACTGCTCGAACACCCAGTCCGCCTCGCCGTTGCCGCCGTCGTGCCCGCCGTCGAACCAGGCCAGGCTCACCGGCGTGCCGGCGGCGGCGATCGCCTTGGCGTTGGCGTCGGCGTGGCCGAGCGGGAAGAGCGAGTCGCGCTGGCCCTGGATGAGCAGGGTCGGCGCCTTGATCTGGCCGGCCACGGTGATCGGGCTCGACTTGCGCAGCAGGGCGACGGCCTCCGGCGTGGCCTTGCCGTCCTTGGCGACCTGCTGGTAGACGTCGCAGATCGCGGGCAGGAACCTGCCGCACCGCGCCTGCTCGGGCGTCAGCGGGCCGGCTGCGGCCTGCCGCTCGCCCCGCCCCGCGAAGCTGTCCAGCGAGACGCCCTGGCCGAAGAAGATGCCGGCCCACATGCGCTTGAAGACCCCGTGCGCGGCGTCCTGGCCGATGGCGGCGGGGCCGGCGCCCTGCGCGGCGGCGTTGGGGAAGAGCGCGTCGGCCAGGTCGGCCCAGGTGATCTGGGGGACGATGGCGTCGACCCGGTGGTCGTAGGCGGCCGTCATCAGGGAGATGGCGCCGCCGTACGAGCCGCCCGCGATGCCCACGCGCGGGTCGTTCGCCGCGTCGAGCTGGACCTCCGGCCGCTTGGCCAGCCAGTCGATCAGCTGCTTGACGTCCTTGACCTCGTAGTCGGGCGAGTTGAGCGCGATCTCGCCGGTCGAGCGCCCGAACCCGCGCGCCGACCAGGTCAGCACGGCGTAGCCCTGCTGGGCGATCCGGACCGCCTGGTCCCGCACGCTCTGCTTGCTGCCGCCGAAGCCGTGCCCGATCAGTACGGCTGGAGCCTTCCCGCCGTCGGGCGGCGGGAAGAAGGTCGTATCGAGCTCCACCCGTTGGTCGTCGCCGGGTCCGTCGACGACGCTGATTGTCTGGTCCTGGCCCCGCACCCCAGGAGCCGACGGCCACACGAGCCACGTCGTCACCCCGATGAGGGCGAGCGCCGCTACCAGCGCGGCCACACGCTTCATGACCGTGAGCCTACTTTCCGCACCTGAGAGATCCCTGAGATCAAGGCCTGAGCTGCGGGATCAGGCCAGGATGGCGTAGACGGTCGTCGCGTGGGCGGCGGTCTCGGCGCTGCCCGCGGCAGTGAGGGTGACGTCGGCGAAGGCCAGGGTGCGGCCCAGTTTCGTGATGCGGACGTCGATCAGGACGTCCTTGCCCAGCACCGGCCGCTGGAACGTCGTCGACTGCTGCACCGTGGTCATCGGCACGAACCCGCCGCGCGCCGAGGAGATGGCGACGACGGTGGCGGTGTCGGCGGCCGCCATCATCGCCTGGCCGCACAGCCCGCCGCCCTCCCGGGCCAGGTCGTCGGACCACGGGAGCCGTACGACGGCGTGGCGCTCGCCCACCTCCTCCACGCGCAACCCGAGCCGCTGGATCCAGGGGGCGAAGTATTCCTGGAGGATCGCCTCTGCGTCTGCTGGAGTCACGCGCTCATGATGCCCGCCGGAGCGCCGCGCCGCTCCTGGCTCGATCGCTTGCGTCGTGTCAGGGTGCCGGTATAGGGCGGAGCCACGACCTACGAGCGCGGGGGTGGGCGGCATGGCGGGTGCGAGCGGGCGGCCGGTGGTCGAGGTGTTCATGCCGGCCACGTACGAGTCGGCCGTCCCGTACGACCTGTTCGCCGCGTTGCGGGAGGAATCCCCGGTCTGCCGGATCCCGGAGCCCGCCGTCGGCCCGTGGCGGGAGGGCCCCGGTTACTGGGGGGTGTTCAGGCACGCCGACGTCAGACACGTCCTGCGCACGCCCGAGGACTTCTCCTCGCAGCTCGGCGCCACCCAGCTCCGCGACCCCGACACCCCGGGCGACCTGGCGTTCGTGCAGGTCCAGATGCTGAACATGGACCCGCCCGACCACTCCAGGCTGCGCAGGATCGTGGCGGCGGCACGCCCTGGCCGAGACCCCCGTGGACGGCGAGTCCGTCATGTCGGCCATGCGGAAGGGCGGCCTGACGGAAGACGAGTTCGAGAACATGTTCTTCCTCTTCGCCGTCGCGGGCAACGAGACCCTGCGCAACGGCATCCCCGGCGGGCTGCTCACGCTCCTCCAGCACCCCGCGGAGCTGGCCCGCCTGCGCGCGGACCCGTCGCTGCTCGGCTCCGCCATCGAGGAGATGCTCCGCTTCTGGCCTCCCGTCATGCACTTCCGACGGACGGCCACGCGCGACCTCACCCTGGGCGGCCGGCGCATCCGTGCCGGGGACAAGGTGGTCGTCTACCACGCCTCCGCCAACCGCGACCCGTCCGTCTTCCCCGACCCCGACCGCTTCGACATCGCCCGCACCCCGAACGACCACGTCAGCTTCGGGTTCGGCCCCCACGTCTGCCTCGGCGCCCACCTGGCCCGCGCGCAGTTCCGCTCGGTGTTCACGGAGCTGCTGCGCGAATGGGACGTCGAGCCGGCGGGCAGCCCGCGACGGCTGACGTCCAACTTCCAGAACGGCCTCAAGCACCTCCCGGTACGGCTGACGAGAAGGCGCCCCTGACCGGCCCCGGCCCACCGAAAACCAGCGGCGCCGCGATCAAGGGCTCGCCTACGCTGCCCCCATGGACTATGTGGACGTCAACCGGGCCAACTGGGACGGACGGGTCCCCATCCACGTCGCCAGCGACTTCTACGACGTCGAGGGCTTCAAGGCGGGCCGGAGCCCGCTGCGGGCGTTCGAGCGGGACGAGGTCGGCGACGTGACCGGCCGCCGCCTGCTGCACCTGCAGTGCCACTTCGGCCTGGACACCATGGCCTGGGCCAGGCTCGGCGCCGAGGCGACCGGACTCGACTTCTCCGCGGCCGCCATCGAGCAGGCCAGGGCCATCTCCGCCGAATGCGGCATCCCGGCGGAGTTCGTCACCGCCGACGTCTACGACGCGGTCGAGGCGCTCGGCGGGGCCACGTACGACATCGTCTACACCGGCCTCGGCGCGCTGGTGTGGCTGGCCGACCTCACCGCCTGGGCGCGGACGGTCGCCGCGCTGCTCAAGCCGGGCGGATTCCTCTATCTCGCCGAATTCCATCCGTTCGCCGACACCATGGACAACGAGACGGGCACCACCGTCACCACTGACTACTTCGACCGAGGCCCCCACGTCTGGGAATACCCGCACACCTACACCGGCAGCGAAATCCTGGAGCACCAGACCTCCGTGCAGTTCCAGCACGGCCTCGGCGAGGTCGTCAGCGCGATCGCGGCGGCGGGCCTGCGGGTCGAGTTCCTGCGCGAGCACGACCGCACGTACTTCCGCCGCTTCGGCACGCTGGTCGACGGCCAGGAGGGCTTCCGGCTCCCGGAGGGTGCCCCCAGGATCCCGCTCCTGTACACCTTGCGGGCCTCGGCGGTAGCCTGACCTGCCAAGACATTGCCTGGCATTACCCCAGCAACAGCTCAACGCAGGGAACCGTAAGATTCACTCCCGTGAAGTCTCCAGCATCTCTCAAGAGGGCCGCCGAGTGGGCCCTGCCGTACTGGACCAGGGGCCAGGCGGGGCGTGAGACGCCGCAGGATCTGTTCAGGGTGCTCTATTTCGGCTGGCTGGTGGCGTTCACGCTCAAGCTGCTCGGCTCGGCGTGGGACGTTTCATGGCACTTCAAGTGGCTGCGGGACGACCTCGCCCCGCCCCACCTGCTCAACTCCGCCGGCACGGCCATCGCCGTCGCGCTGACCATCATCCATGGTTACACCGGCTACGGCGTGGACAAGGCGGCGCTGCGGCTGATCCAGTGGGGCACCGGGATCTTCCTGGTCGCGGTCCCGCTCGACCTGATCAACCACCGGGTCAACGGGCTCGACATCACCTCGTGGAGCCCGTCGCACATCATGCTCTATCTTGGAACGTTTTTCATGATCGCGGGCGTGCTCCGCGGCTGGTTCATGGGCTCGCCGCCGGGGCGGGAGCGGACCGTCGTGCTGGGCGCGTTCTTCGCGTTCTTCCTGGAGAACGTGCACTTCCCCGAGCAGCACCAGGAGTACGGCATCCTGTCGATCGGCGCCTGGGACAACCACGCGACCTACGCCGAGCAGATCCTGCTCCAGTTCGCGGCCGACCAGATGGGGCGGCCGGTAGACCGGGCGATGATGGTCGCGTTCTCGCTGCCCGTCCCCGACCTCCTCTATCCGGTCTACGCGGTGGTCGTCGGCCTGTCGGTGCTGGTCGCGGCCCGGCTGCTGATCGGCAGGTTCGGGGCCGCGACGCTGGTGGCGGGCGCCTACGTGGGGGTCCGCACGCTGCTCTGGCCGCTGCTGACGTTCACCGGGTTCCCGCCGTCGGCGGTGCCGTTCTTCCTGGTCGTGGCGGGGCTGGTGGTGGACCTCGCGTTCCTGGTGCGCATGCCGTACGTACGGGCCGTCCTCGGGAGCGTCGGCGTCACGGCCGCGGCCTACGGCGCGCTGGTGGCGCAGAGCGCGATCATGGGCGGCGTGTACAGCGCGATCAAGGGTCAGAAGGGGCTGCTCGGAGCGCCTCCACTGGCCACGTCGTCGGCCGTCTGGGCGGGGCTCGGCCTGCTGGTCGTCTGGCTGGCGGTCGAGTGGCTGGCCGCCAGGCGGCGCGGGTCTCAGCCGATCGAGGCCCGGGTGATCGCCACCGCCACGCCGTAGGCCAGCCCCATCACGCCCACCTCGGCCGCCGCCCAGCCCACCAGGGCGGTGGCCCGGCCTGCGCGGACGGCGGGCATCAGGCGGAAGCGGATGTGGGCGGCCAGCGGCACCAGCGCCGCCACCAGGACAGTCTTGATCACCACCAGCACGCCGTAGTGGCTGGTCAGCAGGGCGTCGGGCAGCGTCACGCCGGGGGTGAGGGCCATCGTGCCGAGCCCGTTGACCAGCCCTGACAGCCCGACCAGGAGCAGGCACACCGTGGCGATCCTGGAGAACCTGGGCAGTACCACGGCCAGCAGCTCCCGGTGCGGCGCCACGAACACGGCCGTGGCCGCCAGCCCGCCCGCCCACGCCGCAGCGCCCATCACGTGGATCTCCATCGAGACCATGATGGGGTCGTGCCAGACCGAGTTGACGGCGTGCCCGGTGACGGGGATGGGCAGCAGCCCGAACAGCGCCACGATCACCCGCAGCTCGGCCGGCACCTTCTCGCCGAACCGCACCGCCATGAGCCCGATGCCGGCCGCCGCCAGCGCGCACGCCGCGCTGAACAGCAGCCCCTGACCGGTGCCGACGGTCTCGACGTAGCCGGCGATCATCCCGAACGTGGGCACGCTGCCGGGATTGAGCTCGGCCGTCTGGAACACGATGGTGAGCAGCGCGCAGATCGCCCACGCCCAGGCGGCCAGCACGGCCAGCGGCCGCACCCTGAGCATGACGGGCTCGGTCCGCTCGGGGGCGTCGAAGCCGAGCAGCTTGGGCAGCAGGCTCAGCCCGACCACGGCGACGGCGGCCAGGTCGAGCAGCACCCGCACGACGGGCAGCCCGAAGGACACCAGCGGGCCGGGCATGGGGATGCCGGGCACGGCCTCCTGCGCGGTGAACGTGCTCGCCGCCACCGCGGCGGCGACCGCGCAGACGCCGAACGCCCCGGCAACCAGCCGGCCGCCGACCCGCTGCCGGGGGAGGGGAGGCGCGGTGACGGTCATGCCCGGGCCTCTTCGCCGGCGGCATCGTGCCCGGCATTCGGCTGGGCCTCTCCGGCGGAGCCCTGGGCGGGCGCGGCCGGGCGGGGGCGGCGCAGCGCCACCGCCGTGCCGGCGGCGAGCAGCAGCAGCGCGCCCACGATCCACACCACGGCCATGCCCGCGCCGCCGTTGGCGGCCGCCTCGGCGGCCTGCGCACTCGCGTCCTGCGGCGCCTGCCCGGTGGCGCCCTGGCCCGTGTTCCGGGCCGGGCCACCGGTCCCGGCCCCGGCCGCGAGGGTGAAGGTGATCTTGCCGGTGACCGGGTGGCCGTCGGCCGACAGGATCCGGTAGCCCACCGTGTACGCGCCCCCGGACGGCAGCGGCTTGACGCGTACCGACACCCGCTCCGCGGCGACCTCCGCGGACCCGTCCGCCCACGAGGACCCGTCCGGGCCCGTCACGCCCACCTGCGCGTAGCCCTGCCGCACCGCCTGGTCGAACACCAGCGTCACCCGCGCGGGCGCGGCCGGCAACGTGGCACCGTCCTTGGGGTCGCTGCTGAGGAGCACGTTGTGCGCCTGTGCCGCGGGAGGGGCGATCCCGGCGGCGGCGAAGGCGAGCAGCAGGACCGTGAGTAGCCGCCTCAAAGATCAAAACCTTCCAGCAACGACGAAACGAACCCGTATATGGTCCCATCCATGACAGACCTGTTTGCCGGCACGGCCCCCTACTACGCGAAGTACCGGTCCGACCACGGGGATCAGGCGATCGGGCACCTGGCGAGGACGTTCGGCCCGGACGGCACCGTGCTCGACCTCGGCTGCGGCCCCGGCACGGTGGCGATCCCGCTGGCGCCCGCCGTGCGCGAGGTCCTGGCCGTCGATCCCGACGAGGAGATGCTGGAGACGGGCAGGGGGCTGGCGGCGGAGGTGCGCAACATCCGGTGGCTGCGCGGCGACTCGACGAGGCTGCGCGAGCTCCCGGCGTTCGACCACATCGTCATGGGCAGGTCGTTCCACTGGATGGACCGCCGCGCGGTGCTGGCCGACCTGGACGAGCTGCTGCCGCCCGGCGGGGTCGTGGCCCTCCTCGGCCCGGGCCGCGAGCCCCAGGAGGAGCCCTGGGAGGCGACGATGCGCCGGGTGCGCGAGGAGTTCGACGCGAACACGTTCACGGCCACCGGCTCCTTCCAGGTCAGCGGCGAGCACCCCCACGACGTGCTGGTCACCACGCCGTTCGGCGACCTGGAGTCCGCCGTGTACGAGCACCGCCTGACGTACGACGTGGACGCCGTGATCGGCCTGCAGCTGTCCTACTCCTACAGCTCCCCGGTCCGCCTCGGCGACCGGCTGGAGCCGTTCAAGGAGGCGGCCAGGAAGGCGCTGCTCGACCTCGACCCCTCGGGGACATGGGAGCACACCGAGGTCACCGAGGTGCTGATCGCCCGGCGGCCGACCGGCTAGATGCCCATCGCCCGCCAGATCCGCCGGGTGACCGGGTTGATCAGGCCGATCTCCGTGCACAGCTCCCGCGTCCTGCCCACCGAGTCGCGGATCTCCTGCTTGGCGGCGGGATTGCGCAGGTAGATGTCGGCGACCACGTGGGCCGGGATGCGGAAGCGCCGGATCATCGGCCCCGGGGGCGCCAGCATGATCCGGGCCATCACGCCCAGGATGACGGGGGAGATGACCCCCAGCAGGAGCCGCCGGTACGCGGGCATCCGGGGCACCCGGTTGCGCAGGTAGTGCCGGGCGAAGGAGATGTGCCTGGCCTCCTCCGCGATGTGGATCCGCATGATCGTCTCTTCCAGCGGATGATGCGCCCGCTCGTCCTTCAGCACCTTGCGCTGCACGTGGTCGATCGGGTCCTCGCCGCCGAGCACGAACACGAAGAACAGCTCCGTCGAGATCAGCGGGATCCACGGCGCCACCTGCGCGATGAGCGACAGCGGCCCGGGCATCCCGCGGATCGGTAAGCCGGTGCGGTTCACGAACTCCTGGAACATCATCCCGTGATGTCCCTCTTCGATGGTCTCGTGGTAGACGTACCGGAACTCCGGCGACCCGTTCGGCAGCCGGTAGGCGTAGTTGAGCAGCCCGCGCTTGAGCAAGTTCTCGAACTGCAGCCCGACCTTCATCGCGGTGGCCACCCGCCACAGCCCGATCGCCGCCCGCACCTCGGGCGGGCGGCTGCGGTACCACGGGTGGCCGCCCAGCTTGTCGACCTCCGGCAGCTCCCAGCGGGGGTCCGCCGGATCCACGGCGAACTCCGGGTCATCCCACGGGATGTCCCGGTACGGCTCCCAGTGCTTGTCGACCGACGCCTTCGAGAGCCGTTCGATGACCGCTCGGTAGGCGCTCCTGCTGGCGACCTGCTCGTCGCGTTCGCGGGCGGTGGCAGAGCTCGGTGCGGATGCCATCACGTGCTCCTCTCCTCGCCGCTAATTGTACGGAGCATCCAATAGCGTCGGAAGAGGGGAGGGTCACAGGGTTTCCGCAGAGAGCCCGAGCTCGGCCGCGGCGGCCGTACGGATCAGCGTGTTCACCTTGCGCCTGGTCAGCACCTTGGGATGCGCGTGCGTCTGGATCGCGAGCCCGTCCACGAGCGCGAGAATCCGCCACGTGGATGAGTCGGGGTCGTCGCACTTGAACTCGCCGCACGACACGCCCGCCTCGATGATCGCGCGCATGACCAGCCGGCCCCGGGAGTCGAGGCGGCGCGAGATCTCCTCCAGTTCCGGGTTGCGCATCGCCTCGGACCACGCGTCGATCCACAGCCGCCATCCCTCGGTGGGGATCGCCGGGGAGGAGAGCCTGAGCAGGGTGCGCAGCCGTTCGAGCGGCGTGCCCGTGGACTCCTCGATGTGTTCGAGCGAGTGGAGATGCTGGCGGGCGGCGTAGGTGAAGGCCTGCGCGAACAGCCGATCCTTGGTCTCGAAGTGGTAGAACAGCAGCGCCTGGCTCACCCCGGCGGCCCTGGCGATGTCAATGGTCCGGGTATGCCCGAACCCGCGCTCCGCGATGACCTCGCAGGCCGTCTTCAGTAAATCCTCGCGCCGTAATCGGCTGAACCCTGAAGTCACAGCGAGTAACTCACCTCCGATGCATAGTAATCGTGTGCGCCCAGAGATCCATCAAGGGGCGGAAAATTTCTCATACCCACATTCACTCCTTTCGTATCGGCAATCGCAGCACGAAGCGCGCGCCGATGTCGGAGTCCTCGATCGTGAGGGTGCCGTTGTGGGCCTGGGCGATCTCGCGGGCGATGGGCAGGCCCAGCCCGGTGCCGCCGGCGTCGCGGCTGCGCGAGGCGTCCAGCCGGGTGAACCGCCTGAAGACCACCTCGCGCTGGTCCGGCGCGATGCCCGCGCCGTCGTCGAGCACTTCGAGCAGGGCCTGCTCGTTCCGGCGCAGGGTCACGATGATCGTGCTCTCGGCATGCCGTTCGGCGTTGTCCAGCAGGTTCGTCAGGAGGCGGGCCAGCTTGAGCCGGTTGCCCGTGACGACCACGCCGGGCTGCAGCGCGGTGACGATCTTCTTCGACCGCGGCCTGGTGGTCTCGGCGGCGACCAGCTCGGCCAGGTCGACGGATTCGAGCCGCGACGGCGCGCCCGCTTCGAGCTTGGCCAGCGTCAGCAGGTCGGCGACGATGTTCTGCAGCCGGTCGAGGCTGGCCATCAGCTTGCCGCCGGTCTCGCACCAGTCGGTCTCCTCGGGTGCGAGCATCGCCGCCTCAAGCTCGGCGCGCATGGCGGTGATCGGGCTGCGCAGGTCGTGCGAGGCGTCGGAGGCGAACCGGCGCTGCTGCTCCATCGCGGCCTCCAGCCGCGCGAGCATGAAGTTGGCGGCATCCGCGAGCGCCTTGATCTCCTCGGCCTTCTCCGGCACGGGCACGCGCATGATCTCGTCGCCGTAGTTGATGTCGGTCAGCCGCCGGGTGATCTGGTTCACCGGCGCGAGCGTCCTGGCCACCACCTTGGACACGCCGAACCAGGTGATCGCGACCAGCGCCACGGTCATCACGGCCAGCAGGGAGATCACGAACGGGTGGATGTACCAGGGCACCATGGCGTCGTAGGCGTAGACGAAGTAATCGCCGGCCTCGTCGTAGACCCGGACGGCGGCCGTGATGTGGCACTCGTCGCCGAGCTCGGGCAGCTCGCACAGCAGGTCGGTGCGGCTGGGGCTGTTCGGGTCGGGCACCACGGCGGTCAGGCGCGGCTTGCCCTCCAGGTTCGGCGTCGAGGCCACCACGCGACCGGTCGGGTCGATGACCTGGATGCCCTTCAGATCGAAGTTGGTCAGGGAGTGCCGGTGATAGCGCTGGATGTCGTGGCCCACATGCAGCGCCGCGGTGGTCACCTCCCTCGTGCGGATGTCGACGGCGGTGTTGTGCCCCACCCACAGGAAGAACGAGCCCGCCGCCAGGCACAGCAGTGCCATGGCGACGCTGGCGAACAGCGCCAGGCGCGCGCGAATGGACCGGCCCAGCCGTTCGATCACACCCAATCCCCCCGTGACCAGATGATCACAGTACGTGCCTCTACATCCAATTATCGGAGATTCAGTGACAAATCACGCCAAAAGACCTGCAGAACAGTGCTCTATGCGGCATCCGGTCGCCTGACTAGAGTAAGTGAGCACTGATGCCAAGGAGTCGATGTGAACCTTGCTGACTATCGGCGGTCCGCCAGGACCTGGCTGCAGGAAAATGTCCCGGCGGACGACCGGCCCGGGGGAGACCCGATCGCCCGGGCCAAGGAATTCATGGCCAAGCTCCACGACGCCGGCTACTCCGGCATCACGTGGCCGCGGCAGTGGGGCGGCCAGGGGCTGACGCAGGCGGAGGAGCGCGCGTTCGCCGCCGAGGCCCGCGGTTTCACCCTCCCCACGTACGTCTTCTCGATCGGCCTCGGCATGACCGGGCCCACGCTGGTCGACCGGGGCACCGACGCCCAGCGCGAGCGGTTCGTCCGGCCGCTGCTGCGCGGCGAGGAGATCTGGTGCCAGCTCTTCTCCGAGCCGGGCGCGGGCAGCGACGTGGCCAGCCTGCAGACGAGGGCCGAGCGCGACGGAGACCACTGGATCGTCAACGGCCAGAAGGTGTGGACCTCGGTCGCCCACCACGCCGACTGGGGGCTGCTGCTGGCCCGCACCGACGTGGAGGTGCCCAAGCACAAGGGGCTGACCATGTTCGTGGTGGACATGCATCACCCCGGGGTCACGGTCAGGCCGCTGAAGGACATGACCGGCAGGTCCAACTTCAACGAGATCTTCTTCGACGACGTCCCCATCCCCGACGAGCACCGCGTCGGCGAGGTCAACGACGGCTGGAGCGTGGCCGTCACGACCCTGCTGCACGAGCGGCTGTCGATCTCCGCGGGCGTGGGCATGAGCGGCCAGAAGGAGGACCCGACCTCGCTGGAGGCGCTGCGCCGGGTGGTCGACACCGGCGACCCGCTGGTCCGCGACGAGCTGGTCGAGCTGCACATCCGCAGCCGCGCCCTGGCGCTGTTCAACCAGCGGCTGGCCCAGGAGACCGAGGCGGGGATCTTCCCCGGCGCCCGGGGCAGCGCCGCCAAGCTGCTGCTGGCCGAGCTGACCATGTTCCAGGCCGACCTGGCCACGCGGCTCGCCGGCCCGGAGGCCGTCCTGGGCGACTCCCCGCTCGCGCAGGCGATCTCGCTGGCCCCGGCCATGTCGCTGGGCGGCGGCACCAACGAGATCATGCGTAACATCGTGGGCGACCGCGTGCTCAACCTGCCCCCGGAGCCCCGGATGGACAAGACCGTGCCGTTCAAGGACCTGAAGGTGGGGACGCAGGGGTGAAGCTCGTACTCGATGAGGAGCAGCGGCAGCTGCGCGAGGCCGTACGCGCCTTCCTGGGCGCCGCCTCGCCGCTGCCCAAGGCGCGGCACGGCTACGACCCGCAGGTGTACGCCAGGCTCAACGGCGAGCTGGGCCTGGCGGGCCTGATCATTCCGGAGGAGTACGGCGGCGCGGGCGCGGGCCTGGCCGAACTGGCGGTCGCGCTGGAGGAGACGGGCGCGGCCCTGCTGCCCGGGCCGTTCCTGGCCACCGCGTTCGCCGCGATCGCCCTGACCCGCACCCCTGACAAGGAGCTGCTCGCCGCCGTCGCGGAGGGCCGCACCACGGCCACGCTCGCCCAGGCCCCCGTCGACCTCGACGGCGGGGCCGTGCGCGGCACGCTGACGCAGGTGCTCAGCGGCATGGAGGCCGACGTGCTGGTGGCGCCCGCGCGCGGCGGCGACGGCGAGCTCCTGGTCGCCGTCGAGCTGGCCGGGCCCGGCGTCACCAGGACCCCGCTGGAGACGCTCGACCTGACGCGCGGCCAGGCGCGGGTGGTCTTGGAGGGCGCGCCCGCCCGCGTGCTGGGGCCGGCGCCGGAGGTCGGCGACCGGCTGTGCGTGGCGCTGGCGGCCGAGCAGCTCGGCGTGATGCGGGCGGCGCTGGACGCCATCGTGGCCTACGCCAAGATCCGCGTCACTTTCGGCCGGTACATCGGCTCCTACCAGGGTGTCAAGCACAAGCTGGCCGACATGCACTGCAAGCTCGAACAGGCCGAGTCCATCGTCAGGTACGCCGCCTGGGCCGCCGACGAGTCGCCGGAGGAACTGCCCGGCGCCGCCGCCCTCGCCCAGGCGTACGTCGGCCGCGCCTGCTTCGAGGTGGCCCGCGACCACCTGCTGCTGTACGGCGGCATCGGTTTCACCTGGGAGCACGACGCGCATCTGTTCTACAAGCGGGCCAAGGCGGACGAGGTGCTGCTCGGCCCGCCCCGCATCCACCGCGCCCGCCTCGCGCAGCTGCTGGAGCTCTAAATGGATGTCAGCCAGTTGCCCGGCTTCTACGCCATCGCCGCCGCCGACCCGGACCGCCTCGCGGTGATCGACTCCGACGGCACGAGGACGTCCTACGGCGAGCTGCTCGCCCGGGTCAACCAGGTGTCGCACGGTCTCAGGGCCCGCGGGCTCGGCACCGGCGACGTGGTGGCGGGCGTGCTGCCCAACGGCATCGACGCCATCGTCATGGTCATGGCGACCGCGCAGATCGGGCTCTACTACGTGCCGATCAACTGGCACCTGACGGCGTCCGAGGTGGCGTACATCCTGGCCGACTGCGACGCCAAGGTCGTGGTCACCGGGCCCGACCACGCCGTACCCGGCGGGGAGATCGGCACGGCGGGGCTGGCCGAAGGGCAGCCTGCCGACACGCCCGGCGAGCGGACGTCCGGGGCGGTCATGTGGTACACCTCCGGCACCACCGGCTTCCCCAAGGGCGTGCAGCGGCCGCTGCCGGGCGTCGCGCCCGAGCAGATGGTGCCCGCCTACCAGTGGTTCCTCGGCGAGGTCGTGGACCTCAAGCCGGGCGACGACGTCCATCTGGTGACCTCGCCGATGTACCACTCGGCGCCGTGCGCGCACACCCAGTTCGCGCTGCACCTCGGGCACACCGTGGTCGTCGCGCCCAAGTTCGAGCCGGTGACGATCCTTGAGCTCGTCGAGCGATACCGGGTCACCAACGCGATGATGGTGCCGACCATGTTCCACCGCATGCTGCAGCTGCCGGAGGAGGTCAGGGGCAAGTACGACGTGTCGAGCCTGCGCCAGGTCATCCACACCGCCGCCGCCTGCCCCGTCGCGGTCAAGCAGCAGATCATGGACTGGTGGGGGCCGGTGCTGTACGAGTACTACGGCTCCACCGAGTCGACGATCGCGTTCGCGGTCAAGCCGCACGACTGGCTGGCCAGGCCCGGCACGGTGGGGCGGCCGGTGCCCACGTTCGAGGCCAAGATCGTGGACGAGGACGGCGCCGAGCTGCCGGCCGGCGAGCCCGGCCTGATCTACGTCAAGTCGGCCATGGGCACGTTCGAGTACCGCAAGGACCCGGCGAAGACGGCCGCCAGCATGCTGGGGGAGTGGTACTCGCCGGGCGACATCGGCTACCTGGACGAGGACGGCTACCTGTTCCTGTGCGACCGGCGGACCGACCTGATCGTCTCCGGCGGGGTCAACATCTACCCCGCCGAGATCGAGGCCGCCCTGCTCGAGCACCCGGCGGTGGCGGACGTGGCCGTCATCGGAGTGCCGGACGAGGAGTGGGGCCACCACGTGGTGGCCCTCGTCCAGCCCGCCGAAGGGGTCACGCCCGGCCCCGGACTCACCGCCGAGCTGCTGGAGCACTGCGGGCCGCGCATCGCCAGGTTCAAGCACCCGAAGGAGATCGAATACCGCTCCCTGCTGCCGCGCACGCCCACGGGCAAGTTGTCGCGCTCCAAGGTGCGCGAGGACTACCTGTCGGAGGGGTGAAAGACCAGCTCCTCGCTGTAGCGCCGGCCGTCTCCCAGGTAGAAGCGGGCTGACAGGGTGCGGTCGGCGGTGTCGAAGACGGTCGTCCACAACGTGCGGAACGGCAGGGCCGGGTCCTCGGCCTGCCGGACCGCGCGCAGGTGGTCGCGCAGCTCCCGCGGTGACACGGCGGCGCCCTTGCTGCGCTCGTACAGCGTGCGCAGCCGCTCGTAGGTCCGGAAGCCGCCCGGGGTGTCCTCGGGCAGGTTCATCGGGTCGGGGTGGCGGTGCAGCAGGTGGTTGGTGACGCAGAGCGGGCCGTCGCCGAGCTGGACGATGTGCTCGCTGCCGTCCCTGCCGCGCTCCCACACGAACGCCTGCCCGTGGGCGTCGGCCACCAGGTAGTGCAGGGAGGTGCCGTGGTCGTACTGCTTGGCGCCCAGCAGCGCCTGCTTGGCCTGCTCCACGTTCGCGCAGGTGTCGACCAGGAACCTGGGCAACTGCACGCTCCCCACCCCGACCTGTGGCGCGATGTGCTCCGGCGGCGCGGCGCGCTCGAAGTCGGCCACCAGCAGCACGACCGCCAGGCCGGCCGAGTTGATGCCGTCCATGCAGCCGTCGAGGTCCGACATGGTGATCACGGTGGAGGCCAGCCCCTCGTCGGGCACCGTCGTGATCACGTAGGGGCGCGAGGCCATCGGCAGCTCGCCCGGCCTGGGCGCGGTGCCCATCACCTCGCTGCTGGTCATCGGGAAGAAGTCGTAGTTGCGGCCCACCCGGCCGTGGCCGTCCGCGGCGGCCGACGGCGGGATCCACAGGGCCGAGCAGCCGGTGCCCTCGGGGACGTAGTTCAGCCCGTCGAGGGCCAGATCGTCCTGGTCGGGGTCGAGGCCGAGGACCGCCGCCGCGCCGTCCATACGGGCATGGTGCTGCGGCCAGTGCCGCTCGAACCACGTCCTGCGGGCCCGGTTCACCGCCGGGTCGGCCGGCATGGGGGCCCAGCCCAGCCGGCGGGCCTCCTCGGTGAGCGCCCTGCCGATCTCGAACTGGCTGCCCGTGAGCGTGAGGTGGTGCACGAGCTGGAAATCGTCCTTGCCGCCCGCCACCCGCGTCATGTTCTTCATGCCGCCGAGCCTGGGGCCGTCCGCTGACCGGAGCCCTACCGTTCGCTGACCGCCCGCCGGTAGCGCTCGGACAGCCTCAGCACGGCCTCGGCCAGCTCGGGCGGGTCGAGCACCTCGAAGTCCACGCCCATCAACCCGATCCACCTGGCCATGCTGTCCGGGTCGTCGCCGCCCAGCCTGACCAGGCAGGTGGCCTCGTCCACCGGCTCCACCTCCAGCCCCGCCGGCAGGTGGGCCAGCCGGTCGGCCGGGGCGTGCGCCAGCACCGTGGCCCGGTGGCGCCACGTCGCCGTGTTGACGCCCTTCTCCACGTACGCCGCCACGTCGCCGCCCTCCGGCGGCTCGCGCGGGGTGAACCTGGGCCCGGCCGGGGTGCGCGGGCGCACCCGGTCCACCCGGAACGTGCGCCAGCCCTGCCGCTCGACGTCGTACCCCACGAGGTACCAGCGGCCGCGCCGGTGCGCCAGGCGGAGCGGCTCCACGTCCCGCACGGCCGTCGCGCCGTCGTGGCCGGTGTAGTCGAAGCGCAGCCGTTCGTGGTCGCGGGCCGCGTTCGCGATCGTGGTCAGCACCTCGGGGGGTACGGCGGGCACGTCGCCCGGTACTTGCCCCGGTATTTGCACGGTGTAGGTGTTGAGCGCGTTCACCCGGCGGCGCAGCCGGGACGGGAGCACCTGCTCCAGCTTGGCCAGGGCCCGCACGGAGGTCTCCTCGATGCCCTCGACGCCGCCCCTGGCCGCCCGGCCCAGCCCGACCGCCACCGCGACGGCCTCCTCGTCGTCGAGCAGCAGCGGCGGGAGCGAGGCCCCGGCGCCCAGCCGGTAGCCGCCCGCGACCCCGGGCGTGGCGTGCACGGGGTAGCCGAGCGTGCGCAGGCGCTCGACGTCGTTGCGGATCGTCCTGGTGGAGACCCCGAGCCGGGACGACAACTCGGGGCCGGTCCAGTCCCGGCGGGCTTGGAGCAGGGACAGGAGCTTCAGGAGGCGGGCCGAGGTTTCCAGCATGAGACCAGTGTGCCGCGCTATCGCGGCAAGGTCCCTTCCGTGTTCACCACGATCTTGCCCAGGAAGTGGCCGTCCTCGCTGAGCCGGTGCGCGTCGGCGATCCGCTCCAGGGGGAACGCCTCCGCGATGGGGATCCGGACGTTCTGGTGGTCCACCGGCCCTTTCGCGCCGCCGGACGAGAAGCGCACGCCGAGCTCGGCCGCGCCGGCCCGGTCGGCGATGGTGATCACGTTGGCGGGGTCGCCGGCCAGCTTCACCGACAGCTCCAGCTCGCCTCTGCCGGAGGCGTCCAGCACCCGGTCGACGGGGCCGGGCAGGCGCTCCTCCAGGCCCTCGCCGTACGTGACCGGGTGGACGCCGAGGCCGCGCAGGAAGGCGTGGTGGCGCTCGCCCGCCGTCCCGACGACCCGGGCGCCCGCGGCGAGGGCGAGCTGCGCGGCGGCCAGCCCGACGCCGCCCGCGACCGCGTGGATCAGCAGCGTCTGGCCCTTTTCCAGGCCCAGCCCGTCCAGCGCGCGCCGGGCCGTCTCGACGGCGACGGGCAGCGCGGCGGCCTCCTCGTACGTCAGATCGTCCGGCTTGGCCGCCAGCAGGCCCGCGTCCGCGATCGCGTGCGTGGCGGCGGCACCTCCCTCGACCTGCCCGAACACCGGGTCGCCCAGCCGCCACCCGGTCACCCCGGGGCCGAGGGCGTCGATCGTCCCGGCCAGTTCGAGCCCGGTGCCCTGAGGCTCCCCGAGGGGCGCGCCCATGAGGCCGCGGCGGATTTTCCAGTCGATGGGGTTGACCCCGGCCGCCCTGACCGCGATCCGCACCTGTCCCGGGCCGGGCTGGGGGAGCGGGATCTCCTCCAGCGCCAGCACCTCCGGACCGCCGTGGGCGCGGTAGCGGGCGGCCTGGGCGGTGACCAGCAGGACCGCCTTGCCGACCAGCTCGCGGCTCCCCAGGGCGGCGTGGGCCTCGTGCGCGCGTTCCAGCGGCACGGCCAGCCCCACGACGGTCGTCAGGATGTCGTGCTCCAGGGCCCGCCCGGCCAGCCGCCGGAACTCGTCCGGGGCGAACTGGACCTGCTCCATGCCCACCACCCGCGCGGCCCCGGGCTCGATCCGGGCGGTCGAGCCGCTGGGCACGCCGTAGGCGAAGAACGTGCCGCCGGGCTCGAGCAGCTCGTACGCGGCGCCGCCGACCTCCCCGCCGACCCCGTCGAACACCACGTCGAAGGGCCCGCCGAGCTCGTCGTACCCGACGGCCTCCGCCGCGCCCATGCCCAGGGCCGCGGCCCGCTTCGCCGCGCCGCGGGCGGCCGCCGTCACCCGGGCCCCCGCCGCACTCGCCAGCCCCACGATCGGCAGCCCCAGCGCGCCACCGGCCCCCGTGACCAGCACCCGCGTCCCCGGCTTCAACTCGGCCGCCTCCACCAGGCTCAGGGCCGCGGGCCCGACCTGGATGAGCGCGGCCGCCCACCACAGAGGCACCTCGTCGGGCACCGGGACCACCGTCTCGACGTCGGCGACGACCCGCTCGGCGTACGCGCCGCCGCCGGGCAGGAACGCGGCCACCCGCCGCCCCGCCCACGCGCCGTCCACCCCGTCGCCCACCGACAGCACCCGCCCGGCCACGCCGGTGCCGGGCACGAACGGCGGCTCGCCGGGGAACCACTCCCGTCCCCACCCGGCCCGCAGCTGCGCGTCGAGCGACATCACGTCCACCACCGACACGCCGATGAGCACCTGCCCCGGGCTGGCCTCCGGCTCCGGCGCCTGCCGGACCTCCAGCACCTCGGGACCGCCGAACCTCGTCACCTCGATCACGTTCATGCGGCCGAGTCTGTAACCTCAAGTCCGGTTGAGGTCAATTCCGGGGCAGGTCACTCTCAGCCGAACAGCTTGTCCGCCTGCTGGATGAGGACCATCACGGTCAGCGTGCCGAAGAACGCCACCGACCAGATCAGCGCGCCGAGCCGGTACGAACGCACCTTGATGGGCTCGGGCAGTGACCGCCGGTTGAGGATGATCAGCAGGATCGAGTACACGAACATCATCACGGCCGCGAAGCACGCCGAGAGCACCAGCAGGATGAGCGGCTGGTCGAAGCCCGCCAGCAGGAAGGCGATCCCGATCAGCGCCATCGCCCAGACGGTGTAGAAGTAGACGCGGTTCACCGAGACGGGCTTGTCACGCAGGTAGACCGTCTTGATCGTGTCGGAGGCCAGCCGCGAGGTGTAGTCGACGATGCCCATGGCGGAGGCGAACAGCGCCAGCGCCCCGATCACCCAGAACAGCACGCCGAACCAGGGCCCGACGACCTCCTGCAGCACCTCGCCCTCGACCTTGAGGAACTGGATGCCGTTGGCCAGCCCCTCGCGGCCGAACACGGTGGAGTAGGCCAGCATCGACATGAACGCGATCGTCAGGAACGACACCACGGCGAAGGTCCAGGCCTGCTCGATGTTCGCGAAGCGCCACCACTGCCGCCAGCGCGCCAGGTTCTCCTTGGTGGGCGCGAACTGGAAGCCGGTCGAGGCGGCCGCCTCCTCCTGGCCGGTCACCGGGCTGACCAGGCGTGGCACGTACTGGCCCATGCCGAAGCCCTTGTCGCGGATCCAGTTGCTCTGGCAGAGGTTCTGGCCGCCGCCCGCGCCGGCGTAGGCGATGGCGCCCATCAGCAGCGAGAACTCCAGCGGCGGCACCGGGATCCGGGCGCCGACGGTCAGGCCCTTGCCGAGCTGGACCCAGCTCTCCGCGTTGATCGCGAACAGGACGGCGACCAGGATCAGCGTGGCCACCAGGATGATCTTCACGAAGATGACCCGTTCGAGCGCGGTGTAGATCACCGGCGCCAGTGTCAGGCCGAGCGCGATCACGACGAGCATGCCGATCGCGATCCACCGCACGCTGCCCGCGCCCGACCCGGTCAGGTACGTCACCATCGTCGCGGACGTGGTGACCCAGCCGGGCCAGAGGTTCGAGCAGAGCGTCATCACCACGAAGACCAGGCCCCAGTGTTTCCACATCCGGCTGAAGCCGGTGAGCGCGGTCTCACCGGTGGCCAGCGTGTAACGCTCGATCTCCATGTTCAGGAACCACTGCGTGATGATGCCGATCGCGGCTCCCCAGACGAAAATGAGCCCGACTTGGGAGGCGATGTACGGCCAGAGAATGAATTCGCCCGACGCCAGCCCCACACCCGCGCCGACCAGTCCCGGGCCGATGATGCGCCAGGTCGATCGGGGAGGGTCGGGCAGGTCGCGGACGGTGACGGACGGTAGGACTCGCGCGGGAACGGTCGGGGTGAACTCCGCCATGCGAATCTCCTTGCTAAGCGTTGCCTAGCCGCAACATTACAGAGACCGCAAACTCTGGTGGAATACCTAGTTAACCTGCTTGACCACGTATTCTCCGGATTCGGTGAAACCCACGACACGCCAGCCCGCTTTCATGCGCCGGCCGAGCGCGTCACGCACGGCCAGCCGCCACGCCGCGGCCGCCGCCGGGTTCTCGCGCCGCAGCCGCTCGACGTCCGCCGGCGTCCCCACGAGCACCGTGCCGCCCCGCGCCTCCTTGGCCACGGGCCACCCGTCCTCGTCCGACAGGAGCGCCTCGGCGGCGGGCGGTTCGCCGGGTTTCGCCGTTTCTGTGAGGCGCCACGCGGCCAGCAGCCGGTCGGACGCATCCCCCTCGTTGATCGCGTCGGCCATCTTCCCGTAGAAGTCCTCCAGGTACTCCTCCGGCATGGCGCCCAGCTTGACCAGGTTGAAGCGCGCGTTCCTGCGTACGAGGGGGTCGAACGTCCAGGTGATCCGCTCCAGCCCCTGACCCAGGCACCACTCGCGCTGGTGCGACTTGAGCGCGTGGCCGATGCCCCTGCCGATGACCGCGCCGGTCACGTGCGAGTGCAGCGTCCGCTCCGCCGCCCTGAACCCGACCGAGGCGCCCACGAGCGTGCCGCCCTCGTCGTACGCGCCCGCCACGTAGTTGCCCGTGTGCGCGAACCCGATCATCAGCTCCATCGTCACGGGCGGGTTGTGCGGCGCCGGGTGCCAGATGTCGTCGAAGAGCCGGTAGACCTCCTCGAACTCGTCGATCTCCCGCAACTCCCTGATCTTCACACCACCGTTCACCCCTCCATTTACGCACGCCCGCGAGTCCCCACCGGACGTCCCCTTACGCACGCCTGCGCGATCCAGGCCCGCAGATCCGGGCCCGCACTGTGGCGGCTACGGCGTCCTCAGGCCGACGGGGCGGTAGGCGGGGGCAGGGGGCCTGGCGGTGAGGCGGCGGTAGAGGGTGGTGGGGCCCGGCCAGTTGTTCGTCACGCGGCCCTCGGCCGTCTTATACCAGCTCCGGCAGCCGCCGCCCCACACCATCCGCGCCATCGCCGCGTCGAGCTGCCCGCGCCAGGCCGCCATCACCTCGGGCCGCACCTCGATCGGCCCGTTGGCGGACAGGTACGGCAGGCAGGACATGATGTGCTCCACCTGGCACTCGATCATGAAGACGATGGAGTTGTGGCCGAGGTTGGTGTTGGGGCCGTACAGGAGGAAGAGGTTGGGGAAGTTCGGCACGGAGATCCCCAGGTACGCCTCGGGCCCGCCCTTCCACTGCTCCTCCAGCGTGCGGCCGTCGCGCCCGGTGATCTCCATCGGGGCCAGGAACTCGGTGGTCCGGAAGCCGGTGGCGTAGACGATCGTGTCCACCTCGTGCGGGCCCTCGGTGGTCTCGACGCCCGTGGGCGTGATCCGTACGATCCTGTCCGTCACCACGTCGACGTTGGGCCTGGTCAGCGCGGGATAGAAGGCGCTGTCGATGACGACCCGCTTGCAGCCCGGCGGGTAGTCGGGCGTGAGCTTGGCCCGCAGCGCCGGGTCGGGCACCTGGTCGTGCAGGTGCCGCAGGGCGCGTTTCCTGAGCAGGTCCGCGCTCCAGCCCTGGGCGAGCGCGGGATAGAGGGTGGCCTCGGCGTACCGGTAGAGCCACTCGCGGTAGGCGCGCTGGAGGCCGGGCACGTAGTGGAACCCCAGCCTGGCCAGCGGTCCGAAGGTGGTGTCCGGCTTGGGGATGACCCAGTTCGGGGTGCGCTGGAAGACGTACAGGCGCTCGACCTGCTCCGCGATGCGCGGGATGAGCTGGGCCGCCGACGACCCGTTCCCGATCACGGCGACACGGCGGCCGGTGAGGTCGTGGGTGTGGTTCCAGCGGGCGGAGTGGAAGGAGACGCCCCCGAAGTCCGGCATTCCCGGAATGTCGGGTAGGTGGGGGCGGTTGAGCTGGCCCGCGCCGGTGACGACCATGTCGAACGGCTCGGTGCGGTCGCCGCTCGTCACCTGCCACCTGGTGCCGTCGAAGTCGGCGCGCTGGACTTCCGCGCCGAACCGGATTTTTCGCCTGACATCGTATTTATCGGCGCAATGTTCAAGATATCCAAGAATTTCGGGCTGTTCTGGGTAACGGCGGGTCCAGCTCGCGTACTTCTCGAATGAGTACGAGTAAAGATGCGAGGGAATGTCGCACCCCGCCCCGGGATAGCTGTTGTCGCGCCAGGTGCCCCCGAGGTCGTCCGCCCTCTCGAAGACCGTGTACGAGCGGATCCCGGCCCGTTCGAGCCGGATCGCCATGCACAGCCCGCCGAACCCCGCTCCGACGATCGCGACGCTTGGTGACATGCCGCCCTCCGCAGGTCAGGATTCACTTACATTACGCCGAACGCCGTTCCACCGACACCCTCTCCCGTGCCGATAGTCTGCGCAGGTGGCTGCTGTGTCGTTGAAGAACGTGATCGAGGTGCTCGAGGCGGCCTACCCGCCCGCCCGGGCCGAGTCGTGGGACGCCGTGGGGCTGGTCTGCGGGGATCCGGCGCAGGAGGTGCGCCGGGTGCTGTTCGCGGTCGACCCGGTGGCGGCCGTGGCCGAGGAGGCCCTGGAGTGGCGGGCCGACCTGATCGTCACCCATCACCCCCTGTACTTGCGCGGCACCACCAGCGTGGCCGCGACCACGCCGAAGGGCCGCCTGATCCACACCCTGATAAAGAACGACATATCGCTTTACACCGCCCACACGAACGCCGACGTGGCCAACCCCGGCGTGTCGGACGCCCTGGCCAGGGTCGTGGGCCTGGTGGGCGACCTGGTGCCGCTCCAGCCGTTCCCGGACGACCCGTGGCGGGGTCTGGGCCGCATCGGCGAGCTGCCCTCGGCGATGACGCTGGGCGACTTCGCGGCACAGGCGTCCAAGAGCCTGCCCCGTACGTCCTGGGGGATCCGCGTGGCAGGCGACCTCGACCGGCCCGTCACCCGCGTCGCGGTCAGCGGCGGCGCCGGCGACTCCCTGCTCGGCACGGCCAAGGCGGCCGAGGTCGATGTGTTCCTGACGGCGGATCTGCGGCATCATCCGGCGAGTGAGTTCGTGGAGTCGGGCGGGCCCGCGCTCATCGACGCCGCGCACTGGGCGACAGAGTGGCCCTGGCTGGACAGCGCGGCGTCCATCCTGCACTCCAGTGGCGTTACCGTTGAAACGCGCGTCTCCGCCACGGTCACCGATGCTTGGACAAAAGGATATTGATCATGAAAGCAGCCCCTGAGGCACAGAAGAGACTGCTCGACCTGGCAGAGCTCGACTCCGTGATTGATCGGCTGGCCCACCGCCGCCGCACCCTGCCCGAGCTGGCCGAGATCGACGAGCGGTCGAAGTTGTTCGCCAAGGTCGCCACCCAGGTGATCGAGGCCGAGACCGAGGCGGGCGACCTGGCCCGCGAGCAGGCCAAGGCGGAGAGCGACGTCGACGCCGTGCGCACGCGTGCCGACCGTGACCAGAAGCGCCTCGACTCCGGCGCCGTGACCTCGCCGCGCGACCTTTCCAGCCTGCAGTCCGAGATCGCCTCGCTGCACAAGCGCCAGGGCGACCTGGAAGAGGTCGTGCTGGAGATCATGGAGCGCAGGGAGGCCGCCGACACCAAGGTCACCGACCTGATCGCGCAGCGTGACGAGCTCGCCGCCGCCCTGTCCACCGCCGAGGCCCGCCGCGACGAGGGGCTCCAGGGGATCGACAAGGAGGCTTCGGAGGTAAAGGGCCGCCGGGGCGGCGTCTCCGGCGAGATTCCCGCCGACCTGCTGGCGCTTTACGAGAAGCTCAAGGACCAGTACGGCGTGGGCGCCGCGATGCTGCGCGGCGGCCGGTGCCAGGGGTGCAAGGTGGCCCTGTCCATCGCCGAGATGAACCGCATCAAGGCCGCGCCCCACGACGACGTCCTCCGTTGTGAGGAGTGCCGGCGCATCCTCGTACGTACGGCAGAGTCAGGCCTGTGACCTCCTACGTCATCGAGGCGGACGGCGGCTCCCGCGGCAACCCGGGGCCCGCCGGCTACGGCGCGGTGGTCATGGACGCCTCCGACGGCCAGGTGCTGGCGGAGGCGGCCGAGGCCATCGGCGTCACGACCAACAACGTCGCCGAATACCGCGGCCTGATCGCCGGCCTGCAGGCCGTGCTGCGGCTGGGCGGCGAGGGCGCGCCGGTGGCCGTCCGGATGGACTCGAAGCTGGTCATCGAGCAGATGGCGGGCCGCTGGAAGATCAAGAACGAGGGGCTGCGGCCGCTCGCGATGGAAGCCGGATCCCTGGTCAGGCGGCTGCGGGTGACGGAGTGGACCTGGATCCCCCGCGAGCGCAACAAGCACGCCGACCGCCTGGCCAACGAGGCCATGGACGCGGCCGCCAAGGGCCTGACCTGGAAGGCCGGCGGCACCACCCAACCGGAGCTCCAGGAAGAGCCCCCGACCGCAGCGGGAGCGGGAGAGCCCTCCACGGCCCGCACCACGGCGCCCACCACCACACCGCCTGCCATCGCCCAGCAGACAGACCTCCTCGACATAGGCGCTATCGGCACCACGGGCACCATCTCCGAAATATCCGCCCCAACCGCCTCCACCGCCGCGGCCCAGCAACGCACGGCCAAGGCGCCCGCCAAGGGCACCGGCTGGGCCCCGCCCACCCGCGTGGCCACCTCCTTGCTCCTGCTCAGGCACGGCGAGACCGCGCTGTCCGTGGAGCGCAGGTTCTCGGGCAGGGGCGACGCCGAGCTCACGGCCAACGGCCTGGCCCAGGCCGCGGCGGCCGCCGAACGGCTGTCGCGCGAGCCGTACCGGCTGGATGTGATCGTCAGCTCGCCCCTCAAGCGCGCCAGGCAGACCGCGGAGGCGGTCGCCCGGCGGACCGGGCTCGACGTCGAGGTGGACGAGGACCTCAGGGAGCTCGATTTCGGCGACTGGGAGGGCCACACGTTCACGGAGGTCCAGCGCCGCTGGCCCGCCGAGCTCTCCACCTGGCTCGCCGACCCGGAGACCGCGCCGCCCGGCGGCGAGAGCTTCGCCACGGTCGCCCGCCGCGTCCAGGCGGCGGGGGAGCGGCTGGTGGAGCGCTACGAGGGCAAGACCGTCCTCGCGGTCTCCCACGTCACACCCATCAAGATGCTGCTGCGGCTGGCCCTGATGGCCCCGCTGGAGTCTCTCTACCGCATGCACCTCGACGTGGCCTGCCTGTCGCTGATCGAGTACTACGCGGACGGCCCGGCCGTGGTGAAGTCGTTCAACGACACCTCACACCTGCGCCGTTGACCGGGAACGCCGCGGAGCTTGGTAAAGTGCTGCAGACGAGTCGGCCGGGCGACCGCGTCGGGCCATCCGGCCCGCCGAGGAAGGTCCGGGCTCCACAGGGCAGGGTGGTCGGTAACACCGACCCGGGGTGACCCGCGGGACAGTGCCACAGAAAGCAGACCGCCTCCCGGTTGACGGGAGGTAAGGGTGAAAGGGTGGTGTAAGAGACCACCAGCGCCCACGGTGACGTGGGCGGCTAGGTAAACCCCACCCGGAGCAAGGTCAAGAAGGGACGCTCTTCGGAGCGTCCCGCGCGCGACGTTCGAGGGCTGCCCGCCCGAGCCGCGCGGGTAGACCGCTCGAGGCCGCCGGCAACGGCGGCCCTAGATGGATGGTCGCCCCTTCTCACGAAGGACAGAACCCGGCCTACAGGCCGACTCGTCACCCAATCCCTCTCTGACCTGGGAGGGAACGGGGATGCCCCAAGGCCACTGCACGTTCAGCGATGGTCCGACCGCCCTGTCGAGCGCTTCTCCGGCCCTGGCAGAAGCTTCGGGGACGAGGTGGCCGTACAGGTCCACGGTGGTTGTGGTCGACTCGTGGCCGAGCCACTCGGCTCTTCGCCACGACTACCTGTTGGTTGGCCGTGGTCATACCCGTATCGAAGTCGCGGAACGAATCGGTTTTCTGCTTGCTACACGGACCGTTTTCCCGGCGACTTCCAGGAGCCACTTGGGAAACCAGCTGCGCCGCCTCCTCCCCATCGGCCAGGTCTCCGGAGCCGACGAATCCTGATGGAATTCACGCTCGATCCGGAGGTTGGCTGAGTCCGGCAGGAATTCGAAGGGTCCATAGCGAAGCTTCACTTCGGCAATGCGGCCACGTTTACCCCCTTTATTTGTTCGGACGTGGTTTGATCTGGCGTGGATCGTCCCCGAACGGAGCACACGTGTATGTCCCACACGCCGACCGGACACGGTGGTTTCTTGCCCTTTTGGTCGTCTTAGCCGTCTCCACCTGGAGCCTCGCGGTCGAGGCGGGCGGGCGGCGTGACGCTGAGCGCGTAGCGTTGGCGCAGAGGCTGGCGCTCAAAGGAGCGGAACTACGCGAAGTCGATGCGGGGGACGCCCGATTACTCGGCGCGGCAGCCGTACGCCTGCACGCCGACGCTCAGACGGTGGAAGCACTGGCTGACACCCTCGCGAACGAAGGACTTGCCGATCTCACTGACGTCAGCCGGTCCGATGACGTGGCGATCGCATCGGACGGGTCCTTCGTCCTCGCCCGCCCCCTTGATGAGAAGGTGCATCGGTGGGATCTGCGCGAGGAGCACCCAGACGTGAGTGTGCTTGATTTCAAAGTCTCCTCGGTCGACCAAATGGCAATGTCGGCAGACGGGCGCGCTGTTGCGACCGCCGAGGATTTCGACGGCGTGACCCTGTGGGATCTCGGCGAGCGGACACGCCCACGCAAGGTGGCATTCCTGCCGCTCGGGGAGTCCTTCGATGAGATCGTCCTGTCTCGCGATGGGGCGACTGCCTTGATCGCATATGACGATTTGAGCGACGATCTAAATATTGTGATGGTGGAGGTATGGGACTTCAGGCGTCTGTCCCATCCGGCCCGCCGATCGACACTGAAGGTGCCCGGCGATTTTCTCTACAACATGGCCATCAGCGCCGATGGCAAGACGGCGGCGGTGGTTGGAGGCGAGGGTTTCCTTGTCTGGGATCTGACGGATCCGGCCCATCCGGCCGAGCTCTATGCCGATGATCAAGGGGAGGAATCCGTCGCGCTCAGCCCTGACGGACGCAGAGCCGTGTTCGGCACCGGAAATGCGGCGGAGGTCTGGGACCTCAGCGACCGCACGAAGCCTGTGCGTGTGGCGACGATGGGCGGGGAATTTCATGACGTGTTCGCCGTTGCCATGGCACGCAAGGGGGACCTGGTGCTTACCGCCGATTATCGGGGGCGTGCCGTCCTGTGGGATCTGTCAGAACCGTCGAGACCTGTGAGGTTGGCAGCCCTGAAGACGGGGGTTCGTGCCGTGCATGCGGTAGCCCTCAGCGACGACGGGCGGACCGCGGTGATGGGCAGCGCGTGGAGTGGCCCCCGAGTCTGGGATCTTTCGCACGTGGGCCAGGATCCGCTCAAGAGCGTTTGTCGTCGAGAGGAATACGTGATTCCTCGCGAGTTTTGGGATCGCTACACCGACGGGCAAGGCTCTGCATACGCCGACGGAGACGGAGACTTCCGGCCCTGCGATGGTGTGCTCACCCGATAGCGCATAGCAGGACTACAGGACGCTGACAGGGCTCGGCGGGGTTCGAATAGGCGCAACGAAGGTCCACCTTCCGACACGCCGCTGTGCTGCAAAAACGCCTACCCGCACGTCCTGGGGGCCGAATGCGCTTCACCCAGGTAAGCGCGCTGTGCCCGTTCGTGGGCCGGGCGCGGGAGAAAATGCGTGGCGGGGCCTGTATGCCCGACGTTATCTTCTCCATGGGCGCGGCGGACGTGCCCTTTCTGCGGCTTTGAATCAGCAGATCGGAGGTGCGGAGCGGAATGGCTTGTCGCCTCCACGCGCTCTGCTTCGACGCACACGACCCGCTCCGTCTCGCGCGCTTCTGGGCCGGCGTCCTGGACTGGGAGCTGGCCGACGACCCCCGCGACGGCGTCGCGCTCCTGCCGAGCGATGACACCGGGTTCCGGATCCGGTTCCTGCCGTCCCAGGCGCAGAAGATCAGCCAGAACCAGATGCACTTCGACCTGACGAGCAAGTCCCTCGAGGGCCAGCAGGAGACGGTGGCGAGGTCGCTCCGGCTCGGCGCCCGGCACATCGACGTCGGTCAAGGTCCGGAGGATGAGCATGTCGTGCTCGCGGACCCCGAAGGCAACGAGTTCTGCGTGATCGAGCCGGGCAACAACTTCCTCGCCGAATGCGGATTCGTCGGGGCGCTCGCGTGCGACGGTTCGCAGGAGGTCGGCTACTTCTGGAGCGAGGCGCTGGGCTGGCCGCTGGTCTGGGATCAGGACCAGGAGACCGCGATCCGCTCGCCACAGGGCGGCCCGAAGATCACCTGGGGCGGTCCGCCGCTGGACCCGAAGACCGGGAAGTACCGGCTGCATTTCGACCTCGCTCCGCCCGCCGGCGGTGATCAGCAAGCGGAGGTCGAGCGGCTCGTCGCCCTCGGGGCGACGCGCGTCGACATCGGTCAGGGCGAGGTCGACTGGGTGGTCATGGCCGATCCCGATGGCCATGAGTTCTGTGTTCTGAGCCCGCGATAGCGCCGTTGCTCGCGTCCTCTCGTGGCCGCTGACCAGGCGAAAGCCTCCGTAGCCTGTTCATGAGGCGGGGTGTGGCGCACGTCACACCTGGCCCGTGTCACGTATCGGCGAGCAGCTTGCATCACGTGGTCGTCAGTGCGAGGAGAAGGGCGCAAAGATGACCGAACATCGGGTTCTGATTCTGGGGGCGGGGTACGCGGGCATGGCCGCGGCGATCCAGCTCGCGGCTCGGGGTACGCGGCGCGAGGACGTGCAGGTGACCCTGGTGAACGCGCAGGAGCGGTTCACCGAGCGGCTGCGGCTGCACATGTCGGCGACCGGGCAGCGGGTCGCCGAGCTGAGCATCCCGGAGCTGCTGGAGGGCACGGGCGCGCGGTTCGTGCGGGGCTGGGTGACGGCGGTCGACGCGGACGCGAAGCTCGTACGGATCGACGACGACCGGGTGCTGCACTACGACACGCTGGTGTACGGGCTGGGCAGCGTGGCCGACACGTCGGCGGTGCCGGGCGTGGAGGATCACGCGTACACGCTCAACAGCGCGCAGGACGCCGAGCTGCTGGCCGATCGGCTGGCTCGGCTGGGCCGTGGCACGGTCGTGGTCGGCGGCAGCGGGCTGACCGGCGTCGAGTCGGCCGCGGAGATCGCCGAGCAGTACCCGGAGCTGGATGTCGTGCTGCTGGGCCGGCAGGAGCCCGGCGTGGCCATGAGCCCCAAGCCGAGGGCGTATCTGCAGGCCGCGCTCGCGCGCCTGGGCGTCCGGGTGCTCAGCGGGGCCGAGGTGGTGAAGGTGCTGCCGGACGCGGTGGAGCTGGTGGGCGGGGAGCTCGTCGCCGCCGACGCCGTGCTGTGGACGAGCGGTACTCGAGTGTCGCCGCTGGCGGCCGCGGCCGGTCTGACCGTCGACGAGCGTGGCCGGGTCGTCACCGATGCCGCGCTGCGGTCGGTGTCGCACCCGGACGTGTACGCCGTGGGCGACGCGGCCGCGATCCGGCAGGGGTACGGCGTCATGCACGGCACGTGCCAGGGCGGCATGCCGACCGGTGTGCACGCCGCGGTGTCGATCGTCCGCACGCTGGACGGCAGGCGGCCCAAGCCGTTCCGTTTCGGCTACTACCACACGCCGGTGAGCCTGGGGCGGCACGATGCCGTCGTCCAGTTCACCCACCCCGACGACAGCCCCCGACGGGCCTATCTCACCGGCCGGACGGCGGCACGGTATAAGGAGACGGTGACCGCCTCGCCCTGGCCGACCTATGGCCGCATGAAGAAGCTGCCCGCCTCGGGCGCGTTCTGGCCCCGCGGCGGCCGCTTCACCAGGGGCGTGCGGTGACTCAGCCGTACTCCGATCGCGACCAGCAGGTCTTCAACCAGCATCGCAACCTGCTGTTCTCCGTGGCCTACCGCATCCTCGGCACCGTGACGGACGCCGAGGACGCGGTCCAGGAGGCCTGGATCAAATGGTCGGCCGCCGACCGTTCGCAGGTGGCCGACCCCAAGGCCTATCTGGCGCGGATCGTGTCGAACCTGGCGCTGCAACGGCTGCGCTCCACGCAGCACCAGCGCGAGACCTACGTCGGGCCGTGGCTTCCGGAGCCGATCCTGACCAGCGGCGACACCGCCGACGACGTCACGAACGCCGAGTCGGTGTCGACGGCGATGCTGGTGGTGCTGGAGACCCTGAGCCCGCTCGAACGCGCGGTCTTCGTGCTGAAGGAGGTCTTCGGCTTCAGCCACGCCGAGATCGCGGAGGCGGTGGAGCGCTCCGAGCCCGCGGTGCGCCAGGCCGCGCACCGTGCTCGCGAGCACGTACGGGCCCGGCGGCCCCGGTTCACCGCGGACCGGTCGCGGCAACGCGACGTCACCGAACGCTTCCTCGCCGCCGCGACCGGCGGCGACATCAACACCCTCATGGAACTGCTGTCCCCGGACGTCACCCTGTGGACCGACGGCGGCGGCAAGGTTCGCCAGGCGCTGCGGCCGGTGGTGGGCGCGGAGACGGTGGCCGCCTGGTTCGCCGCCATCGGTGAGGTCACCTACCAGGGCGTCGAGCCCGCCGACATGAACGCCGCACTGGTCGAGATCAACGGCGGCCCGGGCGTGGTGTTCAGCGGCCTGGGCCGGGTGATCGCCACTGTCACGTTCGATTTCGACGCCGAGGGCCGCATCTTCACCATCCACAACATCGCCAACCCGGACAAACTCCAGGCCATCGCGGACGGCACCACGCGCGACGTCCGTACCCCCTGAGACCTCGCGCGCGCGGGACTAACGGCTGAGGAGCTCGCTGAAGATCTCCACCACTTCGGGCCGGTCGAAGGGGCCGACGTGGGGCGCCGCGACGCTTCGCACGTCGGTCGGGTTGTCCGGCGTGAGGCGGTCGGCCTCCTGGATGAACCGGTCCTGCAGCGCCGGCGGGATCAGCCGGTCGAGGGTGAAACGTACGTAGGTCCGGGGAATGCGGCCCCACGTGTGCGCCTCGCCCCGGGCGTCGGCCATGGGGATGCCGGCGGTCTCATCCGGTTCGAGCAGGTTGAGCAGCCGGCTCACCCCCTCGTCGGTGAAGTCGCCGGCCAGGGCCTCCCTGACGCCGCGGAACACCGCCGGGTCGGCCGAGCGCCAGTTGAGCCGGGTCACCCCGAGGACCGCGGGGTCGGCGACCAGCGCCTGGGTCACTTGGGGGAGGAGGCTGTCGCTGTTCTCGGGCGTGGCGAGGTAGGCGGCCAGGTTCGGCAGGTCCACGCAGCAGTACGCGGCGACATAGACAACCCGGTCGAGCAGCTCGGGGATGGCGTTGCCGACCCTGCTCACGGTGACGCCGCCCTGGCTGGCGCCGGCCAGGATCACGGGCCCGAGGCGGTGGGCGCGGCGGACCACGTCCACGACGCGTTCGACGTAGTCGTCAATGGTGATCTTGGCGAGCGGCGACGGCTCGGTCGCCAGCGCCTGGAGGTCCTGCGGGGCCTGGTACGCGCGGGGGTAGAACGCCTCGTCGCCGTGTCCCGGAAGGTCGACCATCAGGGCTCGGTGCCCGCGCAGGGTGAGTTCGCGGATCAGCCCCGTGCCCAGGGCCGAGGAGGAGTTGGTCCCGTGGACGAACACCAGAGTCGGCGCGCGTCCTGCTTCATGGTTGGTCATGGTTGCTCTCTTCCTGGTTCGTTGGGTTTGTGTGGGTGGTCAAGGCCGCGGCCGGCGCCACATCGGCCACAGGAGCGGACTGTCGGCCACGCGTACCGGTTCGCCGAGATCCTCGAAGCCGTGCCGCAGATAGAGGTCGCGGCTGCGGGGCGAACTCGCCTCCAGGTACGCGGCGAGCCCATCGGCGTCCGCCCGCTCCAGCCGGTGCCGCAGCATCGCCGTACCGAGTCCGGCGCCCTGCCGCCCGCCGACCACTCCCATGCACGCGAGGTAGAGGTGCGGTTCGTGGCCGGGGTGCCGTTGGGCCAGCGCCTCGCCCACGGCCTGCAGCCGTGCTCCGTTCTCGCCGAAGACCTGGTCCGCCCCATCGTGGGACGTCTGGCCGGTGGCCGGCGCCAGCCACAACGAGGCGCCTTCGCGACCGCCGATCAGGTACGCCTCGGCGGTGGGCTGGGCCAGCAGGGAGCGGTAGAAGTACGACTGGAGCCGACCTCGTTCGCTCGCCTCGGGGAAGAGCCAGCAGGCGAGGGGGTCGTTCATGAACGCCTCGGTGAGGACGTCCAGCACCGCCTGCTCGTCTGCTCCATCCGCCTTCCGCACGGATGCGTACGGCGTATCAACTGTCATGCGTACAGAGTATTTGGATAGCCGCCTTTCTGGCGGTTTTAGGGGAAAGAAGTGAACTAGTACTGTATAGAGTGAACTAGTGCACTTATCGATGGATCGGAGGTCCCCATGCAGCGAACGGATCCGCCCTACCAGCGGATCGTCGCGGAGATCCGTGCCCGGATCCTGAGCGGCGCCCTGCGGCCCGGCGACCGGATGCCGTCCATCCGGCAGATCGCCCAGCGATGGGGCGTCGCGCTCGCCACCGCGACCAAGGTGATGGCGGCGCTGCGCGACGAGGGGCTGGTCGAGACGAAGGTCGGCTCCGGCGCGGTGGTCAGCTCACGTACGACCCTCAAGCAGCCGGTCGTGCCGCCGAGACCGCGGCAGGCCGGTGTCCCCAAGCAGGCGCTCAATCGCGAGCAGATGCTCCGCACCGCCATCAAGATCGCCGATGCCGAAGGGCTCGACGCCGTGTCCATGCGGCGGCTCGCGGCCGAGCTCGGCGCCGGTCCGATGTCGCTCTACCGGCACGTGGAGAACAAGGACGAGCTGGTGACGCAGATGGTCGACGAGGTCTTCGGCGAACCGGAGCTCCCCGTGCCCGGGCCGGACGGCTGGCGGGCCAAGCTCGAACTGATCTCCCGCGCGCAATGGCAGCTGGTACGGCGGCACCTCTGGTTGCCCAGGGCCGTCTCGTTCACGCGCCCGCTGCTCGTGCCCAACATGATGGCCCACACCGAATGGACCCTGCGCGCGCTCGACGGGCTCGGCCTGCCCATGGAGACATGCATCCGGGAGGCGCTCGCGCTGCACGGACTGGTCATCACCGTCGCCCTGTCGATGGCGGACGAGGTCGAGGCCGAGCAGGAGACCGGCGTGACCCTCGACCGGTGGTGGCTCGCGCAACGGAACCGCGCCGACGAACTCCTCGACAGCGGACGATTTCCGCTGTTGGCCACGATCCCGGAGGAGACGGTGTCGGACCTGGACGGGCTGTTCGAGTACAGCCTGGCGCGCCATCTCGACGGCTTCGCAGCCCTGGTCGAGGGTCAGGCCCGGGCGCGACCATGAGCCCTCGTCAGGCTTCGGCGTTCCGCGGTGCCGCGTCGGCCGGGACGGGGTCAGTCGCGGGGGCGGGCTTGGCGGGGATGCGCTTGCCCAGGGTGACGAACAGCAGGATCAGGCCCACGGTCAGCAGGACGTGACCCAGTCCGGAGATCAACGCGATGGCTTCACCGCTGGGGCGGCCCAGGACGGTCAGGGTGCCGTGGAGGGTCATCGTGGCGACGGTCACCGCCAGGCCGGCGTTGTAGATCCAGAAGAACCAGCCGAAGAGCCGGACGGAGGTCAGCGCGAACAGCTTCTCCAGAGCGAGGACCACGAGAAAGAACAGCATCCCGAGCGCGAGCAGGTGCGTGTGGACGACGCCCAGCTGCGTGTCGCCGGTGAAGCCCGTCAGCTTGGTCAGCTCGCGGTAGTACAGGCCGCTGACCAGTCCGAGGATCATGTAGACGTGAGCAACGTTGAGGATCTTCCTCATGGGCGCTGACCTTCACTCTCGCGCGGGGGGAAACGGTGCGGCCCTCGCCGGGTGAGGTTCGCTGGAGTGGCGTTCTTCTGGTGCCGGTCGGTGCCGGGAGGACATTATCGGACTGTGGTCCGCTACCGCAATGCCGCCGGAGGGCTCGGGTCGAGGCCGGTCAGGGCGGAGCTGGCGGTCCACACGCGGGCCGCGAGTTCGGTGTCGGCCAGATGGCCGCGTACAGGTTCGAGGGTGGGCAGGCCGCGGATCCCGAAGACCCGGGGTCCCCATAGCTGGCCGCCGCGTACGGACGGGTCGAGGACGGCCCGGACGGCGGGCCAGGCGGCGGCTTCCTTGCCCTGGAGGAGGAGGCCGGCGGGCAGGCCGCGCAGCCGTTCGCCGGTGGTGGGCAGGTGGACCGGCGGGCGGGCCGGTGTGAGGGAGTCGAGTGCGCCGCCGGGGTGGGTGACCACGCTCAGCGTCGTGCTGCCGGCGGCGCGCAGGCGGCGGTCGAGTTCGAAGCCGAAGAGCATCTGCGCGAGCTTGGATCGCGCGTAGGTGCGTTTGGGCCGGTAGTCGCGCGCGCTCTGGAGATCGTCGAGGTCCAGGCTCTCGGACTTGGCGGTAAAGCTGCCGGTGGTGACGACGCGGCTCGCGGGCGTGGCCGCGAGCAGGGGCGAGAGCCAGTGGATCAGCGCGAAGTGCCCCAGGTGGTTGGTGGCGAACATCAGCTCGTTTCCGTCTCCGGTGACCCGCCGTTGTGGCTGGTCGAGCAGCACTCCGGCGTTGCAGACGACCGCGTCGAGCCTCTCCAGGCTCAGGGCGTCCACGGAGGCTTTGAGCGAGGAGAGGTCGGCGAGGTCCAGGCGGATGTGCCGTACGTCGGCGCCGGGGACGCGAGCGCGGATCGAGGCCCGCGCGGCTTCGGCCTTGGCGGTGTCGCGGCTGCCGAGGATGACGGTGGCGCCGGTGCCGGCGAGTTGTTCGGCGACGAAGTATCCGATGCCGGCGTTGCCGCCGGTGACGAGGAAGTGCTTGCCCTTGGCGGGCGGAAGACGTCGTACGTCCCAGGGGGACATGGTCGGCTCCTTGGCTCGATGGTTTCTGAACTGACTCTGAAACTATAGTCATTATGGATTCGTAGGCGTTACAGGTTTCGCTACGATGGGGACGTGGAGATGGGGCGCCGGGAGCGCAAGAAGGCACAGACCCGCCGGGCGTTGTCGGACGCCGCGTTGCGGCTGTTCGCCGAGCACGGGTACGACGGCGTCACCGTCGCCCAGATCGCCGACGAGGCGGACGTCTCCATCGCCACGCTGTTCGCGCACGTGCCGGACGGCAAGGAAGCGCTGATCTTCGACGACGGCGCGGAACGGCATGTCTGGCTGGCCGCCGCGGTCCGCGACCGGCCCGCCGGTCAGTCCGTACTGGAAGCCCTGCGTCGGTGCCTGGCGGGTCGGGGGCCGTTCACCGACGATCTCCCGCCCGAACTGCGGGCCAAGCGCGACCTGATCGTCAGTACGCCCGCCCTGCGGGAGTACTCGCGCAGGCTCTGGATAGCCGGTGAAGGGCCCCTGGCCGAGGCGATCGCCGCCGAGAGCGGCCGCGACCCGTCCGACATGACCGTCCGCGCGCTCGCCCGCTATGTCCTGGAGATTCCTGAGCTCGCGGGTGTGGAGGCCGACCCCCTGGCCGCGATGAACGCCATCTTCGACCTGCTCGAATCCGGCTGGCCGGAGTCGCACGAGGACGCCTGACCGGCTCACCCGATCCTGGGGTGAACTCCCGACGGCGACGCCACTCCCAGCGGCGAGGCCACTCCCGGTGCCACATCTGCAGCACGGTGCCCCCTTCGGTCACCACCACGGACTCGGCCGTCACCCGTCGCCGCGCGCGGTGGGTGCCTGACCGGGTGCACGCGATTCCCCACTGGGCACACTTGAAACTCAACCCACAGTCGTACAAGTGATCCAAAAAATCGGACTCAGGGCGCATTGGAGCAGGTCCAGCCCTCGCGATAACGTCCATCGCATGACGCTTTCCCTCCACCGACGCGCAGTCGTGGCCGACACACACAACGATCTGCTCATGGCCGTCTCCGCGCGGCCGCCTCAGCAGTGGGCCTCGTTCTTCCGGGAGAGATGGCTGCCCCAGCTCGTCGAGGGCGGAGTCGATCTGCAGGTCCTGCCGGTCTTCATCGACGACCAATATCGGCCGGAGGGTGCGCTGAGGCAGACGTTGCGCATGATCGAGTGTGCGCACGTGCTGGCCGAGGGAAATCCCGACCACGTCCGGATCTGTCTGAACGCGGCCGACATCGACAGCACGCTCGAAGAGGGCAAGATCGCGCTGGTGATCGCGCTGGAGAGCATGCCGGGCATCGACGCCGACGTCGAGCTGATCTCGACCGTTCACCGCCTTGGCGTACGGGTGGCGTCCATCGCGCATTTCGGGCGCACGGCGTTGGCCGACGGCAGCGGTGAGGACGCCACGGGCAGCGGCCTGACCTCCCACGGCATCGCGGCGCTGGAGGAGATGGAGCGGCTCGGCATCGTCTTCGACGTCTCCCACCTGGGCGCCTCCGGCGTGGCGCACGTCCTGGAGCTGGCCACCAGACCGGTCATCGCCACCCACTCCGCCGCCAGGGCGCTGCGCGACCACCACCGCAACCTCACCGACGACCAGCTCCGCGCGGTGGCCGCCACGGGCGGCGTGATCTGCGTCAACTTCTTCGCCCCCTTCCTCGCCGAACGCGAGGAGGACATGACCCTCGACCGCCTGCTCGACCACATCGAGCACATCGTGTCCGTCGCCGGGATCGACCACGTCGGGCTCGGCCCCGACTTCATCCGCGAGGTCATGGACGACCTGACGCCGCCGTGCTGCGAGGGCCTCAACACGAGAGGCGTCAACCCGAAGTCGGCCGTCCCGGGGTTGGCGGGTCCCTCCGGCCTGCCCATGGTCACCGAGGGCCTGCTCGCCCGCGGCCTCCCGGAGAAGGACGTCACGAAGATCATCGGCGGCAACGTGCACCGCTTCCTGAGCGAGCAACTGGCGTGATCGGCGGCATGCGGTCGAGGTTCGGTCAGCGGCAGGGTGCATCGCCTTCGGGCAACAGCTGAGCTGGTCAACGCCGGCGTGCACCGCCTCCGGGAAATAGCCGGGTCGGCTAACGCCGGCGAGCATCGCTCTCCGGCCAGGTAACTCGGTCGGTTAACGACCGCGCGCACGCTTTTCCGGCAAATAGCTGGGCCGGTTGGCGGCAGCGTGCACCGTTTTCCGGGTAAGTAGCAGGTGGAGTGGGTGGCGGCGGCCGGCGCCGTCTCCTGGGTGAGCGGTTGATGGTGTTGGCGGCAAGGCGTGTTGGTTCCTGGGCGGGAGCCGGTTCGGTTGGTGGCAGCGGATGTGCTGCTTGGGCGAGTGGTCGGTGGAGTGGGCGGCGGCGTTCGCCATCTCCTGAGTGAGCAATTGACGGCGTTGGCGACAGCGTGCGCTGGTTCCTGGGCGGGAGCCGGTTCGGTCGGCGGCAGCATGCACCGCTTTCAGAGGATCTAAGTGCGCGGCAGGCGCATGACCCCTTCATCACCCCTTCTCGGACGGCGATCGGGCCGGTGCGAGCTGACGGCTGCGGAGAGGAAACGGAATGAAGCACGAGCTCTACGGAGGGACGGCATGATCGAGGATCTCGAAGAGCTGGTGTTGTGCGAGTCCTTCACCCACGACCTGGAAGCCGTTGCCCGCAGCGCGAAGGTCGTGGCGGCGATGGGAGCCCGCTACCTGGGCACGCAGCCCGAGTTCCTCGTGATCGACGGCGTCACGCACCTGCGCTGGACGTTCGGCACCCCCAAGGTGTTCCTGCTGTGTCATCACGACACCGTCTGGCCGATCGGCACCCTCGCCACCCACCCCTGGTCCGTGGTGGACGGCGTGGCCCGGGGGCCCGGGGTGTTCGACATGAAGGCGGGGCTGGTGCAGACGTTCCACGCGCTGGCCGGGCTCGACTCGCTCGACGGCATCACTCTGCTGATCAACGGTGATGAGGAGTGCGGTTCCCGTACGTCGGCCGAGCTGATCAAGGAGACCGCCCGCGGGTTGGCCGCCGCGTTCGTCATGGAGGCGAGCGCCGACGGCGGCGCGCTGAAGACGTCCCGCAAGGGCACCGCTCTCTACACCGTCAACGTCCGCGGCCGGGCCGCGCACGCCGGGCTGGAGCCCGAGAAGGGGCTGAACTCCGCGATCGAGCTGGCTCACCAGGTCCTGGCCATCGCCGCCATGGGCGCAGGGGCCACCACTGTCACGCCGACGGTCTTGTCGGCCGGCACGGCACGCAACACCGTCCCCGCCGCGGCCTCGGTCTCGGTGGACGTGCGAGTGGCTGAGATGTCGGAGCAGGATCGGGTGGACGCGGCCTTCCGCGCGCTCCGGCCGGTCCTGCCCGGCACCCGCCTGGAGGTCCTGGGCGGCCCCAACCGGCCGCCGCTCGAGAGCGCGATGTCGGCCTCGTTGTACGCGTTGGCGCAGGAGCTGGCATCGGACCTGGGAGTGGGGCCGCTGATCTCGGCCTCGGTGGGCGGCGCCTCGGACGGCAACTTCACGGCGGGAGTCGGCTGCCCGACCCTCGACGGGCTGGGTGCGGTGGGCGGCGGGGCGCACGCGGACGACGAGCACGTCATCGTCGCCGAGATGCCCCGGCGCACCGCCCTCCTCCGCGCACTGATCGAAGCCGTCCGTGGCGGGGCGTGAGCGTGGGTGTCCTTGCCGTGTGACCCGAGGTGTTCGTCCCGGTGGCCGTAGGGCGGCTTGGGCGATCTCCTCGGCGGTGCCGAGCCGGTTGGTTGATGGGCTGGTTGGCGTCGGCGTGGTTGGAGGCACAGCCGGAGATGCCGCCAAGGCCGCTGAGGCCCGGATGCCGCCGAGGCTGTTGGGGCGGGAGACGCTGTAGAGGCCGATGTATGCCGACGAGGCCACTGCCGAAGCTTGGGATGCCGCCGAGGTGACGGTGGCTCTGCTGTCTTGTGCGCGCATGTGCCGCAGTGGAGGTCCCGGCGGCGATCAGGTCTGATGCGGTGACGTGTCAGAGACCGTGTCAGCTCGGCAACGGTCCGATATCAGCGCGGTCGGCGATGGTGGATCCCATGAACGGCTCAGCCATCACGGCCCCGTGCTCGACGGCATCGCGCCGGATGCCCGGACCGGCACGGCTCGGATCCGACGGCGCTGGGAAGACCGCGGCAGCGAACGTGTTGACCACGCTGCTGGCCCCCGCACGACCGGCTCACCGGCGAGGAAAACCCGCTGCTGATGGCAGACCCAGCGTCATCGCTTCCGTTCAGTCCTGATCGCGATGTCCCGACTTGAACCTAGGTCGATGAGAGGAATGACCATGGAAATCCCCCTCACCAAGATGCCGACCGCGCGTCAGCCCGGCTGCCCCTTCGACCCGCCCAAGGAGCTGATCCAGACCCGCGAGCACAGCCCGATCACCCCCTACCCGTTCCCCGGCGGACACCAGGGCTGGCTCATCACCGGATACGACCTGGCCCGGTCGGTCCTGGCCGACCCGCGGTTCAGCTCGCGCAAGGAGCTCATGCGCCACCACCCGCTGATCGACTACAGCGAATACGGCGACATCGAGCTCCCTCCGGCGCCGCCCGGCGAGTTCCTCCTCATGGACGACCCGCAGCACAGCCGCTACCGCAAACCGCTGGTGGGCAAGTTCACGGTCCGGCGGATGCGGCTGCTCACCGAGCGCGTCGAGCAGGTCACCGCCGAGCACCTGGACGCCATGGAGAAGGCCGGCCCGTCGGCGGACCTGGTGACCGCCTTCGCCAAGCCCATCCCCGCCATCATCATCTGCGAGCTGCTGGGCGTGCCGTACGAGGACCGGGGCCGCTTCCAGGACAACATCGACAAGTTCCTCGGCGGGGAGGTCAGCGACGAGGAACTGATCGCGGCCTACACCGCGGTCCAGCAGTACCTCGCGGAGCTGGTGGTCGCCAAGCGCGCCAATCCCACCGACGACGTGCTCAGCGACCTCACCGACAGCGACCTGACCAACGAGGAGCTGCAGGGCATGGCCCTGATCCTGTTGTCGGCGGGGTTCGACACCACTGCCAACATGCTGGCGCTGGGCACCTTCGCGCTGCTGCAGAACCCGGAGCAGCTGGCGGCGCTGCGCGCCGAGCCCACGCTCATCGAACCGGCCGTGGAGGAGCTGCTGCGGTATCTGAGCGTCCTCAGGGCGTTCCAGAGGGTAACGCTGGAGGACGTCGAGCTGGGCGGCCAGACCATCAAGGCCGGTACGACGGTCATCCTGTCGGGCAACACCGCCAACCGCGACCCCGAGCGCTTCACCGACCCCCACGTGCTGGACATCCGCAGGCAGGACGGCGGCCACCTGACCTTCGGCCATGGCATCCACCAGTGCCTGGGTCAGCAGCTGGCCCGCGTCGAGCTGCGCGTCGCGCTCCCCGCGCTGCTCAACCGCTTCCCCACCCTGCGCCTGGCCGTACCGGCCGACGAGGTCGCCCTGCGCCCGGAGACCGCCGACATCTACGGGGTCAAGAGCCTCCCGGTCACCTGGGACGTCTGACAGCCGCGGCGTAACGCGCCCTCGTCCGTCCCACGCCGCCGCCCTTCGCCGCCAGGGCGGGGTGGAGCGGAGGAATGGGCGGGGCCGGGATGGACCGGCTCGGCCTCACCTGTGGTCCGCAGCCTTGAAGAGGGCCTTGGTGACGAGTTCGGCGACGTGCTCGACCGCTTTCACCCCGGCCCCCATCGTGCGGTGCCGGTGGGAGATGACGGCGATCAGGTACGTGTACCCGTGGCGGTCGCGTACCCGGCCGATGCTGTTGACCGTCCACCGGCCCCCGTCGCGCGGCCGTGGCAGCCAGCCGTTCTTGAGGGCCACGTCCCCACGTCCGGCCGCGCTGACGCCCCACGACTGCTCCGGCGTCACCTCGCTCATCAGGCCGAGCACGTACCGGCGGTTCTTGGCGGAAAGGGGGCTCTTGGGGGAGGTGAGCGCGGTCAGGAGGCGGAGCTGGTCGGCGGCGCTGGTCGTGGTCGCTCCCCACGCTCCTCCGGGGCCGGGGGTGGTGTCGCGCAGGCCGAGCTTCCGGTGGGCGGCGGCCAGGCCCGGCGCGCCGCCGATCGCGGACCACAGCGTGGACGCGGCGGCGTTGTCGCTGACCTTGACGGCCCGCGCCGCCGACCGCCGTTCCCGGCCGGTGAGGCCACGGTGCCGGCGCTGGGCCTTGAGCAGCAGCGCGACCACGAGGTCGACCTTGACGATGCTGGCGGTGGCCGTTCTGAGGCGGTGGTTGTAGGTGTAGGACAGGCCGGTGGAGAGCTCGCGTACCGACACCGAGAGCTGGCCGGGGAGGTCGTCCAGGTAGCGGTGCAGGGAACGGGTCAGCGCCTTCCTGTACGACGAACCGCGCGGACCAGGCGCTGACGGCGTGGTCGCGGCGACCGGGCGAGGGACGAGCGGGGCGGGTACGGGTGCGGGGGCGGGGCTGCATGAGATGAGCAGGGATGACGAGAGGACGGACGCCAGCAGGGTTCGCCGGAGCGGTCGCGTCCCGGGCTGGGACGGCACGGCGGCCTACATGGGGGAGAAAAGCGACAAAGAGTGCGAAGCCATGGCAGGCAGCATTGCGGCGCAGCTGTTTCTCCGGTGTTAGCCAGGGCGGGTTCAGCTCGGTGAGCCCTTGCCTGCCGGGTCCAGCGGCGTCTGCTTGCAGGTGATACCGCGCTTCGGGGGCTGAGCGCTGATCAGGTACTGCTCGACCGGTTCGCGGATGCACTTCTCCGTGTTGGTCAGGTAGGCGGTGTGTCCGTCGCCGTCGTAGGTGAGCAGGACGCCGGATGTGAGCTGGTCCGCCAGGCTCTGAGCCCACTTGTACGGGGTCGCGGGGTCGCGGGTGGTGCCGATCACGAGGATCGGCGGCGCTCCGGTCGCGGTCACCGCCCTGGGCTGCCGGGTGGGCCTGACCGGCCAGTACGCGCATGCCAGCCACGGCCACACGACGAACGAGCCGAAGTGCGGCGCGACCTTCCCGGCCCGGTCGGCCAGGTCCTGAACGGCCGCGAGATCGGCGGGAAACGGCTTGTCGACGCAGTTGATCGCCTGCAGCGCCCCGAACGGGGCGATCATCTCCTGCGCATAACCGAGCTTGAACAGGCCGGTGCCGTCACCGTCGTCGATCGCCTGTATCAGCGCCTGCCGCAGCGTGGGCCAGTAGTTCCGGTTGTAGAGGGCCGTGTAGATTCCCTGCGTCACCCCGTCGTCGTCCACCGGGACGCGGCCGTCCGCCCGGTTCTTCAGGGGCACGCGGGCGGTCCGTTCCTGCAGGCCGGAGATCTTGCCGACGGCCCGGTCCACGCTCCCCGTGCCCAACGGGCAGCCGGCGGTGCTGACGCAGTAGGCGGCGAAGGCGCGCAGTGCCGTCTCGAAGCCCTCGGCGTGACCGAGGAGGAACTCCTCGCCCGTCAGTTTCGGGTCGGACGCGCCGTCCAGGACCAGGGCCCGCACGTTCCGCGGGAACTGGTCGGCGTAGAAGGCGCCCAGGTAGGTGCCGTACGAGAATCCGAGGTAGGTCAGTCGCCTGTCGCCGAGCGCCGCCCGCAGCACGTCCATGTCGCGGGCGGCGTTGACCGTTCCGACGTACCGAAGATTGGCCCCGGACCTGGCCTCGCAGGCGGCCACGAACGCCCGCCAGAACGTGACCTCGGCGTTGACCTGGGCGCGCGTGGTGGGCGGATCGTAGAGGAGGCGCTGCTCGGCCTGCCGGTAGTCGAGGCAGCGCACCGGATCGCTCCGCCCCACGCCGCGGGGGTCGAACCCGACGAGGTCGAAGCGATCTCGCAGTGCCTCGCCGAACGCCTGGCTGGAGGTACGGAGGAAAGAGACGCCGGATGCGCCGGGCCCTCCAGGGTTGGTCACCAGTGAGCCGATGCGCCGGGATCTGTCTTTCGCGGGCAGCCGGATGACGGCGATCTTCAGCTGGTGACCCTCGGGACGGGCGTAGTCCCGTGGCACCTTCAACGTGGCGCACTGAAAGCCTTCTCTGCAGTCCGACCACGACAATTTCTGCTGATAAAACGGCTCAAGGCCGGATGCCGGCCCGGTCGCCGTCATCGTCATGCTCTGCGCGCCGGCGCACGCGACCGCGAGCATTCCCGTCGCCGCGGCTACCGCTGCTCTCCGAAGTGCCGTCACCGCCCATTCCTCCTGCTTCGGGCGATTCATTACTCTACGTGAGACTATGTACCCATTCAGTTATTATGTAACGCAAAGTGAGGGGCGGAGGCATCGACACCTCCGCCCCTCCGGCCCCTGGGAGTCAGGACCGGCGTCGCGAGGAGCGCCATGGGCATATGGAGAACCTCGCCGGCCCCCGCGACACTAATCCGCCTCCCGGCGCCGCGTCTGCGCAGGATTACTCAGAAGCTCATCATCCGCTCGGCCGGTGCGGGGCGCAGCGGCGGCACCATGTGCACCCTGGCCGAGCCGATGTCGAAGAACAGCCCCACCAGCTCCAGCTTCCCGGCGCGCACCTGCTCGTCGACCTTCCGGTACGTGCGCAGGTTCTCCAGCTGCTGCTGCACGTTGACCCGGCACAGCACGTCCAGAGCGCCGCTGTGCAGCCGGTCACCCTCGGTCTCGATGAACGTGGCCAGGCTGTGGTTTCCGTGCCGCAGCCACCTCCTCAGCCCCGGCAGGCTGCCCGCCTGCACCCCGCCGCTCAGCACCCCGGCCATGGCGCCGCACCCGGAGTGCCCGCACACCGTGATCGTGTGTACGCCGAGGACCTGCGTGGCGTACTCGATCGCCGCCACCACCGAGTCGTCGTGCGGTTCGGAACCCCGGCGCGGCACCAGGTTGCCGATGTTGCGCACCGTGAACAGGTCTCCGGGCCCGCTCGCGGTGATGAGGCTGGGCACGATCCGGGAGTCGGCGCACGTGATGAACAGGTGCGAGGGCTGCTGCTTGCGGGCCAGCTCGGTGAAGATGGGCCGGACCAGCGGCGCCGTACGCCGGTGGAACTCGCGCGCCCCCGCCGTCAGCAGGCACTCCGCCTCGGTGGAGTCGGGAGCCGAGGGACGGACGGGATGACGGCGGTGCGACCACGGCAGCCACCAGCGGTCCGGCACCTTGGGCGGCGACTTCACCGGGAACATGCGCGCGCCGCTGGCCGCCAGCGTGTACCACTCGTCGTGCAGCTCGTCGATGTCGACCGTGCCGCCCATGCGCTCGTGGTCCAGCCGCCAGGAGTGGATGGCCTCGAAGGCGGCGTTGTCCATGAAGTCGATGTTCAGGTCGAGGTCCACGGCGGTGGCCGGGGCGATCGTCCGCAGTTCGTGCGTGAGCCTGGGCACGCCCAGGAACGTCAGCGAACCGGACACCGTCACGTGCAGCCGCCCGTCGCCGCCGTCGCGCTTCAGGACCGTGACCCAGGTCAGGCGGCGCAGCGCGAGCAGCGCGGCCAGGATCAGCCCCACCACGACGCCCTCGGCGAGCCCGAGCGCGATGACGGTGAGCATCGTCACCACGTAGACGGGCACCTCGCCGTGGCCGTGCACCTTCCTGATGTGACCGAGGTTCACCATCTGCACGCCGATGAACACCAGCAACGCGGCCAGCGCCTCCAGCGGGATCAGCTTGATCGTCCAGCCGAACCCGATCGCGAACACCAGCACCCACACCCCGTGCAGGATCGCCGACCAGCGGGTGTGCGCGCCAGCCTGCACGTTCGCGGTGCTGCGCACGATCACCCCCGCCACCGGCAGGCCGCCGAGGGCGCCGGTGACCATGTTCGCGACGCCTTGGCCGGTCAGCTCCTGGTCGAGGTCGGCGCGGCGGCCGCCGTGCATCCCGTCCACCGCCACGCAGCACAGCAGCGACTCGCACCCGGCCAGCAGCGCCACCAGCAGCACCGCCCCCACGATCAGGTGCCAGTCGCCGTGCGGCAGGACCGGGAAGGCCCACTCGGTGACGCTGTGGGACAGGTCCACGCGCGTGACGTCCCATTCGAACACCCACGCCGTCACCGCCGCCACGACCAGCGCCACCAGTGGCGCGGGCACGACCTTGACCCGCTTGGGCAGCCGCGTCCACAGCGCCAGCACCGTGATCGTGAGCAGGCCGACGGCGACCTTGTGGCCGTGCAGGTTCGCGATCTGGCCGGGCAGCTCGATCAGGTTGGCCACGGCCGAACGCTGCGAGCTGCCACCCAGCACCACGTGGAGCTGGGAGAGGGCGATGATCACGCCGACGGCCGCCAGCATGCCGTGGATGACCGCCGGCGACACCGCGAGTGCCGCCCTAGCCGCCTTGAACACGCCCAGCAGGAGCTGTACGGCGCCCGCCAGCAGGGTGATCATGCAGGTGGCGCGCCATCCGTACGTCTGCACGAGATCCACGACCACCAGCGACAACCCGGCGGCGGGTCCGCTGACCTGAACGGCGGAGCCGCCCAGGACGCCCGCCACGATCCCGCCGACCACGGCGGCGATCAGACCGGCGGCCAGTGGCGCGCCGGAGGCCATCGCGATGCCCAGGGACAGGGGCACCGCGACGAGGAAAACCACGAGCGAGGCTGGCACGTCATGCCGGAGGGTGCTCAGCCAGCTACTCTTCGTGTCGGGGATCATGGAGCAAACCCTATTGCTCCGTCGACCCTGCTTTAGGTGTGTCTCACGCTGGTTTTACCCATTAATGGGCGCGTGCGTTCACCGGTAGTAGTCGTGCGGGTGTTCCTGGTCGGACCCGCGACGGTGGTTGCCGCCGTCGTTGCCGTTCTGGGAGCCGTACGTCGGCCACGAGGTCGCGCTCGACGGCGGCTCCGGCCAGGCGGCGGCCGGGGCGGTGGTGATGTCGCCCGTCTCGTACGCGAACGGCGCGCCCTGTGGCGTCGGAGGCACCGGAGTCGACGTGGACAGCACGTCGTCGTAGGCCGAGACCGCCCTGCCGGGCACGGTCGGGGTGCCGGTGGCGGGGGAGGGGCCGGTGAGCGGGTCGGTGTCGTCGGCCACGGCCCAACCGGAGCGCACCTCGTACGAGGCGGGGTAGGAGGAGCGCGCGGCGGGCTGCTCGAACGCCGGCCAGGACGTCCCCGAGCCGTAACCGGCGGCGGGGGCGGGGTCGTCGAGGATGTCGGGCTGCGCGGGCCAGGAGCCGGACGAGGAGGGCGTCGCGGGCGGGTTGGTCCAGGTGGTCTCGGCCGCGTTGTTGTAGGCGGGGAACGGGTCGCTCGTGGGCGCGCCGTGGATGGGGGCCGGCTGGGCGGGGAAGGAGCCGCTCGAGGAGGGGGTGGCGGGGTAGGCGCCGCTCCCGCCGGGCTGGCTCACGGGGCTGGCCGGGAAGGTGCCGTTGGCGGCGGGGGCCGCCGGGAAGGAGCCGGTGCCGCTCCTGGGCGAGTTGTTGGACGACAGGGAGTCGGGGCGGGGGGAGGGGACCGGCTGGGCGCCCGCGCCCAGGATGCTCATCACGTCGGCCGTGGGGGCCGCGAACGTCACCGTACGCTGGTCGGCCATCTCCGACTGGGACGGAGCGGGGCGCTTGGCGGGCTCCACCAGGTCGGCGAGGTTGGCCGCGGCGGAGGCCGGCTGGCGCTGCGGCAGGGGGGCCTGGACGGTGGTCGCGTCGGGGTCGACGGCGGCGGCAGCGGGCCGCGGCTTCGCGGTGCGCTCCTGGCGCTTGGGGGCCGCGGGGCGCTCGGCGGGCTTCTCACGCTCGACCGGACGGGAGGAGGCCTTCCTGGCCGCCACGGTGCCACCCGCGCCGAAGCCGCCCTCTTCCGCGTCGCTGCGGATGTTGGCCCAGAACTCCTCGTCGTCGTCATCCGTGCTCGGGTTGCCCCACTCGTCGACGCCGCGCCTGCCACGCTGACCGGTGCGCACCGGTTTGGGCTCCCGCTCGCCGATGGGGCTGAAATCGGGGCTGAAATTGGCCATGCGAGGCTCATGCGAGGCGAACTCGTCGGTGGACCGCGTCTGGGTCCTCTCCTCCTTCTCGGCCATCTCCTTCAGGCGTTCCGGAGGGAGAGAGCTCTCCCGGCGGCTCATGGAACGCATGCCCAGTGCCACGACGACGAGCACGAGGAGCACGACGGCGACCAAGCTCACTACGACCGCGATCATTGCACCACCCTCAAAGCCATGGCCTCCCTTCGGCGCCGGTGAGATCGCGCGGCCATCGACGCGACCTGCCCCCTTTGATCACCAGTGCCTAACGATTGGATCTGATTGTGTCGGACCACTATGAGCGTTGTCACACCCTACGTGAAGAATAGGTACACCGGACTACCTGCTGTGATCGCTCTCTCACTGGATGTCGACCGCTGTGAGCCGACCCCGGGCGATCGTCTTGTCCGCGATCTCCTTCAGGATGTCGGGGAGCTCGTCACCCTGCTTGAGGTCGACCCGTCCGTTCAACGTGTAGACGGTGAAGCGATAGCTGCCCGGGCTTGTGCAAGGCGGCTCATAGCCCTCCTTGCCGCCGGTGACCTTCGCCTGGCCGGACCCTTCGGGCGGGTCCGCCGCGGCGTTGGGCCCCAGCTCGGTCGTGGTCGCCGGGATGTTGTAGAGCACCCAGTTGACGGCCGAATCGGACGGTGTGTGGGAGTCGACCACGATCGCGATCGACTTCGCCTCGGACAACGGTTGGCTCGACCAGCGCAGCGGAGGACTGCCCTCGCCACCCCGGCAGGAGTATTCGGCGGGGAGCGGCTTGCCTTCCCCCAACTCCGGGCTCGAGACGTTGATCTCCGCGATGTCCTTGGCCTGAGATCTGCCGATGAAGCTGCCGCAACCGGCCAACGCGAACGCCGCAGTCACCGCCGTCACACTGACGGTGATGCGTCGCATGCGTGTTGCCGCGTTACACAGCCCCATGCCGGACGATGCTACGCGGCTCTCGGCGGTGCGCAGACCGTTTCTCGATGGTCGGTGCTCGGTAAAGGATCCGAAACGGGTCAGAATCGCGGGATCCGTGGAGTGACGTTGGCCACAGGAGTGGCCTGCGTGTCTGTTGGGGGACCGGAATCGGGTCGCGCCTCGGGACCCGGCCTGGCCTGCTGGTTCGATGCGGTGGGACGGGGGTGGAGTCATGCGCCCGGATCCGACAAAACGGACAGCGTTTTCGGTCGCGGTGATGCGGCAAAAACCAGGTGCGCCGTATTGGCCCCTGGATGTAGGAGCTCGTGGTGATTCGGGCGGCTCTGGTGGCCCGAATCGGGCGGTGGTGGTTCGCGGGGTGAGGGGTGCCGGCGCGACGGCCGGTGGCGCGGTGGTCGGGGACCGGGAGTCACGGCCGGTGGTGGTTCGAGCGGGTGACGGCGGCTGCCACGTTGCGTGAGGCGCTTGCGCGGTGGTGCGGTCATGCGCTGGCCGAGCCTGGTTGGCACGTACGTGGCGCCGCCGACGTGGCCAAGCTCGACAGCCTGCGGCCGGCCGCCACCGAGCATGGCACCGGGGCGGAGGGGCGCGACGGCCGACACGCCGAGGATCTCGGTCGATCTTTGGCGGCTCGCGGGCTGATCGCCCCGCCTCCGCGCGCCCTAAGCTGGCCTTGTGACGTCAACTGGCCCACTGCGCGATCCGGCGAACCGCGTCTCGCCGAAAGCCGTCCGCCTGTGGCTGCTCGAATCGCTGGTCGCCTTCGTGTTCTTCCTCGGCGGCTCGCTTCTGGTGGCGCGGTGGGTGGGCGGGAGCGGCTGGTCGTGGGTGCCCGGCTGGTTCGCGGACAACTCATGGCTGCTGCCGGCCGCGGTCGTGCTGCTGACGGCGCCGTTCCTGGTGGCCGAGCCGTTCGTACGGTACGCCGTGCACCGCTGGGAGCTCTCAGGGGACGTCGTCTACGCCAGGTCGGGGTTCTTGACCAGGGAGTGGGTGTTCGTGCCTGTGAGCCGCATCCAGACGGTCGACAAGGGGCAAGGGTGGATGGAGCGGCTGCTCGGGCTGGCCACGCTCGAGATCCGTACCGCGTCCCACGCCGGGTCCTCGACGATCAAGGGTCTGGACTACGCGGTGGCGGCCGGGCTCGCCGAGCAGCTCGCGCACCGCGCCGAGGCGCTCAGGGACGACGCGACATGACCGACCCCCACCACCCGCAAGGCGACCCGCCCCCTCAGCCCTCTTGGAGCGACCCGCGTCCTCAGCCGGATCCCGCCCCTCGAAGCGACCCTGGTCCTCCGCCTCTGAGCGAGCCGCGTCCTCTTGCCGGTCCTCCGCAGCCGTACCCCCGGGACGGCGCTCCGCCCTGGGTCGCGCACCCGGGCGGCGGCGATGGGAGCGGGCAGGCATCCGAGCAGTGGAGCGGTCCGCCCGGCCCGATGGGAGGGCCGCCGGGTCCTCCGGTCCGGGTGCCGCTGCGGTTGAGCCCCAAGGTGCTGCTCATCGACCCCGTACGCATGCTGCCCTCCCTCCTCCTGCCCCTCGTCGGCGTGCTGTTCGTGGGCGGGTTCTCGGCCCACTCGTACGTATGGGCGGCCCTGGGCGTGGCGGGCACCGTGGTGTTCGCGATCATCAGGTGGGCCACCTTCAGCTACGAGATCGTCGGCGACCGGCTGGAGACCAAGCGGTCGCTGATCAGCCGTTCCGTCCGTACCATCCCGCTTGAGCGGATCCGTGGCGTCGACGTGTCCACGCCGCCCCTGCACCGCCTGCTCGGCCTGACCGTGCTCAAGATCGACACCGGGGCCAGCGGCGGCGACGAGGAGGCCGAGCTCGACGGGGTCACGCCGGAGGAGGCCGACCGCCTCAAGTCGGTGCTGCTGCGGCGCGCGCCCCGGCCCGAGGCGCAGGTGTCCGAGGCGGCGGTCCCTCACGAGCGGGTGATCATCGGGGTGCCGCGGAAGTGGCTGCTGTACGGGCCGCTGTCCGGCGCGTACCTGCTCACCCCCTTCGCCCTCGCGGGCGGCGCCGTGGGCCTGGCGTTCCAGTGGGGCGACGACCTGGGCCTCGACCAGGACGCCGCCTGGAGCGCCGGCGAATGGGTCTGGGACCATCCCTACCTGCTGGTGGCCGTGGCGGTGCTGCTCGTGCTGGCGATGCCGGTCGTGGGCGGGCTGATGTACGCGGTCTTCAACTGGGACTTCAAGCTCAAGCACCGCGACGGCTACCTGGTCGCCGAACGAGGGCTGATCAACCGGCGCAGCGTGTCGCTGGAGTCCGCCCGGGTGCGCGGCTACGAGATCGTGGACGGGCTCGCCGAACGCTGGGCCGGGGTCGTACGGGCCTGGGCCATCGTCACGGGGCTCGGCGACTCCGAGACGCGCGGGCAACTTCTGCCCGACGTGCCCCGGGCCGTGGCGTACCAGGTGACCGCGGAGGCCATCGGCCCCCACCAGGCCGAACTCCGCCGCCACCCGCCCGTGGCGCGCAACCGCCGCCTGTTCCGCGCCGTCTTCCCGTGGGCCGTGCCGGCGGTGGCGAGCGCCGTGGGGATCTGGGCGACGGGGATGATCCTCTGGTGGGTCCTGCTGGTGCTCGCGCTGCTGCTGGCCGGGGCCGGGGTTCCGCTCGGGCTCGACCGGTACCGGTCACTGGGGCACGGCTACGACGGCGTACGCGTGGCGGTGCGGTCGGGGTCGCTGCGGCGCTCCCACGCCGTGATCGAACGCCGGGCCGTGGTGGGGTGGCGGCTGCGGCAGACGTGGTTCCAGCGGCGGGCCGGAGTGCTCACGCTGATCGCCGGGGTCGGGGCGGGCAAGGGGGGCTACTCGGCGATCGACGTGTCGGTGGCCCAGGGGGCGGCGTTCCCCGGTGAGGTGACGCCGGAGTGGCTCGCCCCCTTCCTCGAGTCCCCCGGCACACCGCCCACGGCCTGACCCCCGGCACCGCCCGAGCCCCCGGTCCCTCTCCTCTGTGCGGTGCACCGGGAAGTTCGTGCCGAGGCATCGATCCCTCTTCCCTCGGCGGCGGACCGGGAGGCCCCGGCCTTCGTCACGGCCCTCGCGCCGGTGTGGTGCCGCTGAGGTCGTGGCACCGTGGCTGGCGGTGGGCCGCCGAGGTCGGTCTCCGCGCCTGGGGCGGGTCAGTCCTGGCGGCGGGCGCCGAACATGATCTCGTCCCAGGTCGGGACCGAGGCGCGGCGGCCCCGCGAACCCTTGCGCGCCTGGCGGGCCGCCGGAGCGGGCGGGGGAGACGGCACCGGCACGGGCGGCTCCTCCTTGGGCGCGTCCTTGCCGGACCGCGCCGCCGGGACCGCCGGGGCGGTCTTGGGCTCCGTGGGCTTGGGCTTGGGAGCGGGCGCCGGCGGCTTGGCCTCCTGAGCGGGCTGCTCGGGCTCGGCCGCGCTCTCGGGCTTCGGCGCAGCGGGCTGAGCCGTGGGCTCCGGCGCGGCGGCCTCGGCAGGCTCCGTCGCAGCAGTGCTCGCGGCCTCCGTTGTGGGGGTGCTGGCGGCCTCCGTTGTGGCGACCTCAGGGGTCGCCTCGGGCTGCGGCTGGGCGTCCGGTACGGCCTGGGTCGCCTTCTGCTCGGGCATGGCGACCGTCGGCTCGGCGGTGGGCGCGTCTGCCGCTGGCTTGGACGTCTCGGCCTTTACGGCGTCGGCGGCCTGGGCGTCCGTGGTGGGTGTGGTGTCCCCATCGGCGGGCGCGTCGGCGGGCGCGTCGGCGGGCGCGGAGACGGCCTCGGAGACCGGCGCGGGTGCGGGCTCAGGAGTGGGCTCGGCGTCACTGGCCGAGGCGACCGGCTCGCCGGCCGACGACGTGTCCGGCTCGGTGGCCGAGGACGCGACCGGCTCGGTGGCCGAAGAAGTGACCGGCTCCGTGACTGGTGCCGACTCGGTGACCGGGGTCGGCTCCGCGGACACCACCGGCGCCGCAGATGCCGCCGACTCCGAGGCAACCACCGGCTCGGCGACTGCGGTCGGCTCCGCGGATGCCGCGGGCTGGGTGACTGCCGTCGGCTCGGAGACAGCTGCGGGCTCGCTGACTGCGGTCGGCTCGGAGGTCGCTGCGGGCTCGGTGATCGCGGTCGGCTCCGTGGTCGCCGTGGGCTCGGCGGCTGCGCTCGGCTCCGTGGTCGCCGTGGGCTCGGCGGCTGCGCTCGGCTCCGTGGTCGCCGTGGGCTCGGCGACGGGGGTCGGCTCCGCGGATGCCGCGGGCTCGCTGACCGTGGTCGGCTCCGCGAGTGTCGCTGGCTCGGTGGCCGGCGTCGGCTCGGTGGTCGCGGCGGAGTGGGCGTCCTGAGCGGGCTCCGTGGACGGCTCCGGTGCGGCAGGCCGCTCCACCGCAGCGGGCGTTGCGGCCTCGGGCTGCGCGGGCGACTCCACGGCGGCGCTCGCCTGGCCCTGGCCGACACGCTGGGCTTCAGCGGCGAACTGGGCGTCAGCGCCGGGCTGGGTCTCAGCAGCGGGCTGAGCCTGGGCTGCGGGCTGGGCCTGGGGCGCGGGCTGGGCCGGGGTGGTGTGCTGGTCGTGGGTGGTGGGCTGGTGGTGGGGCTCGGTGGTAGGCCGGGGCTGGGGCGTGGGCGGTGTGGCCGCGGCGGGCTGGGACGGTGCGGGGGCCTGCGGGGCAGGGCTCTGCTCGCGCCAGGCCACCGGGCGCTCCTGGGCGGGCGGCTCCTCGACGGCGGGCGGCGGTGAGGTGCGGGAGTCCGCGGGCGTGCCGGGAGTGTCGGCAGGGGCGTAGATGGAGGAGTCGGCCTCGCGCCCGCCAGGACGGCCGGAGCCGAAGTCGGGCAGCCACGGCGAAGACCCGCCGCGGCGGGACGAGGTGTCGCCGGGGCGGGCATAGCCGGTCTCCCGGGCGGGCGGCTCCGGCCGGTAGTGCTCGCCGGGGTCGGGCGTGTCGTAAGACACCTCTCTGGAGGTGTCAGGCTCACGTGGAGGCGCGCCCCGCTCGAACGGGGGCGCCGCCTCCGGGGCGCGGCCGTACGCCGTCTCCGGCGACCTGGGCGGCGAGTTGTAGCCGACCGCCGGCTCCTCCGGCTCGCGGCGCACCACCGACGGGAACGGCAGCGGGTCGGAGGCGAGCGGCGGCACCGGCTGCAGCTTGGCCACCCGCGGCGTGAACGGCGTCACCGTCGTGTCCTCCACGACGACGGGATCCGGGTCGAAGTCGGCCGACGACAGCCGCATGGCCTCGTCGTCATGGGGCGTCACGTGCCGCTTGCGCGGGTCGAACAGCCATTCGGCGTGGCGCGTGTGACCGTTCCACACGTAGCCGAGCTTGACGCGCCACAGCCCGTCGTCGCGCTTGGCGGAGTCCCAGTCGATCTCGTCGGTGGGCACGCCCCGCCTGGTCAGCCGCTCGGCGACGAGGTCGCCCAGGGTGGGCCCGGGCGCCGACTCACCGGGCATCCGGACGGCCACACGTTGCGCCTGCTGGGCGACGTACTCCCGCTCCTGCAGCACCGGACCCTCGAACCAGCGGACACGCTCGACCGGGATCCCGGCAGTCGCGGCTATCTCCTCCGCCGTCTCTCCGGCGCGGATGCGAGCCTGGATCTCCTTGGGGCGCAACGGACTCTCCACTTCGATCTCGTACTGGCCGAGACGGGAGAAGTTGCCGCGGACGGCAGCACGGAGCCGGTCGTCCACGGGAAGCGTGAAGCGCGTACCTCGCCCGGCAGTAGCCAGCACGAGATAGGTGCCGTCCTCACTCACCGCGACGAGTCGGAGCTCCTGCATGCGAGTCCCTTCGTCAGCGTCGCCATTCTTCCCCCGGACCCTTGAGTCTCTCGCGTGTGCCGGTTGCCTGCCAGCACCGTACCCGGCATGTCCGAACATCGCCTTCCTGGGATACTCCCGGGACGGTGTGACGCCGGTCACATTTGTCGAATCCATCCCTCTAGAGCCCGCCGTTGTGCAAGTGGAGGTTAGAGGCCCCTGACGGATTCTGACGAATCGCGGCGCGTGGTGTCGTGCACTTGAGCCAAGAGGCCAGAACGGATGGGGCGGCGCCAGGATGGCGCTCCAGGTATTGGGCGGCGACCCCGGCCAGATACGGGGCGTGAGCGGAGAAGGCCTGAGCGCCGGGCACGGCCCGGCAGGCGCCGGAGGACGCCGCGCCGACCACGAAGACGCCCGACCGCACCAGCGACCGCGTGGCGGCGTCGAGCGCGGGGGAGTCGGACCCGTCGACGGCCAGGTTCGCGACGGAGGGGCCGTGGGCGTGCCTGCCGATCCAGTCCAGCCCGGCGAGCAGATCTGCCAGGGTGCCGTAGCCGGCGCAGCCGAGCACCCGCACGGAGGCGATCCGGGCCTTCGGCGCCATGACGTTGACGCGCCGCGCGGCCTCGGTGCCGTGGCCCGCGCAGTCGTGCCCGGTGCCGCCGGTGGCGTCGAAGGCGCGCCAGGCCCGGTCGCCGAGCTCGGCCCGGGCCGCGTCCAGGCCGCTGTCCACGACGTACACGGTGGCGCCGGCGCCGGTGGCCCAGTGGGAGCGCGGGCGGGATTTCCCGAGCGCCATGGGGCGGATCTCGCGGTCGGGCTCGACCGCGAGCACGCGCGGGTCCGACCGGAGCTCGACCAGTTCGGCGGCGGTGAGGAAGGTGGCGAACCCGGGTAGTGCGGCGGTGTAATAGCGCCGCACCCGCCACCGCACCTCGCCGACGAGATCGCGGGCGGCGCCGCGGCTGCGTGCCGTGACGATGAAGGGCCGGGTGGGCTCGGTGGGGGCGGGCCGCAGGGCGAGTCCTGACGCGGGCGTCATGGCGAGAGGAACGGCGGTCGTGGCGGCGGTGGCCACGGCCGCGGCGAGGTACACGGAGGGCAGGCCGAGTCGTCGGGGCACGAGTTACGAGGATGCCCGCCACGAGGCCCGCGCGGATCCCAGGACACGTTTTCGAGCAAGCTCTTTACCTAACGATGCGTTAGCCGAGCACTAGATCCAGGTACTCATTGCCGAATAGGCGCCCCGGGTCGAGCTGGTCGCGCAGGGCCGTGAAGTCCGCGAAGCGGGGATAGACCTTGTTCAGGTAGGAAGCGTCCCTGGTGTGCAGCTTGCCCCAGTGCGGCCGCCCGTCCAGCCGCGTCATGATCTCCTCCACGCCCTCGAAGTACGCGGGGTTCGGCGTCGGCCGGTAGATGTGGCACGCGATGTACGCCGACGACCGCCCGTACGCGGTGGACAGCCACGCGTCGCTGGGCGGCGTGACCCGCACCTCCACCGGGAAAGTGATCTTCCAGTCCATCCGGTCGATCAGGTCCCTGGTCTCGCGCAGCGCCTGGCCGAGGCGTTCGCGCGGCACCGCGTACTCCATCTCGAGGAAGCGCACGTCCCGCCGCGCCGTGAAGACCTTGTACGACGTGTCCACCGACTCCGAGTCGCCGAGCGCCGCCGCGCTGACGGCGTTGATCCGCGGGATCAGGTCGGGGAAGCGGCCCCCGAGCGCGCAGGCCGCGCCGAAGACGGTGTTCTCCAGGAAGACGTTGTCCAGCCAGTGCCGCAACGCGCCCGGCGGCCGGGCCGGGCCCGGGCTGCGGTTGTTGGTCTTGACCAGGCAGGCGTCGGTGTGCGGCAGCCAGAAGAAGTCGAGGTGTTCGTTCGCCGAGGTCAGCTCGTCGAGCGAGCCGAGCACCTCGCTGAGGGACAGCCTGCGCCGCCGGTTGTGCAGCAGGAACGCGGGCTCCACCCGGAGCGTCACGGCCGTCAGCACCCCGAGCGCCCCCAGCCCGACCCTGGCCGCGTCGAACAGGTCCTCGCCCGGCCCGGCCGTCGTCACCGAGCCGTCGGCCAGCACCAGCTCCAGCTCGGCGACCTGGTCGGCGAGGCCGCCGCTGTCGCGGCCGGTGCCGTGCGTGCCGGTCTGGATCGCTCCCGCGACGGTCTGCTCGGTGATGTCGCCCATGTTGGCCAGGGCCAGGCCGCGCTCGTCGAGCAGCTCGTTCAGCACGCGGAGCGGGGTGCCGGCCAGCACGGTCACGCGGTCGTCGCCCCATGACCTGATCCCGGTGAGCGCGCCGGGGCGCAGCATGACGCCGTCGGTGAGGGCCACCCCCGTGAAGGAGTGGCCCGTGCCCACCATGCGGACCCGCCGCCCGGAGGCGGCGGCGTCCCGCACGGCGCGTACGACGTCCTCGACCGAGGCCGGCGTACGCACCTCGGCAGGGGTGCCCGACTGGTTACGCGCCCAATTCGCGAACGTCATGAGCACCCCTCCAGAGCATCGTTCGGTTAGACGCGAACGATACTCACTTCTCCCAGCCGGCGGGAACCGGGAAGATGTCGCCGGGCTGCAGGTTCTGCTGCTTGACGATGTCGGACACCGTCACGAGGTGGTAGCCCTTCTTCTGGAGCGACTTGATGAGGGCCGGCATCGCGTCCACGGTCTGCTTCACCCAGTCGTGCATCAGGATGATGCCGTTGGGCTGCGCGACCTCCATGGTCTTCTTCTTGATGGCGTCGACGTTCTTGCTGGACCAGTCCTCGGAGCCGGCGGTCCACAGGATCATCGGCATGCCGAACTCCGTGGCGACGTCGGCGACCTGCAGGTCGGCCAGCCCGTACGGCGGACGCAGCAGCTTGGGCTCGACGCCCGAAGCCTTCTTGACCGCGTCCTGGGTCTTCTTGATCTCGTTCCTGATGGCGCCCGCGTCGGACTTGGTGAAGTCGGGGTGGCTGTAGCTGTGGTTGCCGACCTCGTGGCCCTCGGCCACCATGCGCTTGACGAACGCGGGGCGGCTCTTGACGTACTGGCCCTCGAGGAAGAACGTCGCCTTCGCGTCGTACTTCTTCAGTGTGTCGAGGAGCGTTCCCGCGTACTGGCCGGGCCCGTCGTCGAACGTCAGCGCGAGGCACTTGACCTGCTCGCAGTCGACCGGCGCGGCCTTCTTCGGCGCCTGTGCGAAGGCGGGCGCCGGGGCCAGAGTGACGCAGACAGCCGCGATAGCTAGAAGTGAACTGATCTGTCGGGACATAGGTAATGCTTCCAATGAGATGGGTGTTGCGAGGGATGTCCCGACCGTAGCGGATCAACTCTGGGCGGGTGAAGGAGCCTCGGGAAGTCTCAGCAAACCCGAACCTCCGATGCCCACGGCCGCGGCCAGGATCGCCGCCCCCCAGGAGAAGGCGTACGCGTTGGACGCGCCGAACATCTCGGTGAGCCGCCCGCCGGCCCACGCCCCGACCGCCACGCCGAACCCGATCGACGTCGAGATCCACGCCATGCCCTCGGTGAGCAGGGACGGAGGCACCAGCCGCTCGGTGAGCGAGAAGCCCGTGATGAGCGTCGGCGAGATGGCGAATCCGGCCAGGAACAGCGCCGGCGCCATGATCCGCGCGTCACCGATGAACATGATCGGTATGAGTCCCACCACGAACAGCGCGAGCGTCCGCACGAACCGCCCGCGCAGCGAGATCCTCCAGTCCCGCGACCCGAACCACAGCCCCGACACCATCGACCCGCCCGCGAACGCCGCCAGCAGGAACCCGGAGGCGCCCTTCACGCCGTGCTCCTCGGCGAAGGCCACCGTGATCAGGTCGACCGAGCCGAACACGGCGCCCAGCGCCAGGTAGACGCACGCCAGCAGGGCGATGCCGGGGATCAGGATGGGAGTGCCCGCCGTCGACTTGACCGGCTGCACGGGCGGCTGGGTGCGCCGCTGGGCCGCCAGCGCGAAGGTGCCGAGGAGCATGCAGACCAGGGCCACGACCAGCCCCGCGTACGGGTTCACGGCGGTGGCCAGCACCGTGACCAGCGCGGGCCCGGTGACGAAGATGACCTCGTCCACCACCGACTCGAAGGCGAACGCGGTGTGCAGCCTGCCCGACCCGCCGTGGATGACCGACCAGCGGGCCCGCACCATCGAGCCCAGCGACAGCGAGGTGCCGCCCACGAGCAGGCCCGAGGCGTACAGAGTCCAGTCGGGCAGCCCGAACCCGGCGCACAGCATCAGGGCGACCAGCGCGAGCGCGTTGACGACGGCGAACGGCGGGATCACCCGGCCCTGCCCGAACCTGTCCACGAGGCGGCCCGACATGGGGGCGGCCACGGCGAAGGCCAGGTTGGTCATGGCGGCGACGCCGCCGGCGGTGGCGTACGACGAGGTGAGCGCGGAGACCAGCAGCACGACCCCGATGCCGATCATGGACATCGGCATACGGCCGATGAATCCCGCCAGGACGAACCCCTTGACGCCGGGCCCGTCGAACAATCCCCGGTAAGGCCCGACCACGCCGTTTCCCCCTTACTTGAGCCAAGTAACCATGGCGCACCGTATGTCCGTATGGCAAGTGATTTAGCGGCCGAGTGGGTTAACGTGTCCCGAGTGTCCGGTCTTCCCTCGTTCCGCGCGGTCATCCTCATGGTCGCCGCCGTGCTCGTGGTCACGGCCGCGGCCGGCGGAGTCGTCGTGATCCTGGGCGACGACCTGGTCAAAACCGCGAACGAGCCGGTGCGCAGGAAGCCCACGCAGCGGCCGCAGCAGCCCTCGCCGCGCCTCGACCAGCTCGTGCCCACGGCCGCGCCGGTCAAGGACTTCGGCCAGGGCGGCGCCGGGGTAACCGCGACACCGCCGCGCGTGCTGGCCATCGCCGCGGGCACGGTGCCGAAGACCACGAGGTTCGCGCTCAGCGGGCTGAAGTACGTGCAGAAGGTGGCCGTGGTGGACGCGGGCGCGATCAAGGTGGCCGGCACCGGCCTGAACCTGCTGGCCGTCGATCCCGCCGACTTCCGCTCCTGGACGCCGCAGCCCGTCGCCGACCAGCCCGCCGTGTGGAGCGCGCTGGCCAGGGGCGAGCTGGTGGCCGACGCGGGCGCGATGCGCAAGTTCGGGATGATCCTGGGCGGCATGTACCAGGTGGACGGCGGTCCCCGGCTGCGCGTGGCGGCCTCGGCCACGCTCGGGCTCATGGGCGTGGACGGGCTGGTGAGCGCGGACCTGGGCAGGTCGCTGGGGTTCGCGCCGGGGGTCGCGGTGCTGCTGCACGGCAAGGCCGGCAAGATCAGCGAGGCGGGGGTGCGCAAGGTGCTCGGCAAGGGCTCGCAGGTCGTCATGCTGGACGCGGCGCACCGTACGCCGAAGCAGCAGAAGCCCCAGACGACGGTGAACGTGGGCCGCCCGGGCAGCTACCTGGACCTGTACAAGGCGTCGGCCACCCGCTGCCCGGGGCTGTCGTGGACGGTGCTGGCGGCGATCGGGCAGGTGGAGAGCAGCCACGGCCGCAACAACGGCCCGTCCAGCGCGGGCGCGCTCGGGCCCATGCAGTTCATGCCCGCCACCTGGAAGCACTACGGCGTGGACGGCGACGGGGACGGCAAGTCCGACATCTGGAGCCCGTACGACGCGGTGCCCGGCGCCGCCAACTACCTGTGTGCCAACGGCGCCGGCCAGGGCGGCGAGAAGCTACGCAAGGCGATCTGGTTCTACAACCACTCGTGGGACTACGTGAACAAGGTCATGGGGATCGCCCAGGCCTACGCCCGCACCTACGCCTGAGGGCGCCTGCGGGGTGGGGGGCAGCAGGTGAGCGCGCAGGGGAGGGGCTCGGGCTCGTCCATCAGTTCGCGCACCATCTGGACGAAGCGCGGGTGCGTGCCGGCGGTCGCCGCCCGCTCCATGGGCAGCCCCAGCTCGGCGGCCACCTGCCTGGCCTCGGTGTCGAGGTCGTAGACGACCTCCATGTGGTCGGAGACGAACCCGATCGGCACCAGCACGACCGAACGGGTGTCCGTCTTGCGCAGGAAGTCGCAGACGTCCGGCTCCAGCCACGGCGCCTGCGGCGGGCCGCTGCGCGACTGCCACACCAGGTCCCACGGCTGCGTGCGGCCGAGCGCCTGGCTGACCAGCTCGGCGCTCCTGCGGAGCTGCGCCTCGTACAGGCCGCCCGAGGGGCCCGCGGTCTCGGCCATGGAGCCGGGGATGCTGTGGGCGGTGAACACCAGCCGGGCGTCGTCGCGGCCGAGCCGTTCGAGCGCGGCCCGCGTGTGGTCGGCCATCGCGGCCACGAACCCCGGGTGGTCGCCGAAGTGGCGCATCTTGACCAGCTCGGGGCCGTCCTCGACGGAGATCCTGGCGATGTCCTCGTAGTACTGGCGGCAGCTCGAGTAGCCCGCGAACGCCGAGGTCGCGAACACGGCCGCTTTCCTGATCCCGTCGGCCTTCATCTGACGGACGGTGTCCTCGCCGAACGGGTGCCAGTTGCGGTTGCCCCAGTAGACGGGCACGTCGGCGATCGGCCGCAGCGCCTCGACCAGGTCGCGGTTCTGCCGGTTGATCGGGCTGACCCCGCCGAAGCCCTGGTAGTGCTCGGCCACCTCGAGCAGCCGCTCGCGCGGCACCCCCCTGCCGCGCACGACGTTCTCCAGGAACGGCAGCACGTCCTCGGGCCCCTCGGGCCCGCCGAACGACAGAACCAGCAACGCGTCGTATGTTCCCACGTGACCACAGTATTCAGGAGTGCGGGAGGTCTCTGCAGCGAGGGAGCGACGAGGGAAGCCAACGGCTCCCGAGCGACCGAGCACAGCCTCACGGAGTGAGGCCATGAACAGGTAGGTTCGATTGAGTGAGCGCATTCAATGACATACGCGACTACGTGGCCATCCCCCGGGTTCTCTCGCTGAAGCTCTCCCCCGACGGCTCCAGGTTGATCTCCACAGTCCAGTCACTCAACCCCGACGGCAAGTCTTACGGCACCGCGCTCTGGGCGATTCCGGTCGACGGCGAGCCCTACCGGCTGACCCGCTCGGCCAAGGGCGAGTCGGCCGCGGTCTTCACGGCCGCGGGCGACGTGCTGTTCACCTCCGCCCGCCCCGACCCCACCGTCAAGGACTCCTCCGACGAGGTGCCCGCGCTCTGGTTGCTGCCCCGCGCGGGCGGTGAGGCCCGCCAGGTGGCCACCCGCCCCGGCGGCGTCGGCGCGGTGCGTACGGCCGCCGACGTCGTGGTGTTCTCCGCCGACGTGCTCGACGGCGAGGAGGCGGCCGACGAGGACAGGCGCAAGGCCCGCAAGGACGCCGGGATCAGCGCCATCCTGCACGAGGGCTACCCGATCCGCTTCTGGGACCACGACCTCGGCCCGGGCCGCACCAGGCTGTTCGCCGCCAGGCTCGGCGGCGACCGCCTGGAGGACGTGCGCGAGCTGACCCCCGACGCGGGGGAAGGGCTGCGGGACGCCTCGTTCGAGCTGAGCCCGGACGGCGCCACGGTGTTCACGACCTGGCGCACGTACCTGCCGAAGGGCGAGAGCCGTACCGACCTGGTGGCCATCGACGTGGCCTCGGGCGAGCGGCGCACGGTGCTCACCGAGGACGGCTTCGACTACACGGGCCCGCTCGCGATCTCGCCCGACGGCTCCAGGGTGGCCTGCGCCCGCGACCGGTTCACCGGGCTGGAGGTCTCGGCGCGCAGCGAGCTGTGGATCGCCGACGTGGCCACCGGCGAGGGCCGCGCCTACGCGCCCGACCTGTTCCCCGCGGACATCGAGTGGGCGCCGGACTCCTCGGCCGTCTACATCGTGGCCGATCACCAGGGCCGCCGCCCGGTCTTCCGCGTCCCGCTGGACGGGGAGAGCAGCAGGCTCACCCTGGACGACGCCGCGTACACCGGGCTCAACGTCTCCTCCGACGGCGGCTCCGTCTACGCGCTGCGCAGCGGCATCGCCCTCGCCCCCGGCCCGGCCAGGATCGACGTGGCCGGCGGCGAGATCGTCGACCTGCCCTCGCCCGGGCCGCGCCCCGAGGCGCCGGGCACGCTGACCGAGATCTCCGCCACCGCCGACGACGGCGCCACGATCCGCGGCTGGCTCGCGCTGCCCGAAGGCGCCTCGGCCGACGAGCCGGCGCCGTTCGTGCTGTGGATCCACGGCGGCCCGGTCGCCTCGTGGAACGACTGGCAGTGGCGCTGGCAGGTGTGGCTCATGACCCAGCGCGGGTACGCCGTGCTCATGCCGGACCCGTGCCTGTCCACCGGCTACGGGCAGGAGATGATCGACCGCGGCTGGGGCAACTGGGGCCCGCGCACCCAGGCCGACCTCGACGCGATCGTCGACGTGGCCCTGGCCAGGGACGACATCGACAGCGAGCGCATCGGCGCGATGGGCGGCTCGTACGGCGGCTACATGGCCAACTGGCTCGCCGGCCACAGCGACCGCTACAAGGCCATCGTCACCCACGCGTCCCTGTGGAACCTCGACCAGTTCGCCGGCACCACCGACGCCTCCATGTACTGGCAGCGCGAGTTCGGCGAGCCCGGCTCCGAGCGGTACCAGCTCCTGTCGCCGCACAACTCCCTCGGCAAGATCACCACCCCGCTCCTCGTCATCCACGGCGACAAGGACTACCGCGTGCCGATCGGCGAGGGCCTGCGGCTCTGGTGGGACCTGCGGCGCAGCGAGGTCGAGTCGAAGTTCCTGTACTTCCCCGACGAGAACCACTGGATCCTCAAGCCGGGCAACATCGTCGCCTGGTACGAGACCGTCTTCGCCTTCCTCGCCCAGCACGTGCTCGGCGAGGAGTGGAAGCGTCCGGACTCGGTGGCCTGATGACGGATTTCCTGAGACTGGCCGAGGACATCGCACGCGAGGCGGGCGACATGCTGCTCGCCAAGCGGCCCACGATGTCCGAGGAGATCGAGACCAAGTCCAGCCCCACCGACGTGGTCACCGCGCTGGACAAGGCGTCGGAGGAGCTCATCCGCGAGCGCATCCTGGCCGCCAGGCCCGGCGACAGGATCCTCGGCGAGGAGGGCGGGGAGAAGCCCGGCGATTCGGACGTGCGCTGGGTCGTCGACCCGATCGACGGCACCGTCAACTTCCTGTACGGCCTGCCGGAGTGGGCGGTGTCGATCGCCGTCGAGGTGAACGGACAGGTCGTGGCCGGGGTCGTCAACCTGCCGGCGCGCGGCGAGGTCTACACCGCGGCGGTCGGCGAGGGCGCCTGGCTCGGCGCGGAGCGGCTGCGCTGCAACACGGGCGTGCCACTCGCGCAGGCGCTGGTGGCGACCGGGTTCGGCTACGCGGTGAGCAGGCGCGCGGTCCAGGGCCAGGTGGTCGCGGCGGTGCTGCCCCGGGTGCGGGACATCAGGCGCGGCGGCTCGTGCGCGATCGACCTGTGCTCGCTCGCGGCGGGCCGCGTGGACGCCTACTACGAGCGCGGCATCAACCCGTGGGACTACGGCGCGGCCGGCCTGGTGGCGACCGAGTCGGGGGCCAGGCTCGAAGGCCTGCACGGCAGGCCGGTCAGCCCGGAGTTCGCGCTCTGCGCGGCGCCGGGGCTCTTCGAGGAACTGCACGACCTGCTGGCGGCGCAGAACCCGGACCGGGACGCCTGAACGCGAACGGCCGGAGCCCCCGCGGGCTCCGGCCGTCCGCGCTTGGTCAGCGGGGCAACGGGATGCCGTGATCGTCGGCCAGCCTGCGCAGGTCCTCGATCTCGGCGGTGAGCGTGTCAGCGAGATATTCGTCGCCGACGCTACGGGCCTCCCGAAGGCCCTTATAAGCCTGGTCGAGGCGGTGTTCGATCGTAGTCGTGAACTCGCCCATCTCACCTACTCTCTGGGGTCCGATCCATGCTCTTGGGCGAAGCACGCCCATTGCCGGGTGATGTCCGGGCGATGGGTGTCCCGCAGGCATACCCCGGCCCGTCGCACCCCGAAACATGAATTTTGTGCTCCTCTCCCTGACCGGGGGGTCACCCACCTCTGAACATGCCTTACCGTGCGCTTATCGAGGCTGTGGACAGAATGAGTGACCAGAATCGGAGAGAGGTGCATCAGGCGTGCGGGTGCTGGTGGTTGAGGATGAGCGGGTGCTCGCCGACGCGATCGCGACCGGGCTGCGGCGCGAGGCCATGGCGGTCGACGTCGCCTACGACGGGGGCGGCGCCCTCGAGCGGACCTCCTACATCGACTACGACGTGATCGTGCTGGACCGCGACCTGCCAGTGGTCCACGGCGACGAGGTGTGCCGTCGCCTGGTGGAGCAGCGGAGCGCCTCGCGGATCCTGATGCTGACCGCGTCGGGCGACGTGGACGACAAGGTGGAGGGTCTCGGTCTGGGGGCCGACGACTATCTGGCCAAGCCGTTCGTGTTCATCGAGCTGGTCGCCAGGGTGCGCGCGCTCGGCCGCCGCTCCGCGCCCGCCCTGCCGCCCGTCCTGGAGCGCGGCGGCATCCGGCTCGACCCGGGCAAGCGGCTGGTGGAGCGCGACGGCAAGGAGGTCGTGCTGACCAAGAAGGAGTTCGCGGTGCTCGAGGAGCTGATGCGGGCCGAGGGCGCCGTGGTCAGCCAGGAGGACCTGCTGGACAAGGCATGGGACGAGAACATCGATCCCTTCACGAACGTGGTCCGCGTGACCATGATGACGCTGCGGAAGAAGCTGGGCGAGCCTCAGGTGATCGAGACTGTGCCCGGGGTTGGGTACAAACTGTGAGAAAACGGCGATCCATTGAACGCCGCACGGCCGTCGCGGGGGAGACCCCGTGATGGAGAGGTCGGAGGAGCTCCAGTCGGGGCCGACGCATCCGATGATCAGCCCGCATTCGGCGAGGAAGGCGACGCGCGTGCAGCAGGCGCCACCACCCAGCGGGCCGCCCGCCTGGGACGGCCCGCCGCCGCCCGAGCAGTCGCCGGTGCAGCGGACGCCGATGGAGCGGATGAGGGAGCTGCCCGCCAAGGTCAGCATCCGGTGGCGGCTGACGCTCACGTACGGCGCGCTCGTCTTCGTGGCGGCCGCCGTGCTGCTGGGGTCGGTCTACATGATCGTCGGGTCGGCGATCACCTGGGCCTGGCCGACCATCGATCTGGGACTGCCTCCCAGCGCGGACGAGCAGCTCCAGAACGCCTGGCACAACATGCAGGCGCTGGCGATCCAGCGTGCGCGGGACGCGCTGTTCGGCAACTCCCTGCTCGCGCTGATGGGCGTCGGCATCCTGGCGCTGATCATCGGCTACTTCGTGGCCGACCGGGCGCTGCGGCCGGTGGCCCAGATGACCGCGACGGCGCGCAAGCTGTCCGAAAGCACCCTGGCCCATCAGCGCATCGACCTGCAGGGCCCCAACGACGAGCTGAAGGAGCTGGCCGACACGTTCGACGCCATGCTCACCCGGCTCAACGTCGCCTTCGACACCCAGCGCAGATTCGTGGCCAACGCCTCCCACGAATTGCGAACTCCCCTCACGATTAACCGGACCGTCCTGGAGATCGCCCTGTCCGATCCCGAGGCGTCCGAGGATCTCAAAGCGCTCGGCCGTACCCTTCTCGAAGTCAACGCGCGTAACGAGAAGCTCATCGAGGGACTGCTGTTGCTGGCGAGGAGCGAGCGCGAACTCGCCGTGCGCAAACCGGTCGATGTCCGGGAAGTCGCTCAGACGGCCGTGGAACAGGTGACGGCCTTCGCCGAGGAGCACGGGGTAACCGTGACGGCCGAACTGGTCAGCGCGCCTACCATAGGCGATCCGGTGCTCCTGGAGCGGTCGGTCAGCAACCTCCTGGAGAACGCGGTCAAGTACAACATTCCTGAAAACGGAAAAGTATGGATCCGGACGGGAATGGCGGACGGTGCCTTGGTTGTTCAGGTGGCCAACACAGGGCAGCATGTCCCGGCGTACGAGGTGAACAGCCTGTTCGAGCCCTTCAGGAGGCTCCACGCGGACCGCGTGGATTCGGCGAAGGGATCGGGGCTGGGGCTGTCCATCGTTCGTGCGGTGGTTCAGGCTCACGGTGGAAATGTGGCCGCGGTGCCACGTGATGGTGGAGGGCTCGTCGTGACCATTCGGCTCCCGAGACGCTGAGATCGTCTTGCTCCGGCACGTTCGTCCGTGTGTTGGTGCCCGTGTTGAGGCGTGGGGGGCGTCTCATTCACGCCGCACATGTGGTTGGATGTGCCGTCGAACACGGTGGTGCATGGCGCCAAGGCTGTGGGTTTCGCCATATTTGGCTAACCATTGCCGACGGCAGCAGGCCCTGACGTGTTGGGAGGTTCGTCGTCCGTTCCAGCGGGGTACCCATGGGAAATCTCCCCGGCGGAACGGGCACAAGATGGGCTTCCTGGACGTTAGAAGACGCGCGATGAGCGCGAGGACATATAGATGAGGGGGATGGAGTAAGCACAATGGCTACCGACTACGACAGCCCACGCAAGACAGACGACGACCTGGGGGAGGACAGCCTCCAGGAGTTGCAGGCGCGGCGCACCGACAAGTCGTCTGGCAGCATTGACATCGACGAGACCGACCTGGCCGAGTCGCTCGAGCTGCCCGGTGCGGATCTGTCGAACGAAGAGCTCTCCCTGCGGGTGATCCCCCGTCAGGCCGACGAGTTCACCTGCTCGCGCTGCTTCCTGGTGCACCACCGTAGCCAGCTGGCCTCCGAGAAGAACGGCCAGCAGGTCTGCCGGGAGTGCGCCGCCTAATCGACTGGAGCGAAATGCTCGGGGTAGGGAGACGAAGCCCGACCTTGAGCGATCGCGACCATGAGGACGGAGGCAACGCGTGGCCGTACCTGAGCAGGACAAGCAACCAGACAACGAGGTCGCCGGCCCCGAACGCGAGGTCGGCGAGCTCGTAGGCAAGCTCACCGCGCCCGGCGAGCTGGAGCCGGCCGAGCGCCGCAGGCTGCTCGGCCGACTAGCCCGCGCGCTGTCCCAGGGGGCCAAGAAGGCACGCGCCACAGGCGCGGGCCGGGGCCGCTGGCTGGCGGACGTCTTTCTCAACATTGCGCCGCGCATCCCGATCAGGGACCTGCACACCCTTTCCGAGCACCATCACGGCCTGACCGGCGAGCAACTCGCCGACGACCTGGTGCGCACCGCCCAGAAGGCCACGATGACGGTCGGCGCCATCGGCGGAGCGCTCGCGGCGGCAGAGTTCGCCGCACCGCCCCTTCTGCTCTCCGCCCCCGCGCAACTCGTCGCCGAGACCATCGTCGTCGCCGCCATCGAGGTCAAGCTCCTGGCCGAACTGCACGAGGTCTACGGCGTACGCGTCGAGGGCTCGGGCACCCAGCGCGCGGTCGCGTTCACGGCCGCATGGGCCAGACAACGTGGCATCGACCCCCTCACGCCCACGTCCGTCTCGCTGGCGCTCGGCGCGGCCACCAAGACCGCCCTGCGCAACCGCCTCCTCCGGACGCTCGGCCGCCACCTGACCACGCTCGGCCCGTTCCTCACGGGAGCGATCGCCGGCGGCGCGCTCAACCGCATCGCCACCAAGAAACTCGGCGAGGCCGTACGCAACGACCTGCGCGTCAAGCTGCCCCGCGGCGCCGAGACCCCCGAGGTCGATCCTCCGCGGCGGGACGCGTTAGACCCGTAGGCCGGTGAAGGTCATCTTGAGCAGCGCGTCGGCCAGGTCGTCCGCAGAGGCCCCGCGCGCCGGTCGGTACCACTCGGTGATCGAGTTCACCGCGCCGAACAGCAGCCGCGTCACCAGCGCCGGATCCACGTCCGGCCGGATGCTGCCCTCCGCCGCCGCCTCCTTGACCAGGTGGCTGATGAACCTGTCGAACTCCCGCCGCCGCTCCAGCGCCGCCTGCTCGGTGCGGCTGTTGCCGCGCACCCGCAGCAGCAGCGTCACGTAGGGCAGCCGGTCCACGAGGATGCGCACGCTCTGCCGTACCGCCCACTCCAGGCGGTCGATCGCGGGTCCCGAGGCGGCGCGCTCGTCGGTCACCACCGCGAACAGCCCGTCGAGCGCCCGGTCCAGCGCCCGCGCCAGCAGTTGCTCCTTGCCCGGCACGTGGTAGTAGATGGCCGACTTGGTCACGCCGAGAGCCCTGGCCAGGTCCTCCATGCTCGTCCCGTCGTAGCCCCGCTCGTTGAAGACGCCGACGGCGGTGGACAGCACGGACTCCGGGTCGTGTCCGCGCTTGCGCCGGCGGGTGGGGGTCGGAGAGGCCATGTCTTAATTATCCCGCTTGTCGATGACTCGTTTGAGCTTGCCGACCGAGCGCTCCAGCGTCTCCGGATCCACCACCTCGACCTCCACGCTCACGCCCACGGTGTCCTTGACGGCCCGGCGCAGCGCCTCCCCGGCCTCCCCACGGCTCGCGAGGCCTGGGCGGGCCTCGACCCTGACCGTCATCACGTCGAGCCGCCCCGGGCGGGTCAGGTGGAGCTGGAAGTGCGGTGACAGGCCCTCCACGCACAGCACCAGCTCCTCGATCTGGGTCGGGAACACGTTCACGCCGCGCAGGACGATCATGTCGTCGGTGCGGCCCGTCACCTTCTCCATGCGCCGGAACGCGGGCCTGGCGGTGCCCGGCAGCAGCCTGGTCAGGTCCCCGGTGCGGTAGCGGATGACCGGCATGGCCTCCTTGGTGAGGCTGGTGAAGACCAGCTCGCCCGCCTGCGCGGGCTCCCCGGTGAGGGGGTCGACGGTCTCCGGGTAGAAGTGGTCCTCCCAGACGTGCAGGCCGTCCTTGGTCTCGACGCACTCGTTCGCGACGCCGGGGCCGATCACCTCCGACAGGCCGTAGATGTCCACGGCGTGCAGGTCGAAGCGGTCCTCGAGCTCCGCGCGCATGCGCTCGGTCCAGGGCTCGGCGCCGAAGATCCCGATCCGCGGTGAGGACGCGCGGGGGTCCAGGCCCTGCCGCTCGAACTCGTCCAGCAGGGCCAGCATGTACGACGGCGTGACCATGACGATGTCGGGCCGCAGGTCGGTGATGAGCCGGACCTGCCGGGGAGTCATGCCGCCGGAGACCGGCACCACCGTGCAGCCCAGCCGCTCGGCCCCGTAGTGGGCGCCCAGCCCGCCGGTGAACAGGCCGTACCCGTAGGCCACGTGCACGATGTCGCCCGGCCGGCCGCCGGAGGCGCGGATCGAGCGGGCCACGACGTCCGCCCAGACGTCCAGGTCGTGCCTGGTGTAGCCGACCACGGTGGGCGCGCCCGTGGTGCCGCTGGAGGCGTGGATCCTGGCCACCTGCTCGCGCGGGACAGCGAACATGCCGAACGGGTAGGTGTCGCGCAGGTCCTGCTTGGTGGTGAAGGGAAACTTCGCCAGGTCGGCGAGCTCTTTGCAGTCGCTCGGATGCACGCCCACCTGGTCGAATTTTTGCCGATAAATCGGGACATGTTGGTAGGCGTGAGTGAGTGTCCGCTGGAGCCGCTCCAACTGGATCGACATGAGCTCGTCGCGGGACGCCCGCTCGATGGGATCGAGATCTTCCGGCGCGGGGGGATCGCCGAGTCTCATCAGCCCTCCACCTGTCTCAGTTCTCTGCTGCGGCCGCGGAACTCGGCGACCACCCGGCCGGCCGCTCCGCGCACCGTGATGTCGTAGATGCCGCTGCGGCCGTAGCGGGTGCGCTCGGCGGCCTCGGCCACCAGCACGTCGCCCGCGTGGGCCGGGGAGACGAACGTGATCTCCGCGCCCGCCGCCACCGTCACCGGGCCGTGGCTGTTGCAGGCGCACGCGAACGCGGTGTCGGCCAGCAGGAACACGTAGCCGCCGTGACACAGGTCGTGCCCGTTGATCATCTGGTCGGTCACGGTCATGCGGCACACCGCCCGGCCCTCGCCGAGCTCCGTCAGCTCGATGCCCAGGGCGGCGGAGGCGGTGTCGGCGTCCATCATGCGACGCGCGCTCTCCAACGCAGGTCTCCCTTGTCAACTGACCGAATGTTCGGTAAACACTTCACCGTCCGGACCATCCCTGTCAAGAGGATGAACACCATGTTCGAGCAGCACCGCGAGACTCTGGAGAAGGCGCTGTCGGCCATCGCCGAGCGGGGATACTGGAGCGCCTATCCCGAGTCGCCGAGCCCGCGCGTCTACGGCGAGGGGGCGGCCGAGCGGGGCAAGGAGGCGTTCGAGTCCCACCTCGGCAGGCCGTTCCCCCTCGACCAGCCGGGCACCGGGTCCTGGATCGGCGCCGAGCGCTCCCCGTACGGCATCGACCTCGGCGTCACCTACCCGCAGCCGCTCGTGGACGACCTGATCGCCGCGGCCCGGGCGGCGCTGCCCGCCTGGCGCGACGCCGGGCCCGAGGCCCGCGCGCTGGCCTGCGTCGAGATCGTCGATCGGATCAACCGGCGCAGCTTCGAGCTGGCCAATGCGGTGCAGCACACGACCGGGCAGGCGTTCGTGATGGCCTTCCAGGCGGGCGGGCCGCACGCGCAGGACCGCGCGCTCGAGGCCGTCGCGTACGGCTACGCGGCCATGACCTCCTCGGCCGCGAGCGCCCGCTGGGAGAAGCCGGCCAAGGGCGAGCCGCTGGTCATGGACAAGCGCTTCACGGTCGTGCCCCGGGGCGTCGCGCTGGTGATCGGCTGCAACACGTTCCCGACCTGGAACGCGTACCCGGGGCTGTTCGCCTCGCTCGTCACCGGCAACCCGGTGATCGTCAAGCCCCATCCGCGCGCGGTCCTGCCGCTCGCCATCACCGTGCGGATCGCCCGCGAGGTGCTGGCCGAGGCGGGCTTCGACCCCGGGCTGGTCTCGCTCGCGGTGGAGGAGGAGCAGGGGCTGGCCAGGACGCTCGCCACCCACCCCGACGTCCGCATCGTCGACTTCACCGGCTCCACGGAGTTCGGCGACTGGCTGGAGCGGAACGCGCGGCAGGCGCTCGTGCACACCGAGAAGGCGGGGGTCAACACGATCGTCGTCGACTCGACCGACTCCTGGCGCGGCATGCTGGGCAACCTGGCGTTCTCGCTGTCGCTCTACAGCGGCCAGATGTGCACGGCGCCGCAGAACCTCCTCGTGCCGGCCGGCGGGATCGAGACGGACGAGGGCCACAAGAGCTTCGACGAGGTCTGCGCCGGGCTGGCGGGCGCCGTCGGCAGGCTGCTCGGGGACGACGCCCGTGCGGTGGAGCTGACCGGGGCCATCGTCAACCCCGACGTGCTGGCCCGGGTGGAGGCGGCGCCGTCGCTGGGCGAGGTGGTGCTGGAGTCGCGCGCGGTGAAGCACCCGGGGTTCCCGGACGCGGTGGTGCGGACGCCGGTGATCGTGAAGGTCTCGCCGGACGACTCCGACGTCTACGGGCGGGAGCATTTCGGGCCGATCGCGTTCGTCATCCCGACGGGGTCGACGCAGGAGAGCCTGGAGGTGCTACGGCGCACGATCAAGGCCCGCGGGGCGCTCACGGCCGCCGCCTACTCGACCTCCGACGAGGTGCTCGACCAGGCCGAACGGGCCGCCCTCGACGCGGGGGTGAACCTGTCGTGCAACCTGACGGGCGGCGTCTTCGTCAACCAGTCGGCGGCGTTCAGCGACTACCACGGCACGGGCGCCAACCCGGCCGCCACGGCCTCGCTCACGGACCCGGGCTACGTGGCGGGCCGCTTCCACATCGTCCAGACCAGGCGCCCGGCGTGACGTGGGGCGGCGTTGGGAGAGGGGCCGTCGGAGGGGGAATGGGTCCTGGCGGGTGCTGACCGCGTCGCGGGAGGAGTGGTGATGGCCAGACCGTTCGCCTCGTCGGCCGATCTCGGCGAGAAGAAGCAGTCCCTGGAGGTGCTGGCCGAGGGCGTGTACGCGCTCACGGCAGAAGGCGATCCGAACGTGGGCGCCATCGAGGCCGAGGACTTCCTCGTCTGCTTCGAGGCGCTCGCCACGCCCGTGGCCGCCCGCGAATGGCTGGCCAGGCTGCGGGAGCACACCGACAAGCCGATCAGGTACCTGGTGCTGTCGCACTACCACGCCGTCCGCGTGCTGGGCGCGTCGGCGTTCGGCGCGGACGTGATCGTGACGCACGACAAGACCCGCGAGCTGATCGCCGAGCGCGGCGAGCAGGACTGGGCCAGCGAGTACGCCAGGATGCCCCGCCTGTTCAAGGAGCCCGGGTCGATCCCGGGGCTGACGTGGCCGACGGCGACGTTCAGCGACACGTTCACCATCGACCTGGGCGGCGACCGGGGCGACCTGGTGCTGGCCCACTGCGGGCGCGGCCACACCGAGGGCGACCTGGTGGCCTGGCTGCCGAAGCGACGGATCATGTTCGCCGGCGACCTCGTCGAGTCCCAGGCCGCCCTCTACACCGGCGACGCCTTCCACCTCGACTGGTCCGCCGCGACGCTCGACAAGGTCGCGTCGTTCGGGGCGGAGACGCTGGTCGGGGGCAGGGGCGCGGTGGCGCGCGGCCGGCAGGGGGTGGACGCGGCCATCGCGCAGACGCGTGACTTCCTCGCCGTGATGCTGCGCGAGGTCGGCGCGGCGGGCTCGCTCAAGGAGGCGTTCGAGCGCACGCACCGGGCGCTGGCGCCCCGGTACGGGTCCTGGCCGATCTTCGAGCACTGCCTGCCGTTCAACGTCTCCAGGCTCTGGGACGAGCTGCACGGCGTCGAGCGCCCGCGCATCTGGACCGCCGAGCGCGACCGCGAAGTCTGGGACCAGCTCCAGTCATGAACGCCCAATCCAGTGCGCAGGTCATCGTGGTCGGGGCGGGGCCGGTCGGGCAGAGTGCCGCGCTGCTGCTGGCCCGCTGGGGCATCCAGGTGCTGGTGCTCGACCGGCGGGCCGGGCGCGACTCCACCGGGTCGAAGTCCATCTGCCAGCAGCGCGACGTGCTCGACATCTGGACCGCCGCCGGCGCGGGCAAGATCGCCGAGGAGGGCCTGGCCTGGACCACCGCCCGCACCTACTACCGCGACCGCGAGCTGTTCTCCTGGTCGTTCGAGCGCGAGGGCCCGCTGCCGGCGTGCGTGAACATCTCCCAGACCCGCACCGAGCAGATCCTGGACGAGGCCATCGCGGCGCAGCCGCTCATCGAGGTGCGCTGGGACCACGAGGTCACCGGCCTCGACCAGGACCCCTCGGGGGTGACGGTCCGCTGCGGTCAGCGGTTGCTGCGCGCGTCCTACGCGCTGGTCTGCGCGGGCGCCAGGGCCCAGCAGGTACGCCAGGCGCTCGGCGTCTCGTTCGACGGGGAGACGTTCGACGACCAGTTCCTCATCTGCGACATCAGGGCCGACCTGCCCGGCTGGGAGAACGAGCGCCGCTTCTACTTCGACCCGCTGTGGAACCCGGGCCGCCAGGTCCTGATCCATCCCTGCCCGGGCGGCACGTTCCGGATCGACTGGCAGATCGCGCCCGACTTCATCCCAACAAAAGCCGATATTTCCAGAAAAATTGGGCAGATCATCGGCGGCCGGCCCTATGACCTGCTCTGGCACAGCACGTACCGCTTCCACTCCCGCATCGCCTCCCGCATGCGCGTCGGCCGGGTCCTGCTGGCCGGCGACAGCGCCCACCTGGTGGCCCCGTTCGGCGCCAGAGGGCTCAACTCCGGCGTGCCCGACGCCGAGAACGCGGCCTGGAAGCTGGCCTTCGTGCTCAACGGCTGGGCGGGGGAGGGGCTGCTGGAGTCGTACCACGCCGAGCGGCACGCGGCCGCGCGGGAGAACCTCGAGATCACCGCCGCCACGATGCGCTTCCTCGCCCCCAGGACCGTGGCGGAGCGCATGCGCAGGCGGGCCGTGCTGGAGGGCGGGCTGGTGGCGGAGGTGGACTCGGGCCGGTTCGCGGAGCCGTTCTGGTATGTGGACTCGCCGCTGACGACCCCCGAGCCGACGCGGCCGTTCGGGGGCAGGCCGCCCAAGGGCGCGCTGTGCGTTCCGGCGCCCGGCGTGATCCTTCCTGACGTGGGACTTTCGGGCGGCAGGTTGCGGGAGTTCTGTCGTGACGGTTTTCTCGTGTTGTTGGGTGATATGTGCGATTCGCGTTTGTTTGCGCAGGTCTTGGGCAAGGTCATTACGGCGCCGCTCGCCGTGCGCGGGCTCGCGGAGATGGATGGGACCGGCTCGCTCGCTGAAAGGCTCGGCGCCGGACCGGATGAGGCATGGCTCATCAGGCCCGACTCCCACATCGCCGCGATCATCCCCCATGCGGGTCCCGACTCGGTGGCGGACGCCGTCCGCCGCGTGCTCGGCGAACAATAGGAGGAACTGCGTGACTGGCCGTAGCTCGTTTCTGATCGTCGCGAACCGGTTGCCGGTGGATCGGATGCTCGAGCCTGACGGAACGGCCTCGTGGCGCAGAAGCCCTGGCGGGCTCGTGACCGCGATCGCACCGGTGATGAAGCGCCGGCACGGAGCCTGGCTCGGCTGGCACGGAGCCCCCGACGAGAAGCTGGAGCCGTTCGAGCAGGACGGCATGAACCTCATCCCGATCCCCCTGTCGGCCGGTGAGGTGGAGCTGTACTACGAGGGCTTCTCCAACGCCACCCTCTGGCCGCTCTACCACGACGTGGTGGCGCCGCCGGTGTTCGACCGGGCGATGTGGGACACCTACCGCGCCGTCAACGAGCGCTTCGCCAACGCCGCCGCCGACGCCGCCGAGAAGGGCGCGGTGGTCTGGGTGCAGGACTACCAGCTCCAGCTCGTCCCGGCCATGCTGCGCAGGCTCAGGCCGGACCTGCGGATCGGGTTCTTCCTGCACATCCCGTTCCCGCCGACCGAGCTGTTCTGGCGGCTGCCGTGGCGCAAGGACCTCGTCGAAGGGCTGCTCGGGGCCGACCTGGTGGGCTTCCAGCTGCCCGGCGGGGCCTCCAACTTCCGGCGGCTGTGCCGCAGGCTGCTCGGGCTGCCGTACAAGGGGAACGAGATCTTCCTCGACGACCGGGTGGTGACCACGCAGGCCTTCCCCATCTCGGTGGACTTCGGGCAGCTCGACTCGCTGGTGCGCGACCCGCAGATCATGGCGCGGGCCAAGGAGGTCAGGGCGGAGCTGGGCGATCCCGAGCACGTGCTGCTCGGCGTCGACCGGCTCGACTACACCAAGGGCATCGGGCAGCGGCTGGAGGCGTTCGGCGAGCTGCTCAAGGACGGGCGGCTGAAGGCGAACGAGGCCGTGTTCGTGCAGATCGCCACGCCCAGCAGGGAGCGGGTGGAGGAGTACAAGCGGCTGCGCGACGACATCGAGCTGCAGGTCGGGCGGATCAACGGCGAGCACGCGCAGCTCGGCTACCAGCCGGTCCAGTATTTCCACCAGTCGTACGACCACGCCGAGCTGGCCGCCCTCTACCTGGCCGCCGACGTCATGGTCGTGACCCCGCTGCGTGACGGGATGAACCTGGTCGCCAAGGAGTACGTCTCCTGCCACCACGACCTGCACGGCGCGCTGGTGCTCAGCGAGTTCGCCGGGGCGGCCGACGAGCTGCGCCAGGCCTACCTGGTCAACCCGTACGACGTGGAGGACGTCAAGCGGCAGATGGTGGCCGCGATGCGGGCCACGCCGCACGAGCTGGCCCGGCGGATGCGCACGATGCGCCGCCGGGTAGCCACCTACGACGTGGACCGCTGGGCCAACGAGTTTCTCACTGCCCTTGAGTCACCTGCTTCACAGACTTCCACGCGTCGTAACGCTTCTTGGCGGTCCGGTTGACCACGATCTGCGCCACGGACATGCCGACACCCATGAGCACGGCGTAACCGATCGCCTCCCCCATGCTGACCTCGGGCGAGTCTGTGTCGAGCGGCGGCTCTTTCCCGGTCGCCTTCACCCAGACGAACCCGAGGACCTTCCTTGCCGCCCAGCCGGTGGCCAGACCGACCAGGCCGCCGATCACACGCCAGGCGACATCGGGCTTGTCCTCCGCCATGTCGATCTCCCTTCCCCTCTGTAACGAAGACTAGTCTGCACCGCTTGCCGGGCCTGCGAAGCCGTACCATATGGAGGCATGACTCAACAGCGACTACGCCATGCATCCATGCCGGAAAAGCCGACCCTCGACGGCTTGGAGCAGGTATGGGTAGCTCGCTGGGAGGACGAGGGCACCTACCGTTTCGACCGGTCCGCGCCGCGCGAGCAGGTTTATGCCATCGACACGCCGCCGCCGACCGTGTCCGGCTCGCTGCACGTCGGTCATGTCTTCTCCTTCACCCACACCGACATCATGGCCCGCTACCAGCGGATGATCGGCAAGTCGGTGTTCTACCCGATCGGCTGGGACGACAACGGCCTGCCCACCGAGCGCCGGGTGCAGAACGTCTACGGCGTGCGCTGCGACCCGTCGCTGCCCTATGACCCTGACTTCGTGCCACCGGACAAGCCCGGCAAACGTGAGATCGCCATCTCGCGGCGTAACTTCGTGGAGCTGTGCCACAAGCTGACCGCCCTCGACGAGCAGGCGTTCGAGGAGGTCTGGCGGCGGGTCGGCCTGTCGGTCGACTGGTCGCTGCTCTACACCACGATCAGCGACGAGGCGCAGGCGGTCTCGCAGCGCGCCTTCCTGCGCAACCTGCTGCGCGGCGAGGCCTACCTCGCCGAGGCGCCGACGCTGTGGGACGTCACCTTCCGCACCGCCGTCGCCCAGGCCGAGCTGGAGGACCGGGAGTGGCCCGGCGCGTTCCACAAGATCTCGTTCTACGGCGAGAAGGGCCCGGTCTTCATCGAGACGACCAGGCCCGAGCTGATCCCGGCGTGCGTGGCGCTGGTCGCCCACCCCGACGACGAGCGCTACCAGCCGCTGTTCGGCACGTCGGTGCTGACGCCGCTGTTCGGGGTGGAGGTGCCGGTGCTGGCCCACCGGCTGGCCGAGCCCGACAAGGGCACCGGCATCGCCATGATCTGCACGTTCGGCGACATCACCGACGTCACCTGGTGGCGGGAGCTGCACCTGGAGACCCGGCCGATCATCGGCTGGGACGGGCGGCTGCTGGCCGAGCCGCCGGAGGGCGTGGAGGCGGAGCCGTACAAGGAGCTGGCCGGCAAGACCGTGCACAGCGCCCGCGAGCGGATCGTGGAGCTGCTGCGGGAGTCCGGCGACCTCGAGGGCGAGCCGAGGCCCGTCTCGCGCACGGTCAAGTTCTACGAGAAGGGCGACCGGCCGCTCGAGATCGTCACCACCCGCCAGTGGTACATCCGCAACGGCGGGCGCGACGAGGAGCTGCGTGATCGGCTGCTGGGGCGCGGGCGCGAGCTGACGTGGCACCCGCCGCACATGCGCGTGCGCTACGACAACTGGGTCGAGGGGCTCACCAGCGACTGGCTGATCTCGCGCCAGCGCTTCTTCGGCGTGCCGTTCCCGGTGTGGTATCCGATCGACGAGTCGGGGCAGCCCGTCCACGACGCGCCGATCGTGCCCACGGAGGACATGCTGCCGGTCGACCCGTCCTCCGACGTGCCGCCCGGCTACACCGAGGACCAGCGCGGCGTGCCCGGCGGGTTCATGGCCGACCCCGACGTGATGGACACCTGGGCCACCTCGTCGCTGACGCCGCAGATCGCGGGCCGCTGGGAGACCGACGACGACCTGTTCAAGCGGGTCTACCCGGCCGACCTGCGGCCGCAGGCGCACGAGATCATCCGCACCTGGCTGTTCTCGACCGTGGTCAGGTCGCACTACGAGTTCGGCCGGCTGCCGTGGAGCGACGTCGCGATCTCGGGCTGGATCCTCGACCCCGACCGCAAGAAGATGTCCAAGTCCAAGGGCAACGTGGTCACCCCGCTCGACCTGCTGAAGCAGCACGGCTCCGACGCGGTGCGCTACTGGGCGGCCAACGGCCGCTACGGCGTGGACACCGCGTTCGACGCCGGGCAGCTCAAGATCGGGCGGCGGCTCGCGATCAAGATCCTCAACGCGTCCAAGTTCGTCCTCGGCCTGGCTATGAACGACGGGCCAGGATCAAACACGGTCACCGAGCCGCTCGACCTGTCGATGCTCGCGGGCCTGTCCGACGCCGTGCGCGAGGCCGGCCAGGCGTTCGAGGCCTACGACCACACCAGGGCGCTGGAGGCCGTGGAGCGCTTCTTCTGGGCGTTCTGCGACGACTACCTGGAGCTGGTCAAGGCCCGGGCCTACGAGTCCGGTCCGGCCGCCGCCTCCGCCCACGCGGCGCTGCGGCAGGCGCTCGACGTGCTGCTGCGGCTGTTCGCGCCGTTCCTGCCCTTCGTGACCGAAGAGGTGTGGTCGTGGTGGCGCGAGGGGTCGGTGCACCGGGCCCCGTGGCCCGCTCTCTCGCGCGGGGCCGGCGACCCGGCCGTGCTGGCCGTGGCGTCCGAGGTGCTCGGCCAGGTGCGCAAAGCCAAGTCCGAGGCCAAGCAGTCGATGCGGGCCGAGGTCTCCAGGCTGACCGTTTGGGCGCCCGAAGTCGGGCTTGTCCGCCAAGCTCAGGACGACCTTTGTGCCGCAGGCACTGTGGAGGAGTTCGTCTTGGAGTATGGTGACGAGCTGAAAGTCGAGGTCCACCTGGGCTGACGTCCGGATGGCAGGACGCCGGGCCGCCCCCCTCTGCGGGGCGCCCGGCGTCCGTGCGTTCGGGGGTCCTCAGGGGTCCCGGGTGACGTCGCGGTGCATGGCGAGGAAGATCGAGTACGCCTGCCCGTCCGGCGGCGCCTGCCGCCCGCGAAACTCGTCGAACAGCTCCTCCAGCCGCCTGCGCAGCTCCGCGTGCCCGTCGGGGGTGAGCCTGAGCCCCAGCCTGACGAGGTCGGCCCGCTCGATGTCGATGAGCCTGCTCTCCTGCAGGAACGCGTCGAGCATCGCCGCGCTGCCCCCGCTCACGCCGCTCTCGCGGACGTCCATCTCCCACGACTTGCCGGTGGCCCGGTAGGGGATCTCCGTGGAGCCGCGCGGCCCTGGCCGGCTGGGCTCGGCGGACAGGAAACCCGTCTCCACGAGCTTGCGCACGTGGTGGAGGGTGGTGGCGGGGTTGGCGTCGAGGCGGCCGGCGATCTCTTTGTTGGTGAGCGCCTGGTCGAGACAGAGCCGCAGTATGCGCAGCCGTACGGCAGAGGCCAGCGCGCGGGCCTCGGCCTCGGTGGCGGGGCGGCGTTGGGTGCCCATGGACCGCCACCCTATAACCGGTTGATTTTTCTCAATCGGTCAGGGATGCTCTGACGGGTGAGCCTGTTACGCGATCACGACTTCCGCCGGTTGTTCCTCGCCGACGTCGCCAGCCAGGCGGGCAGCCAGCTCCTGGTGCTGGCGCTGCCGCTGGTGGCCGTGTCGGCGCTGCGGGCCTCTGCGTTCGAGGTGGGCCTGCTGGCGGCATGCCAGACGCTGGCGTTCGTGGTGATCGGGCTCCCCGCCGGCGCCCTCGTCGACCGGCTGCGCAAGCGCGTGGTCATGGTGGTCAGCGATTGGGCGAGGGCGCTGGCGCTCGCGTCCGTGCCGGTCGCGTGGTGGCTGGACGTGCTGACGATCCACCAGCTGTACGCGGTGGCGCTGGTGCTGGGCGTGTTCACCGTGTTCTTCGACGTCGCGTACCAGAGCTACCTGCCCTGCCTGGTCGAACGCGAGCGGCTCGTCGAGGGCAACTCCACGCTGGAGATCGTCCGCACGGTGGCGCAGGTCGGCGGGCCGAGCGGGGGCGGCTACCTGATCCACCTCCTCACCGCGCCGTTCGCGCTGGTCGCCACGGTGGCCGGGTTCGCCTGGTCGGCGCTGTGCCTGGGGACGATCCGCAGGCACGAGGCCCGTCCGGAGCCCGGCCGGGCCAACCTGGGCCAGGAGATCGCCGAAGGCGTGCGATTCGTGCTCGGGCACCGGCTGCTGCGCCGCATCGCCGGCTGCACCGCCACCGCGAACTTCTTCGTCTCCGTGGCCCAGCCCATGCTCCTGCTCCTCCTGGCCAGGGAGCTCGGCCTGGACGCGGGCACCATCGGGCTGCTCATGGCCTCGGGCGGCCTCGGCGGGATCGTCGGCGCGCTGGTCAACGCCCGGGTCGTCAGGCGGCTCGGGCAGGGGCCGGCGATGTGGCTGGGCATCGCCGTGCCCGCGCCGCTGACGTTCGTGCTGCCGTGGATGGCGGCCGACTGGCGGCTGGGGCTGTTCGTGGCCTACGAGTTCTGCGTCGGGGCCGGGGTGGTGATCTACAACGTCACGCAGGTCAGCTTCCGCCAGGCCATCACGCCCGAGCCGCTGCTCGGGCGGGTGAACGCCACCATGCGCTTCCTGGTGTGGGGCACGCTGCCGCTGGGCGGGCTGATCGGTGGCGCGCTGGGCGGGGCGATCGGGGTGCGGAACACGCTCCTGGTCGCCGCTGCCGGGGCCTGCCTGGCGTTCCTGCCGCTGGTCACCTCGCCCCTGCGCTCGATGCGCGAGCTGCCCGTCAGTAGTCGCACACTCCGGTAGGGAAGATCTGCTTCAGCCTGGCCCGCTCCTCCTCGGTCGGGTGCCAGGAGCCGTACAGGCCCCTCGCGACGGCCCGATCGACCGGCTGGAGGCGGCACCTGTAGACGCCGCCCGCCAGCGGGCCGCCCGCCACCACGCGGCTCGTCGAGTAGAGCGGGAAGCGCTGCGTGCAGGCGCCGGGGGAGCGGCGGTCGAGGATGCCGTCCCAGACGTGCGGGCCGGCCGCGATCTGCGTGCCGTCCGTGGCGAAGCAGCGGTCCACCGCCTCGGGCGGCCTGTTGCCGACCACGCCGCGCGCCGGATATTTCCGGATGTTGGCCATCCAGGCGTCCATCACCTGCAGCGCCTGCGGCGTCTGGTCGAACGTCGGCCCGTCGGGCCGCGCGTCCGTGAACCAGATGACCTGGTTGCCCGCCCGGCCGTCGTGGTCGAGCATCCGCTGCCTGGAGGCGAACGACTGGTGCGAGTCGTGCATGTCGAGCCGGTCCTCCAGGTAGTGCCGCCAGTCGATGATCGGGATGTCGATGTCGCCCCTGAACACCAGGCCGCTGCGCCGCACGTTCCTGATCGCGATCGGGTCTCCCGCGCGCCTGGGCGCCGGGTCGCCCAGGTTGACGTTGCGGGCGCTCCAGGGGTCGAAGTCGGCCGGGCAGGCGGACTGCACGAACGGGCAGCCCTCCTGGACCATGTCCGCCGCCTCCTTCCACGAGCCCGCCTTCGCGTTGACGTCCAGGAACTCGGCCGGGGTGATCACGCCGTCGGCCAGCGCCTTCAGCCCGTACTGGACGCCCACGTTGTCCCAGGTCGAGCGGGCGTATCCGTGCTCGTCCACGCCGTAGACGTTGCGCACGTCGTCCCAGTGCGTCCACTGCACGGTGTCCTTGACGCCCGGCGGGTCCATGCGCTGCCACTCGGGGTCGTTGTTCGAGGTCCACCGCGGGTTCATGGTCAGCGGGGTCAGGCCGCGCCAGCCGTTGACGCACTCGTCGGAGCCCTGTTTACCGGTGTAAGGGTTCGCGACCGTGTCACCGGCGTTCATGCCGATGAGGGCCGTCCTGTCGTCCCACCGGGCCCAGCGCGGATTGTGGTCCATGTAGCGTTCGAGCAGCTCGCAGTCGCCCACGTGGATGGTCTGGGTGACCATGTCCGGATAGGAGTACTGCGGGATCGCGGCGTCGATCAGCCGGTCGCCCAGGTTCTGGCCGTAGATGTACTGCTGGATGGCCCCGCCCGAGCCGCCCACGCCCACCGTGTAGAGCGGGACGCCGTACTGCTCGATGAAGCGCTCCTTGACCATGAGGGCCGTCTCGCCGCCCAGGATCAGGTTGTAGTGGGTGGAGGTGCGGGTGCCCGACGAGTACATGATCGCGTAGCCCTGGCCCAGCCCGTACGGGTCGAGGGCGTTGCCGCCGAGCGTGCCCTGGTCGTGGCCGATCCCCACGCCGCCGTCGAACCGGTAGATCGCCCGGCCGGTCCAGCCGTCCTCGACCATGGCGATGGAGTAGAGGAAGCGGTTGATCACGCCGCGCTCCCTGCGTACCACGAAGTCGACCGTGCGGCCGTCCGGCAGCGTGGTGGTGGCCATGTCGGCGGGTCGCTCGTCCGGTAGGGGCTTGAACGTGCCGTCCGTGGACCGGTAGAGGCGGTCGGTGACGGCCGGCGCGAAGCAGTCCCTGCTCCAGCCGTCCGCGACGCGCATGCCCTGGCCGTCCTGGTTGTCCGCCGCGGGCGGGCCCAGCCCGCTGCGCTCGGTCTTGCACAGGAACGGGTACTGGTGCGGACCCGAGAAGACCGGGCCCTCGATGGGATGGTTGCGCAACGTCAGCGTCCGCCGCTCCCGGCCCGCCGTGGCGACGATCGTGTTCGCTCCCGTCCTCAGGCCGGTGACCAGAGCCGTGAGGCCGTCCCTGGTCTGCTTGAAGGCCGCCGTGACGTCCTCGCCGTCGCGCGTGACCCGGAGCCGCGTGCCTTCGCGGTGGCGGACCCTGAGCAGGGCGTCACCGCCGGTGACCTGGTCGGGGCGGCTGGAGAGCACGTCCAGCGCCAGATCTGCGCGGGAGGCGTACGCGGGGGCGGGCAAGAGCGACGCGAGCACGGCGAGGACCACCACAGCCTTCATGACCATGACGGTGACACGCCGTCCATCCCTTGCACAGGCCCGACCTTGGCGAGGTGGGCTTGTGCTGGTCGCGCGGCCTTCGCGTCGCTCTGTGGTCAGCCGCCCCATGATTTATGGGCGCGCATCCGGGCCGCGGACATGCCAGTCTGGAATATGTGTTTCCCGACCGCCCTACCAAGCTCGTGCCGCCCGTGCTGGCCAAGATGGCCGCGTGGTGCGCGTGCCTGATCCTCGTCGGCGTGGTCGTCTACTTCTTCGCCCTCGTCATCGCCCGGCTCACGTTCGTGGCGCTGCCCGTGGCGATCGCGCTGCTGCTGACCGCGCTGCTGTTCCCGCTGACCAACAGCCTGCGCCAGACGGGCATGCGGCCCATCTACGCCACCTGGATCACCATGCTGGTGGCCCTGGCCGTGCTCGTCGGCACCGGGTGGCTGGTGGGGGCGCGGGCCAGCGACGAGTTCCCCAACCTCGTCCAGCAGGTGCAGGCGACGGCCCGATCGGTGCAGGACTGGCTGATCACCGGCCCCCTGCACCTCAAAGAGGCGCAGATCACGAGCTACGTCGACGAGATCGCCACCATGGTCAACACGCAGCGCACGGCCATCACCGGCACCGTGCTGACGGCCGGGGCGGTCGCCTTCGAGGTGCTCGCGTCCATCGTGCTGCTGCTGTTCGTGACGTTCTTCCTGCTCAAGGACGGCGAGCGCATCTGGTCGTGGGTCCTGCGGGGGTTCGGCAACGTCGCGCCGCGCGTGGACCGGGCCGGGCGGGCCGCCTGGGCCACCCTCTCCCACTACGTGCAGGGCACCGTGGCCGTGGCCGCGGTGCACGGGCTGATCATGGGCATCGTGCTGGCGGGCATGGGCGTGCCGCTGTGGGCGCCGCTGGCCGTGCTGATCTTCTTCGCCAGCTTCATCCCCATCGTCGGCATCTTCTTCGCCGGCACGGTCGCCACCCTCGTCACGCTGGGCGCCAAGGGGCTCGTCTACGCGCTGATCTTCCTCGGCATCCTCATCGTCGAGCAGCAGCTGGAAAATCACGTGCTCCAGCCGCTGATCGTGGGCCGGGCGCTCAACTTCCATCCGCTGGCGATCATCCTGGTGCTGGCCATCGGCGGCATCCTGGCCGGCATCGCGGGGGCCGCCGTCGCCGTGCCGGTGGCCGCGGTGATCTACCGCGCGCTGCCCGAGCTCATGCATCAACCACCTGCCCTGCCACCGCCCAGCCATGGTCCCGGCGAGGACAAGGGGCCCAGAGGGGACGCCGGGGGAGGGCCCGGCGAGGTTCCCCGTCCGCGCGGCGAGGGGGCCGCTCCCCGCGACGACGTATCCGGATCGCGCGGCGTGGAGCCCGGCGGCAGAGGCGCCGAGCCCGGAAGCCAGGGCGAGAACGGCCGGCGGGTGGACACCGAGTAACCTCGTCAGCCGTGACTCCCTGTCTCCTCTCCGCTCCCGTGGGCACGACACTCCACTTGCGTGCCGGGTGCGACGGCAATGCGGGCGGGAAGGCGTACCTTGAGGCTGAGGGGCGAAACAGCCCTCCGACGGTCCGTCCGTCCGCGCGGCGGCGCTGTTCGTCGAGGTGAGCATGGGACACTTCGCCAAGCACGCCACCGTACAGAACACCCAGGACTACGAGGTGAACCCTTGAGCAACGTAGAGGTCCTCATCCAGCGGCTCGACGCCGGGCTGCCGATGCCGTCCTACGCCCACGCGGGAGACGCGGGCGCCGACCTCTACGCGGCCGAGGACGTCGAGTTGCTGCCCGGCGAGCGGGCCGTCATCGGGACGGGCGTCGCGATCGCCCTGCCCGACGGCTACGCCGCGTTCGTCCACCCGAGGTCCGGGCTGGCCGCCAAGCACGGTGTCACGCTGGTCAACGCGCCGGGCACGGTCGACGCGGGCTACCGCGGCGAGATCAGGGTGACGCTGATCAACACCGACGCCAAGGAGCCGTTCCGCCTCCAGCGGGGCGACCGGGTGGCCCAGCTCGTGGTCCAGCGGGTGGAGCGCGCGGCCTTCTACGAGGTGGAGAGCCTGCCGGGTTCGGTGCGCGGCGCCAACGGGTTCGGATCTACAGGACGATGAGCATCGGGCCGCGCTGACGGCCCGCGAGCGAGGAGAGTGAGGAACGTGTTCCGACGTCGTCGTCGTGAGCAGCCGGAGCAGGTCGTCGAGCAGGATCCTGCCGCCCTTGCGCGAGATTCCGGCCCGTGGGACGCCGACGAGCCCCACCCGGAGACCGACAGGATCGACCTGGGCGGCCTGCGGCTGCCGCACAATCCCGACTTCGACGTGCGGCTGGCCTCCGTCGGAGACCAGCACGTCGGTGTCGTCGTGCTCTACGAGGAGAGCTCGCTGCAGCTCCAGGCCCTGGCCGCACCGCGCAGCTCGGGCCTGTGGGACGAGGTCAAGACCAAGATCCTGGCCCAGGCGCAGCATCTGGAGGAGCGGGAGGGCCCGTTCGGCAGCGAGCTGAGGGGCGAGATGAAGGTCGAGGACGGCTCCCGTCCCGCCCGATATCTCGGCATCGACGGGCCCCGCTGGTTCCTGCTCGCCGTGATCTCCGGCAAGGCGGCGCTGGACGAGGCCGTGGCGGCGGCGTACATCGACTTCGTCAAGGACGTCGTGGTGGTCCGGGGCGGCGACCCGATGGCCCGCGAGGAGCCCATCCCGCTGCGCCGCCCCAACGAACAAGCAGGCGAGACGGGCGACGATCGGCCCGGGTTCAACCCGTTCAAACGGGGACCCGAAATCAGCGAGATTCGCTGAGGGCTGACATCGCGCCGACATCACATAGGCTGATTCATCATGAGTACGGCAGAGCCTCCGAAACGCGGGGGATTGCGCGGGTTCTTCAGTCGGCTGGCCTCACCCCAGTCCGAGATCGAGGCCCAGGAACTGCGAGAAGACGCCGACGAGGTCGGCGCGACCCCCATCGTCTCGTGTGGCGGCCGTCGGCGCTTCTGCGTGGCAGGTACGCTACGTACGGTGACACTCCGTCCGAGGGGCGGCGCCCCCGCCCTCGAGGCCGAGCTCTACGACGGGTCCGACGTGATCGACCTGGTCTGGCTCGGCCGCCGCAAGATCGCGGGCATCGAGCCCGGCCGCACGGTCAAGGCCGAGGGCCTGGTCAGCATGCAGGACGGACGCAAGGTGATGTTCAATCCGCGTTACGAGCTGCGCCCAGGGAGTTGACACGTGAGTGCTGAGGCGGAAGAGGTCGCCCACGACACCGTTGAGGCGGCGGTGCGAGCCCAGCTCGCCAAGGCCTTCGGCGGGGTGCGCGGCATCATCGAGGCGGCGATCCCGACGATCGCGTTCACGGTGTGCTGGGTCAGCACCGAGGAGCTGAAGCTGTCGCTCATCGTGAGCGTCTCGATCGCGGTGGTGCTGCTGGCGGTCAGGATCGTGCAGCGGTCCACGCCGCAGTTCGTGATCAACAGCCTGATCGGCATCGCGATCGGCGCGTTCTTCGCCAGCCGCACCGGCGACGCGAAGGACTACTTCCTGCCCGGCATCCTGTGGAACGCCGGCTACATGGTGGCGATGCTGCTGTCCATCGTCACCCGGTGGCCGGTGGTGGGCTTCCTGATCGGCTCGGTCACGGGCGACCCGACCGCCTGGCACAAGGACCCGGGCATCGTGAAGCTGTGCACCCGGCTGACCTGGCTGCTCCTGCTGCCGTGCGCGGTCCGGGTGGCCGTGCAGGGGCCGGTCTACTGGTTCGGAGGCGGCAACGAGGCGGTCGCCGCCCTCGGCGTCGCCAAGATCGCCATGGGCTGGCCGCTCCAGGTGGCCGCCCTCGGCGCCATGCTCTGGGTCCTGGGCCGCGGCCGCACCCCGATCAAACCCCCGGTGGCCCCCGCCTGACGATCCCTGGTAAAGATCTCCGGATCATTTCCTAGAAGAGCTGATCCACTTGCGCGGGTACGAAGGCTGGCGAAGGATCACTTCGAGCCAATCGGGGGCCCCAATGTACGCACGTGCCGTCACCGCCCTGGCCACGACCGCCGCCGCCCTGCTCCTGGCAGCGGGGCCGGCCGTCGCCGACGACGACTGGAGGGGGCCGGATGACACTCTGTGCGAACGGTTCCTCGAGAGCCTGGACAGGGGCTCCGTCGTGCTGCCCATGAGTGTCGTCGTCAACTGCATGGACGCGGATGACTCCAGGCGCTTCAGCGTGACCTTCGACTGAGCGCCGGTTCCGCTCCGGAAAGACCTCTCGCCGCCCGTGGCGAGGGGTCTTCGTGCTGTTGCCCATGGGTCACGGGCAGCCGTTCGCGTGAATTGGCGCGGCCATGCCTACAGAAGCGAGGGCCAGAACTTCGGCGGCGTCTTGGCTGGATCGATGAGACGGAGGCGGCTTGCCGCAGTCGGATCGATCCCACGCAAGCTGATCAACCGCTGACCGTCAGACTCCTCCAGCAAGGCCAACGCACCAGGCATGCCGGCCGCAACGGTCGCGATCGCGATGCCCATCCCAACCAGCCCTGGGTGCTTGTGTGAGTATTCGACTCGATGTATTCCGGAGGCGGCGATGGCCGCGACCTCTCGGGGACGCTGCATCTGTCGTCCGTCGTTTGTCAGGATCGCATCAAACCCGTCGGCCGCGGCTCGGGGGTAGAGCGTCTCATCGCGGGTTCCAGACCAGCCATCAAGATCGAGCAAATGCACGATTTCGTGGTTCAGAATAAATGTGGTGAGAACCTGATGGAGCGGCTTGGGGACGTTCTCATCCAGCAGCAGCCTCACGCGGCTCCCTCGGGGGGTCATAGCTGTCGACGTAATCGGCGAAGTCCTTCGCGTCCAATGCCGCGGGAGCCGTCACGTTCGGGTAGTACGTGGAGATCTGCTCGGCCGGCACCCCGTCGCGCAACAACGCGGCGACCTCGTCATAGGGCACGCGGGTGCCCTCGATCACCGGTACCCCGCCCCTGATGGCCGGATCGACGGTGACGTGGTCACGAGGCCGGAGCAGATCGGGAATGTGCCGGCCATCCCGGTAGAACGGGCGTAGGACGTCCACCATCTCATGGATGACCACGTGGGCCTTACGACGCACGAGGTCGGTCGCCTGTCCGGGCTCCACGAGATAGACCGTGGAGCCATCGGCCACCAGGCGGTAAGCCGACAGGTGCTCACGCTCCTGCAGGTCGTCACGAAGCGTGTCCAGAGCGCGCCGAATCTTCTGCAGCGAGGTGTCATTGCGCAGCTTCACACAGGTTCGTAGTGCCACCAGGTCGCGGAAGGAGTAGAGGATGGGACGGTTCTCGGAGATCTCGGGGATGAGTACGGCTCCACGGCCGGCGCTGGCCTTACGCCAATGCGCGAGTTGGCGAAGCGTGGCACCCGACAACGCCGCCGCAAGCTTCGGACTGTAGGACATAGGCTCCGCCCCCTCCCTCTTCTCGAACGAGAACCCGCATCGGAGCCATCATCCCAAAGATCTCCTTGCAGCACATGCATTGGATGGCATTCAGTCCGGTCGCGCCCAGCTCGTCTGACACGCTGGTCGCCACGGTCATCGGGGTCGCGTCCGGGGGCGCGGGGGCCGGCAGGTCCCCGCCTGGGGGTGTGGGGGCCTGCCCCCACAGGGCGCTGCCCGAGCTCTCGTCGCGCGCAGCGCGCCTTCAAGCGAGGACCGCGCCGTTGCGGGGTCGAAGGGGCGGAGCCCCTGGGAGTCGGGGCCCGAGTGCTCGAATGGCGCGAAGCGCCTCCCGGTGTTTCGGCCCCGGAACCCCCCAAGGGGCCCGGGTTCGTACCGGCTAGTGCTGGGAGAGGAGGTGGGCGAGCTCCTGCTCCACCTCCTGGTTCGCGACGAACAGCAGCTCGTCCCCCGCCTCCAGCGGATCGTCCGCCGTCGGCACCAGGACCCGGCCCTCCCTGAGGATCGCGACCAGGGCGGAGTCCACGGGCCACGGCACCGAGCCGGCCCGCTGGCCCACGACCGGGGCGTCCTCGGCCAGCGTGAGCTCCACCAGGTTGGCCTGGCCCTGGCGGAAGGTCATCAGGCGTACGAGGTCGCCGACGCTGACCGCCTCCTCCACCAGGGCGCTCAGCAGGCGCGGGGTCGAGACGGCCACGTCGACGCCCCAGGACTCGTTGAAGAGCCACTCGTTGTTGGGGTGGTTGATGCGGGCCACCACGCGCGGCACGCCGTACTCGGTCTTGGCCAGCAGGGAGACCACCAGGTTGACCTTGTCGTCGCCGGAGGAGGCGACCACGACGTGGCAGTTGTTGAGCCCGGCCTCGTCGAGGGAGGCGATCTCGCAGGCGTCGGCGAGGAGCCATTCGGCGCGCGGCACGCTGTCGATCTTGATGGCCCGGGGGTCCACGTCGATGAGCAGGACCTCGTGGCCGTTCTCCAGGAGCTCGGCCGCGATGGAGCGGCCCACGGCGCCCGCTCCGGCGATGGCGACGCGCATCACTCGTCCTCTTCCGGTGCCGCGGCGAGCACCTTGTTGATCCGGTCCATGTCGTTCTCCGCGGCGATGACGTGGAGCACGTCGCCTTCCTGCACCACGGTGTCCTCCGTGATGGTCAGGGCCTCGCCCATGCGGTTGATGAAGGCCACGCGCGTCTTGACGCGGTGCTCGAGGTCGACGACGCGGGTGCCGATCCACTCGGGGTTGGCGGTGACCTCCGCCAGGATGATCGTGCCCGTGGGGTCGCGCCAGAGCGGCTCGGCGCCCTCGGGGAGGATGCGGCGCAGGATCTGGTCGGCCGTCCACCGTACGGTCGCCACCGTGGGGATGCCGAGCCGCTGGTAGACCTCGGCGCGGCGGGGGTCGTAGATGCGGGCCACCACGTTGTCCACGCCGAACGTCTCGCGGGCCACGCGAGCGGAGATGATGTTGGAGTTGTCGCCGCTGGAGACCGCGACGTACGCGGCGGCGGACTCGATGCCGGCCTCGGTGAGCACGTCGCGATCGAAGCCCACGCCCGTCACCCGCCGCCCTCGGAACCCGGCGCGAAGCCGCCGGAACGCCTGCGGGTCGCGGTCGATGATGGCGACGGAATGGCCGCTGTCCTCGAGGATATGAGCGAGAGTCGAACCGACTCGGCCACACCCCATGATCACTATATGCATTTCCCCCCGCACTTTCGCGGTCGGCCCATTGCTGGACACCAGTATGGCCCGAGGGGGGAGCGCCTCGTTTAAGGCCTCGGCATGGGGCTAGCATCTCGTTACGTGGCGAAGGTAACGGATCTTGTCAAACGCTTGCTCGTGGGGCGCGCCCTGCGTAGCGGGCAGCTTCACGAGCAACTCCTCCCAAAACGGATAGCACTGCCGGTTTTCGCGAGTGACGCGCTCTCTTCTGTGGCGTATGCGCCCCAAGAGATTCTGGTCATCCTGTCGTTGGCCGGAGTCTCCTTCTACACCTACAGTCCCTGGGTCGCGATCGCCGTCGTGGTCGTGATGCTCACCGTCGTGGCGTCGTACCGGCAGAACGTGCACGCCTATCCGAGCGGCGGCGGGGACTACGAGGTGGCGACCACCAACCTCGGCAAGAACGCCGGGCTCACCGTCGCCAGCGCGCTCATGGTCGACTACGTGCTCACGGTCGCGGTGTCCGTCGCCAACGGCGTCGATTACGTCGGCGCCACAATTCCGTTCGTGGGCCAGCACAAGCCCGCCATCGCCATCGCCATCGTGATCCTCCTCACGGTGATCAACCTGCGCGGCATCCGCGAGTCCGGCGCCGCCTTCGCCGTTCCCACGTACGCGTTCATGATCGCCGTTCTGGCCCTGATCGCCTGGGGCGGGTTCCGGCTGCTGGTGCTGGGTGAGCAGCTCCAGGCGCCGAGCGCCCACTTCACCATCGAGGCCGAGCAGACCAACCTGACCGCCTTCGCCGCCGCGTTCCTGATCCTGCGCGCGTTCTCCTCCGGTTGTGCCGCCCTGACGGGCGTCGAGGCCATCAGCAACGGCGTGCCCGCCTTCAGAAAGCCCAAGAGCAAGAACGCCGCCACCACGCTGCTGATGATGGGCCTGGTCGCGATCACCATGTTCGGCGGCATCATCGCGCTCGGCCTCGCGTCGGGCGTGAAGATCGCCGAGCCGTCCGTGGTCCCCACCGACCTGCGCCTGCCCAACGGCAACCCCGTCGGCCCCGGCTACTACCAGCAGCCGATCATCTCCCAGGTGGCCGACGCGGTGTTCGGCGGGGGGTCGCTGCCGTTCGTGGTGATCTCGGCGGTGACCGCCCTGATCCTCTTCCTGGCCGCCAACACGGCCTTCAACGGCTTCCCGGTGCTCGGCTCCATCCTGGCGCAGGATCGTTACCTGCCGCGCCAGCTCCACACCCGCGGCGACCGGCTGGCCTTCTCCAACGGCATCATCATCCTCGCGCTCGGCGCGTGCCTGCTGCTGTGGGGCTTCCAGGCCGACGTCAGCCGCCTGCTGAACCTCTACATCGTCGGCGTCTTCGTCTCGTTCACGCTCAGCCAGATCGGCATGGTCATCCACTGGACCCGCCACCTGAAGACCGAGACCGACCCCAAGGTGCGCCACCAGATGCACCGCTCCCGCGTGATCAACTTCTTCGGCGGGATCATGACGGGGCTCGTGCTGGTGGTCGTGCTGCTGACGAAGTTCCTGGTCGGGGCGTGGATCGTGTGCATCGCGATGCCGATCCTGTTCCTCATGATGAAGGGCATCAGGCGCCACTACGACAACGTGGCGGCCGAGCTGGAGATCAGCGAGGAGTACGAGCCGACCATGCTGCCCGCGCGCAACCACGCGATCGTGCTCGTCTCCAAGCTGCACAAGCCGACCATGCGCGCGCTGGCCTACGCCCGCGCCACCAGGCCGTCCACGCTGGAGGCCATCACGGTGGGCGTCGAGGGCGAGGACGCGCGCAAGCTGCAGGAGGAGTGGGAGCGGCGGGGCATCCCGGTGCAGCTCAAGATGCTCGACTCGCCGTACCGCGAGATCACGCAGCCCATCCTCGACTACGTCAAGACCCTGCGGCGGCGCTCGCCGCGCGACGTGGTGACCGTGTTCATCCCCGAGTACGTGGTCGGCCACTGGTGGGAGCACGCGCTGCACAACCAGAGCGCGCTCAGGCTGAAGGCACGGCTGCTGTTCAAGCCGGGGGTCATGGTGACGAGCGTGCCCTGGCAGCTGCACTCCTCCGACCGCCTCAAGGGCAGGCCGGAGCCGTTCGCGCCGGGCGCGGTGCGACGTCCCTGGGACCAGACCGCAAAGGATGGAGAGCAGGCTCGGGCATAGGGTGTCCCTGTGGAACAGGCATCTCTCGAGCTGACGGTAGGTCCGGTCGCGCACGGCGGCTGGTGTGTGGCGCGCCACGAAGGGCGCGTGGTGTTCGTACGCCACGCCTTGCCAGGCGAGCGGGTGATCGCCGACGTCACCGAGGAGACCACCAGGTTCCTGCGTGCCGACGCCGTGGAGATCCTGGAGCCCTCGCCCGACCGCGTCGTCCCGCCCTGCCCGTACGCCGGCCCTGGGCGGTGCGGCGGGTGCGACTGGCAGCACGCCACGCTGGAGGCGCAGCGGCGGCTCAAGGCGCAGGTCGTGGGCGAGCAGCTCAAGCGGCTCGCGGGCCTGTCGCGCGAGGTCGTGGTGGAGGAGGTGCCGGGCGCCAAGGACGGGCTCGGCTGGCGCACCCGCGTCCAGTTCGCCGCCCGGCCCGGCGGTGAGCTGGGCTTCCGCCGGCACCGTTCGCATGACATCGAGGTCGTGGACGCCTGCCTGATCGCCCACCCGGAGGTGGAGGCGGTCGGGGCGGAGCAGCACTCCTGGCCGGGCGCGGCCGGCGTCGAGGTCATCGCGTCCTCGTCCGGCGACCGGGCCGTGGTCGTCTCGCCCAGGCCGCGCCGCAGTGTCACCGTGCCCGAGCTCGAAGCGCCCGCCTCGATCCTCCTCGACCAGGGCAAGGGCCGTACGGTGCCACGCCGCGGCTCGGGGGTGCTGCACGAGCAGGTCGGCGACCGCGGCTTCCGGGTCGCGGGCAGCGGCTTCTGGCAGGTCCACCCGGGCGCCGCCGAGACGCTGCTGGACGCGGTGCTGGCCTACGCGGCGCCGGAGCCGGGGGAGTGGGCGCTCGACCTCTACTGCGGGGTGGGGCTGTTCGCCGCCGGTCTGGCGGAGGCCGTGGGTGCCGAGGGGGCGGTGTTCGGGCTGGAGTCGGAGGCGGCCGCCGTCCGCGACGCCCGCGCCAACCTCCGCGACCTGCCGCAGGCCCGGGTGGAGCGGGGACGGGTCGAGGAGGCGCTGGACCGCTTCCAGATCGAACGCGCCGACCTCGTGGTCGTCGACCCGCCCCGTTCCGGGCTGGGGCGCGAGGTGGTGGAGCGGATCGCCGCGCTGGACGCGCAGCGGATCGTGTACGTCTCCTGCGACCCGGCCACGCTGGCGCGGGACCTGGCCTGGCTGGCGGAGCTCGGTTACCCGCTCTCCGACCTGCGGGCCTTCGACGCCTTCCCGATGACCCACCACGTGGAGTGCGTGGCCCTGCTGGCCAAGCAGTGATCCGTCGTCCCGGCCCGCCTCGCGGGTGAGCCGGGTCCTCCTCAGCCCGCGGCGCACGATGCGCCGCGGGTTTCTTCGTGAACCCTCAAGCGATCCCCCGCGTACCTCTAGGTGGCTCCCATGGGGGCCATGGGGCGTGCAAAGCCCGGTGGGACAGGAGTTTCGGGCCTGTGGCAGCGGGGGCACAGACGCCTCAGGTGGCACTCTGGTTTACCCGAGTTGCGAGATTTATATCGCAATTTAGTGACAAGTCGGTCTCGTTCCCGACAGAATGCCTTGCCATCCAGCGTCTATGGCAACTGGAGGGAATCCCCTATGCGTAGACCCATTGGGGTATTTGCCGGGCTCATCGGCCTGGCGGCGCTCTGCGCGCCGATCAGTGCGGCCGAGGCCGCGGCGCAGAGCTCGGTCGAGGCGCAGGCCTCGTGCCGCGTGAACGTGGCCAAGCCCAGCCTGACCAACGCATTGAAGATCAAGTCGTTCGCCACCCGTCGCAACTGCGACGACAGCGCACTCCTGCGCATCCGCCTCAAGCGCGCCGTCCCGGGTCCCGACCCCGTCGTCAAGAGCGGGGCCTCCAAGGACGGCCGCATCACCTTGACACTCGCCTGCAAACCGGGCACCTATTACGCGGTCGCGACCGACTATCGCGGCGGCACCGCCAAGTCCCGGGCCGTCCGGCTGACCTGTACCCCTGACAGCACGCCGACGCCCACCCCCACCACTCCCAGCCCCAGCGGCACGTCGACCCCGACGCCCACCGCGCCGCCCCCGTCGTCCGGAGGGACGGTCGGCACGGCCGAGGAGAACGAGGTACTCAGGCTGACCAACGCCGAGCGGGCCAAGGGCGGCTGCCAGCCGCTCAAGCACGACCCGCAGCTCCGTACCGCCGCGTTCGGCCACTCCGACGACATGGCGAAGCAGGGCTACTTCGACCACACCTCCAAGGACGGCCGCAGCTTCATGGACCGCATCCGGGGGGCCGGCTTCAGCGGAGGCACGGCCTTCGCCGAGAACATCGCCTTCGGCCAGCCCTCCCCGGCCTCCGTGGTCCAGGGCTGGATGAACAGCGAGGGCCACCGGGCCAACATCATGAACTGCCGGTACAACCTGATCGGCGTCGGCGTGGCCAAGAACTCCCAGGGCCGGATCTACTGGACCCAGGACTTCGCGGCGAAGTAGGTCAAGTAAGCCAGGCAGGCCGATCAGGCCAAGTGGCCGCGCAGCCGTCCCATCTCGTCGGCGATGGTGGCCAGGGTCCAGTGGGCGTTCAACCCGCTCGGGTTGGGCAGCACCCACACCCTGGCCCCACCGACGAGCTCCTCCTGAGGGCCGATGCGGGCCTTGGGGCGGGCGAAGGCCATGCGGTACGCCGAGATCCCCAGCACCGCGAGGAACGCCGGCGTCGCGGCCGCCACCTTCGCGGTCAGGGCCAGGCCGCCCTCCACCAGCTCCTCCCGGGTCAGCTCCGACGCCTTGGCGCTCGGGCGGGCGACGATGTTCGTGATGCCCAGGCCGTACGAGGGGAGGAGGTGCTGCTCGGCCGGGGCCAGCAGGCGCGGGGTGAAGCCGGACAGGTGCAGCGCGGGCCAGAAGCGGTTGCCGGGCCGGGCGAAGTGGTGGCCGGTGGCCTCGGACATGAGGCCGGGATTGATGCCGCAGAACAGCACGTCGAGCTCGGGGGCCAGGACGTCGTCGATCACGTGCCGGAGATTAGCCCATCTCTTCGAGTTTGCGGCCCTTGGTCTCGCGCACCCACCTGACGACGAACAGGAACGACAGCACCGCGAAGAACGCGTACATGGCGTAGGTGAGCGGCAGGTTCCAGGCCGCCATCGCCGGGAACGTCACCGTGACCGCCCAGTTCGCGATCCACTGGGCCCCGGCGGAGACGCCCAGGGCGGCGGCGCGGATGCGGTTCGGGAACATCTCCCCCAGCAGCACCCAGACCACCACACCCCAGGACAGGGCGAAGAACAGCACGAACACGTTGGCCGCCACGAGCGCGATCAGCCCCTGCGGGTCGGGCAGCGTGACCGTCTTGCCCACCTCCCTGGCCGCGCTGAACGCCCACGCCGCGGTGGCCAGCGAGACCGCCATGCCCGCGGAGCCGATCAGGAGGAGCGGCTTGCGCCCGATCCTGTCCACCAGCGAGATCGCGATGAACGTGCCCACGATGTTGATCATCGAGCTGGAGAAGCTGATCAGCAGCGAGGCGCTCTGGTTGATGCCGACCGACTGCCACAGCACTGACGAGTAGTAGAAGATCACGTTGATGCCGACGAACTGCTGGAAGACCGACAGGCCGATCCCGATCCAGACGATCGGCAGCAGCCCGAGCGCGGGCCCGCGCAGGTCCTTCAGCCCCGGCACCCGCTGGGTGCGCAGCACGTGCTGGATCGCCGCGATGTGGGCCTCGATGTCCACGTCCTCGGGCTCGATCTCGGACAGCACCTCGCGGGCCCTCCTGGTGCGCCCCGACATGATCAGGTAGCGCGGCGACTCGGGGATGATCAGCGCGAACGTCAGGTAGAACAGGGCGGGCACGACGCAGGCGCCCAGCATCCACTGCCACGCCTGCAGGCCCCAGAGGGGGTTGTTCACGTTGCCGCCGGCCAGCTGGACGATCACGTAGTCGACGAGCTGCGAGACCGCGATGCCGAGTACGATCGCCAGCTGCTGGAACGAGCCCAGCCGTCCCCGGTAGGCGGGCGGGGCCACCTCGGCGATGTACGCGGGCCCGATCACCGACGCCATGCCGATCGCGAAGCCCGCGATCACGCGCCAGAACGCGAGGTCCCAGATGGCGAACGGCAGCATCTGACCGATCGAGCTGACCGCGAACAGCAGCGCCGCCACCTGCATCGTCCTGGTGCGCCCCAGCCGGTCGGCCAGCCCGCCGCCCGCCCACGCCCCCACGGCGGACCCGAGCAGCGCGATGGCCACCACGAACCCGATCTCGACCGGCCCCACGTGGAAGTACTTCTGGATGCCGACGACGGCGCCGTTGATCACGGCGCTGTCGTAGCCGAACAAGAACCCCCCGATGGCCGCGGCCGCCGTGATGAAGATGACGTGGCCGAGGTGCTCGTGGTGCGCGAACTTCGTTGCCATGCAGGTCCTTCCCCGTGGTGGGGGACATACCCGCAGGTCATGGCGTTAGTCAGAGCCGGGGATCCACAGGCTCCGACTCCAGGGCCAGCACCGCGAAGACCGGCTCGTGCACCCGCCAGGCCGCCTCGCCGTCCGCCAGCCGCGACAGCGCCTCCAGCCCCAGCGCGTACTCGCGCAGCGCCATCGAGCGCTTCTTGCCCAGGAAGCGCCGGCGCAGCACGTCGAGCGACTCGGTGTAGTCGGGGCCGTAGATGATGCGCAGGTATTCGCGCCCGCGCACCTTCACCCCGGGCTGCACCCGCCCGGGAGCGTACGCGGCGGGCTTGACCACCATGCCCTCGCCGCCCGCCGCCGTCAGGGACTCCCACCACTCGGTCGCCGAAGCCCTCGACCCGGGCGAGTCGAGCGTGACGGAGACGTGCCGGGTGGGGGCGATCAGCGGCGAGTCGAGCAGCGCCAGCGTGGACAGGTGCCAGGCGTGCGGCTCCAGCGCCGTGGCCCGCCCCTCGCAGGCGAGGATCTGGAACGGCGCCACCCGGATGCCCTCCAGGCCGTCGACCGGCCAGCAGTAGCGTGCATAAGCGTCGCGGAACAGGGCAGCGTTGTCGGAGCGGCGCCGGGTGCGGGTCAGCAGTCCGCCCACGTCCATTCCCCGCCCGGCCGCCGCCTCAAGGGCCGCGACCGCCTCGGGCAGCGCGGCGCGGGCGGCCGCACCGACGGAGGCGTACTGCGAGCGGATCAGCTCGCCGGCCTTCGCCGACCAGGGCAGCAGCTCGCAGTCGAGCACCACCCAGTCGGAGTCCAGCTCCGCCCAGAGCGGCTCGCACGCCTCGCGCAGCCGCGCGACCAGCGGCGCCGTGTCGTCGAAGAACGGCCGCCCGGTACGCGTGTAGACGGCGCCCGTGCTGCCGTCCGTCACGCCGAACCTGGCCGCCGCCACCTCCGGCGTCCTGGCCAGCACGGCGACGGCCCGCGAGCCCATGTGCTTCTCCTCGCACACGACCTCGCGCACCCCGGCGGCGGCGAACTCCTCGAACGCCTCGTGCGGGTGCTCGAGGTAGCCGTCCAGCCGGGACGTCTCCGGCGGCGCCATGGTGGGCGGCAGGTAGACCAGCCAGCGCGGGTCCACCGCGAACCGGCTCATGACCTCCAGGGCCGCCGCCGCGTTCTCCTCCAGGACCTTGACCCTGGTGCCGAACCTGGTCTCGACGTGCCGGGTGCCGATCACGTCGTTGATGTCCAGCATGCCGGGATCGCGGGCCGATCCGGTGCCGAGGGGCTTGGCCGGCTCGTACCAGACCTTCTCGGCCGGGATCTGGACGATCTGCCGCTCCGGGTAGCGCAGCGCGGTCAGGTGGCCGCCGAAGACGCAGCCGGTGTCGAGGCAGATCGTGTTGTTCACCCACTCGGGGCGGACCGTGGGGGTGTGGCCGTAGACGACCATCGCCCGGCCGCGGTACTCGTCGGCCCACGGGTAGCGGACGGGCAGGCCGTACTCGTCGGTCTCGCCGGTCGTGTCGCCGTACAGGGCGAACGCGCGGACCCGGCCCGAGGCGCGGCCGTGGTAGGCCTCCTTCAGGCCCGCGTGCGCGACCACGAGCCGGCCGCCGTCGAGGCGGTAGTGGCTGAGCAGGCCGTCCATGAACGTCCTGGCCCGCTCCACGAACTCCGGCTCCTGCGCCGCGAGCTGGTCGAGCGACTCCTGCAGACCGTGCGCGACCGTGACCTTGCGGCCGTTGAGCGCGCGCACCAGCTTCTGCTCGTGGTTGCCGGCCACGCAGATCGCGGTGCCGGCCTCGACCATGTCCATCACCAGGCGCAGCACGCCGGGGGTGTCGGGCCCGCGGTCGACCAGGTCGCCGACGAACACGGCCGTGCGCCCGTCCGGGTGCGTGAGCCCCTCCCAGCCGAGCCTGCGCAGCAGCGTCTCCAGCTCCGAGCGGCAGCCGTGGATGTCGCCGATGATGTCGAAGGGGCCGGTCAGCTCGGTCCTGTCGGACCAGGCCCTCTCGTACGTGATCTCCGCGTCGTCGATCTCGTCGAGGCCGCGCAGCACGTGGACCCGCCGGAACCCGTCGTTGGAGATCTTGCTCAGCGAGCGCCGCAGCTCCTTGCGCTGGCGGATGACCACGCCGGGGCCGAAGTCGCGGTCGGGCCGGGCGGCGTTGCGCTCGATGGCCACCTCCTCGGGCGCGTCGAGCACGATCGCGTCGCACAGCACGTCGTACTTCCTGGCGAGGTCGAGGAGGCTCCTGCGGGCCGCGTACTGGACGTTGGTGGCGTCGACCACGGTGAACAGGCCCCTGGCCAGCCGTACGCCGACGATGTGGTGCAGCAGGTCGAACGCCGCGGGCGTGGCCGACTGGTCGTTCTCGTCGTCGGAGACCAGGCCGCGGCAGAAGTCGGAGGAGATGACCTGCGTGGGCTTGAAGTGCTTCCTGGCGAACGTCGACTTGCCGCTGCCCGAGACGCCGACGAGCACCACCAGCGAGAGCTCAGGAACGCTGATCACGGGTGAACACTCCCATCTGGGTCGGCGGGCCGACCTCGGGGTCATCGTCGCCGACCGGCGCGAAAGCGACCTGGTAGCCGTACTCGCCGGCGACCCTGGTGGCCCAGGCGGCGAACTCGGCGCGGGTCCACTCGAAGCGGTGGTCGGGGTGGCGCAGGCCGGTCAGGAACTCGTAGCGGACGTTGTGCTCGACGTTGGGGGTGGTGACGAGCACATGCTGGGGCCGGGCGCGGCCGAACACGACGCGTTCGAGCGCGGTCAGGCGCGGCGGGTCGACGTGCTCGATCACCTCCATGAGCACCGCGGCGTCGTAGCCGGACAGTCGCTTGTCGGTGTACGTGAGCGCGCCCTGGAACAGGGTGAGCCTGGCGCGCTTGCTGTCGGGCATGCGGTCCAGCCGCAGCTTGCGGGCGGCGATGGTGAGCGCCATCGACGAGACGTCCATGCCGCCGACCCTGGCGAACCTGGGCCTGGCCAGCAGCGCGCCGACCAGCTCGCCCTGGCCGCAGCCCAGGTCGATCACGCTGACCGCGCCGAGCTCCTCCAGCTTGGCCAGCACCGCCTCGCGCCGCCGGAGGTTCAGCGGCTTCGCCTTGGGCGCCTGCTGGGTGGCCTCATCTTGGGCGGCCTCCTCCTGGGGAGCGTCGCCCTGGGCCTCGGCCTCCGCGGCGGCAGCCTCGTCGGCGGCGGTCTCCCCGGCGGGCGCGTCCTCCTCGACCGCGGGCTCGAGCTCCTCCTCGGTCTCGTCGCCCAGCTCGGCCAGGCGCGCCAGCGCGGTGCGGGCCAGCGCCCAGCGCCGCCCCAGGTAGCGCCGGGTGATCAGGCCGCGCTCCGGATGCCCGGCCAGCCAGCCCTCGCCGGCCCTGATCAGCTTGTCGACCTCGTCGGGCGCGATCCAGTAGTGCTTGCCGTCGTCCAGCACCGGCAGCAGCACGTACAGGTGGTTGAGCGCGTCGGCGAGGCGCGCCGTGCCGCGCAGGGTGAGCCGGACGTAGCGCGAATCGCCCCACTCGGGGAAGCCCTCGTCGAGCGGCAGAGCCTGCGCGTCCACCTCCCACCCGAGCGGCTCGAACAGCCTGGTGGCCAGCTCGGGGCCGCCCCGGCAGGGCAGCGCGGGCAGCCGCAGCTCCAGCGGCAGCGGCGTGTCCGCCAGCTCGGGCCTGGCCGTGCACCGGCCCGCCCGCGCCGTGCGGAACACGTCGGCCAGCGCCACGGCCAGCAGTGAGGAGGCCGCGTAGGGGCGGTCGTTGACGTACTGCGACAGGCTGAAGTCGGGCGAGCTCTTGCCGCGCGACCTGACCAGCGCGATCGGATCGACTTCGAGCAGGAGCGCCGCCGTGCAGCGCTCCTCCTCGGCCTCGGGGTAGAACACCGTCGCCGTGCCGAACGACCGGCCGAACTCCTGCACGCGCCCGGGATGCTTGTGCAGGAGGAAACCCAGGTCAGTGGCGGGCCTCGCGGTGGTCGTGATCGTCAGCAGCACGCCCCAAGTCTGCCGTACCGCCACGAAGCGCCGCCAATGATTACTTACACGTGCGGAAGCACCTCAGCGGCGATCAGCTCCAGGTGCTCGAGGTCGTTCAGGTCCATGATCTGCAGGTAGACCGTCTCGGCGCCCAGCTCGGCGAACTTGCCGATCTTCTCCACGATCTCGGCCGGGGTGCCGCACAGGCCGCCCACGGGCAGGGTCTCGGGGTTCTCGCCGATGGCGGCCGCGCGCCGCTCGACCTCCGCCCGATCCGCGCCCACGACGGTCGTCTGCGCCACCGAGTACGTCAGTTCGCGCCCGGTCGTCTCGCAGGCCGCGCGCACCCGCGCGAACGCCTGCTCCGTGTCGGCCAGGGTGTGGAACGGGAGGTTGTACTCGTCGGCGTACGCAGCCGCCAGCCTCGGCGTGCGCTTGGCGCCGAACCCGCCGATGATGATCGGCGGCCTGGGCCGCTGGACCGGCTTGGGCAGCGCGGGCGAGTCGGCCACCCGGTAGTAGCTGCCCTCGAACGAGAAGCTCTTCTCCGCGGTCCACAGGCCCGTGATGATCTCGAGCTGCTCCTCGAACCGCCCGAACCGCTCGTTCTGCGGCGGGAACGGGATGCCGTACGCCGCGTGCTCGGTGTCGAACCAGCCCGTGCCGAAGCCGAGCTCGACCCGGCCGCCGCTCATCTGGTCGATCTGCGCGACGCTGATCGCCAGCGGCCCGGGCAGCCGGAACGTGGCCGGTGTCACCAGGGTGCCCAGCCGGATCCTCGAGGTCTCCCTGGCCAGGCCGGCCAGCGTGATCCACGCGTCGGTCGAGCCGACCCCCGGGTCGCCGGGGCCGATGCGCATGTAGTGGTCGGAACGGAAGAAAGCGTCAAAACCCAGTCGTTCGGTGGCCTGGGCGACGGTGAGCAGGTCGTCATATGTCGCGCCCTGCTGGGGCTCGGTGAAGATCCGCAGCTTCATGACGACATTATCCGCACACAACGGACGCGTGCCGGAAAAGGACCGCACAGCGGCTCGCGCGCTTGCTACCGTTCGAGTCAGCGCCGGAAAGTAGCCGAATGACCACGTGGGGTGGCCTATGCCGCGGCACAAGAGGGAGCCGGGCATGCTCCCGCGCCCGCTCGCGATCCTCGGGGCCCTCGCTCTCACCGGCGCCACCGGAGCGATCGTGCGCATGCTTCCCGCGGGTGCCACGCTCGCGCCGAGGCCGCCGGTGGTGAGGCACACCCCTGCCGTCCCGCCGCCGGTGGCGGTGGAGCCGCAGGCGGCGTTCGTGGAGTTCGTCGACACCGCGCGGGAGCCCGAGTTCGACCTGTCCAAGGAGACCCGGCGCACCGGTGTGCGCCGGTACGCGCTCGGCCACCTCGTCTCGGGCGACGACGGCTGCGCGCCCAAATGGAATGGCCCGTCCCAGTCCGACCCGCTCGATCCCGGCAAGAACCCCGTGGCCAACCGGATCGGCCGCCTCAGGGCGCTGGGCGGCGACGCCGCGCCCGTGTTCGGCGGCCCGGAGGGGCGGGAGCTGGCCGACACCTGCACCAGGCCGGGCGGGCTCGCGGCCGCCTACCGCAGGGTGGTCGGGGCGTTCGACGCCGACACCATCGACTTCGAGGTCAGCGACAGCCGGGACGAGGCCGCCGTGCTGCGCCGGGCGCGGGCCATCTACGCCATGCAGCGCGAGCGGCCGCTCCAGGTCAGCTTCACGCTGCCGCTGAAGTCGGACGGGCTGGGCTCCGGCGACGTGGCGATGCTGCGGGCCACCCGCCAGGCGGGCGCCGAGATCGGCACCGTCAACCTGCTGGCCGACATCGAGCCGCGGGGCGCCCCTGACGGCCGCCTGCGCCGGGTGGCGGAGGCCGTGCTGGCGGCCAGGGACCAGATCGCGCGGGCCCAGGGCCTGGACGACCCCGAGGAGGCGTGGCCGCACATCGCGCTCACCCCGGTGCTGGTGGGCGAGGGCGATCTGAACGAGGTCGACGCCCGGACCCTGGCCGCCTACGCCGCCCGCCACGGCCTGGCCTGGCTGTCGCTGCGCGGAGTCGCCCCGAAGCCGGACGTGTCGCGGATTCTTTGGCAGACCTCTCCCTGACTATAGGATTTCCGCGACGGGCGAGGTTTCCAGCGGCAGGGGGATGGCGTGATGGCGGCGCGTCCGGAGACGGCGCGAAAGATCCTGCTCTACTGGATGGACGCCGCGGTCATGCTCCTCGGCGTCATGTTCGTGGTGGTCATCGTCATCTACCTGGCGGACGGCCGGATCTCCACGCTCCACGCCGCGGCCGTCCTCACGTGCCTGCTTGTCTGCTTCGGCCTCTTCCCCTCCCTGCTCAGGGACGCCTACGACGCCAGGCCCCGGCCGACGCCGAAGCTGGTGGTCGCGGGGCTGTCCGCGGCGGTCGCGGTGGCGCTGGTGCCGCACCAGCCGCTGGAGAACGTGCCCACCTGGCTGGAGATCGGCGTCCTGTGGCTGTCGATCGCCGCCCTCTACCTGCCGTGGGCCGTGACCCTCTGCCTCGGCGTGGCCGTGGTCGGCCTGGCCGGCGGCTATGTCATGGCCGTGACCGGCGAGCCGTGGTACGGGGTGCTCGTCCCCGAGACGTTCAGCGCCGTCGCGCTGACGGTGGCCATGCTGGTCTGGCGCTGGATCTGGTGGACGATCAGGGACGCCCACGACAGCAAGGAGGCCAAGGCCCGGCTGGCGGTGTCGGAGGAGCGGCTGCGCTTCGCCCGTGACCTGCACGACCTGCTCGGGCACAGCCTGTCGGTGATCACGCTGAAGAGCGAGCTGGCCGCCAAGCTGGCGACCAAGGACGCCGGGCGGGCGGACGCCGAGATGGCCCAGGTGCACCGGCTGGCCGGCGAGTCGCTGGCCGAGGTGCAGCAGGCGGTGCACGGCTACCAGACGCTCGACCTCGACGAGGAGCTGGCCGGCGCGCGGGTGGCGTTGGAGGCGGCCGGCGCGCGCTGCCTGATCGACGCCAGGGCCGACGGGCTGTCGCCGGCCGCCCGGACGCTGCTGGCCTGGGCGGTCCGCGAGGGCACCACCAACGTGCTCAAGCACAGCGCGGCCACCCGCTGCGCGATCACGATCGACGGCGGCGTGCTCGAAATGATCAACGACGGCGTGGACGGGCACCCCTCCGCCTCCGGCAGCGGCCTGCGGGGCCTGTCGGAGCGGCTGGCCACGGCGGGCGGCTCCTTCTCCGCCCGGCCGACCCCGGCGGGCGAGTTCCTGCTGCGAGCGGCGGTGCCCGCGTGATACGCCGTGCGACGAAGCTGGACAAGATCCGCTGGGTGATCGTCTACTCGACCGACCTCATCAATCTGTTCTCCTTCTTCGGCTATTACGACCTCTATGTCCGCTGGCAGATGGGCGTGCCGTGGCCGGTGGTCCTGGCCGGCGTCGCCCTGCTGGTGGTCTTCAACGTGCTCGCGACGCGGCCGCACCGGGTGGCCATGAGGGGCGGCCGGCGGCCCACCGCGATCCTGGCGGTGACCGGCGTGATCATCCTGGTCATGTCCGTCGCCTTCTTCATGTGGGCCATCCCGACGTGGCTGGGCATGCTGGGGCCCTTCGTGCGCAGGCGCACCATCGTGATCCTGTCGGTCCTGTCCGTCGTGCTCTTCAACCTCTACGTGGCGCTGCAGGGCGCGCCCATCTGGGGCACGCTCCTGGTGCAGTCGGTGTTCACCGCCGTGAGCGTGGTCGGCGTGCTGACGAACCTGTGGCTCTGGCGGGTGGCCAAGGAGGCGTACGAGGGGCAGGAGGCGCAGGCCAGGCTGGCGGTCTCGGAGGAGCGCCTGCGCTTCGCCCGCGACCTCAACGACCTGCTCGGGCAGAGCCTCACCGACATCGCGGCCCGCACCGAGGGCGCGTCGCGCACGCTGCCGGTCGACCCGGCGGCGGCGGCCGAGGAGATGTTCGCGGTGCGCGACCTGGCCCGGAGGTCGCTGCGCGAGGTGCGCTCCGTCGTGCAGAGCTACCGGGCCGTCGACCTGGACGAGATGCTCGCCAGCGTGCGGGCCGTGCTGGAGGCGGCGGACGTACGATGCACCGTGCGCGCCGAGACGGGCTCGCTGCCGCCGGAGACCCGCACGCTGCTGGCCACCGTCGTGCGCGAGGGGACCACCAACGTGCTCAAGCACAGCACGGCCGGACGCTGCACGATCACGATCGAGGATGGAGTGCTGGAGATGTCCAACGACGGGGTGAGCGGGCCGGCGGGCGAGCACGCGCCGAACGGCCTGGCGGGGCTGGCCCAGCGCGTACGCGCGGTCGGCGGCACCCTGGAGGCCGCGCCGACGCACGAGGGCGGCTACCTGCTGCGGGCGGCGGTGCCGGCATGACGACCAGGGTGTTGCTGGCCGACGACGAGCACCTGATCCGGGGCGCCATCGCGGCCCTGCTGGACCTGGAGGAGGGCATCGAGGTCGTCGCCCAGGTGGGCAGGGGTGACGAGGTCGTGGCCGCCGTGGCCGAGCACCGGCCCGACGTGGCCGTGCTCGACATCGAGATGCCCGGCATGGACGGCCTCAGCGCGGCCGAGCAGATCAGCGCGCAGTGCAAGATCGTCATCCTGACGAGCCTGGGCCGCCCCGGCTACCTGCGCAGGGCCATGGCGGCGGGGGTGAGCGGCTTCCTCGGCAAGGACGCCTCGGCCGAGGAGCTGGCCATGGCGATCCGGAAGGTCCAGGCGGGCGGCCGCTATCTCGACGCCGAGCTGGCCGCCGCCGCGATGGCCGCCGGCGACAGCCCGCTGACCGAGCGCGAGCGCGACGCGCTGCGGCTGGCCGGCGACGGGGCCACGATCTCGCGGATCGCGGCCGAGCTGCACCTGACCGAGGGCACCGTACGCAACTACCTGTCGAGCGCGATGACCAAGCTCAACGCCCAGAACCGCCTGGAGGCCATCCGCACGGCCCAGCGCATGGGCTGGCTCTGAACCCGTCCGGGGACCTCACCGCAGCAGGTCGCGCACCTTCGCCAGCAGGTCCACCTGGGTACGCCAGTCGCCGCCCGCTATGCCGATGACCGCGTGGCCCGCCCCGGCGTCGCGGTAGGCGGCGAGCGCCTCGGCGGCCCGCTCCGGCGGGCCGGTGAGCGGGATCGGCAGGACCTCCTCCAAGGGGCGGCCGTAGGCGGCGGCGACACCTGACGCGATCTCCTTCCGCGACGGGACGCCGTCGCCACTCCCCAGGGCCGCCGTGCCGCCGATCGCGACGACCGGTACGGGACGGCCCCGGCCCGCGGCCAGCTCCGCGAGCCGGGCCCGGCCCTCGGCCACCTCCCGGGGCGGGACCAGGGACGGGAACCACCCGTCGCCGAGCAGCGCCGCCCGCCGGATCGCCGCCTCGGACGCGTTGCCGACCCACACCGGCGGCATCGTGGCGGCGGGCGCCAGCCGTACGGGCGGCTCGCCGGTCTCGTCCCGCAGCCGCGTCTCCTCGCCCGCCAGCAGCCGGGGCAGCAGGTCCAGGGCGGTGTCGGTACGCCGGCCGCGCGAGCGGTAGGGCACCCCCGCCGCGGCCCACTGCCCGGGACCGCCGCCCGAGCCCACACCCAGGACGAGGCGGTCGCCGGTGACGTGCTGCAGGGTCGCGATCTGCTTGGCGGCCCACGCGAGGGGCCGGATGGCGGGGACGAACACGCTCATCCCGACCTTGATCCGCCGGGTGCCCGCCGCCGCGGCGGCCAGGGCGATGGGCCCGTCCAGGGTCGGCCCGCCGATGGCCAGGTGGTCGCCGTGCCACACGCCGTCCAGCCCGGCGTCCTCGGCGTGCCGCGCGGCGGCCGGCAGGTCGATGCCGTCGCGCCGCTGCACGGAGACTCCCGGCAGGATGACGCCGATCGTGAAGCTGTTCATGCGCTCCACCGTGCAACCTCAATCGCGGTCGAGGTCAACCGGTGAGAGCGTTTGCGGGGCGCGTCTCGAAAACGTCACGGGTATTGACGGCACGGACATCGTGAACTTACGTTCGCGGTACTTATCCGGTTCAGCAGGCCCTCGCGGCCTGTGACTACTCCTCAGTGAATCGCTCACCGGTCTCCAGGGCGGGGGCGCGTTCTGCGTCCTTGCTGGGAGCGCTCCCAGGTGGGAGCTCCCGCCGCCCGTTCGAGAGCAAGCCGGCCCATCGGGGGTCGATGGAAGACGTGCGAACCTTCGCGCCACGCGCGGAGGAAGGAGAGAAGCGATGCGAAACCGGGCTCGGATCATGATTCCGCTCGTGGCGGCGGGCCTGCTCGCCGCGGCCTGCACCGGCGGCGGAGCCACGCCGACCCCACCGGCCTCCCAGCCGCAGAGCCAGGGCGCGGTGGCGAGCGCCAACCCCGACTCGCTGCCGCGCAACGAGACCCTCTACACGACCGGCACCCAGTGGGGGCCGCCCGTCAACTTCAACCCCATCAGGGAATGGGACCACGCTACGGGCACCAAGGGCCTGGTGTACGAGACGCTGTTCCACTATGACGCGACCGCCGGCAAGCTGACCCCCTGGCTGGCCGAGAGCGGCTCGTGGGCCGACGACAAGACGTACCAGATCAAGCTCCGCCAGGGCGTCAAGTGGGCCGACGGCCAGCCTCTGACGGCCAAGGACGTGGCGTACTCCTTCGAGCTCGGCAAGATGGAGACGATCCCGTACCACAACCTGTGGACCTGGCTGAAGAGCGTCGAGGCGGTCGACGACCAGACGGTGAAGTTCAGCTTCTCCACGGCCAACTACCAGCAGTGGGACTTCAACCTGTACAGCCGGTCGATCGTCCCCGAGCACATCTGGAAGGGCCGCTCGGAGAAGGACGTGCTCGACGGGATCAACGAGAACCCGGTGGGCACGGGCGCATACAAGTTCATGGCCAAGGACCAGGACCGCGTCGTGCTGCAGCGGCGCGACGACTGGTGGGGCAAGACCGCGCTGAACATGGAGCCCAAGCCCCGCTACATCGTCGACATCGCCACCCCGAGCAACGAGGTCGCGATGGGCCTGCTGCTGCAGAAGGGCATGGACCTGAGCAACAACTTCCTGCCCGGCGTGGCCAACCTGGTCAAGGGCAACTTCGGCCTGACGACCTACTACAGCGAGCCGCCGTACATGTTGTCGGCCAACACCGCGTGGCTGGTGCCCAACACCACCAAGAAGCCGATGGACGACCCCGCCTTCCGCAAGGCGCTCGCCGCCTCGATCGACGTCAAGAAGATCGTCGAAGGCGTGTACGGCAACCTCGTCAAGGCCGCCAGCCCGACCGGCCTGCTGCCGCAGTGGGAGCAGTACGTCGACCAGAACGTGGTGGCCAAGTCGGGGTTCGCCTTCGATGCGGCCAAGGCGAAGAAGGCGCTGGCCGACGCCGGTTACAAGGACACCGACGGCGACGGTTACGTCGAGAACAAGGACGGCTCCAAGATCAGCCTGACCATCATCGTGCCGTCCGGCTGGACGGACTGGATGGAGTCGGCCAGGTCCATCGCCGCCAGCGCCAAGACCGCCGGGATCCAGATCACCCCGGACTTCCCCGACTTCAACGCCCTGGTGGAGAAGCGCGCCAAGGGCGACTTCGACCTGCTGATCAACAACGAGCGGCAGCTGTCCAACTCGCCGTACACCTACTACGAGTACCTCTTCCAGCTCCCGATCCAGAAACAGCAGAACACCGTCAACTTCGCCCGCTACGAGAACAAGCGGGCCTGGGACCTGACCAAGCAGCTCGACCAGGTCAAGACCGACGACGCCGAGGGCATGAAGAAGATCATCTCCCAGCTCCAGCAGATCCACCTGGACGACCTGCCGGTGATCCCGCTCTGGTACAACGGCCTCTGGGCGCAGTCGAGCAATCAGGTCTGGAAGAACTGGCCGGCCGCGGCGGGCAGCACGCCCAAGACCCCGGCCGTGATGTGGCACAACTGGCTCGAACTGGGTGGGTTCGAGACCCTCACGCAGCTCCAGCCCTCCGGCTCCTGACCCCATCGTCCCCCGCTCCCGCAGGAGCGGGGGACTTTCACGGCTCTCACGGAGAAAGCATCACGTGCGTCGATATTTCGGCAGAAAACTGCTCATATACGGGCTGACCTTCTTCGTCGCTGTCACCGTCAACTGGCTGATCCCGCGTTTCATGCCCGGCGACCCGGTGGCGAGCATGGTGGCCAGGGCCAACGTCACCCAGCCCGCCGCCGCGGAGGCGATGCGGGTCTACTACAGCAACCTCTTCGGCTTCGACCAGCCGCTGATCACGCAGTATCTCAACTTCTGGGCCGCGCTGTTCAGGGGCGACTTCGGGATCAGCATCTGGCTGTTCCCTTCCCCCGTCAGCTCCGTGATCATGAGCGCGGTGCCGTACACGCTGGCGCTGATCATCCCGTCGGTGCTGCTGAGCTGGGTGGTGGGCAACTGGTTCGGCGCGTACGCGGCCCGGCGCAAGCTGCTCGACAACACCGTGCTCCCGGTCGGGTACGTCCTGACCGCGATGCCGTACATGTGGCTGGCCGTGCTCCTGGCCTGGGCGCTCGGCGTGATCGCCGGACTGTTCCCGGTGGCCGGCGGCTACAGCTTCTCGATGCGGCCCAACTGGTCGTGGGCGTTCCTGCTCGACCTGCTGCACCACTGGACGCTGCCGTTCCTGTCGCTGTTCCTGGTGGCGCTGGGCGGCTGGGCCATCGGCATGCGCAACATGATCATCTATGAGCTGGAGTCCGACTACTCCAACTACCTGGCCGCGCTCGGCGCGCCGGCCAGGCTCATCCGCAGGTACGCCTTCCGTAACGCCGTCCTGCCCCAGATCACCGGCCTGGCCCTGCAACTCGGCGTGATCGTGGCCGGAGCCCTGGTCACCGAGATCGTCTTCGCCTACCCGGGCCTGGGCAGCCTGATTCTCAACGCCATCAAGAACAAGGACTTCTTCCTGCTCCAGGGCACGTTCCTGTTCATCGTGCTCGGCGTGCTGATCGCCAACTTCATCATCGACATCGTCTACGTCGTGGTCGATCCGCGTACCAGGGCGGGAATGGCGGGTGCGCGGGCATGACGGCACTCCAGGAAGTCGCCCCGCGCGAGCGCGCCGGGGTCCGGCGCGAGGCGCTCTACTTCGCCGTGCGCAACGGCAAGCTGATGTTCGGCTTCGGCCTCGTGCTGGCGCTGCTCCTGCTCGGCCTGATCGGGCCGGTGCTGACCGGCGGCACGCCCAACGAGTACGGCCCCCAGCCCATGAGCCCGCCCTCGGCCGGGCACTGGCTCGGCACCACCACGTTCGGCCAGGACATCTTCCTGCAGTTCGTGCACGGCCTGCGCAGCACCTTCGCCGTGGGCGTGGTCGGCGGCGGCATCGCGGCGGCCATCGGCATGCTCGTCGGGTTCGTGGCCGGCTACCGCGGCGGCATCGTCGACGAGGTGCTCAACATGCTGACCAACGTCATCCTCGTCATCCCGACCCTGGCCGTGCTGCTGATCATCAACGCGTACCTGGGGATCAGGAGCGTGGCCGTGCAGGGCCTGTTCATCGGCCTGACGCAGTGGCCGTGGGCGGCGCGGGCGATCAGGGCACAGACGTTCTCGCTGCGTACGAGGGAATTCGTGGACCTGGCCAGGATGAGCGGCGCGAGCACCTGGAAGATCATCACCAGGGAGATCGCGCCGAACATGAGCTCCTACCTGTTCATGACCTTCATCCTGCTGTTCGGCGGCTCGATCCTCATCGCCTCCTCGCTCGACTTCATCGGCCTCGGCCCGACCGAGGGGGTCTCGCTCGGCCTGATGCTGCAGAACGCCAACCAGTGGAGCGCGCTCCAGCTCGGCATGTGGTGGTGGTTCGTGCCGCCGGGCGCGGCCATCACCGCCATCGTGGGCGCCCTGTACGTGGCCAACGTCGGCCTCGACGAGGTCTTCAACCCGAAACTGAGGGAGACATGAGCCTGCAGGTCAGCGAGCTGAGGGTGCACTACCGCACGCTCAGGGGCGAGGTGCGCGCCCTCGACGGCATGTCCTTCGGGCTGTCGGACGGCGAGATCCTCGGCCTGGTCGGCGAGTCCGGCTGCGGCAAGAGCACGCTGGGCAAGAGCCTCATCCGCATGGACGGCCGCATGCGCCACGTCGGCGGCCGGGTCGTGCTCGACGGCCGAGAGCTGCCCATCGCCGACGACCGCGGGATGAACGACTTCCGCTTCAAGGAGGTCTCCCTCATCCCGCAGTACGCCATGAGCGCGCTCAACCCCACCCGCAAGATCCGCAGGATGGTCGGCGAGCTGCTCAGGTCGAGGGGCGCGGAGGTGGACGCGGCCGAGCTGGAACGCCGGATGGACCAGGTCGGCCTGCCCCGCGAGGTGCTCGACCGCTACCCGATCGAGCTGTCCGGCGGCATGAAGCAGCGCATGGTGATGGTCATCTCGACGCTGCTCGACCCGTCCCTGCTGATCGCCGACGAGGTCACCTCCGCGCTCGACGTCTCCACCCAGAAGGCCGTCGCCCGCGCGCTGCTCGGCTTCCGCGAGAGCGGCTACGTCAAGAGCATGATCTTCGTCACCCACGACATCGCGCTCACCCACCACATCGCCGACACGATCATGGTCATGTACGCGGGCAAGCTGGCCGAGAAGGCGCCCGCCGACGTGATCGTCAAGGCGCCCCGCCACCCGTACACGAAGCTGCTGCTCGACTCCCTGCCCGAGGTCGGGGTCCGCTACGCCGACCGCAGGCTGGAGGGCATCGCCGGCAGCCCGCCGTCGCTGCTGGACCCGCCCGCCGGCTGCCGCTTCCGCGACCGCTGCCCGATCGCGGGGGACGAGTGCGCCGAGGAACCGCCCGTGGTCGAGCTCGCCGCCGACCATCACGTCGCCTGCTGGAAGGCCTGATGCTGAAACTCGACGACGTCACCAAGGAATTCAGGATCGGCGCGTTCGGCGGCAAGAGCGTCGCGGCCGTACGGAACGTGAGCTTCGAGGTCGTGCCCGGCGAGGTCGTCTCCCTCATCGGGGAGAGCGGCAGCGGCAAGAGCACGATCGGCCGGATGATCCTCGGCCTGAACCCGGTCACCAGCGGCACGATCACCTTCGACGGGCGGCCCGTGCGCGGCGGCAAGGAGTACTACCGCCACATCCAGGGCATCTTCCAGGACCCGTTCAGCTCGTTCAACCCGGTGTTCAAGGCCGACCGGGTGTTCGACCTGGTCAAGGAGGCGTACCACCCGTCCGTCCCGGCGGCCGAGTGGGCCGGACGGGTCGCGGCGTGCCTGCGCGACGTGCGGCTCAACCCCGACCAGGTGCTCGGCAAGTATCCGCACCAGCTCAGCGGCGGCCAGCTCCAGCGCCTGCTCATCGCCCGCGCGCTGCTGCTGGACATCAAGCTGCTGGTGGCCGACGAGATCACCAGCATGCTGGACGCCTCCACCCGCATCGACGTGCTCAACCTGCTCGCCGAGCTGAAGACCCGGGGCCTCGGCGTGCTCTACATCACGCACGACCTCTCGCTTGGCAACTACCTCGCCGAGCGCACGGTGGTGCTGCGCCAGGGGAGCGTGGTCGAGATGGGGCTGACGGACAAGGTCTTCGGCGATCCGCTGCACCCGTACACCCGCGAGCTGCTGTCCGCCGTGCCGCGCCTGCACCAGGCCTGGGACGACGCCACGCCCGTGGAAACCTGCCTCTACCACGAGCGCGGCGGCACGGGAGCGCTGCTGGAGACCGAACCCGGCCATCTCGTGGCGTGCGCCCGCCTCCCGGCCTGCTGAGAAATGTGAAGGGGGCGCTCAGACCCGGAACTCCTCGGTACGGTGCGCGTAGGCGGGCAGCGCGGCGCGCATCTCGTCGGTGACCTGCGGCGGCGGCAGCGGCACGATCTCCCGCTCGTGGAAGTCGAGCACGTTCTCCCCCTCGGCGAACAGCTCCTGGACCATCCGCAGGCATGGCCCCACGACCGCGGGATCGGTGATCCGCCGCCCGCCCATGCCCCCGCCGTACCGGTCGTACAGCACTTCGTACATCAGGGACGGAGAGAAGATCACCAGCTCCGGCATCGGGTCGAGCCCCGCCACCCGCTCGGCCGGCACCACCCGGCACGGGGAGCCGGCCCTGGCGCGTAAGGCCAGGATGTGCATCTCCCACTGCAGGTACGAGGTGATCGGGAACTCGACGACCCGCACCCGCTTGACCGGGACGCGGTGCCGGAAATAGTCGGCCACGGTCGCCGCCATGTGCGCGGTCAGGGCCAGCGAACGCTCCCAGTCGCCGTCCATCATGGCCCGCCAGCTCGCCACGTCTGGCTCGTAGAAGTGCTGGGCGCGCTCCAGCTTCCACATCGGCTCGGGGCAGATCGCGTGGTCGCGGTCGAAACCGGTTTGGTACTCCGGCACGTCCAGGGCGAGGCCGTCGGCCGGGGCGACGGCGGCGAACGGGTTCGTGCGGCGGGCCGGAGCGCCCTGCTGGGTCATGCGGCGTCCCTTCGACTCTGAAGATCCGCCCTGATCATGAAATGAGCCCCTGACAGGGTCAAGGCCCAAAACGATCTGGGCGGACCGTCAGCGCCGGTAGTGGAAGCGCCGGTGGATGAGGCTGAACACCATGGCTCCCAGCCACACCACGAAGAGCACCTTGAAGATCCCGAACCCGCCGAAGATCAGCCCCAGCAGCAGGAACACGAACAGCACGCCCATGAACGGATGCGGCCCGCGATGGCGCCGCCACGGGTGGTTGCCGCCCTGCTCGCGCCACTGACGGCGCATCTCCCGGCGGGCCTGGTGCATGGAGTGGCGCATGTCATGGTGGGACTGGTGCATGGACTGCATCTGCCGGCGGTGCGCCGACATCGCCTCCCGCCAGCCGTCCATGTCATGGTGGGGGTCATGGTGGGGGTCGTAGTGGGGTGCGGGCTCGCGGTAGCCGGGCGCGGGCTGCGGCCCCGGCAGGTCGGCCGTCACCTTTGCCAGGTCACGGGCCGTCTTCGAGGCCAGCGTCTGGTCGAGTCGCTCGTCGAGCTCCTCGTGGGTCAGGCGGCCCTGCGCGAAGTGCTCGCGCAGGACGGCCATCGTCTGCTCACGCTCGGCGTCGCCGATGCGAAGGTCGTGCGAGTCCATACCTGATCCCGAATCCTTCCGGAAGCTCGCGCTCACTCCTCGCCCGGTTCGTCGTCCGCCAGGATCTGGTAGAGCTTGCGCCGGGTCTCTATAAGAGTCTTACGCGCTTCTCGGATTTGTGCGTCGTTCCCGGTCTGCAAAACCTGCATCATGGCGAAGGCCGACTGCCGGGCGATGTGCCAGAGATCGGCGGTGTTGTCGTCGATGTCGGGGCGCATCTCGTCCCACGGGGCCCGGATCTCGTCCGCGTGCGACTCGATGTAGTTGCGCCCCGCCTCGGTGAGGCGGAAGGTTTTGCGGCCCTCGCTCTCCTCCGAGATCACCAGGCCCTCGTCGGTGAGCTGCTGCAGCGCCGGGTAGACGGCGCCGGGGCTGGGCTTCCAGCCGCCCTCGCTGCGCTCGGCGATCTCCTGGATGATCTGGTAGCCGTTGCGCGGCTCCTCCGAGAGCAGGGCCAGGATCGCGGCGCGGACGTCGCCCCGCTTGGCCTTGCGGCCCCGGCCGCCCCAGCCCCGCTGGCCGCCCCACGGCCCGCCGGGGCCGCCCCAGGGGCCGCGCCCCCAGTCGAACGGGAACGGTCCGGGACCGCCGCGCCTGCCGCGCTGGCGGTGCTCGTGATGGTGGCGGCGGCCACCCATGTCGTCGAAGGCCTCGGAAACGGCCCTGAACGCCTCGCGGGCGGCCTGCTTGGCCTCACGGGCCGCCTGCCGGTACTCGTGCGCGCCGGGCCAGTGCCCGCCTGCTGCCTGTGCGGAATCCATTTCTCCCCCTATATCGTGATCTGTTCTCGATGCGTCAACGATATATCGATAGTGTGTCGTTCGCAAGGCCGGTGTAGGAGTGAGCCAGATCACGAAAAAGTTGCGGAATCCGGGAACAGGATTGAGGAAAGGCTCGTTATCCAGAGCAGACGAGGTCGTTCCGCGTCGGCAGGGCTGGGGGGTGCTGTCGCCGCGGAGACGGCCTCGTCTGCGTTTGCGGGGACTTTTCGGGACCGCGCCCGCTCCTTTCCCGCACGCGTGCGCGGGAGAGCGGGAAGGCGAGCTGACCGGCCGCGAAGACCGTGCGTGACCACGTATCACCATGTTTTCGCCAAGCAACGCGTCGCGGATCGGCCCCAGGTCATCGTGAAGGCCCCGCCAGGCGGGTCTCGGCGCGTAAAGGACTTCTTTGCCGTACAGTCCGGATCATGATGGGGCACACGCATGCGATGACCGGGGCCATCGCCTGGCTGGGGCTGGCGCCGCCCCTCGCCGCACTTCCGTTGCTGAACGAGTCGTCCCGGTTCGTCGAGACGGGAATCATGGCCACCGCGCTCAGCCCGGCGGAGCTGATCGCCGGTGCCCTCATCTGCGCGGGCGCCGCGATGCTGCCCGACCTCGACCATCCGAGCGCGACGATCGCGCAGACGTTCGGGCCGGTCACATGGGCGCTCAGCAAGGCCGTGAGCTGGGTCAGCGGCGGCCACCGCGGGGCGACGCACTCGCTGGTGTTCGCGGCGGCGCTCGGATTCGGGGCCCACTGGCTGGCCAACACCTATCCCATCGGGCGCGACATCATGGTCGTGCTGCTCATCGGCCTGGCCCTGCGGGCGATCGGCGTCGGGATCCCCGGCAACAAGGCGGGTTCCGCGATGATCAACATCGGGCTGACCGCCGGGCTTTACGCCGTCTTCCTCTCGCTCGGCGTGGGCTACGCCTGGCTGGGGCTCGCGGTGGCGATCGGGTGCCTCATCCATGTCGTCGGCGACTGCATGACCGAACGGGGCTGTCCGGTGCTGTGGCCGCTGGGGGCCAAGTTCGTGCTGCCGTGGAAGATCGGCATCAAGACCGGCAAGACGTTCGAGCAGAAGATCCTCGCGCCGATCCTGTCGGTGGCCATCGTCGGCCTGCTGTTCTGGCGGTTGGCACCCGGTTAACTTGATGTCGAGATAACCTAGGGATATCTTGACGTCGAGACATCCGCCGCGGAGCTCGCCAGTTAGGGTCACCTAACGTGCTGGTCGTGCGAAGAGTGCGGCAGGATTTGGTCTGAGGAAAATGTCTGATGGAGGAGGCGAATCACCGTGTCCGCGAACAGCTTCGGCAGCCGTGACACGCTACGCGTCGGCGACGCGTCGTACGAGATTTTCCGGCTGGATGCCGTCGAGGGCGCCGCACGCCTCCCGTACAGCCTGAAGATCCTGCTGGAAAACCTCCTCCGCACCGAGGACGGCGCGAACATCACCGCCGACCACATCCGGGCGCTGGGTGGCTGGGACCCGAAGGCGGCGCCGAGCGTGGAGATCCAGTTCACGCCCGCGCGCGTCATCATGCAGGACTTCACCGGCGTCCCCTGCGTGGTCGACCTGGCCACCATGCGCGAGGCCGTGCGCGACCTCGGCGGCGACGCGGCCCGCATCAACCCGCTCGCGCCGGCCGAGATGGTCATCGACCACTCGGTCATCGTCGACTTCTTCGGTCACCCCGACGCCTTCCAGCGCAACGTCGAGCGCGAGTACGAGCGCAACCGCGAGCGCTACCAGTTCCTGCGCTGGGGCCAGACGGCCTTCGACGAGTTCAAGGTCGTCCCGCCCGGCACCGGCATCGTCCACCAGGTCAACATCGAGCACCTGGCCCGCGTGGTGATGATCCGCGACGGCAAGGCGTACCCCGACACCTGCGTCGGCACCGACTCCCACACCACCATGGAGAACGGCATCGGCGTCCTGGGCTGGGGCGTCGGCGGCATCGAGGCCGAGGCCGCGATGCTCGGCCAGCCGATCTCCATGCTCATCCCGCGCGTGGTCGGCTTCAAGCTCAACGGCAAGCTGCCCGCCGGGGCCACCGCCACCGACCTGGTGCTCACGATCACCGAGATCCTGCGCAAGCACGGCGTCGTCGGCAAGTTCGTGGAGTTCTACGGCGAGGGCGTCACGTCCGTGCCGCTGGCCGACCGGGCCACGATCGGCAACATGAGCCCCGAGTTCGGCTCCACCTGCGCGATCTTCCCGATCGACGGCCAGACCGTCGACTACCTGCGCCTGACCGGCCGCTCCGAGGAGCAGATCGCGCTGGTCGAGGCGTACGCCAAGACCCAGGGCCTCTGGCTCGACCCGTCCGCGCCCGAGCCGGTCTTCTCCGAGTACATCGAGCTCGACCTCGGCACCGTCGTGCCGTCCATCGCCGGCCCCAAGCGCCCGCAGGACCGCATCGCGCTGTCGGCCGCCAAGGCCACCTGGCGTCACGACGTCCAGAACTACGTCGAGGACGGCGTCGACGAGGCGGGCCAGGAGACCTTCCCGGCCTCCGACGCGCCCGCCTCCAACGCCCGCGCCAACGGCGGCCGGCCGCACAAGCCGGTGGCGGTCACGCTGGCCGACGGCACCTCGTTCGAGATCGACCACGGCATCGTCTCGATCGCCGCGATCACCTCGTGCACCAACACCTCCAACCCGTACGTCATGCTCGGCGCGGCGCTGCTGGCCCGCAACGCCGTCGAGAAGGGCCTGACCCGCAAGCCGTGGGTCAAGACCTCGCTGGCCCCCGGCTCGCAGGTCGTCACCGGCTACTTCGAGCGCTCGGGGCTCCAGCCGTACCTCGACAAGATCGGCTTCAACCTCGTCGGCTACGGCTGCACCACCTGCATCGGAAACTCGGGCCCGCTGCCGCCCGAGATCTCCGAGGCCGTGCAGGCCAACGACCTCGCGGTCACGGCCGTGCTGTCGGGCAACCGCAACTTCGAGGGCCGCATCAACCCCGACGTCAAGATGAACTACCTGGCCTCGCCGCCGCTCGTGGTGGCGTACGCGCTGGCCGGGACCATGGACGTCGACCTCGACACCGAGCCGCTGGGCCTGGGCAACGACGGCAAGCCCGTCTACCTGAGGGACATCTGGCCGTCGCCGGAGGAGATCTCCGCGGTGGTCAACTCCTCCATCGGCCGTGACATGTTCGAGCGCGACTACGCCGACGTGTTCAAGGGCGACGACCACTGGCGCTCGCTGCCGATCCCGACCGGCGACACGTTCGAGTGGGACCCGTCCTCGACCTACGTGCGCAAGGCTCCCTACTTCGACGGCATGCCGTCGAAGCCGGAGCCCGTCACCGACATCGCCGGCGCCCGCGTGCTGGTCAAGGTCGGCGACTCGGTCACCACCGACCACATCTCGCCGGCCGGCTCCATCAAGACCGGCACCCCGGCCGCGCAATATCTGCAGGCCAACGGGGTCGAGGTGAAGGACTTCAACTCCTACGGCTCGCGGCGCGGCAACCACGAGGTGATGATCCGGGGCACGTTCGCCAACATCCGCCTGCGCAACCAGATCGCGCCGGGCACCGAGGGCGGCTACACCCGCGACTTCACCCAGCCCGACGGGCCGGTGTCGTTCATCTACGACGCCTCGGTCAACTACGCCGCGGCCGAGACGCCGCTGGTGGTGCTGGCGGGCAAGGAGTACGGCTCCGGCTCCTCGCGCGACTGGGCGGCCAAGGGTACGGCGCTGCTGGGCGTGCGCGCGGTCATCGCCGAGTCGTACGAGCGCATCCACCGCTCCAACCTGATCGGCATGGGCGTGCTCCCGCTGCAGTTCCCCGAGGGCGCCACGGCGGAGTCGCTCGGGCTGACCGGCGAGGAGACCTTCGACATCACGGGTGTCGAGGAGCTCAACTCCGGCGGCATCCCGAGCACCGTGCACGTCAGGGCGGGCGAGGTGGAGTTCGACGCGGTGGTGCGCATCGACACGCCGGGCGAGGCCGACTACTACCGGCACGGCGGGATCATGCAGTACGTTCTTCGCTCGTTGCTCGCGAAGTGACTTCCCGGGCTCGCGCGCGGTCATGAGCCGCGCGGGGGCCGGGAACCCTTGGCCGCTCGTTGAAGCCGGGGGGTGGGGCGTGATCCTCACGCGCCCGTATCGGGGGAACCACCCGACACAAAGAAGAGCCGCCCGGCGGGACAACCCCCGCCGGGCGGCTCTTCGTCATCGGGACATCGTCCGGTAGCGGTGGACGGCCAGCGGCAGGAACACCGCGAGGATCCCCACCGACCAGATCAGGGTCGCGGCCACCGGGTGCTGGAGCGGCCAGGCTGAGGAGACCGAGGTGGGGTTGCCGAACAGGCCGCGGGTGGCGGCCGCGACGGCGCTCATGGGGTTCCAGTCGGTGACGGGCTTGAGCCAGGCCGGCAGCCCCTCGGTGGGGACGAACGTGTTGGCCAGGAACGTCATCGGCATCAGCCAGCCGAATGTGGCCGCGTCCGCCTGTCCGCCGCTCTTGACCCACAGGCCGATGTACGTGCCCATCCAGATCATCGCGAACCCGAACAGCGCCAGCAGCCCGAACGCCCCCGCCGTCGCCCCCAGGCTCCCGTGCGCCCGCCACCCGGCCAGCAGCACTCCGGTCAGCACCATGGCGGACAGCGACAGCAGGTGCAGCGACAGGGCGGCCACGCTCCGCCCGACCAGCACGGCGCTGCGGGCGATGGGCTGGGCGCGGAACCTGTCGGTGATCCCGCGGGCCATGTCCTCGGCCACGGTGGTGGCGGCAGAGGTGGCCGTCATGGCCATGACCTGCATGAAGATGCCGGGCATGAGGTAGTCGCGGTAGTCGCCGCCGCCCGGCAGGGTGATCGCGCTGCCGAAGACGTAGCCGAACAGCACGGTCATGATCACGGGGAACACCAGGAATCCCGCGATCTCGCCCGGCTGGGCCTTCAGCCGCGAGTAGGTGCGGCCGGCGATGGTGAGGGAGTCGTTCAGGGTCCAGCGCAGCGTCTCGTACATCTCTCCGGCTCCTTCTCAGGCCGTCAGGTGGAGGAAGACCTCGTCGAGAGTCGGCCGCCGCAGCGCCAGGTCCTCCACGGGGATGCCGGCCGCGTCCAGCGCGCCGGCGATGCGGACGAGCGACTGCGCGCCGTCGGCCGCGGGGACGGTCACCTGCCGTCCCTCGGCGCTCTCGATCTCCGGGGCTCCGGCGGCGCGCAGCAGCCGCAGCCCCGCGTCCACGTCCCCCGGCTCCCGGAAGACGATCTGGACCCGGTCGCCGCCGATCTGCCTCTTCAGCTCGGCCGGTGACCCCGCCGCGGCCACCACGCCCTCCCTCAGCACCACGATCTGGTCCGCGAGCCGGTCGGCCTCGTCCAGGTACTGGGTGGTCAGCAGCAGGGTCGTGCCCTCCTTCACCAGGTCGAGCATCAGCTCCCAGAGCTGCATCCGGCTGCGCGGGTCGAGCCCGGTGGTCGGCTCGTCCATGAACAGCACCGGAGGCGACACGATCAGGCTCGCCGCCAGGTCGAGCCGGCGCCGCATGCCCCCCGAATACTCCTTGACCGGCCGCTGTCCCGCCTCGGCCAGCTCGAACCGCTCCAGCAGCTCGACCGCCCTGCGCCGCGCCTCGGCCCTGCTCAGGTGGTAGAGCCGCCCGAACAACTCCAGGTTGCGCCGCCCGGTCAGTAGCTCGTCGACGGCCGCGTGCTGCCCGGCCAGGCCGATGCGGAAGCGCAGCGGGGCCGCGTCGCGCACGACGTCCAGCCCGGCGACCTCGGCGTGGCCGGCGTCGGGGCGCAGGAGCGTGGCGAGGATGCGTACGGCGGTGGTCTTGCCCGCCCCGTTCGGCCCCAGCAGGCCGCAGACGGTGCCGGCCGGGACGTCGAGGTCGATGCCCTTGAGCGCTTCGGTGGCCGCGTACCGCTTCCGTAATCCTTCCGCGTGGATCATGAAGACCCCCCTTAACAGCGTTAAATCTAACAGCGTTAAGGATGCATTGAACGTTGTTAAGCTGTCAACCGTGGCACTCGAAAAAAGCACCATCGTCGCGACCGCGCTACGGCTCCTGGACGAGGTCGGGCTCGACGGGCTGACGCTGCGCCGGCTCGCGGGCGAGCTGGGCGTGCAGGCCCCGGCCCTCTACTGGCACTTCAAGAACAAGCAGGAACTGCTGGACGCGATGGCGGCGGCGATGATGTCCGCGCACACGTCCCGCCCCACGCTGACGGAGCCGGGAAAGTGGCGGGAGTGGGTCGCCGGCTACGCGCGCGCCGACCGCGCGATGCTCAACTCCTATCGCGACGGGGCCAAGCTGGTGGCGGGCACGCGGCCGTCGTCGGAGCTGTTCGCCGTGGTGGAGCGGGCGCTGGCGGGGCTGGAGGCGGCGGGGTTCGGCGCCGGGGACGCGGCGCGGGGGCTGTTCACGGTGAGCGGATACGTGGCCGGCTTCGTGCTGGAGGAGCAGGCCGACCGGACGCGTACGGACGAGGAGCGCGGCATGCCGGACATGGAGGAGTTCCAGGCGGCCTATCCGCGGCTCATGGCGGGCCTGGCGGAGGTGGGCGACCCGCAGGGCGACCTGTCGTTCGAGGGCGGGCTGCAGCTGATCCTCGACGGGATGGGGCTGCGCCTGAAGGCTCAGGACACCTTGGCGGCGGGCGCGGACCAGGTGTCGCAGGCGGAGGGGGAGACGGCGCGGTAGCCGCGCTGGAGCCAGTAGACGCGGGTGGCGCCCTTGCCGTGGCTGCGGTAGCCGTCCTCGTCGCCGCTGGCCCGGGTGGCGTCGAGCAGCGCCGCCCAGTCGTCCTTTCCGCGCCGCAGCGACCCCCACACGCTGCCGAGGAACACCCCGGACAGGCAGTCGGCCTGCAGCTCGAAGCGCCGCTTCAGCTCGCCCTGGCGGTCGGCCGGGATCTTCGCCTTGTACTGCCGCCAGACGCCGAGCCGGCTCTGCAGGTGGTGCCCGTACTCGTGGGCGGCCACCTTGAACGGATAGAGATCGGTCCTGTCCTCGATCCACCGGCCGGTGAGGGGGAACACCAGGGTGCCGCGCTCCATGCAGTAGAAGGCCGCCGCCTGCTCGGGCCACGGCACCCCGCACACGGTGCTCTCGGGCTCCTCGTAGTACCGCACGACGGGCTTGCCGAACGCCCATCCGGCCCGCCCGAAGTAAGCACCCCACGACGTGTCCAGACATTTCACGACTGCTGCGAGGTACTGCCGGGCCCGCGGGATCCCCCCGTACGTGATCGCCGTCTCGGGACAGGCGGTGTCACGCAGCTTCCCGGCCTTCTTGGCGAACGGGCTGGTGACGGGGGCGGCGTGGGCGATCTGAGCGGGCACGCAGACGGCCGCGAGGACCGCGACGAGGGCGAGGGCGCGCGTGAGCGGGAGGGACTGCACGGAGGGCAGCTTAACGATCAGCGGCGATGTGGCACGATGGAGGTGCCACCCGGCGAACCACTATTTCGCCGGGCGGCAAAATTCACAGCATCCGGTTGAGCGCGCTGACCGCTGCCGCGACGACGTCGTCGGGCACGTTGCCGATGAAGAAGTCGAACCTGTCGGGCGAGATCGCGCGCACCTGCTCGATCATCGCCCAACTGGTCCTGGTTAGCCCAGTGCCCTTCCAGTCGATGCGGATATGCGAGGGATATCCACGCTCGCGGCTGGTCAGCGGCACCGCGAAGACGAGCCCCAGCTTCGATCGGTTGAACCGGTCGCTGCTGAGGATCATGGCTGGGCGGTCAAAGCCTTGCTCGCGGCCGACCGGATGGTGGTCGAACTGCGTGAACCAGATCTCACCTTGGGTTAGTTTCATTCTTCTCCTCGGGGAATGTGATCAGTCCCTCCCACTCGGGCGCGATCCGGCGGGAGCGTGGCCGTGGCCCCAACCAGGCCTCGCGCTCGGCGAGGTAGTCAGCCCAGCCCTCGGGGTCTTCGCGCTGGGTCCGCTCGACCTGCTCGTCGAGCGTTTCCCAGAACAGCTTCTGTTCGTAGTCGGCGATGGCGTCGTTCAGCACCTCGGTCATGGCTCGGCCCTCCTGTCGGGCGATTGCGGCTAGTCGGTCTCGGGTCTTGAAGCTGACGCGTATCGATGTCCCAGCAGCTTTAGATCTCATGGCCATGCTCCAGACACTACGTCGGCGTCGTGAGAAGGACGCTACACCCGCTTGGTCACTCTCGCGGCCGGAATGGCAACAGAGAGTAAAGGTGATTGACTCGCACCATGACTGATGTGGCGTTGGTGCTGATTATTGGCAGTTTGGCGGTCTTTGTCGGGGCGATTGTCCAAGGTGGCGTGGGTTTCGGCCTCGGGCTGGTCGCCGCTCCCGTGCTCACCATGCTCGCCCCCGACCTCATGCCGGGCACCATCCAGGTCGTCAACGTGACGCTCCCGCTGTTCACGCTGGCCGCCGAATGGCGGATGGTGGACTGGCGCGGGCTCGGGTTCGCGGTGCTGGGGAGGCTGCCCGGAAGCGTCATCGGTGCTGTCATCGTTGTCTACGTTTCCGCATACACCAGAGGCGTCTTCGTCGCCGTCATGGTGCTCATCGCGGTGGCCCTGACGGCCAGGGCGTTGAGCGTGCCGCGCAACGGGGTGACGCTTGCCTCCGCCGGGTTCGTCTCCGGGATCACGGGGACGGCGACGGGCATCGGCGGGCCGCCCATGGGGCTGGTGTACCAGCACGCCAAGGGGCCGCAGATCAGGGCGACGCTGGCGATGTTCTTCTTCCTGAGCGCCGCCCAGTCGCTGGTCATCCTCGCCGTCGTGGACGAGCTCCCGGCCCGGGCGCTGGCGACGGGGGCGATCCTGATCATGCCGATGGTGCTCGGCTTCCTGGTGTCGGGGCCGCTGCGGAGGTATCTCGACGGCGGCAAGGTGCGGGTGGCCGTGCTCGGGGTGGCCGCCGCCTCCGCCTTGGCGCTGATCGCGCAGAACGTGATCGCGCAGCTCGCCTGAGACCGTGAGGCTGTGAGCGGTGGATGGGGGATGTGACGGATTCAACTCGCCGGCCGCTTGACCTCGGCGCGGGCGGTGTGGACGGCCCTGTCCTCCGGGGCGGCGTCGCCGGCGAGCTGGGCGAGGTGGCAGGCCGGCCGGTATTCGCCGGCGCGTGACAGCTCCAGTGCGCGGTCGGCATGGTGGCCGGCTCGCGCCGGCCGGCCCACATCTCATCGGCCGGCTTGAGAATCGAGGAGGTCATGACGGGTCCTTCGCATCGTGGCACTGCCGCTCCCGGCCGACGAGCCTCCGCCCGCATCGATCTGAGCGACGGGACGTAACGGCGCAACTCATGGGTCATGAGGTTGCGTGATGCGTTCGAGCCATCGCCGCAGGAGGGCGGTCTCGGCCGGTTCGAGGGCCTCGGTCCCGACGAGATCGAGTTGCGCGTGAAGGCGTAGTGCGGCGGCGCGCACGGGGTCGGCGTCGTTGTGAGCGGTCGTTTCGGTGAGTACGTACGAAAATACGGCGTCTCGCATGCGGTGGGACAGTGCGGGGTCGTCGAACAGGGCCGGTCTGGAGATGTGGTCGAGGGCGGTCCCGACGTTCGCCGACAGGATGAGCTGAGCGGCGGTCCGCGGCGCGACCGTCAACGCGCCCGCCGCCGCGCACCGGGTGAGAGCCGCCACCAGCAGGTCCATCACGCGATCTCGCGCCGTTGAGTGGGACCACGGCCGGGGAGTGAACATGAGCTGGTAGAGGGCCGGGTTCTCCTTCGCGAACGCCATGTGACCGTCCCAGCCGGCGTGCAGATCGGCGACCGGGTCGTGCGTCTGCTCCTGAGCGGTCTTGATCGCGGCGTACCGCTCGTACCCGTGGTCGGCGACGGCGTCGAGAAGCCCGTGCTTGTCACCGAACAACCGGTAGAGCACGGGCTGGCTCACGCCGACCGCCTCGCAGACCGCGCGCGTGGCGATCTCGTGCTTAGCGGACGTCGCCAGTTGCCGCACCGCGGCTTCGATCATCGCCGTGCGAAGCGGGTCTGTCGCTGCCATGGAATCAATGCTACTGCCAGTCGATAGCAGTGATACGGATCTGTGCTACGGTCATTCCGTAGCGCCGATATGGAAAAACCGTATCGAAGATAAGGAGCTTCCGTGAGTGATCAGCATGTTGCCGTCGTCACCGGCGGCTCTCGCGGGATAGGCAAGGCGATCGCGATGGCGCTGGCGGCGCGAGGCTGCTCGGTCGCGGTGGGGTTCCAAGGGTCGGCCTCCGCCGCGGCGCAGGTGGTCGAGAAGATCACGGCGTCCGGCGGCCGGGCGATCCCGGTTCAGGCCGACGTGGCGGACGAGCGCGCCGTCGCGGCGATGTTCGACACGGTGGAGAAGGCCTTCGGCGGGGTCGATGTGGTCGTCAACTCGGCGGGGCGGCTGTCGCTGTCCCCCATCGCCGAACTCGACCTCGACGACCTGGACGCCCTGCACCGCACCAACATTCGCGGCGCCTTCGTCATGGCGCGGGAGGCCGCGCGTCGCGTGCGCGCCGGTGGCGCGATCGTCTCCCTTTCCACCTCCGTGGTCGGTCTGCAGTTCCCGAACTACGGGGCGTACGCCGCCGGCAAGGGGGCCGTCGAGGCGATGACGCTCGTGCTCGCCCGCGAGCTGCGAGGGCGGGACATCACGGTCAACGCGGTCGCGCCCGGCCCGACCGCCACCGAACTGTTCCTCGACGGCAAGGACGAGGCCACCGTCGAGCGGCTCGCCAAGCAGCCGCCGCTGGAGCGGCTCGGCACCCCCGAGGACATCGCCGAGGTCGTCGCCTTCCTGACGAGCCCGGCGGGGCACTGGGTCAACGGGCAGGTCGTACGCGCGAACGGCGGGATCATCTGACGACCGCCGCCCACCGCCTCCGTGCCGAGTTCTACCAACCCTCTGAATTCCCGCCACGAAAGGAAACCGGCATGCCGTTCGCCAACCTCAAGGTGCCCGCCGACACCCTGACCCCCGAGTCCAAGAAGAAGCTCATCGACGCCGTCACCGACGCCTACGCCGACGTCTACGGAGAACGAGCCCGCGCCACCACCCTGGTCCTCCTGGAGGAGGTTCCGGACGGCGGCTGGGGCCTGGGCGGCAATATCCTCACCGCTGAAATGCTCGGCCGAAGCTGACCCGTCCGGGGCCGGGCCGGGCATCCCACCCGGCCCGGCCCAGTCCCGAGGCCCGGCGGGACCGCCCCTTCCATGGCCGCCGGTCTTGCCGCTGCCCGCCCTCGACGACCTTCTCGCCGGCTTCGACGTCACGCTCACCGACGATCTGCTCGACCGGATCGACGGGATCGTCCCGCCCGGCACCGCGCTCGGTCACAGGACCGGAGCCCCCGAAGATTCCGGTGACGTTTCTGGATTGTTACCCGAAACAACAAACTCCCGGCCCACAGGGTCTTCCAAAGCAGGCCATCCCGGAATACGTTGCCGCAAACAACATTCATCCGGGCGCCTCCGGAAGAAAGGACCCTGCACCATGCGCAAGGGGATCCTCAGCCTGACCGCCGCGGCAGCCACGCTCGCCCTCGGTCTCACCGCCTGCGGGGGCAACAGCGGTCAGAACACGACGTCGACCTCGTCGACCGCGTCGGCCACGGCCTCAGCGGCGAAGGCCGGGAAGATCGGCGTCATCCTGCCGGACAGCAAGTCCTCGGCCCGGTGGGAGACGGCGGACCGCAAATACCTCGAAGAGGCGTTCAAGGCCGCCGGTGTCCAGTACGACATCCAGAACGCACAGAACGACAAGACGGCGTTCCAGACCATCGCCGACCAGATGATCACCAACGGCGCCACCGTCCTCATGATCGTGAACCTGGACAGCGGCAGCGGCAAGGCGGTCATCGACAAGGCCAAGTCCCAGGGCGTGGCCACGATCGACTACGACCGGCTGACGCTCGGCGGCGGCGCCGCCTACTACGTCAGTTTCGACAACACCAAGGTCGGCACCCTGCAGGGCGAGGGCCTGAGCAAGTGCCTGACCGACAAGAAGGCCGGCAAGCCCATCGTGGCCTACCTGAACGGCTCGCCGACGGACAACAACGCCACCCTGTTCAAGCAGGGGTACGACGGGGTGCTCAAGCCCAAGTTCGACTCCGGCGAGTACGTCAAGGGCCCCGACCAGGCCGTGCCCGACTGGGACAACACCCAGGCCGGCACGATCTTCGAGCAGATGCTCACCCAGCAGCCGAAGATCGCGGGCGTGCTGGCCGCGAACGACGGCCTCGGCAACGCCGCCATCACCGTGCTGAAGAAGCAGAACCTCAACGGCAAGGTGCCGGTAACCGGCCAGGACGCCACCGTCCAGGGCCTGCAGAACATCCTCGCCGGCGACCAGTGCATGACCGTCTACAAGGCCGTCAAGAAGGAGGCCGACGCCGGGGCCAAGCTCGCGGTGGCGCTGGCCAAGGGCGAGAAGCCCACGGCGAGCGGCAGCGTCAAGGACGTCGAGAGCGGTCAGGACGTCCCCTCCGAGCTCCTTGAGCCGCAGGCCATCTACCTCGACAACGTCAAGGACGTGGTGGCCGACGGTTACGTGACCAAGGAGGAACTGTGCACGGGTGACTTCGCCAAGAAGTGCACCGAGGCAGGTATTCAATAAGACCAAAGGGGGCGCGGCCGGACCGGTCGTGCCCCCTTTTAGGGAGCCCCATGACCCCCCTCCTTGAAGTGCGCGGGATCGACAAGAGCTTCGGCCCGGTGAAGGTGCTGCACAAGGTCGAGTTCGAGGCGTACGCCGGCGAGGTGACGGCCCTGGTCGGAGACAACGGCGCGGGCAAGTCGACCCTGGTCAAGTGCATCGGCGGCATCTATCCGATCGACGCCGGCGAGATCCTGTTCGACGGCCGGCAGGTGCACGTCCACAGCCCACGCGACGCGGGCGAGCTCGGGATCGAGATCGTGTACCAGGACCTGGCCCTGTGCGACAACCTCGACATCGTCCAGAACATGTTCCTCGGCAGGGAGCGCAAGAACGGGCTCCTGCTCGACGAGGACAGCATGGAGGAACTGGCCGAGAAGACCCTCAGCGGCCTGTCCGTACGCACGGTGAAGTCCATCCGGCAGCAGGTCTCCAGCCTGTCCGGCGGGCAGCGGCAGACCGTGGCCATCGCCAAGGCCGTGCTGTGGAACAGCAAGGTCGTCATCCTCGACGAGCCGACCGCGGCGCTGGGCGTGGCCCAGACCGCGCAGGTGCTGGAGCTGGTGCGCAGGCTGGCCGACACCGGCCTGGCCGTCGTGCTCATCTCGCACAACATGAACGACGTCTTCGCCGTCTCCGACCGGATCGCGGCGCTCTACCTCGGCAGGATGGCCGCCCAGGTCAAGACCGCCGACTTGACGCACGCCCAGGTCGTCGAACTGATCACCTCAGGCCGCAGCGGGGAACTCGGCCTCAAGAACGGGGTCACCCCATGAGCAAGGTCAAAGAACTCCCGGGCGAGGCCATCGTCGCCGCGACGCAGTCGCCGTCGATCGGCAACAGCTTCCTCGCCTACGTCGAGCGGGTACGCGGCGGCGACATGGGCGCGCTGCCCGCCGTGCTGGGGCTGGTCGTGCTCTGCACGGTCTTCGCCGTCGCCCGCCCCGCCTTCGTCACCTCGATCAACTTCGCCAACCTCTTCACCCAGGGCGCCGCGATCACGCTGATCGCGATGGGCCTGGTGTTCGTGCTGCTGCTCGGCGAGATCGACCTGTCCGCCGGCTTCGCCAGCGGCGTGTGCGCGGCGGTGCTGGCCGTCACGCTCACCAGCCTGGGCCTGCCCTGGTACGTGTGCGCGCTGGCCGCCATCGTCACCGGCGTGATCATCGGCACGGTGCTCGGCACGCTCGTCGCCAAGGTCGGGATCCCGTCGTTCGTGGTCACGCTGGCCGCCTTCCTCGCCTTCCAGGGCCTGGTCCTGGTGCTGGTCCAGGAGGGCACGAACATCTCCATCCGCGACAGCATGATCGTCGCCATCGCCAACAAGAACCTGCCGCCCTGGCTGGGCTGGGTGCTCTACGCGGCCAGCGTGGCGGTCTACGCCGCCGTCCAGCTCCTGCGGGCCAGGAAGCGCACCAAGCGCGGGCTGGTGGCCGACCCGATGTCGCTGATCGCCGCCCGCGTGGGCGCGCTGGCGGTGCTGGCCGGGCTCGCGGTCTACGTGCTCAACCTTGAGCGCAGCCGCAACCCGGCGCTGGTCTCGCTCACCGGCGTGCCGATCGTGGTGCCGATCATCCTGGTGCTGCTGGTCGCGTGGACGATGGTGCTGCGCCGTACCGCGTTCGGACGCCACATCTACGCGGTCGGCGGCAACACCGAGGCCGCGCGCCGGGCCGGCATCCCGGTCGACCGGATCAGGATCAGCGCGTTCGTGATCTGCTCCTCGATGGCCGCGATCGGCGGGATCGTGGCCGCGTCCAGGGCCAGCTCGGTCGACCCGAACACGGGCGGAAGCTCCGTCCTGCTGTACGCGGTCGGCGCGGCGGTCATCGGCGGCACGAGCCTGTTCGGCGGCAAGGGCAGGGTGCTGGACGCCGTGCTCGGCGGCGCCGTGGTGGCGGTCATCGAGAACGGCATGGGTCTGATGGGGTATGGGGCCAGTGTGAAGTACCTGGTCACGGGGTCCGTCCTGCTGCTCGCCGCGGGCGTCGACGCCCTGGCCCGCAAACGGGCGTCGGCCGCTGGTCTAAGGTGATCAGCGACTCTCAGCCCCCGAAGGAATACCAGACGATGCGTGCCGGCCCTTCCCAAGAGGACATCAGGCGCCACAATCTCGGCGCGCTGCTTCGCCATGTCCATCTGGGCGGGCCGATCTCGCGCGCCGAGCTGACCTCGAGGATGGGGCTCAACCGCAGCACGATCATGGCGCTGACCTCGGACCTCACCGCGGCCGGGCTGGTGCGCGAGGAGCTGCCCCGCGAGACGGGCCGCGCGGGACGGCCCTCGCTCGTGGTGCGGCCGGAGTCGGCCCGGGTCTACGTGTTCGCGTTCGACGTGGGCCCCGACCGGCTGGCGGTGGCCCGCGTGGGTCTGGGCGGGGTGATCCTCGACCGCCGTGAGACGACCCGCGAGCGCGGCAAGTTCGAGCTGGACGAGCTGACCGGGGTGCTGTCCGGCTTCGCCCGGCAGATGCGGCGCAAGACCAGGGACGACACCGTCTGCGTGGGCGCGGCGGCGGCCGTGTCCGGCGGCGTGCGCAAGGCCGACGGCGTGGTGCGGTTCTCGCCCAACCTGCTGGCCGAGGAGATCCCGTTCGGCGAGGAGCTGGGCCGCCGGCTCGGCCTCGGGCTGCCGGTCAGCGTGGGCAACGACGCCAACCTGGCCGCCCTCGCCGAGCACAGCCGTGGCGTCGGCGCCGCCGTCAGGGACCTCATCTACCTGCACGGCGACGTGGGCATCGGCGGCGGCATCATCGCGGGCGGCCATCTGCTCGGCGGCCACGACGGCTACGGCGGCGAGGTCGGCCACATGGTCGTCAACCCCGGCGGGCGCGCCTGCGGCTGCGGGTCCCACGGGTGCCTGGAGGCGGAGGTGGGGGAGCGGGCGCTGCTGGAGGCCGCGGGCCGCATCGGCCCCGGTCAGCACGGACGCGACGCGGTGCGCGCCGTGGTGGAGGCCGCCGACCGGGGCGACATCGAGGCGCAGGACGCGCTCAAGAAGGTCGGCGACTGGCTCGGCCTCGGCGTGGCCAACCTGGTCAACATCTTCAACCCCGAGATGGTCATCTTCGGGGGCATCCTCCGGGAGATCTACCTGGGGTCCGCCGCGCGGGTGCGTTCCCAGCTCGCGCTGCACGCGATGGCGCCGCAACGGGAGCGGCTGCGGCTGCGCACGGCGTCGCTCAAGGACGCCGCACCGCTGGTGGGCGCGGCCGAGCTGGCCTTCGCCAACGTCCTCGCCGACCCCCTGGAGGTCCTCGCCCGCGCCACCGCCTAGACCTCCGTCAGCCGACCTTCGACTTGGCGGCCGTCCAGGTGTTGCAGAAGCCCGTGGCCCCGCCGCGGTAGCCGCGCTCCTGCCAGAAGGCGAGGTTGCGGGGCTTGCCGTGGATCTCGCTCTCGTCGGCCCTGCGCACCGCGTCGATCCAGTCGTCCCACTCGATCCCCGGCCTGATCGACTTCAGCGTGGCGCTGTACAGGACGCCGGCGAAGCACTCGGCCTGCATCTCCAGCCGGTGGCTCAGCAGGGTCCGCGCGCTGCCGGACGCCTGCCAGGACAGCGCGTTCTGCGCGTCCAGCACCCCGATGAGCTGCTGCACGTGGTGTCCCCACTCGTGGGCGACGGAGTGCGCGATGTTCATCCTGAAGGGGTCGCGCAGGTCGTGCTTCATGATGCGGATGGCGATCGTGCGCTGCTCGGGGCAGTACTGCGCGCCGTTGCTGGTGATCTCCCCGCAGACGGAGTCGCTCCCCGTCGTGATCGTGACCTCGGGCGGCGCGTACGGCAGCCGGGCCTGCGCGAACCGCCCGGCCCAGAAGCGGTCGGCGCATCCGGCCATCGCCCGGTAGAACGTCTTGAGCGAGGCGACGCTGCCCGGACGGATCTCCGGGACCTCGCAGGTCTGCGCGACCACGTCCCCGCCCATCTCTCCCAGAAGGCCGGCCTGCGCGATACGCGACGCCGCCCAGGCCGGCCCAGAAAAATGCCCGGAGAACAGCAGGAGACCCGCGACCATGCCCGCTAAGAGGGATATGCGCACGATCGCGGATCTTAGAGGAGTTTTACGACACTTGGGACTTCGGAGCCTTCCAGGTGTTGCAGCCGCCGGCCGACTCGGTGTCGAAGCCGCGCTTGAGCCAGGCGCCGGTGTTCTTGGCGTTGCCGTGCGTCTTCTCGCCCCAGTTGTCGACCTTCACACCGAGGGCGGACAGGTCGAGGCCGGTGCCGCCGTTCCTGACCCAGTAGGTGAAGTCGGACTCCTGGCGGCCCAGCGAGTGCCAGACGCTGCCGGTGAACACGCCGGACAGGCACTCCGCCTGCAGTTCGAGCCGCCGGCTCTCGTCGAGCACCCGGGCCTCGTTCTTGCGGTTGTACGGCGTCAGGGCCTTGAACATGCCCGTCGTCTGCTGGATGTGGTGGCCGTATTCATGGGCCAGGACCAGCATCAGCATCAGGTCGTTCTGCTCCTCGACCAGGTTGGAGCTGGCGAAATAGGTGATCTTCTTGTTGGTCGAGCAGTAGAGCGCCTGCACGCCGCCCTCGGGGAATTTGCCGCACCCGGTCTGTGCGCCGGGCTTGGTGATCACCTGCATGGTGGGCTTGGTGAACTTGAAGCCCGCCTTCTTCACCTTGGGCTCCCAGGCGGCGTTGAGGCAGTCGAGCACGACGTTCAGGTAGCCCTTGACCTCCTCAAGGCTGCCGGACTGCACCTTCGGCTCCTCGCACGTGTCGAAGCCGAGCTTGCCCGTCTTGTAGATCGGGCTTTTCGCCAGTACAGGCTTGTATGCCGGCGCAGCGGTGGCCGCGTGGGCCGTTCCGGCGAAGAGCAGGCTCGCCATGGTGCCTGCCATAAGCGCCAATCGGGTGATACGCATGAGAAGGCACCCTATTGAATAGGGAGTTCCAGGTAAAGGAAGATTAAAGCGTGTTGCGGGCCGTGGCGGACCAGGTGTTGCACGCGCCCGGACCGCCGCGGTTGAAGCCCCGCGTCATCCAGGCCGCCTGCGTCGGGCCCTTGCCGTGGTCGTTCTGGGGCCAGCCCTTGGCGCCGTTCTTCCTGAACCAGTCGACCGTGTACGCCCAGTCGGCGTCGGTGACCAGTTCCGTTCCCTTCATCGTGCTCATGAACACCGACGAGAAGCACTCCGCCTGCAGTTCCGAATTGCGCGAGAGTTGCAGCCGCTTCGCCTTGCCCGCGACATTCCTGGCGGTCCAGTAGTAGTTCCAGATGCCGGAGATCTGCTGGACGTGGTGCCCGTACTCGTGGGCGATCAGGCGGGTGATGCCCAGCGGGAACGGGTTGCGCAGCTGGTCCCTGCTGATCATCAGGTACATCGTGCGGTCCGTGGAGCAGTAGACGCCGTCGGCGCCGGTGTTCCAGGTGCCGCAGGGGGTCCTGACCTTGGTGGTGATGATGCGCAGCCGCGGCTTGGCGAAGGGCAGCCCGGCTTTGCGGAACTGGGCGGCCCACGCCTTGTTGAGGCAGTTGGTCACGCGGGTCAGGAAGCGCCGGTACGCGGTCATGCTCCCGGCCGGCAGGTCGCCGGGCGCGCAGTTGACGTCGGCCAGGCGCCCGGTCCGGTACAGCGGGTTCGCCGTCGCCAGCGCCTGGCCGATCGAGGGCCCCTTCTTCGACTCGCTGGAGCCCTTGGCCGGCGGGGAGGAGAGCTGCTGGGCCGCCCCCTTCAGCGACTCCGACGAGGGGGTGGCCACGCCGGCCAGCACGAGCACCAAACCGGCCGCTGCCAGGGCAAGCGCCACCATGGCGACCGCCAGCGCCGCGAGTTTGCTTTTGGGGGCAGAGTTCATATGTTCCGAAAAACTATCCCAAGATCAGACATATGTGGGTGGATTTGACTCGATGGAGTCAGTGAGGCGGGAGCGAACTAGACTCGGGTCAACGGCGCACAAGAGCAGAGGGGAGTCGGATCCGTGAGCGGGTTGCTGGGCTCGATAGAGGGACCGCACGACGTCAAACGGCTCACTGTCGAGGAGCTGCCGCGGCTTGCGGGGGAGATCCGCGACCTGCTGGTCGACTCGTGCGCCAGGTTCGGCGGCCATCTGGGCCCCAACCTGGGAGTGGTCGAGCTCACCATCGCCATCCACCGGGTCTTCGACTCCCCGAACGACCCCGTCGTCTGGGACACCGGCCACCAGTCGTACGTGCATAAGGTCCTCACCGGACGGGCCTCCGGCTTCGAGGCGCTCAAGCAGGAGGGCGGTCTGTCGGGCTACCCGAGCCAGGCCGAGTCGGAGCACGACTTCGTGGAAAACTCCCACGCCTCGACCGCGCTGTCCTACGCCGACGGCCTGGCCAAGGCGTTCAAGCTGCGCGGCGAGCAGGACCGCACGGTCGTGGCGGTGATCGGCGACGGCGCGCTGACCGGCGGCATGGCCTGGGAGGCGCTCAACAACATCGCCGCCGGCAAGGACCTCCGGCTCGTGATCGTGGTCAACGACAACGGCCGCTCCTACTCGCCCACGATCGGCGGCCTGGCCTCCCACCTGTCCAACCTGCGGGTCAACCGCAGGTATGAGGACTTCCTCGACTACGTCAAGGACAAGTTGGGGAACGTTCCCGTGCTCTACGACGCCCTGCACGGCTTCAAGAAGGGCGTCAAGGACGTCCTGGCCCCGCAGGTGATGTTCGAGGACCTCGGGCTCAAATACGTCGGACCCATCGACGGCCACGACGAGCAGGCCATGGAGGCGGCGCTGCGCAAGGCCCGCGACTTCCGCGGCCCCGTCATCGTCCACGCCCTCACCCAGAAGGGCCGCGGCTACACGCCCGCGGAGAATCACGACGAGGACCAGTTCCACTCGCCCGGCGCCTTCGACCGGGCCACTGGCGCGGAGAAGCCCAAGCCGCGCATCTGGACCAACGTCTTCAGCGAGGAGCTCGTCCGGCTCGGCAAGGAGCGCGAGGACCTCGTCGCGATCACCGCGGCCATGCTCCACCCGACGGGCCTCAACGCCTTCGCCGACGCCTACCCCGAGCGCATCTACGACGTCGGCATCGCCGAGCAGCACGCGCTGACCAGCGCCGCCGGTCTCGCCCTCGGCGGCATGCACCCGGTCGTGGCCGTCTACGCCACGTTCCTCAACCGGGCCTTCGACCAGCTCCTCATGGACGTCGCGCTGCACCGGCTGCCCGTCACGGTGGTGCTCGACCGCGCGGGCGTCACGGGTGACGACGGCGCCAGCCACAACGGCATGTGGGACCTGTCGATCCTCCAGGTCGTCCCCGGGCTGCGGGTCGCGGTGCCGCGCGACGGCGACCGGCTGACCGAGCTGCTGCGCGAGGCCGTCGAGGTCACCGACGGCCCGACCGTGCTGCGCTTCCCCAAGGGCCCGGTCGCCGAGCCGGTCGAGCCGGTGGGCAAGCTGGGCGAGATGGACCTGCTGCGCGCCCCCAAGGGCGACCCCGACGTGCTGCTGGTCGGCGTGGGCCCGATGGCGCAGCTCTGCATGGACGCCGCGGTCCTGCTCGACGCCCAGGGGATCGGGGCCACCGTGGTCGACCCCCGCTGGGTCAAGCCGCTCGACGAGGCGCTCGTGCTGGCCGCGAGCGCCCACAAGCTGGTGGCCGTCGTCGAGGACAACGGCCGCGTGGGCGCCGTGGGCGACGCCGTGGCCCGCCTGCTGCGCGACGCCGACGTCGACGTGCCGGTGCGCACGTACGGCATCCCGCAGGAGTTCCTCGACCACGCCAAGCGGGCCGCGATCCTCGCCAGGATCGGCCTGACCGCGCAGGACCTCGCCCGGCAGATCACCGAGGCGGTCGCGAAGCGGACCTCCCACGAGGTGCCCGCCCGCCACTGAGCACCCGGCGCGGCGCGGCGGTGATCCCCGGCATGGCGATCACCGCCGCGTCGCGCTCCTATCCGGAAGGTGAGACTGGATCCCCACCACGCATGATCACTCAGGGCGTGGGAAGGATCACCGGGCGTGGACATCTTTCGCACGAAGAGTGTCGAGCAGTCGATCCGTGACACCGAGGATCCGGAGCATCAGCTGCGCAAACGCCTGACGGCCACCGACCTGACGGTCTTCGGCATCGGGGTGATCGTCGGCACCGGGATCTTCGTGCTCACGGGACAGGTCGCCAAGGAGGTGGCGGGCCCGGCGGTGGCGCTCTCGTTCGTCGTCGCGGGCATCGTCTGCGGCCTGGCGGCCCTGTGCTACGCCGAGTTCGCCTCCACGATCCCGGTCGCCGGCTCGGCCTACACCTTCGCCTTCGCCACCCTGGGCGAGTTCCCCGCCTGGGTGATCGGCTGGGACCTGACCCTGGAGCTGGCGCTGGCCGCGGCCGTGGTGGCGGTCGGCTGGTCGGGCTACTTCGCCTCGATGCTGACGTCGATCGGCATCCATCTGCCCGCCTCGATCGCGGGCGAGAACCCCGTCGTGAACGTGCCCGCCATCCTCATCGTCCTCCTCCTCACCGTGATCCTGGTGATCGGGATCAAGGTCTCCTCGCGGGTCAACCTCATCCTGGTGATCACGAAGATCACCGTCGTGCTGCTGGTCATCGTGGCCGGGCTGTTCTTCGTCAAGGGGGCCAACTACACGCCGTTCATCCCCGAGGCGGTGCCCACGCCGCGGGTGGAGGGGCTGAAGGCGCCGCTGATCCAGGTGCTGTTCGGCGTCACGCCGGTCGCGTTCGGCATGCTGGGCGTCTTCTCCGCCGCGGCGATCGTGTTCTTCGCGTTCATCGGCTTCGACATCGTGGCCACCGCCGCGGAGGAGACCATCCACCCGCAGCGCGACGTGCCGCGCGGCATCCTCGGCTCGCTGGCCATCTGCACGGCCCTGTACGTGGCCGTCTCGCTCGTCGTGGTCGGCATGCAGCGCTACGACCGGCTCAGCACCTCGGCGCCGCTGTCCGACGCGTTCGCCTCGGTCGGCTACGGCTGGCTGGCCACCATCATCAGCGTCGGCGCCATCGCCGGCCTGACCACCGTGGTGCTCGTGCTGCTGCTCGGCCAGACCCGGGTGCTCTTCGCGATGTGCCGCGACGGGCTGCTGCCGCGCCCGCTGGCCAAGGTCCACCCCCAGTTCGGCACGCCGGCCCGGCTCACGATCATCATCGGCGTGGTGACGATGGCGCTGGCCGGGTTCGTGTCGTTCGGCGAGCTGGCCGAGCTGGTGAACATCGGCACGCTCTTCGCGTTCGTGGTGGTCTCGATCGGGGTGGTCATTCTCCGGCGCACCCGGCCCGACCTGCCGAGGGCGTTCCGCGCGCCGTTCGTCCCGGTGCTGCCGGTCCTGTCGGTGCTGGCCTGCCTCTACCTCATGCTCAACCTGCCGGTGCAGACGTGGCTGAGGTTCGTGATCTGGATGATCGTCGGCGTCGTCATCTACTTCGTCTACGGCTACCGCCACAGCAGGACGGTCAAGGTCCGCGTCAAGAGCGGCGGCTGAGGGGGCGGGCGCCCGCCCCCTCGCGGCCGGTCAGAACGACACGACGGCTCCCAGCGCGGCCTTCATCGTGCAGCCGTTGCCGAAGACCTTGGCCCACTGCACCGTCGCGCCCTGCCACTGGCCCGCCACCACGACGACGTGCGGCTGCAGCTCCTTCGTGCAGATGGCGTCCGGTGTGACGTTGAGCCGCTCGGGGTGCCCGTCGACCTTCTCCAGCAGCCGGCAGGCCGCGCGCGCGTTGGGGTGGGCCCCTCCCGCGGGCCCGCAGTTGAGCCAGACCGTCTTCGTCACGCCGTCCTTGACGGCGTCGACGATCTTGAGCTGCGCCTTCGGGTGGGGTGCGGCCACCGCGGGCGACGACGCGCCCACCATGAAGGCTCCGCAGAGCGCGATGGCACCGAATGCTCTCATCATGACTACTCTCCGTTCGTAGAACGGTACTCAACGCTACGACGGAGGCCGGTGAGGATCAGGGAGGCCCGCCGGGGCGGGCCTCCTTCAAAGGGTTCAGGCGGGCAGCGAGGCCACGCCGGGCGACAGGAACCGAGGCCGGGCGATGCCCGTCCTGTCCAGGTACGGGGTGATCCCGCCCAGGTGGAACGGCCAGCCGGCCCCGAGGATCATGCACAGGTCGATGTCCTGCGGCGCGGCGACCACGCCCTCGTCCAGCATGATGCGGACCTCCCTGGCCAGCGCCGCCAGGACGCGCTCGCGCACCTGCTCGGCGGTGGACGGCGACGTGCCGCCCGAGAAGAGGGCGACCGCCTCCGGGTCGAGCGTGAAGTCGGGCCGGTAGACGCCCGGCTTGCCCGCGGCGACCAGCTTGGCCATGTTCTCCGAGACGCCGAACCGGTCGGGGAAGGCCTCGTGCAGCGTTTCGGCGACGTGCAGGCCGACGGCCGGGCCGACGAGCTGCAGCAGCGCGAACGGCGACATCGGCAGCCCGAGCCCGTCCAGCGCGTGCTCGGCCACCTCCAGCGGCGTGCCCTCGTCCACGGCCGTCACGACCTCGCCCATGAAGCAGGTCAGCAGCCGGTTGACCACGAACGCCGGGGCGTCCTTGACCAGCACCGACGACTTCTTCAGCGACTTGCCCACCGCGAACGCCGTGGCCAGCGTGGCGTCGTCCGTCGCGGCGCCGCGGATGATCTCCAGCAGCGGCATGACGGCGACCGGGTTGAAGAAGTGGAACCCGACCAGCCGCTCGGGGTGTGCCAACCCGGCGCCCATCTCGGTCAGGGAGAGCGAGGAGGTGTTCGTGGCCAGCACGCACTCGGCCGAGACCACGGCCTCCACCTCGGCGAACACCTGCTTCTTGACCGCCATGTCCTCGAACACGGCCTCGATCACGAAGTCGGCGTCGGCGAAGGCGTCCTTCGTCAGCGATCCGGTCACCAGGGCCTTGAGCCGGTTGGCCTGGTCGGCCGAGACGCGGCCCTTGCCCAGGAGTTTGTCGACCTCGGCGTGCACGTACCCGACGCCCTTGTCGAGCCGGGCCCGGTCGAGGTCGGTCAGCACGACCGGCACCTCCAGGCGGCGCGCGAACAGCAGCGCCATCTGCGAGGCCATCAGCCCCGCGCCCACCACGCCGACCTTGGTGACCTTGCGGGCCAGCGACCGGTCGGGCGCGCCCGCGGGCCGCTTGGCACGGCGCTGCACCAGGTCGAACGAGTAGAGCCCGGCCCGCAGCTCGTCACCCATCAGCAGGTCGGCCAGCGCCTCGTCCTCGGCGGCGAAGCCCTCGTCGCGGGAGGCCGTGCGGGCCTGGGCGATCAGGTCGAGCGCGCGGTAGGGGGCGGGCGAGGCGCCGCGCAGCTTCATGTCCACCAGGAAGCGCGCGTCGGCGACCGTCTTGTCCCAGTCCTCGTCACTGTTCTCGTCGTGTGCCGGCCGCTCCACGGCCAGCTCGCCCTTGACCACGCGGGCGGCCCAGCGCAGCGACTCCTCCAGGAAGTCGGCGGGCTCGAACATCGCGTCCGCGACGCCCAGCTCGTACGCCTCCTTGCCCTTGACCATGCGGTTCTGCGAGAGCGGGTTCTCGATGACGAGCTTGATCGCCTTCGCCGGGCCGATCAGGCGGGGCAGGAGCTGCGTGCCGCCCCAGCCCGGCACCAGGCCGAGGAAGCACTCCGGCAGCGCCACCGCGGGCACGCCCGAGGAGATGGTCCGGTACGTGCAGTGCAGCGCCACCTCGAGCCCGCCGCCCATCGCGGCGCCGTTCACGAACGCGAACGACGGGATCGCCAGCTCGCCCAGCCTGCGGAACACGTGGTGGCCCAGCGCGCCGATGGCCAGGGCCTCCTCGCGCGTGGACAGGGCGGCCGCGCCCTTGAGGTCGGCGCCGACGGCGAAGATGAACGGCTTGCCCGTCACGCCCACCGCGGCCAGGTCGGTGCGCTCGGCGATCTCCGACAGCGCGCCGTTGAGCGCGAACAGGCCGTTCGGGCCGAACGTGTTGGGCTTGGTGTGGTCGAAGCCGTTGTCCAGCGTGATCAGCGCCATCGTGCCGGCGCCGTAGGGGAGCTGGACGTCGCGTACGAGCGCCTTGGTGACGACTTCGTCGGTGTTGCGCCGGCCCAGCAGCGCGCGCCAGTTGTCGACGTTGGTCATGCGAGGTTCTCCCAGATCACAGTGCCGCCCATGCCCATGCCGACGCACATGGTGGTGATGCCGTACCGCACGTCGGGACGCTCGCCGAACTGCCGCGCGAGCTGTGTCATCAGCCGCACGCCGGAGGAGGCGAGCGGGTGCCCGTAGGCGATCGCGCCGCCGTACTGGTTCACGCGGGGATCGTCGTCGGCGATCCCGAAGTGGTCGAGGAACGCCAGCACCTGGACGGCGAACGCCTCGTTGATCTCGAACAGCCCGATGTCGGAGATGTCCAGGCCGGCCAGCCGGAGCGCCCGCTCCGTGGACGGGATCGGTCCGACGCCCATGACCTCGGGGTCCACGCCCGCGAACGCGTAGGAGACGAGCCGCATCTTCGCGCCCAGCCCCAGCTCGTCCGCGACCTCCTTGGCGGCCACGACGCACCCGGTGGCGCCGTCGTTGATGCCGGAGGAGTTGCCCGCCGTGACGTTGCCGTGCGGCCGGAAGGGCGTCTTGAGCGTGCTCAGCCCTTCCACCGTGGTGCCGGGCCGCGGCGCCTCGTCCTCGACCGCCAGGCCCCAGCCCTTCTCGGCCGTCCTGATCGCGGTCGGGACCAGGTCGGGCTGGATCCTGCCGTCGGCGTACGCCTTGGCCGCCCGCTCCTGCGACAGCACCGCGTACGCGTCCGCGCGGCCCTTGGTGATGTGCGGGTAGCGGTCGTGCAGGTTCTCCGCCGTCATGCCCATGACCAGCGCGCTCGGGTCGACCAGCTTCTCCGACAGGAAGCGCGGGTTGGGATCGACGCCCTCGCCCATCGGGTGGCGGCCCATGTGCTCGACGCCGCCGGCGATGGCCACGTCGTACGCGCCGAACGCGATGCCGCCCGCGACCGTGGTGACCGCGGTCATCGCGCCCGCGCACATGCGGTCGATGGCGTAGCCGGGCACGCTCTTGGGCAGCCCGGCCAGCACCGCCGCCGCCCGGCCGATAGTCAGGCCCTGGTCGCCGATCTGCGTGGTCGCGGCGATGGCGACCTCGTCCACTCGCTCGGGGGGCAGGTTGGGATTGCGCCGGACGAGCTCGCGGATGACGCGGACGACCAGGTCGTCGGCGCGGGTCTCCGCGTACAGCCCTTTTGGTCCTGACCTGCCGAAAGGCGTGCGCACGCCGTCGACGAACACGACGTCACGAGAGGAAGGCACGGATTCGCTCCTCGTTGATAGGGTTCCGTGCCTATGCTACTCGTCAGTAACTACTCCGCAGACGAGGGCGGCGGTCAGCAATGTGTAAACGACCGCCGTGGCCGGCTCCCAGAGATGGGCGCGGGCCCCGACCAGGGCCGCGACCGCCACGGCCGCGCCCGTCCAGAGCGCCGCGCCCTCTCGCCGGCGCGCGCCTCGGCCGGGGTCCCACGGATCGCCAGGTGACCCGCCCGACCGCACGGCGCGCGCCAGTGTCCCCAACGCGTCGCCTGCCCACCAGAGGACGAACAACACCCCCGTCGCGAGACTCATCAGCGCCAGCGCCTCGGTGACCCAGCCCAGGGAGTCGGCGAAGCCGTACAGGGCGGCCTCCCGGAACAGGCGCGGCGCCGTCCAGCCGAGCAGCAGCGTCACCGCCCAGCAGCAGGCCACGGCCAGCCTGCTGAGGGGGCGCACGCGTCCGGTGCGGGGGGCGGCGTACAGCTCGCGCTCCTTGCGGTGGACGTGCCGGGCGTGGGTGCCCCAGACGTACTGGGTGATCGCCTGTGCGGGCACCGCGGCCGCGAAGACCGCCAGCGACAACACGGCCAGCGGCAGCGTCTGCTCCCTCGTCTGCGCCCGGTCGGCGAGCAGCTGGGCGGTGGCCAGCAGCGCGATCGAGGCGGAGAGCGCGACGAAGGCCCGGCGGCGGGCGGTTCTGGCTCTGGCCCGCAGCCCGGCCAGTTCCTGGGCGCCTGGAGGGGGCGCCATCTCGGTCAACAGCATGAATGTCATCATGGCGTCACTCTGCGTGGTGACGCCCCGGATTCCCGTGCTTTGGATGGAGCTCCTCGCCCGGCACGCAACAGTGGCAGCCCCGAGGATTGCCACTTTTATCTGCAAGGCGCGACAGTCCTGGAATCATCGGTAACTCGGTGAGCTACGCGCCGCCATCTGGCGGTACGCGTTTCTCTTGTGGGGTGGGTGAAGGGGGGCGCGTGAGGCAGAGTCCGGAACACGTGGGGGATGCTCCGCCGCGGCGCAGGAGGCGGCGCGAGCGCGGCCCGCGATGGCGGGTCTCGGTGCTGGGATGGGTCGGCATCGGGATGACGCTGGTGCTGGTGGTCGTCTCGGTCGGGGCGTACGCGTACTACCGGCACATCGAGAGCGAGATCCCCCGCGAGCCCATCGCCGTCGGCGAGAGCCGCCCGCCGGACACCGGCGCGCTCAACGTCCTGCTCGTCGGCTCCGACTCCCGTGAGGGCGACAACAAGAGGTACGGCCCCCACCTCAAGGAGATCGGCGAGCGCACCGACACGATCATGCTGCTGCACATCTCCCCGAACCGGGACAAGGCCACCATGATCAGCTTTCCGCGTGACTCCATGGTCCTGATCCCGGAGTGCAAGAGCCGTACCGGCGCCCTGATCCCCGGCGGCCTGCGCCAGATCAACGCCGCCTTCAACGACGGCGGCATCAACTGCACGATCAAGACCCTCGAGTCGCTCACCAACATCAGGATCGACCACTTCGTCAAGGTCGACTTCACCGGCTTCAAGGGCATCATCGACGCCATCGGCGGCATCGAGATCTGCCTGCCCAAGGCCGTCAACGACCCCAAGGCGAAGCTGGTGCTCAGCGCGGGCCGGCACGTGGTCAGCGGTGAGCAGGCGCTGGGCTACGTGCGCGCCCGGTACTCGCTGGGCGACGGCAGCGACCTGAGCAGGATCCAGCGCCAGCAGGTCTTCCTCACCAAGGTGCTGCAGGCGGTCACCGACGGCGGCCTGCTCACCGACCCGGTCAAGCTGAACTCGTTCCTGCTGGCCGCCACCAAGGCCGTCACGCTGGACGACCAGCTCACCCTCGACCGCATGGTGGACATCGCCCTCAGCGTCAAGGGCCTGACGACCAAGGAGCTCAAGGGCATCACGGTGCCCACCGAGCCCTACCCGGCGGACAAGAACAGGGTCCAGTTCAGCCAGCCGTCCGCGCGCGACTTCTTCGAGAGCGTGCGCAACGACGTCGAGGTCACCGCGGCTCCCTCGCCCGGCAAGTCCGCCGGGCCCAAGATCGACAACAAGCAGGTGCGCGTCCAGGTGCTCAACGGCACGGGGGAGCAGGGCAAGGCGCTCAAGGTGGCCGACGAGCTGGCCGCCCAGGGGTTCGTGATCACGGAGGTCGGCAACGTCGCCGCCACCCCGAAGACCGCGCTCCGGTACGCCAAGAAGGACGCCGCCGACGGGCCCGCCTACGGGGACGCGGTGGCCTCGCGGCTGTCGAAGGAGAAGAAGACGCCCGTGGCCGGCAAGGTCAAGCCGATCACCACGCAGCCGTACAAGTCCAAGGCCGGCGTCGAGGTCCCCGGCGGGCCGATCATCCAGGTCGTCATCGGGGCGGACTGGCCCGGCGTGCGCGTCGTGTCGGCGATCCCCGACTCGCTCAAGGACAAGGTCGTCGACTCCGACACCAATCCCTGCCTGTGACTCCTGACTGTGCTCTTGACAGGCCGCCCGGACCCGGTCCGGGCGGCCTTTCGCCTGCCGTGCCCCATGACGCCGGAGCGTGCCCGCGCGGGTGAACTCCGTGGTCAAAGGGGGTTCTGGAGGGCCGATCGGCTCACCAACAGCGTGCCTTCGATCTCTTAGAGTGACGAATGTTACAGAGAGTGTTTTTAGGGAAACATGTGAAATTTCCGGACAAGTGATGGTCGGGTCTGTTAAGAAGGGCGCGGTCCGAATTCGTACTAGAGAGGTTCATCGTGGCGCGCGACGAGAACGACAGGCCTTATGAGGATGGGCAGGGGAGGTCGTTAAACCCGGATCTGACGGGCGACGTGCTTTCCCCACGGTGGAGCACCGATGACACCGACGAGCAGCCCGCCATCCAGGTCGTCGGCAACGAGACCTACATCCTCCCCCTCGACAAGAGCGAGCCCCAGCTCATCGGGGGCCGTGACCTGCTCGACGACGGCCCGCACGATGTCCTCGGCGGTCAGGGCGACCAGCTCGACGCGGGCCAGCGCGATGTGTACGGCGACCCGCTCGACGCGGGCCAGCGCGACCTGTACGGCGACCCGCTCGACGTGGGGGGCCAGCGTGACATGTACGTGGCCGGCGACCCGCTGGACGGCAGCAAGCGCGACGTGTACGCGGCCGGCGACCCGCTCGACGTGGGCCACCGCGACGTGTACGGCGGGGCCAGCGGTCCCCATCACGTCCTGGACGCCGACGACCTGGGCGGACCCAGCGGTTCCCACCGCATCGACGACGACAACCCGTACCTCCCGCTCGACCGCAGCTACGACGCCGGGATCGACGACGACCACGACGACGACAAGCCCAAGCGCGGCTTCCTCGGCTCGGGCTGGACGGAGGACTCGGACGACAAGCGCCCGCAGGACAGGCGCTCGGGCGGCCGTTCCGGCGGCGGCAGCGGCGACGACGGCGGTGAGGTGCGCCGGCGCACCAGGAAGCTGCTGGTGGTCGCGGCCGCGGTGGTGCTGGTCGGCGTGGGCGCCGGCTTCATGCTCACGGGCAACTCCTCCGACGACCCCTGCAAGGGCGGTCAGTGCGCCAGCGCGGGCGAGGTGACGCGCCCCTCGGAGAGCGCGGCCCCCGAGGACACGACCTCGGAGGAGGAGACTCCCGAGAGCGAGGATACGGACACCCCGGAGCCGACCGAGTCCGACTCCGATACCCCGACGACGACCGCGCCCACGCGGGCGGCCCGGCCCACGCGCGAGCCCTCGGCCCGTCCGACGAACACGCGCATCGGCCAGCCGACGGCGAAGGCGAGCACGAGGCCCACCCGCGCCCCGCAGAACCAGACGAACGACAACGACGACCGCACGAGCACGACGAACGACACGGACAGCAGGGACAACACGGTGTCGACCAAGGCGCCGGAGTCGAGGTCCACCCAGGCTCCCTCCACGCAGGCGCCGCCGCAGACCCAGGCGCCCGCGCCCACGCCCACCAAGGAGAGCAAGGGACTTCTGGACATCCTGTTCCCCTGGGCCTGAGACGTGCGAGGATGCGGATCCAGGTGCTGATCTGGCAGACTTGGAAACCGCTTTCCGGGGAGGTCTCGTGGTCACGCTTGAGGATGTCGCCAAGCAGGCGGGCGTCTCGCTCGCGACAGCCTCGCGGGTGCTCAACGGCAGCACCCGCCAGGTGGGCGCGACTCTGCGGGCGCGCGTCGAGCAGGCCGCGGACGAGCTGGGCTACCGCGCCAACATCGCCGCCCAGACGCTCGCCCGCGGCGCCAGCAACGTCATCGGCATCGTCGTCCACGACCTGACCGACCCCTACTTCGCGGCCCTGGCCGACGGGGCGATGCGGGCGGCCGCCACCGAGGGCCTGCTGGTCATGGTGGGCACCACGCATCGCGACCCCGAGCAGGAGATCGCCTACGTGGCCACGCTCAACGCCCAGCGCGTGCGGGCGGTGCTGCTGGTCGGCTCGCGCGTCGCCGACCACGCCGTCACGGGGCGCCTGCGCGACGAGCTCGCCCGCTACCAGTCGGGCGGCGGCCGCGCCGCTTGTGTGGGCCAGGACCTCCTCGGAGTCGACACCGTCGCGCCCGCCAACAGAGCGGGCGCGGCCGAGCTGGCCCGCGCGCTGGCCGGGCTCGGGCACACGCGGTTCGCGGTGCTGGCCGGGCCGCCGCACCTGGTGACGGCGGCCGACCGGTGCGCCGGGTTCGCCGGTGCGCTGGAGGAGGTGGGGCTGCCCGCGCCGCACGTCATCCACGGGCCGTTCGACCGCGACGGCGGCTACGCGGCGGCCCAGCAGGTCAAGGACGCGACCTGCGTGTTCGCGGTCAACGACGTGATGGCGGTCGGGGCGCTGGCGGCCTACAGGGAGCGCGGGGTCCGGGTGCCGGAGGACGTCTCGGTGGCCGGGTTCGACGACATCGTGACGCTGCGGGACCACGTGCCCGCGCTGACGACTGTGCGGCTGCCCCTGACGGACATGGGCGCGCGGGCGCTGGAGCTCGCGCTGGGTGAGACGGACGAGGTCGTGGTCGAGCAGGTCGCGGGCGAGGTCGTGCTGCGAGAGAGCGTACGGAGGATGGCGTGAAGCTGGCCGTCAGCACCCTGGGGATGCCCGGCGAAGGGCTGGACAGGGCGATCGGGATCGCGGCCGGAGGCGGCTGCCAGGGCCTCGAGCTGCGCCTGCACCCGGACACCGGGGTGCACGCCGGCCTCGACGCCGCGGAGCGGCGCTCGGTGCGGGAACGGGTCGAGCGGGCGGGCCTGGAGATCGCCGCACTCGCCGGATATGTCAGGGTATGTGCGCCTGGACCGGACGAACCGGCCATCGAGGCGCTCCTCGCCGACCTCCGGCTCGCCGCCGACCTGGGTGCCCCCGCGGTGCGGGTGTTCCCGGGCGGCGACGATCCCGCCGTCGGCGCCCGCCGGCTCAAGGCGGTCTCCGGTACGGCCTCCGCGCTCGGCACCCGCGTCCTCGTCGAGACGCACGACCACATGGCCACCGGCGCCGCCGTGGCCGGGCTGCTGGCCGAGGCGGGCTGCCCCGAGTCCACCGGCGCGATCTGGGACCTGCTGCACCCGTGGCGCCACGGCGAGCCCCCGGCCGAAACGCTGGCGGCGCTGGGCCCGTACCTCTCCTATGTCCAGGTCAAGGACGCGGTCTCGGCCGAGGACACCACGCCGGTGCCCATGTGGACGGGCTCGGTGCCCTTGGAGGAGTCGGGCGAGCTGCTGCGCGCGGCCGGTTACGACGGATGGGTGTCGCTGGAATGGGAGCGCACCTGGTATCCGCAGGTCGCCCCGGTCGAGGAGATCCTCCCGGGCGCGGCTGACTGGGTGCGGCGTTTCGCCCTTTAGATACCTTTCGCCGCTTAGATAGGGGGATGCCCCTATCTAAGCGGAACAAGGTGCTGGTCGTCGGGATGGACGGCCTGCGGTTCGACCGCCTCCAGGCTCTGGGCGCGCCCGTGCTGGGCTCGCTCATGTCCTCCGGCGCGTACGGCACCAGCAAGCTCCCCTATGGCGAGGCGGGAACGCCGCGTACGGAGTCGCCCGGCCAGGTCGTCCCCAAGGCTCCGGAGCCGGGCGGTCGCGTCATCGCCTCGCGGACGGACTCGGGTCCCGGCTGGTCGTCGATCGCCACCGGAGTCTGGCCGGACAAACACGGCGTGGTGGACAACGGCTTCGCCAACCCCCGTTTCACGAAATATCCGGACTTCTTGACTCGTGCGAAGCATGCCCGGCCGGAGTTGAGCACCGCCGCGTTCTTCTCCTGGGGGGCGCTGGAGGAGCACGGCGCGTTCAGCCGGGCCATCGACCACCGGTTCGTCCTGGACGGCTACGAGTTCGGCTCCTGGGCCGAGGCCGACAGGCAGGTCGCCGAGGCCGCCGAGCGGCACCTGGCCGCGGCCGACCCCGACGCCGTCTTCGTGTATCTGGGCGACACCGACGAGGTGGCCCACGACCTCGGCCCTCATTGCCCCGAGTACTTCGACGCGCTCCAGACCCAGGACGCCTACCTGGGGCAGCTGCTCGACGCGGTGCGGGGGCGGTCCTCGTACCTCGACGAGCGATGGACGGTGCTGATCACGACCGACCACGGGCACGTGGACGCGGGCGGCCACGGCGGGACGTCGGACGAGGAGCGCACGGTGTTCGTGATCGCGAACCGGCTGGAGGAGGACCTGGGCGGCCGCTCGCTCGGCGAGCCGCGGCTGGTCGACGTGGGGCCGACGGCGCTCGGAGTGCTGGGCGTCGGAGTCGATCCCGCCTGGGACCTGGACGGCGCGGATCTTTTCATCAACCGTTGAATTTCTCTCCAGGAAGAGCCACACTGAGTGACAGGAAGCTGAACGGCAGGGGAGCAGACGATGAAGACGGCACTGGCCTTCTCCGAGATCGACGCCGGGATGCTCGCCGAGGTGGGCGGCAAGGCCGCGAACCTCGGCGAGCTGGCCAGGGCCGGCCTTCCCGTCCCGCCGGGATGGGTGCTGACCACGGAGGCGTACCGGCGGGTCGCGGAGGGCCTGGAGACGAGCGGCGACGGGCTCGCCGAGCGGGCCAGGCGGCACCTGCTGGAGGCGCCGGTGCCGGAGGACGTGCGCGAGACGATCGTGACGTCCTACGCCGCGCTCGGTGACGACGTGGCCGTGGCGGTGCGCTCGTCCGCCACGGCCGAGGACCTGCCGTTCGCCAGCTTCGCCGGGCAGCAGGACACCTACCTCAACGTCGTCGGCGCCGAGGCGGTGGTCGAGGCCGTGCGCCGCTGCTGGGCCTCGCTCTGGACCGACCGCGCGGTCGCCTACCGCGAGTCCAACGGCATCGACCACGCCGCCGTCCGGCTGGCGGTGGTCGTGCAGGAGATGGTGGACGCGCGGGTGGCGGGCGTGATGTTCACCGCCAACCCGGTGACCGGGCGGCGGCGCGAGGCCGTCATCGACGCCAACCCCGGGCTCGGCGAGGCCGTCGTCTCCGGCGCCGTGAACCCCGACCGGTTCGTCGTGCACGGCGGCGAGATCCTCGAACGCCACGCCGGCGACAAGCGCCTGACCATCCGTTCCGTGCCCGGCGGCGGCACGGAACGCGTCGAGACCGCGCACGACGGACTCTGCCTGACCGACGACCAGGTGCGCGCGCTGGCCGAGCTGGGCGCCCGCGTGGAGGACCACTACGGCGCGCCCCAGGACACCGAGTGGGCCATCGACGGCGACGGCCGGCTCTGGCTCACCCAGGCGAGACCGATCACCACCCTCTACCCGCTGCCCGAGCAGAGCCGGCCGGGCCTGCGGGTGTACTTCTCGGTCAACGTCGTCCAGGGCGTCATGGGGCCGCTCACCCCGATGGGCCTGTCGGCGTTCCGGCTGATCTCCTCCGGGGCGGCGGGGCTGCCCGGCTACGGGCCGGCCGACCCGCGGGACGGCGCGCCGTTCATGACCGTGTCGGGCCAGCGCATGTGGCTGGACCTGACCACGGCCGTACGCAGCCGCTTCGGCCGCGCGGTCCTGCCGCGCATGCTCGCGCTGGGCGAGGCGCGCACCGTCCCCGTGTTCGAGCGGCTGATGGAGGACCCGAGGCTCTCGGTGGTGCACACGTCACCCCGCCCGGTCCTGCGCGGCCTGCGCAGGTTCGCCCGCCGCATCCACGCGCCCTCCCGGATCCTGCTCGCCCTCACGCGGCCGAAGGAGGGCCTCGCGTACGCCGCCCGCATCGGCGAGCAGCTGGACCGGCGCCTGCGGCTCCCCGAGGCGGCCACCCCCGCCCAGCGCCTGGACCACGCCGAACGCCTGCTCGCCGCCACCTTCCCGGTCATCCTCTCGATCATGCCCATGGTGCTCACCGGCTACGGCCTGTTCGCGCTGGCCTCCAGGCTCTCCGGCGTGCCGATCGCCGACATGCAGGACGTCCTGCGCAGCGTCCCGCACAACCCGACCACGGAGATGGACCTGGAGCTGTGGCACCTGGCCACCCGCATCGAGCCGGAGCCGTTCAGGAAGGAGCCGGTGGCCGAGCTGGTCCGCCTCTTCGAGGCCGGCAACCTCCCGCCGGTCGCCCAGCGCGAGATCACCGCGTTCCTGGACGAGTACGGCCACCGCGGCGTCGCCGAGATCGACCTGGGCGTGCCCCGCTGGTCGGAGGAGCCCGCGCACATCCTCGGCGTGCTGGCCAACTACCTGCGGATGGACGGCGGCGCCGACCTCGTGCCCTCCGCGCTGTTCGGCAAGGGGGCCGAGGCGGCGCGCTCTGCCATCGCCCACGTGGCGTCCGAGGCCCGCCGTAAGGGCCGCTGGCGGGCCGCGGTCGTACGTTTCGGGCTCCGGCGGACCAGGGAGTTCGCGGGGCTGCGCGAGCTGCCCAAGTTCTACCTGGTCAAGACCCTCGCCGGGGTGCGGCGGAGCATGCTCGCGGTGGGGGAGCACCTGGTGGGCCTCGGGGTCCTGGACTCGGCGCGGGACGTGTACTTCCTCGGCTTCGACGAGGCCAGGGCCGCCCTGGACGGGGGCGACCTGCGCGCGGTCGTGGCGGAGCGGCGGGAGACGTACGAGCGGGAGTCGCGCCGCAGGCACGTCCCGAGGATCCTGCTGTCCGACGGCACCGAGCCCGAGGCGCTCGCGACCAGCGCCGTGGAAGGCGCGCTGACGGGCACCGCCGCCTCGGCCGGCACCGTCAAGGGCGTGGCCAGAGTGGTGCTCGACCCCATCGGCGCGCACCTGGAGCCCGGCGAGATCCTGGTCTGCCCCTCGACCGATCCGGGCTGGACGCCGCTGTTCCTGACGGCGGGCGGGCTGGTGATGGAGATGGGCGGCGCGATGTCGCACGGCGCCGTGGTGGCCAGGGAGTACGGCATCCCGGCCGTCGTCGGTGTCCCCGACGCCACCCACCGCATCACGACGGGGCAGGAGATCGAAGTGAACGGCGCCGCGGGGACCGTGACGCTATCGTGATCAAATGCCCGAGACCTACTGGAATCACAACGTCCATTACCAGAGGCTCGTCCTGAAGCTCGTTCCCGAGGACTGCGCGCACGCGCTCGACGTCGGATGCGGTGACGGGCTGCTGGCGGGCAAGCTCGCGGCCCGCGTCCCCTACGTGACCGGCGTCGACTGCTCCGCCGAGGCGATCGCCATGGCCCGCGAGCGCCGCCCCGGCAACGTGTCCTTCCTGGAAGGCGACTACCTCGACGGCCGGCTCCCCGAGGGCAAGTACGACCTCGTCACCGCCGTCGCGGTCGTCCACCACGCGGACTTCGGCGAGGCCATGGACGCGCTGGTGGGGCTGCTGGCGCCGGGCGGCCGGCTGGTGATCGTCGGCCACGCCAGGGACCGCACGCTCCTGGACGGGATCATCCGGCTCTCGGGCCAGGCGGTCTCGCACGTGCTCAGGCTGTTCCACGGCGGCAAGCGCGGTCCCGGCGTGCCGGTCATGGACCCCGTCATGTCGTGGGGCGAGGTGGGGCGGGCGGCCCGCGGGCTGCTGCCCGGCTGCCGCCTCCGCCGCCTCCTCCTGCGGCGCTACCTGCTGGTCTGGGACAAGCCGAGGTAGCGCCGGGCGTCACCGTACGGGGAGCACCACGTCCTCGTAACGGGCCTTCATCGTGGCCACCACCTCGTCCGGGTCGGCGGCCCAGACGTCGGCGTTGAAGATCTCCACCTCGACGTCGCCCGCGTAACCGGCGTCCAGGACGGCCTGCGTGATCGGCCGGAAGTCGATCACGCCGTCGCCCATCATGCCCCGCCCGAGCAGGATGTCCTGCGGCAGCGGGTGCAGGTAGTCACACACCTGGTAGGAGGCGATCCTGCGACCGGCCCGCGCGATGTCCTCGAACACCCTCGGGTCCCACCACACGTGGAACGTGTCGACCACCACGCCGACCTGCTCCTCCGGGTGGGCCAGGCTCAGGTCCAGCGCCTGGCCCAGGGTGGACAGGACGGCGCGGTCGGGGCAGTAGATCGGATGCAGCGGCTCCAGGGCCAGCTTGACCCCGCGCTCCCCGGCGTACGGCGCCAGCTCGGCCAGCGCCTCCGCCACGCGCTCGCGCGCCCCGGCCACGTCCCGCGAGAACCCGCTCGGGGGCAGGTCCTCGCCCGGCTTCACCCCGGGCAGGCCGCCGACCACCATCACCAGGCAGGCCGCCGACAGCTCGGCCGCCTCGTCGATGGCCCGCCGGTTGTCGTCCAGCGCCTGCGCGAAGGCCCGCCGGCCCTCCTCGCCGGGCAGCCCGCCCGCCGTGAGGAAGCCGCCCCGGCACAGCGAGGACACCCGCAGGCCGGCCTCGCGCACCAGCTTCACGCTCTCCGCGAGGCCCTGCTCGGCGACCTTCTCCCGCCACAGCCCGACCGCCTCCAGGCCGTGCCGCACGCACCCGTCCACGGCCTCGGCCACGGACCACCGCCGGGTCGTCCACTGGTTCAGCGCAAGGCTCACAGGCCGTTCACCGCCAGCAGCGCCTTCATCCGGCCCACGGCCAGCTCCTGGTCGGACAGGAGCCCGGCCTGGTCGGCGAGGCGGAACACCTCCGCGAGGTGCCGCAGCGAGCGGGCCGACTGGGCGCCGTTCACCATGGCGAACGCGTCCTGGTGGCCGTTCAGCCAGGCCAGGAAGACGATGCCGGTCTTGTAGTTGTACGTCGGCGTCTCGAAGATCTTCCTGGACAGGGGGACGGTCGGGGCGAAGATCTCGTCGTAGCGGGCGAGCTGCCGGGCGGCCTCGTCCGCGTCCTGCGCCGCCTCGGCCGCGTCCAGGGCCTGCAGCGCCGCCGTCGCCGCCGGGGCGATGGCGTCGAAGATGCCCAGCAGCGCGTGCGAGCCCGACTTGATCAGCGACGGGTAGTTGAAGTCGTCCCCCGTGTAGAGCCGGACGCCCTCGGGGAGCGCGGCGCGCAGCCCTACCTCGTGCTCCTCGTCCAGCAGCGACACCTTGACGCCGTCCACCATCGCGGCGTGCGCGTGGATCAGCTCCAGGAACGACTCGGTGGCCGCCGCCACGTCGCCCGAACCCCAGTAGCCGGCCAGCTGCGGGTCGAACATCTCGCCCAGCCAGTGCAGGATCACCGGCCGCTCCGCCAGGCCGAACAGCTTGCCGTACACCTGGTGGTAGTCCTGCGGACCCGCCGCCACCCTGGCGAGCTGGCGGGAGGCCATGACGATCACTCCGGCGCCGGCCGACTGGACGGTCTCGATCTGCTCGGCGTACGCGGCCGTGATCGTGTTGAGGTCGGCGGCCTGGGGCGCGTGGTCGGTGCCCGCGCCGCAGGCGACCAGCGTCGCCGGGTCGCCGTACGAGCGGGCCTCGGCGGCGCTGCGCCGGATGAGCTCCTTGGTCGCCGCCCAGTCCAGGCCCATGTTGCGCTGGGCGGTGTCCATGGCGTCCGCGACGCGCAGGCCGTGCGTCCACAGGTGGCGGCGGAAGCGCAGGGTCGCGTCCCAGTCGACGGCGGCGGGGGAGCCGGGCGTGTTGTCGCCGAGCGGGTCGGCCACCACGTGCGCGGCCGCGTACACGACGCGGCCGGCGGGCGGGCCCCCGGGCACCTCCCATGTGACGGGCTCGCGCAGGGTGTAGGCGCCGATCCCGGGCAGGTCGATCGTCGTCACAGCTGCGGCACCTCGATCCTGCGGCCCTCGGCGGACGAACGCAGCCCCAGCTCGGCGAGCTGCACGCCGCGGGCGCCGGAGGCGAAGTCGTTCGGGAAGGGCGCGTCCTCCAGCACGTGCTTGATGAACGCCTCCCACTGCACCTTGAACCCGTTGTCGAACTCGGCGTTGTCCGGCACCTCCTGCCAGCCGTCGCGGAAGCGGGCGGTGGCGGGCAGGTCGGGGTTCCAGACGGGCTTGGGGGTGGCGGAGCGGTGCTGCACGCGGCAGTTGCGCAGGCCGGCCACGGCGCTGCCGTGCGTGCCGTCCACCTGGAACTCGACCAGCTCGTCGCGGTTCACGCGAACGGTCCAGGAGGAGTTGATCTGGGCGACGATGCCGCCTTCGAGCTCGAAGATCCCGTACGCGGCGTCGTCCGCGGTGGCCTGGTACGTGTTGCCCTGCTCGTCCACCCGGGCGGGGACGTGGGTCACGGCGCGGGCGTAGACGGACTGGACGCGGCCGAACAGGTTCTCCATCACGTAGTGCCAGTGCGGGAACATGTCGAGCACGATGCCGCCGCCGTCCTCGGCCCGATAGTTCCACGACGGGCGCTGCGCCTCCTGCCAGTCGCCCTCGAACACCCAATAGCCGAACTCCCCGCGCACCGACAGGATCCGGCCGAAGAAACCGCTGTCGATCAGCCGCTTCAGCTTGAGCAGGCCGGGCAGGAAGAGCTTGTCCTGCACGACGCCGTTCTTGACGCCCTTGGCCGTGGCGGCCTCGGCCAGCGCCATCGCCTCCTGCGTCGACTCGGCGGTGGGCTTCTCGGCGTAGATGTGCTTGCCCGCCTCGATGGCCTTCAAGACGGCCTTGACGCGGGCGCTGGTGACCTGGGCGTCGAAGTAGATCAGGTTGTCGTCGTCGGCGAGGGCGGAGTCGAGCTCCGTAGTGAAATCCGAAATCCCATGCTTCGCCGCGATATCTGCCAATTTATCGGCATTTCGGCCGACAAGTACTGGCTTGATCTTCACCCTGCCGCCGTCCGAGAGCGTGACCCCGCCCTGCTCGTTGATGGCCAGGACGGAGCGGACCAGGTGCTGACGGTAGCCCATCCGCCCGGTGACGCCGTTCATCACGACGCCGATGGTGCGCACGCTCATTGAGGATCCCTTCAGGACAAACATGGGGAAAGCGCTTTCCCGAACCGTACGGCCGCCCCACCAACCCCGTCAAGTAGCCCCAACCCCCACACACCCGAAAACCCACCCCCCAAGCCCGGCACCCGGGCCCACAAGGGCACTCGGGCACGGTGCGTTCGGGCGCGGCGCCCGGGGGGTGCAAGGGCACTCGGGCACGGTGCGTTCGGGCGTGGTGCTTGGGCACGGTGCTCGGCCGAGCGTTCGGGCGCAAGGGCGATCGGGCGCGGTGTCCAGCCGGGCGTTCAGGCGCGAGGCGGGTGTCGGCGTCGTGGCGTTGGCGTTCTGCGGCGCGCAGATGCGTTGGCGGGGCCGTGCGCGGGCCAGGCCGCGGGTGTGCGACGCGCCCCGACCCTCCCGGGTTCGGGTGGGTCGGGGCGCGTCGCGGTGAGGCGCGAGGTGCTAGAGGTCGCCGCGGGTTTCGAGGCGGCCCAGGGCCTTGGTGATGGGCTGGGCCGTCAGGGAGAGCTGCCACTCGCGGGCCCCGAGCTCGCGCAGCCGCTCCGTCACCGTCTCCTCGGTGATCTCCTCCGGCGGCTCCCAGGTGAGCCGCCGGACCGCGTCCGGCTGGAGCAGGTTCTCGGTCGGCATGTGGTGCTGCTCGGCCAGCCCCGCCACCACCGCTCGCGCGGCGGCGAGGCGTTTGGCGGCGGCCGGGTCGCGGTCGGCCCAGCGGTTGGGCGGTGGCGGTCCGTCGCCCGGGGTGCTCGGCTGCGGGAGCTGGTTGTCCGGCAGTCCGCGGGCCCGGGTGACGGCGGCGAGCCAGTCGCCCATGTGGCGGCGTGCGCTACGCCCGGTGAATGCTGATATTTCGGTCAAGGCCTTCTTGGTACGGGGTCCCTCCAGCGCGGCGGTGACGATGGCCGCGTCGGGCAACACCCGCCCCGGCGCCAGGTCGGACTCCCGGGCGATCCTGTCGCGCATGGTCCACAACTCCCGCACGATCGCCAGCGCGCGTACGTTCCGGACCTTGTGGATGCCCGACGTACGCCGCCAGGGATCGGACCGCGGCACGGGCGGCGGCGTGTTGAGCACGGCGGCGAACTCCTCGCGCGCCCACTCCAGCTTCCCGCTGTCGGCCAGCTCCTGGTGGAGCACGTCGCGGAGCTCGACCAGCACTTCCACGTCGAGGGCCGCGTACCGCAGCCAGTCTTCCGGCAGCGGCCGGGTGGACCAGTCGGCGGCCGAGTGTCCCTTCTCAAGGCGCAGCCCGAGCACGGTCTCGACCATCGTGCCGAGTCCGACCCGCTCGTAGCCGAGCAGCCGCCCCGCCAGCTCCGTGTCGAACATCTCCCGCGGCCTGAACCCCACCTCGAGCAGGCACGGCAGGTCCTGGGAGGCGGCGTGCAGCACGATCTCCGCCTCGGCCACGGCCGCGTCGAGCGCGGACAGGTCGGGGCAGGCGATCGGGTCGATCAACGCGGTCCCGGCCCCGGCCCGGCGCAGCTGTACGAGGTAGGCGCGGTTGCCGTACCGATAGCCCGAGGCGCGTTCGGCGTCGACCGCCACGGGACCCTTGCCCGCCGCGAAACGCGAAACGATTTCAGTCAGCGCGTCGGCGTCCGCGATGACCGCTGGAATGCCCTCGCGCGGCTCCAGGAGCGGCACGACGGTACGTTCTTCTGTCACGAGTTCACCGACCTCATGACGCTTGTGCTGTCTTGACTGGTGCCCTCACTTCGTACGGTCACTCTCCGGATCATCACGGCGGCGGGGAAGGGCGGCCACGTCGGGCGGGAGCGGCGGGATCCCCGCCGCCAGGCACATGAGGTCGCACCAGGCGGCGACGTGGCCGGAGAGATCCTCCTGCGCGGGTGACCAGGACGCCCGTAGCTCGAGCTCGGTCGTGACCGGGTCTTCGGCTTTGTTGCCGAACCCCTCTGACACGGCTCTTGTCACGGTACCGCCAGCGGCGGAGTAGTCGGCTTGGTGGGCCTCCAGAGCTTCCGTCAGCCAGCTCCAGACGACCGGCCCGAGCAGCGGGTCGGAGGTGATCTCCGGCTCCATGTCGGCCCTGACGTAGGCCACCAGCCGGAACGGGCCCTCCCACCCGCGCTGGCCGTCAGGGTCGTAGAGCAGGATCAGCCTGCCCACCGCGAGCTCTTCGTCGTCGCGGTAGACCGACGCGCCGATGGCCGACGAGTAGGGGGCCAGCCGCTGCGGAGCGGGCAGTTCCTCCAGCTCGATCTCCGGCCTGACCTCGGTCAACCGCATGCTCTCCGCCGCGCGCGTGAACGCCGCGGGCGGAGGAGGCTGGTCACTGAGTGTCATAGCGGAAGCGTAGGTCGAAGTCGGACGGAAGGGGACCACAGGGGTGCTCATCCTTCGTGATCAAGCCGCTGCCGTAACCAGCTGGCGAACCTGTCGGACGGACTCGGCGGTGCCGATGACGATCGCGTGACCGCACTCGACGCAGGCCCACTCCGGGCAGTGGCCGGGCTCGTGCCCGTCGAGGCACGGCGGCTGCTCGAACAGCCGCTCGCCGGCACAGGACAGGCAGCGCTCATTGCGGCGCTCTGGGGAAGTCCACAACGCGGTAGTCGCACGAGTCATCGAACCGGGGCCTTTCTTCGGGTCGTGGCTCCGACGTTGGCACGAGCCGCTGACATTTCCCCGCAACGCGCTCGGCGTGTCCCGAAAGTGGTCTCTGAATCGATGCCGCGCGGGGGGTTGGTGAACATTTGGCCCAGTCGAGACCGGCACTCTGGCCGGGCATGGGGTGTGTTCGACCCTCGTGCGATGCCGATGCCGAGCAGACCGGTAAACCTTCATCTGGCTATCTGATCATGACTTGGGGTGTTCGATCGATGTTTTTCCGACACCTCGCGCCAGTGTCGGGACCGCCGCCCTGCCATGGCACCCTTGTGGGGTGAACCTCGCCGACTCAGCGTTCCTGCGTGCCTGCCGCCGCCAGCCCGTCCCGCACACCCCGGTCTGGTACATGCGCCAGGCCGGGCGGGCGCTGCCGGAATACCACAAGGTCCGCGGGGGCGTGCCGATGCTCACCGCCTGCGCGAGGCCCGATCTGATCGTCGAGATCACCATGCAGCCCGTGCGCCGCTACGGCGTGGACGCGGCCGTCTTCTTCAGCGACATCGTCGTCCCGCTCAAGGCCATCGGCGTCGACCTCGACATCAAGCCGGGCGTCGGCCCCGTCGTGGCCGACCCGATCCGCGACGCCAAGGGCGTCGACGCGCTGCGCCCGCTGGAGCCGGACGACGTGCCGTACGTCACCGAGGCCATCCGCGCGCTGACGGGCGAGCTGGGCGGCACGCCGCTGATCGGCTTCGCCGGGGCGCCGTTCACGCTCGGCTCCTACCTGATCGAGGGCGGCCCGTCCAAGAACCACGACCACACCAAGGCCATGATGTACGGCGAGCCGAAGCTGTGGCACGCGCTCATGGAGCGGCTGTCCACGATCGTCCTCGAGCACCTGCGCATCCAGATCGCGGCGGGGGCCTCGGCGGTGCAGCTCTTCGACTCCTGGGTGGGGGCGGTGGCGCCGGCCGACTACCGGGAGTTCGTCCTGCCGTACACGCGGCGGATCTTCGAGGGCGTGACGGACGTGCCGCGCATCCACTTCGGCGTCGGCACGGGCGAGCTGCTCGGCGTGCTCGGCGAGGCCGGGGCCGACGTGGTGGGCGTGGACTGGCGGGTGCCTCTCGACGAGGCGGCCCGCCGGGTCGGCCCCGGCAAAGCGCTCCAGGGCAACCTCGACCCGGCCGTGCTCCTGGCACCCTGGGAGGTCGTCGAGCGCAAGGCACGCGAAGTGCTGCGCCAGGGCCGGGCGGCCGAGGGGCACGTGTTCAACCTGGGGCACGGCGTGCTGCCCTCGACCGACCCCGACCAGCTCACGCGCCTCACCGACCTGGTCCACGAGGCGAGCGTCACCGGCTGACACCCGGCCGCAGATTCGAGGCCTGTCCCGCAGCGCGCGGGGCAGGCCTTTTCGCATGTCACGAAATGTTTCCCGGCGCGTCACTAGACCTGGATCATTCATTATCTTGTATAGTTCGTGTTTATGAAGACCACCGCCGAGGAGCTGCGCGGTGTAGGCCTGAGAGTGACGGCCGCCCGCGTCGCGCTGCTCGAGACCGTCCGGGAGGGCGATCACCTCGATGTCGAGGCGATCGCCTCCGGGGTGCGCGACCGTGTCGGCCATGTCTCCCTTCAAGCCGTGTACGAGGCCCTGCACGCGCTCACCGCAGCGGGGCTCGTACGTCGCATCGAACCGGCCGGCAGCCCGGCCCGGTTCGAGGGACGCATCGGCGACAACCACCACCACGTCGTGTGCCGCTCGTGCGGTGTCGTCGCCGACGTCGACTGCGCGGTGGGCGAGGTGCCCTGCCTGACCGCGTCCGACGCCCACGGCTTCACGATCGACGAGGCCGAGGTCATCTACTGGGGCCTGTGCCCCGCATGTTCCACCGCCCGCAGTTCCTGAGCACCGTGATCTAGTCCGGAAGGATTCCCATGTCTGAGAACCATGATGCAATCGTCACTGACGCGAAGGCGGAAAGCGCAGGCTGCCCGGTCGCGCACCAGCGCGCCCCGCATCCGACTCAGGGTGGCGGAAACCGCCAGTGGTGGCCGGAGCGGCTCAACCTGAGGATCCTCGCCAAGAACCCCGCCGAGACCAACCCCCTCGGCCAGGAGTTCGACTACGCCGAGGCGTTCAAGAGCCTGGACCTCCCGGCCGTCAAGCGGGACATCGCGGAGGCGCTGACGACCTCGCAGGACTGGTGGCCGGCCGACTTCGGTCACTACGGCCCGTTCATCATCCGGATGGCCTGGCACAGCGCGGGCACGTACCGGATCAGCGACGGCCGCGGCGGCGCCGGGGCCGGGCAGCAGCGCTTCGCCCCGCTCAACAGCTGGCCCGACAACGGCAACCTCGACAAGGCCCGCCGCCTGCTCTGGCCGGTCAAGAAGAAGTACGGCCAGAAGCTCTCGTGGGCCGACCTCATGATCCTCGCCGGCAACGTCGCCCTGGAGACGATGGGCTTCGAGACCTTCGGCTTCGCCGGCGGCCGCGCGGACGTCTGGGAGCCTGACGAGGACGTCTACTGGGGCCCCGAGACCACCTGGCTCGGCGACGAGCGCTACACCGGCGACCGCGAGCTGGAGAACCCGCTGGGCGCGGTCCAGATGGGCCTCATCTACGTCAACCCGGAGGGCCCGAACGGCAACCCCGACCCGCTGGCCGCGGCCCGCGACATCCGTGAGACGTTCCGCCGGATGGCGATGAACGACGAGGAGACGGTCGCCCTGATCGCCGGCGGTCACACCTTCGGCAAGACCCACGGCGCCGGCCCGGCCGACAACGTCGGCGCCGACCCCGAGGCCGCCCCGATCGAGGCGCAGGGCCTCGGCTGGAAGAACAGCTTCGGCACCGGCAAGGGTGGCGACGCGATCACCAGCGGTCTCGAGGGCATCTGGACGAACACCCCGATCACCTGGGACAACAGCTTCTTCGAGATCCTGTTCGGCTACGAGTGGGAGCTGTTCCAGAGCCCCGCCGGCGCGAACCAGTGGCGGCCGAAGGACGGCGCGGGCGCGGACACCGTCCCCGACGCCCACGACGCGTCGAAGAGCCACGCTCCGACGATGCTGACCACCGACCTGTCGCTCCGGTACGACCCGGTCTACGAGCCGATCTCGCGGCGCTTCCTGGAGAACCCCGCCGAGTTCGCAGACGCCTTCGCCCGCGCGTGGTACAAGCTGACCCACCGCGACATGGGCCCGATCGTGCGCTACCTCGGCCCGGAGGTCCCGTCCGAGACGCTGCTGTGGCAGGACCCGCTGCCCGCGGTGACGCACGAGCTCGTCGACGCCGCCGACATCGCCGCCCTCAAGGGCCAGGTCCTGGCCTCGGGCCTGTCGGTGTCGCAGCTCGTCTCCACCGCGTGGGCGTCGGCCGCGTCCTTCCGCGGCAGCGACAAGCGCGGCGGCGCCAACGGCGCGCGCATCCGCCTGCAGCCGCAGAGCGGGTGGGAGGCCAACGACCCCGACCAGCTGGCGGCGGTGCTGGGCACCCTTGAGGGGATCCAGAAGGCGTTCAACGGCGCCCAGACCGGCGGCAAGCAGGTCTCGCTGGCCGACGTGATCGTGCTGGCCGGTGCCGCGGCCGTGGAGAAGGCCGCCAAGGACGCCGGCTTCGACGTCCAGGTGCCCTTCACGCCGGGCCGCGTGGACGCCGCGCAGGAGCAGACCGACGTCGAGTCGTTCGCCGCGCTCGAGCCGGCCGCCGACGGGTTCCGCAACTACCTCGGGAAGGGCAACCGGCTGCCGGCCGAGTACCTGCTCATCGACCGGGCCAACCTGCTTACCCTGAGCGCTCCCGAGCTGACGGTCCTCGTCGGCGGCCTGCGCGTCCTGGGTGCGAACTACCAGCAGTCGCAGCTCGGTGTCCTCACCGCGACCCCCGGGGCGCTGACCAACGACTTCTTCGTCAACCTGCTCGACCTGGGCACGACGTGGACGGCGACGTCCGAGGACGCGAACACGTTCGAGGCCAAGGATGACGTCACCGGTGCGGTCAAGTGGACCGGCAGCCGGGCCGACCTCGTCTTCGGGTCCAACTCCGAGCTGCGCGCGGTCGCGGAGGTCTACGCGAGCGACGACGCGAAGGAGAAGTTCGTGACGGACTTCGTCGCGGCGTGGGACAAGGTCATGAACCTAGACCGGTTCGACCTGGTCTGATGATCGACGTCCGGGCCGGCCCACGACGGGCCGGCCCGGACGGCGTACCCGGCCCCAGTAACCGGCCTCAGCACCGGCCTCTGGGCGGTCAGGCCGCCTCGGGGCCGGGGCCCGGCGGGGGCGTGGGGACGGTGGGACGCCTGACGCGATTGCGCCGCGCCAGGTAGATCACCAACGCGATCAGGGGCAGCGACGCGATCAGCCACGGCAGCAGCGCGCCGAGCACCGTCAGCGCGATCTTCGTGAACGACACCAGCGCCTTCCAGCCCGCCTTCAGCCCGCCCAGGAAACCCGCGGGCTCCTCCTCGGGATCCTGGACCTCGGTGACCGGCCCGACCAGCCGGAGCGTCAGCGTGGCCATGGCGACCTGCGTGGTCAGCTCCTTCTGCTGCGCCTGCAGCGACTCCAGATCCGCCTCGCGCGTGGAGATCTCCCGCTCCACCTGCAGGACCTGCCCGATCGTGTCGGCCTTCTTCAGCAGCGTACGCAGCGAGTCCAGCGACTGCTGCGCCGACTTGAGCCGGCTGTTGACGTCGGCCATCTGCATGGTGACGTCCTGGGTGCCCTGGTTCATGGACAGCTGCTTGCCCAGGTCCTTGCCGAGCCGGCCGAGCACCTCGGCGTACTTGTCCGGCGGGACCTTGAACTCCAGCATGGCCGTGTCCTCGCTGTCACTGGCCGAGCTGGTCTCCTCCTTGGACAGGTAGCCGCCCGCCGACGTCACGATCTGCTTGGCCTGCTGCACGGCGGCGGTGACCTGCTTGGCCCGCACGGTCATGCTGCCGGTGTAGATGACCTGGCGGTCCTGCTGGGTGAGCTTGACGTTCGAGACCAGCCCGCCGTCGTCCTTGCGCTGGGGTCTCGGCTGCTTGCCGACGTCCTGTTCTGCCTGATCCGGCGCCGCGGAGGCCACGGCCGGTGCGGCCGCCTCGCCGCCCGCGTCGCTGGTGAGGATGTTCGAGCGGCTGCCGCCGCCGCAGCCGGCCAGGAGCAGGGCTGAGCAGGCGGTCGCGAGTGCGATTCCGTACCGGATTCTCCTCATGCCCATAAGACGGACGCGAGATAGCCCCGGTTTGACGGGATGAATCACGTTAAGGTCACTGCGTTTAGGGAGGCAAGGCGCTGAGGCGGTAGCGTCTGGAAGCGTGGAAGGGAATCGGGCCCACGTGGTCGTCATCGGCGGGGGGATCTCCGGTCTCGCCGCCGCGTGGTATCTCCGCCAGAGCGGGGGCAAGCGGGTCAAGGTGACCGTGCTGGAGGGCGCTTCGCGCATCGGCGGCAAGCTGTACGCCTCGGAGGTCGCCGGGGTGAGCGTGGACGCGGGCGCGGAGGCCATGCTGGCCAGGCGGCCCGAGGGCAAGGAGCTGGCCGGAGCGGTGGGGCTCGGCGACGACCTGGTCTTCCCCGGCACCGCCGGCTCGGCCATCTACAGCAGGGGCACGCTGCGGCCGATGCCGAAGGGCCAGGTCATGGGCGTGCCCGCCGACCTGACCGAGCTGGCCAAGTCCGGCATCGTCTCGCCCGGCGGCCTGCTGCGCGTGCCGCTCGACCAGATCCTGCCGGCGACGCTCGTCCGCACCGACGTGTCCGTGGCCGCGTACATCCGGGCCAGGATGGGCGCCGAGGTCGTGGAGCGGCTGGTCGAGCCGCTGCTCGGCGGCGTCTACGCGGGCCGGTCCGACATGTTGTCGCTGGAGGCCACGATGCCGCGCGTGGCGGCGGTGGCGCGCTCCGAGCGCTCGCTGCTGACCGGGGCCAGGCAGCTCGTCGAGGAGGCGCCGAAGGACGCGGGGCCGGTCTTCACGACCCTCAAGAACGGCGTCGGCAGCCTCGCGGAGGCGGTCGCCAAGGCGTCGGGCGCGGACATCAGGACCGGCGTCACCGTACGCGAGCTGCGCAGGACCGGCGACGGCTGGCAGCTCGTCACCGGCCCGGTCCCGAGGCCCGAGGTCATCGAGGCGGACGCGGTGATCGTGGCCACGCCGGGGCCCGCGGCCTCCCGGCTGCTCAAGGCCGAGGTGCCCAAGGCGGCGAGCGAGCTGGCCAGGATCGAGTACGCCAGCATGGCCATCGTCACGCTCGCGTACCCGATCGACGCCTTCCCCGAGCCGCCCGCCTCCAGCGGCTACCTGGTGCCGCCCGTGGAGGGACGGGCGGTCAAGGCGGTCACATTCAGCTCGGTCAAGTGGCCGCACCTGGTCAAGGACATGGTGATCCTGCGCTGCTCGATCGGCAGGGTCGGCGAGGAGCACCTGCTCCAGCGGGACGACACCGAGCTGGTGTCGCTGGCCGCCGCCGAGATGGCCGACGTGATGGGCACCAGCGGGCTGCCGCTGGACACCCGGGTCACGCGCTGGGGCGGCGCGCTGCCGCAGTACAACGTGGGTCACCTCGACCGGGTGGCCAGGGTGCGCGCGGCGGTGGCCGTGCAGCCCGGGCTGGCCGTCTGCGGCGCCGCGTACGACGGGATCGGCATCCCGGCCTGCATCAGCACGGCGCGTACGGCCGCGGCCCGGATTCTGGACCACCTGTCCCCGAGAGGACAATAGAGGCTATGACAGAGGCAGCCCCGCGGCCCAAGGCCCGCGATCTCAACCAGGTGATCCGTTACACGATGTGGTCGGTCTTCCAGGTCACCGAGCCGTGTCCCGCCGACCGCGAGGGCCTGGCGGGTGAGGTCGAGGAGCTGCTGGACCAGGCCGCCGGCAAGGGCGTCGTGACCAGGGGGGTCTACGACGTGGCCGGGCTGCGGGCCGACGCCGACTTCATGTTCTGGTGGCACGCGCCCACCGCCGAGGACCTGCAGGACGTCTACTCCAGGTTCCGGCGCACCGAGCTGGGCCGCCACAGCAGGCCCGTCTGGTCGGCCATGGCGCTGCACCGGCCGGCCGAGTTCAACAAGTCGCACATCCCGGCCTTCCTGGCGGAGGAGGAGCCGCGGGCCTACGTGAGCGTCTATCCGTTCGTGCGGTCGTACGAGTGGTATCTGCTCGAGGACTCCGAGCGCCGGGCCATGCTGGCCGAGCACGGCAGGATGGCGCGCGACTATCCCGACGTGCGGGCCAACACGGTGGCGTGCTTCTCGCTCAACGACTACGAGTGGATGCTGGCGTTCGAGGCCGACGAGCTGCACAGGATCGTCGACCTGATGCGTACGCTGCGGGGCGCCCAGGCCCGCCGCCACACGCGCGTGGAGATCCCGTTCTACACGGGCGCCCGCAAGCCGGTGCGGGAGCTGATCGCGGCCCTGCCCTAAGGTGCGGTGGTCGCGGTGCGGTAGAACTCGGCCGCGGTGACGGTGGCGGGGATGCCGAGTTCGGCGGCGACCGCGGTGATCGCGGTGGCGCCGACGGCGAGGTCGGCTTGGCCCTCGGTGGTGAAATACGGGGCGATGAACGTCTCGTAGTGGGCTCGGGCCTCGTCCGCGGTGTGCCGGCCGAGGAACGTCCGGATGTGCCGCACCGCGGTGTCGGGTTCGTCGTGGATCACCCGCAGGGCGCGCCGATGGGCTCGTACGACGGCCTGGACCGCGGGGTCGTCCGGAGGGATGCGGGTGGGATCGACGGCCACCCCGACGGTGGGGATCTGGAAGTGGTCGCCGACCCAGGCCGGCACCTGCCAGCCGTTCTCGGCGGCCACCGCCTCCGGTGCCATGGTGCTGCCGACCAGGGCGGCGTCGATCCTGCCCTCGTGCAGCCGGCGCAGGTCCATGCCGTAGTCGCCGGGCTGGCGGACGACGGCGCGGATGTCGAGGTCCGGGTCGAGGCCGGCCCGGCGCAGCACGATCCGGGCGAAGCACCCCGGTGCGGTCTGCGGGGCGTGCACCGCGACCCGCCGACCGGCCAGATCGGCCAGGGAGGTCAGACCGGCGCGGGCGAGGAACCAGAACAGCGGGCGGTGGGTGTTGACGTTGAGCGCGACCCAGGGCACGCCGTCGGCCAGCCGGGACAGCAGCGCCCGGCCGAGCCCGATGGTGGCGACGTGGCGCAGCCGCTCCTCGTCCCAGGAGCAGCCGTCGCGCAGCGCGACGTGGACGCCCTCGTCGGCGTAGTAGCCCTGCTGGTCGGCGATGTAGGCGACCAGTTCCTCGTGCAGGCCGCGCCCGACGTAGGCGAGATCGATCGTGTACATCAGTACATGGCCATCCCGCCGTTGACCGCGGCCGTGGTGCCGGTCATGAAGGCGTTGTCCTCGCTCGCGTAGAAGGCGACCACTTGGGCGACGTCGCCCGGGTGCGCCAGGCGGCCCAGCGGGGTGGCGGCCACCTGCCGCCGTACGAGCTCCTCGTCGAGCACGTTCGCCATCCGGGTGTCCGCGACCGGGCCGGGCTCGACGACGTTGACCGTGATGCCTCGCGGGCCCAGTTCCTGGGCGAGATAGCGGGCGAACTGCGCCAGTGCCGCCTTGGCCGTGCCCAGCGCGACCATGCCCTCCCGGGGCCGGCGGCTGAGGCCGGTGCCGAGATAGATGATGCGTCCCCAGCTCTGTTCGGTCATGGCGGGCAGGACGGCCTTGGTGACCGTGAACGCCGCGCGCATCTCGTCGTCGAGCTTGCCGCCCAGCTCCTCCCATGTCATGTCCTGGAAATGCTTGATCACATATGGGGTGAGCGCGTTGTGCACGAGCACGTCGATGCCGCCCCACGCCGCCTCGACCTGCCGGATCATGCGCCCGACCGCCGTCGCCTCGCGTACGTCGGCCTGCGCGGCCATGGCCCGGCCGCCGGCGGCCTCGATGCCGGCCACGACCTCCTCGGCCGCCCTGGCGCTGCGGAGGTAGTTGACCACCACGCGCATCCCTCGCGCGGCCAGAAGGCGTGCGGTGGCCGCGCCGATTCCGCTGCTGGCCCCCGTCACCAACGCCACCCTGCCGGTTGCCTCAGCCACGGGCCCACCCCCTGCCCATCCTGCGGCCTGGACTGTCCCTGCTCTTCCTTGCTGCCCACGGGGCCGTCCGGATAACGGCAGAAAGAGCGAGGCCGAAGTTGGCGATCCAGGCGACTTGATCTATCCGCTTTGTCACAATCAGGGAAATCCTCTGTTCGTACGGGCAGCTTGCGGTGGCACGTTCCAAGGCACGTTCCAAGGCACGCTCCATGGCGGGGTCCGGGGCGGCGTCCCACGGTGGCGGGGAGGGCGGGGTGATGGGTGGATCGGGAAAACGGGGGAGCCGGCGGCGCGGGGCAGGCCGTCATGTGGCGACGCGCTCGCGGCGGCGCGGTCTGGGCCGGCGGTGGGCGGTCGGAGCGGTCGGGGCCGTGGCGCTGGCCGGCGGTGTGGCCGCGGTGCTCGGCGCGAACGGGACCTTCGGCGGGGCGCTGACCGCCGCCTCGTCCCAGCAGGCGCGACCGGCGCCGCAGGCTCGGGTGGAGCCGGAGAACGGCTCCGCGGCACTGCCGGGAAAGGGCGGCGGCACCACCAGCGCGGGGGTGAGCGCGGAGGTCAGGACGCGTGAGCTGCCGAAGTCGGAGCCGCCGTCCCAGGCCGCTCCGAGCCCGGGTGCGGTTTCTCCCGGTACGGTCGAGCAGGGGCTGGTGCCGGGCACCACCGACGCGGAGGACCTGCTGGCGGGCGGTCCCGACCCCGGCGAGGCGGAGGGGTACAAGGCGAACGGCCCGTCGCGGCACACCGATCAGCAGGCGGCCGAGTATTTCCGTACGCACTGGGGCCCGGACGACAAGGCGCTGAAACGCCTCAAGGACATCCGCACGGTCGGCGGATATTTGCGCATTTACACGGATCTACCGGAAACGGCGGGGAACTCGTCCCAGGCGATCACGCTGTGCGAGCGCGGTCTGGCGTACCTGCGCGCGAGGGGCGTGGCCCATCCGGTCGTGTTCGTACAAGCCGAGTTCGGCGAGAACGGCAATCCCGTGCTCGCCAACATCCTCGGCCCGTCCGACACCAGCTGTCGCGTCACCCACCCCGCCCCTGACTAGCGGACCCGGACGCGGGTCTTGGCGCACACCTCACACCGTTGCGTCACGACCCGCCCGATGGCCTCAATCGTCACCCAGCGATGGCGCAGATGGACAAAGCGCACACAAAACTCCTACCCGAGGCAGGTGATCAGTACGCGCTGTCGCTGGCCGATCACCCCTTGGGTTCAAGCCTAAGGGAGATCGAGTTGATGCAGTAACGATCGTCGGTCGGAGTGGGATATCCCTCTCCGTGGAACACGTGCCCCAGATGCGAGTCGCACCGCGCGCACCGCACCTCCGTACGCACCATTCCATGGCTGTGATCCTCGATCAGCCGGACCGCGTCGGAGTCGCCCGGCGCGAAGAAGCTCGGCCACCCGCAGTGCGACTCGAACTTCGTGTCCGACCGGAACAGCTCCGCCCCGCACGCGCGGCACGAGTAGACGCCCTCCGCCTTGGTGTCCACGTATTCGCCCGTGAACGGGCGCTCGGTCCCGGCCTCCCTGAGGACGTGGAACTCCTCAGGCGAGAGCTGGACCCGCCACTCGGCCTCGCTCTTGACCACCTTCTCCATGCGTCCAGCGTACGAGATCGGAGGCGATGAGAGATCAGGCAAAAAGAGATCTTCGCAGGCTGAAGCATCTGTTCTGGGGTGAATTCGCGTCTTTGTAGGCAAGGGGGTGTCATCGCCTCCTGTCAGGGGTGAGATCATCCGCAGATCCCGCCAGGCGGCACAGCCCACGCCCGTGCTGGAGCCGCTGGGGATCGCCACGGCCGGCCGGGTGGCGCGCCAGCGCCCGGAACGGCGGCGGGTGATCTAGCGGCTCGTCCCGTCGAGCCCTCGGTCCCGCCACCGAGGCGGCTCCGGGACGGGCCCACCTCGGCCATGGCACGCGAGGGAAGGCAACGGCACCGAAGCGACCGAGCCCGCCTCCGCGAAGTGGAGGCCATGAGCACGCGAGGGAGCGCCCTCCACGAGTGGAGAGTATGTTCGGTGCATGGCATCGCCGTACATCGAGCTGCAGGTGGGGGAGCGGACCGTCAAGGTCACCAACCCCGACAAGGTCTACTTCCCGGAGATCGGCGCCACCAAGCGGGAGCTGGTCGAGTACTACGTGAGCGTCGGCGAGGGTGCCCTGCGCGCGCTCAAGGACCGGCCCACCAACCTCAAGCGCCACCCCGACGGCGTACAGACCGAGGCGATCTATCAGAAGCGGATGCCACCCAAGCACCCCGACTGGCTCCAGTCGGTGACGGTGCGGTTCCCGAGCGGCCGTACGGCGCAGTCGCTGCGGGTCACCGAGGTGGCGGCCATCGCCTACGGCGCGAACCTCGGCACCATCGACTTCCACCCCTGGCAGGTGCGGGCCTCCGACGTCGAGCATCCCGACGAGCTGCGCGTCGACCTGGACCCGCAGCCGGGCCTGGACTTCGACGCCGCCCGCAAGGCCGCGCTGCTCACCAGGGAGGTGCTGGGGGAGCTGGGGATGACCGGGTTCGTGAAGACGTCGGGCAACCGCGGCGTGCACATCGCCGTACGCATCGAGCCGCACTGGGACTTCATCCAGGTACGTCACGCCGGCATCGCCCTGGCCAGGGCCGTCGAGGACCGGGACCCGGGGCTGGTGACCACGGCGTGGTGGAAGGAGGAGCGCGGGGAGCGGGTGTTCATCGACTTCAACCAGAACGCCCGGGACCGTACGATCGCCAGCGCCTACTCCGTCAGGGCCCAGCCGCACGCCCCCGTCTCGGCCCCGCTGACCTGGGACGAGCTGGTCGACGCCGAACCGCGTGACTTCGACATCCGTACGGTGCCGGCCCGGTTCGCCGAGGTGGGCGACGTGCACGCGGCCATCGACGACGTGGCGTACTCGATCGAGCCGCTGCTGGAGCTCTACGCCAAGGACGACCGGGGCGACATGCCGTACCCGCCCAACTACCCGAAGATGCCGGGCGAGCCCATGCGCGTGCAGCCGAGCCGGGCCCGGAACGCCGACTAGCGGACGAGGTGGTGCGGGGCGAGTTCGCGGATCTCGCCTCGCCGCATGTAGACCACCCGGTCGGCCAGGCCGTTCTGCTCGATGTGGTGGCGGAAGTCCTCCAGCGGTGAGCTGAAGGCGGCGTAGTCGTCGTAGTGCACCGGTACGACCGCGTGCGGGTTGATCAGGTCGCACCACGACGCGCCCTGCTCGCCGTCCATCGTGACGAGCAGGAGGCCGAGCAGCCGGGCGCCGCCCAGGTGCACGATGGCCAGGTCGACGTCGGGGAAGCGGCGCGGGATCGCGTCCAGGCGGCGGTCGAGCAGCGTGTCGCCGCTGATGTGCACGGTCAGCTCCAGCCGTTCGTCCAGGTTGCGGAACTCCAGCATCGTGCCGATGACGGGCGGCAGCAGCGCCTCGGCCGGACCCGGCGCGTGCTTGGCGGGCAGCGCGGTGATCCTGACCGTGCCGTGCGGGCCGCGTAGCTCGTGCGTGTGCCATTCCTCCAGCCCCACGCTGCGGCGGAAGCCCTGGAGCCGGAGTCTGCGGGCCGCCGCGGTCGTCGTGACGATCACCGTGCCCTTGTCCAGTTTCCTGCGGGCGACCCGGTCCCAGTGGTCACCGTGCAGGTGCGACAGCACCACCCCGTCGAGCGGCGGCAGGTCCTCGATCTCCAGGGCCGGGTCGGTGAGGCGGCGTGAGGACAGGCCGTAGCCCAGGTACGCCCGCTGGCCCCGGTGCAGGAAGTTGGGATCGGTCAGCAGCGTGAGGCCGTTGTAGCGGATCAGCGTGGTCGCGTTGCCGATGAACTGCAGGCTGCCTTTCACCTCGGCTCACCCCGGGTACGGCGAGCGCTGGTCGGGAGGCACGCCTCCGCCCTTGCCGCCCCCTTTGTTGCCCTTGTCCGTGGAGTGCGGATGGTCGGCGCGCCTGGCGCCGCGCTGCTTGTCGGAGACGAGGTGGGTGGACTTGAACTCGGTGGGCGATTTGCCTGATCTGCGAATCTCGGGCTGCTGTGGATTGCTCATGGCATTTGTCCCCCTTTATGGGGTTATTTCCTGCCACGTTGGGACGTGCTTAAACCCTCCGTGTCTGGCTGGTTTCACTTCGATCACATTACTTGACTCGTTATCTAATAATTCGCAAGGCTCTCTTGTGTATCGGGGGCGACAACCGATTCTGGAGCCTTCTCTCATGGCAAAAGCCCGACATCTCGCGGCGCTGGTGGCCGTCTTCGTGGTCGGAGGAGTGACCTTGGCGGCGGGCCCGTCCCACGCGTCCGCCCGCACCGGTCCCGACCTGCCGGTTGACCTACCGGTCGATCTGCCCACCTGCCTGCTTCCGCTGCCGCTGCTCTGCGACGAGCAGCCCGAACCCGAGCCTGAGGAGCCGAGCCCGCCGCCCTCCGCCGAGCCCGATCCCGGCCGATCCTGGCCGGGGCCGGAGGAGTCCGCCCAGCCGTGGCGGCCCGCGGCCGAGAACGAGCACCGGGTGCCGAGGGGGCACCCGGAGACCGGTGGCGGCGGGCTCGCCCCGGACGACCCGATGTGGCCGTTCGCGCTGGGCGGGGTGGCGCTGCTGACGGGCGCGGGGCTGGCCGGAGCCGCAGTACGACGCCGCAGAGGTGTCGCCTAGCTTGGCCACAGCGGAAACCCCGAGCCGGGACCCATCCGCGCGCCGGGACCTGGGCGGTGGCCGGAGGTCCGGGCAGCGGGGCATGCTGGTCGTGGCCGGTGCGGTGTCGTTGGCCGGGGCGTTGCTGGTCGGGCTCGGGCTGAGCGGCATCGTGGGTGGGGAGCCCGCGCCGGAGCCCGTCGCCGCCACGCGGCGCGGACCCGTCGAGGGCGCGGCCCCGGTCACCGGCCTGCCGCTCGGCAAGGTGGCCGCGCCCATGCGGGCCGCCAAGCCGACCGCCGTCTACATCCCGTCCATCGGCGTGGCCGCCTCGCTCATGGAGCTGGGTCTGGACGCGGCGGGCGTCATCGAGAACCCGCCGTTCGACCCTCCGGACCTGGCCGGCTGGTACCGCTACGGCCCCGTGCCCGGCCAGCGCGGCGCCGCCGTGATCACCGGCCACCTGGACACCAGATCCGGCCCCGCCGTCTTCGCCAACCTCAAGAACGTCAAGCGCGGCGACCAGGTGCAGGTGCTGCGTGCCGACCGCTCGGTGGCCGTGTTCGTCGTCGACAAGGTCGAGCACACGCCGAAGCGCAGCTTCCCCGTCAAGAAGGTGTACGGCAGGCTCGCCTATCCCGGGCTGCGGCTGGTGACCTGCGGCGGGACGTTCGACCGGCAGGCGCACAGCTACCGGGACAACACGATCGTGTACGCGCACCTGGCGGCGCCGTACTACCCCAAGAGCTGATCAGGGGTCTCGCGGCAGGCCGAGGGCGCGTTCGGCGATGATGTTGAGCTGCACCTCCGTGGTGCCGCCGCCGATCGTGAACGCCCGCGTCGCGAGGATCATGCGGTTCCAGCGGCGGCTCGCCGGGGCCAGCGACCAGCAGAACTCCGAGATCGCCTGAGCGTGCCGCATACCGAGCAACTTCCGCACGCTGGACGCGGTCGCGGCGTCCACGCCGGACAGCTTGGAGAGCGTCACGCGCAGGCCGAGCGCCGAGATGGCCTGGCCCTCGGCCCACAGCCGACCCGCTTGCTCGCGTTGCGACTGCCGGAGCGGGGGCAGCGTCGCGATCAGCTCGGCCATGTCGGTGTGCTGTGAGCCGGGGCCCCAGGAGTCGCCGAGCGCGACGCGTTCGTGGGAGAGCGTGTCGCGGGCCACCCGCCAGCCCTCGTCCACCGCGCCGACGACCAGGTCGTCCGGTACGAAGACGTCGTCGAGGAAGACCTCGTTGAACACCTCGTCCCCGTTGATCTCCTTGAGCGGCCTGACGGTGACCCCCTGGGACGCCATGTCCACCAGGAAGTACGTGATCCCGTTATGTTTCGCTTTTTCGGGAGAAGTCCGGGCGAGGCAGATGCCCCAATGGGCGAACTGCGCGAGGGACGTCCAGATCTTCTGACCCGTCAGCGACCAGCCGCCCTCCACCCTCGTGGCCTTCGTCGCCAGCCCGGCCAGGTCCGACCCGGCGCCGGGCTCGCTGAACAGCTGGCACCACACGATCTCCCCGGTGAACGTCCTCGGCAGGAACCGCTCCTGCTGCTCCCGCGTGCCGTACCGGACGATGGAGGGGACGGCCCAGGCCGCGATGCCCAGGTTCGGCCGCTTGAGGTCGCGGAACTCCTGGTGGATGATCACCTGCTCCAGCGGCGAGGCGTCCCTGCCCCAGGGCCTGGGCAGGTACGGCATGATCCACCCCTCCCTCGCGAACCTGCCCAGTCGCGCCAGTGGCTCCTCGGCCCGCAGCGACTCGGCCTCCACCCTGATGGCGTCCCTGACGGCGGCCGCCTCCTCGGGCAGGTCCGGCTCCATCGCCCGCCGAACCCCGGCCGCCGCCAGCCCGGCCACCTCCTCGGCCCACGGTCCCGGGTCGCCGGCCAGCATGCGGTCGGACAGGGCCCGGCGGTAGTAGCGGTGCGCCTCGTGCTCGAAGGTGTAGCCGATGCCGCCGAGCACCTGGATCGCATCCGCCACGCACCGCACGGCCGCCTCGGTCCCCAACACCCCGGCCACCCCCACCGCCAGCCTGACCTCGCCCCCGACCCCGCCCCCGGGTGTGGCGTCCAGGGCTCTGGCGGCGTCCCATACGGCGGCGCTTGCCTGTTCGAGGGTCACGAGCGCGGCGGCCACCCGGTGCTTGACCCCTTGGAACTGCCCGATCGGCCGCCCGAACTGCTCGCGTACCTTGGCGTACTCGGCCGCCGTCCGCACGGCCCACGCCGCCACGCCGCACGCGTCCGCCCCCAGCAGTACGGCGGCGAGCTCCCGTACCGGCACCTCGCCGAGCACCCGGTCGGCGGGCACGGTGCGCGCGGCGACGGAGCAGAGCGGCCGGTCGAGGTCGACGCCGTCGGCGGGCTCGGCGACGACGTCGGCACGGTCGAGCACCGCCCATCCCCGGCCGTCCACCGGCACGAGGAAGAGGTCGGCCTCCGGAGAGCCCAGCGCCAGGACGGGTCCCGGGTCGCCACCCTCGGCGGGGAACGCGACGGCGGCGGTCATGGACCCGTCGGCGAGCCCCGCGATCAGCGACGCGGCGGTCACGGCGCCTCCGGTCGGGTGGGCTGGTCCGGGCCAGGTGAGTGCGGCCGAGGTCAGGACGGTCGGCAGGTACGCGCCCGGGACCCGCCGCTCACCCAGCGCCTCCAGCGCGACGCACAGCTCCAGCAGCCCATACCCCTGCCCGCCGCACTCCTCGGGCAGATGCAGCCCCAGAATCCCCTGCCCCGCCAGAGCCGCGTGCTCGGTCGTGCGCGTGGCGAGCCCCCGTACGGAGTCGGCCAGCGCCTGGTGTTCCTCGGTGGTCCCGATGCCCATACGTCCGAACCTAGAAGATCATTCGGTCGATGGCCAGGAAAACCAGACGGCCAGGAAAACCATTGGCGGCCGCCGGACTCGCCCCGCTAATCTCCCTGATGTCCTGACGATGGAACTCATGATCTGGGGAGGGGTGGATTAATGCCTGGCACCGCGCCTTGCGCGCCTCGTCGTGCCGTGGGCGGATCCTGCCTCTGAAACACCACCTCTGACCGGCCGGACCGCCTGCCGTACCAGCATGCCCGCATACACCGCGAGGCTCGCTCGGCGCTCTCTTGCTGCCTTTCGACAAAGTCATTCCGGCAAGGAGTACCCAGGTTGTCCACCAACGGCAAACCTCGTTCCATCGTGAACACCGACACCTTCCCGTGCGTGCGCTGTGGCCTGACCGTGGCCGTGACCGCACCGGACGGCACCCGCCGCAACCACTGTCCGAGTTGCCTGCACTCGCAGCACGTGCTCGACCGTGCGGAAGGCGGCCCCTCGGAATGCGGGGCGCGGATGATCCCGATCTCGATCGCGGTCCTGCGCACCGGCGACTGGATGCTCATCCATCGCTGCACCCGGTGCGGTGAGCTGACGTCCAACCCCATCTGCGGGGACGACAACCAGCTCATCCTCATGCGCATGGCCGTACGGCCGCTGGCGCAGCCGCCGTTCCCGCTCGAGGCGTTCGGCGGTCTGTGACATGCCCAGGAGGAATCCGGTCCGGGACAGGGCCCGGCAACGCAAGAAGGCGCATCACCCGGACGCGTTCCGCTGTGTCTCCTGCAGGCTGGACGTCCCGATGATCGCGCCGGGCACCGCCCACCGTAACCACTGCCCGCACTGCCTGACGAGCCTGCACGTCGACCACCGGATCCCGGGGGATCGCCGCGCGGCCTGCCGGGGCAGGATGGCGGCGCTGAGCATCACCGTCCGGCCGGACGGGGAGTGGCTGATCATCCACCACTGCCAGTCCTGCGACGAGCTCAGCGCCAACCGCATCGCGGGCGACGACAACGCGCTGGCCCTGCTCCGCATCGCCATGCGCCCCCTGTCCGCGCCCCGCCTCCCCCTGCCCGCCTGGGCGGGGTAAGCGACCCGAGGGCCGTCCGGGGTGACCCCCGGACGGCCCGATATGCCCCGGACGGACATCGGGTCAGCGCAGGCGGCCGTCCTGGTGGAGGTCGTCGAAGATGATCTGGTCCACGGGCGCCACGCGGTCGCGGTCGGCGTAGGTGAGCCAGACCACCTCCTCGATCTCGCTGCTGGGCGTCGGCGTCCCCTCGTGGTCGGCGGTGTAGCAGGTCATCTTCACGATCACGCCGTCGGCGTGGCTGTCCGCCTGAGCCTGGTACGTGCCCAGGTGGACGGCGGTGGAGGGGACGATGGCGACCGACAGCTCCTCGTCGATCTCGCGGACGAGGGTGTCGAGGTCGCTCTCGCCGGGTTCGCGCTTGCCGCCGGGGAGGTAGTAGACGGTCTTGCCCCGTGACCGGGTGCTGAGGATCTTGCCGTCCGCCAGGTGGATCCACGCGATCTTGTCAATCATGCCGACCATCATGCACATATCCATCCGCATTTAGCCCCCTTGGAGAGTCATCGGATGGTTGGTCATTTCCTGCGACCGCGCGGCTTACATACGTCATCCCCGCAGAGATCTCTGGCACTCCCGAGACAGAGAAAACCACACCCAGAGCGTTCTCGCCGAGCCTCGCAATCTCGCGCTACCTGCGACGATGTCTCAGGGGAAGCGGAGATTCGCGTCATCGGGGCACGGAATCCCTTCCGAGTACATGCAAAGGCAGGAGTACGTGGACATTGAGGCGGAGATCCGCGCTTTGAAGCTCCGCATCGACGCGTTCGAAGCGATCGTGCGTTCCGGTGACGCAGATTCTGACGACTACAGCCATGCCCACCTGCGAACGGGGAGACGTACACGCGCGAAAGGCTCGAAGATCACCTCGGCGGACATCGCCGTCGCCGAGATGCGGGCCGAGATCGCGGATGTTCAGCTGGAGATCTCCCAGGACTTCGCGGCCCTGGGCGACGAACTGACAGGTCTTCGACGGCAGACCAACGATCAATTCATCTCCGCCCGCGCGGAGATCCTCGGGGTATTCGACTCCCTGCGGCACGACATGGTCGACCTCGGCCGCAGGCTCGACCGGTTGCTGGAGACCCGCAACGCATAGACGGGGGCGCGGCCAGGTCTCGCACCTGGCCGCCACTCCCGCCCGCGAGGTCAGTCCCCGAACTCCAGGTGCAGGGCCCGGGTGAAGTCGGAGATCGCCTCCTCGTGGCGGTCCGCCTCCTGCAGGATCTCCCCGCGTACGCGGAACGCCCAGATGTACTCGGGATCCAGCTCGATCGCCCGGTTCAGATCGCTCAGCGCCGCCTCGTTGTCGCCCAGCTCGCTCAGCACCGCCCCCCGGCTGCCATAGGCCCGGTCGTTCTCGGGGTCCAGCTCCACCGCGCGGCTCAGGTCCGCCAGCGCCTCCTCGTACCGGTCGATCATGCGGTACGCCTCGCCCCGCCGGCTCAGCGCGCGCACGTACTCCGGGTTCGCCTCCAGCGCCTTCGTGTAGTCCTCGATGGCCTCGGCGTAGAGGTGCATGCGCTGGTACAGGTCGCCCCGGGCGGCCCAGGAGTAGGGCAGGTCCGCGTTCAGAGCGATGATCTTGGCGTGTTCCTCCAGGGCCTCGTCTAGGCGGTCCAGGTCCACCAGGACGTCGGCCTTCGCCTCCAGGATCCACAGGGAGTCGGGGGAGAGGGTGAGGGCGTGCTCGAAGTCGGTCATGGCCTCGTCCAGGCGGCCCATCGCGGCGTACGTCTGGCCCCGGGAGCCCAGCGCGTACGCGCTGTCCGGCTCCAGCTTGAGCGCCTCGTCGAAGTCCTCCAGGGCGGTCTCGTAGCGTTCGATGACGCGATGGCTCTCGCCGCGCAGCCGCCAGGCGCGGGCGTTGTCCGGTACTAACGCGATCGATTCCGTCAGATCCGCGATCGCGGCGTCATACCTCGACAGGGCGATGTACGATTCGGCGCGACTGCGTAGTACGGACGCACGGGACTGCGCGGCTGCGTCCGGCAGCTCGGATTCGTCCTTGATCCCCTCGCTCATGAGGCGTAAATCTATCCGACTAAATCTGGATTATGGCCGCCTTTTCGCGGGTGTACTCGAGGACCGAATCGTGCCCGTACCCGCTGTCCTTGACGCCCCCGAACGGGAGGCCGGGCGGCATCTGCCGGAACGTGTTCACCCACACCGTCCCGCTCTGCAGATCGCGCACGAAACGGTGCGCCCGCCCCAGGTCACGCGTCCAGACGCCGGCCGCCAGGCCGTAGCGGGAGTCGTTCGCGATCTCCAGGGCCTCCTCGTCGGAGGAGAACGGCATGGCCACCGCCACCGGGCCGAAGATCTCCTCCTGGCAGAGCCGGAGCGAGTTGTCCGTGGTCGTGTAGAGGGTGGGGGAGACCCAGTAGCCGCCCGGCAGGCCGGGCACCACCTCCGCCCCGGTCCGCCCGCCGAAGAGCAGGCTCGCCCCCTCCTTCTCGGCCAGCTCCAGGTACGACCTCACGTGCTCGTACTGGGCCGAGGAGACGATCGGGCCCATGGTCGTCCGCAGGTCGAGCGGGTCGTCCAGGACCAGCTCGGCGCAGATGCGCGCGATGCGCTCCAGCAGCTCGTCCCAGATCGAGTGGTGGATGAGGATGCGGGAGCCCGCCACGCAGACCTGCCCGGCGTTGCCGGTGTAGACGGAGTTCACGGTGACGCCCTGGGCGGCCGCGTCCAGGTCGGCGTCGGGGAAGACGATGTTCGGGGACTTGCCCCCGAGCTCGAACGTCAGCGGCTTCAGCGCGTCCGCCGACGCCCGGGTGATGGCCTGACCGGTGGCCGTCGAGCCGGTGAGGCTGATCTTGGCGACGTCGCGGTGCCGTACGAGCGCGTCCCCCACCTCCTCGCCCAGGCCGCTGACGATGTTCAGCACCCCGGGCGGGAACACCTCGGCGAGCAGCTCGCCCAGCCGCAGCACCGACGCGCTCGCCTGCTCGGCCGGCTTGACGATCACCGTGTTGCCGGCCGCCAGCGCGTACGCCGCCTTGGCCGAGAACGTGGAGATGGGTGAGTTCCACGGGATGATGCAGACCGCCACCCCGTACGGCTCCCGCCGTGTCAGCCCGAGCGTGTCCGGGCCGAGGATGACCGTGTCGCCCTTGGCCGCGTCCAGGCACTGCCCGGCGGCCAGCTGCCACAGGTACGCCATCCCGGGCAGGTCCTTCTTCAGCGTGTCGCGCAGGATGCGGCCGTTGTCGCGCGTCTCCAGCCTGGCCAGCTCCTCGGCGTTGCGGGCGAACACCTCCGACACCTTGCGCAGGTAACCCGCTCTGGCCAGGGCGGGCAGCGCCGACCAGGCGGGGAAGGCGCGCCGGGCCGCCGCCACGGCCGCCTCGGCGTCGGGCGCCCCGCTCGCCGGGATCCGCGCCCACACCTCCCCGGTCGCCGGGTTGACCGAGTCGAGGGTTCTGCCGTCGCTTGCGGGGACCAGCTCGCCGCCGACGAGATTGCGATAGTCAGACACGGACCAAGCATATGCTTGCTTGTCATCATTCGCCATGAAGCCCTAAGATCACGTAAAGTGCCCGGATCTTCACGCATAGCGGTCCTTGACGTCGGGGAAGACGCTTCGCATGGCATATCGACTGTTGAGCCGGTTGGTGTATGGCTCCCGATACGACCGCATTCCCTGGGCGCAGCGCGTGTACGTCCGTCCGGGGGAGCGCCTGGTACGCGAGGCGCAGTGGCAGCTGCTGACCACGCGGGCCCCGGTCATGGAGCTGACGGACTACCGCAGGCTCAGGCCGCTGAAGGCGAACGAGGAGTTCCTGGCCTGCATGATGTGCGGGGAGTCGCGCCAGCAGCCGATGTTCGAGCCCTCCGGCAACGGCTGGCACTATCACGTCGTCCGCTGCCCCTCGTGCGGCTTCCTCTACCGCAACCCCAACATCCTGCCCGAACGCCTCGGCGACCTGTACGCCACCGGCTACAACACCTTCCTGACCGGCTCGTACGCCGCAAAACGGCAGCGCCGGTACGAGCTGACCATGGACGCGTTCTCGCCGGTGTTCGACGAGGGCAAGGAGCGCCGGCTGCTCGACTTCGGCTCGGGGGCCGGGCTGTTCCTGGAGCTGGCCGAGCGGCGCGGGTTCGACGCCTGGGGCGTGGACCTGTCGCCGGAGTCCGTCGTCCAGGCCAACGAGCGGCTGAGCAGGGCCCGCGCGTATCTGGGCGCCCCCGAGGACGTGCCGGAGATCGCCGCGGGAGGGTTCGACGTGATCACGCTCTGGTCGGTGCTCGCGCACCTGCCCAGGCCGCTGGACGACTTCCGTAGCTTCCGCCGCCTGCTGGCGCCCGGCGGCGTGCTGCTCATCCTGACCGTGAACGCCCAGTCGCTGCTGCTCAAGGCGTACGGGCCGGCGTGGAGCGGCTTCACCAGGAACCACCTGATGTTCTACTCCCCGTGGACCGTGCGCAGGCTGCTGAGCCGTACCGGCTTCGCGGGCGTCTCCTTCGCCCCGCACTACGGCGACACGGTCGAGGCCGGCACGACCGCCCTGCCCCGCCCGCTGCGGCGGAGGCTGCGCCGCAGCGTGGACCTCAGCGACGGCGGCAACATGATGCGCGTGCTGGCCTTCGCCGACGACGAGGCGATCGGCCGCTGGGGCGGCGGCCCGCTCACCGTCCACCGCCTCAGCCGCTGAACTCCTCGTCGTAGATCACTTCCGCGCGGCCGAGCGTGGTGCGGCGGCCCGTGTCGTCATCGCCCCACAGCTCCAGCTCCGCCCGGTTGCCGTCGGTCGAGACCACCCTGCCCCGGCACGTGTGGGCGCGGTCGCGGAAGTCCATGCCGCGGTAGCTGACCTCCAGCACGGCCAGCCGCCCCCGTCCGCCGAGCCAGCCGGTGACGAGCCTGCCCAGGTAGGCGGCCTTGAGCAGCCCATGCACGGCCAGCTCGGGGTGGCCGAGCGAGCGGGCGAAGCCGAGGTCGTAGTGCATCTCGTAGAAGTCGCCCGACGCTCCGGCGTACTCGACGAGCGTCCGCAGCGTGGTCGTCTCCGTCAGCGGGGGAATGTCGGTCATTTCCTGATCCTGGTGCCGATGTGCCTGACCACCAGCTCGCCGTCCGGCCGGCGGAACTCCGTCTCGAACGTCAGCAGCGCCATCGGCCCCGCCGACCCGTTCTTCTCGACGACCCCGGTGAACCGCGGCCGCGACACGATCACGTCGCCCACGCGCAGCGGCGCGTGGTACTCGAACCGGTCGCCGCCGTTCAGCCAGCCGGACCCGTACGACGAGGCGGCCGGCAGCGACGGCGGCTCGTCGAGGAAGCACGCCGTGAACGTGGGCGGCACCTCGTCGCCCGACGCCCCGACGGCGCGCAGGTAGAAAGCCAGGTGCCGTCGCTCGACGACGTCCTCGCGCGGCGGCCCCGTCCAGCCCACCGCCTCCTGGAGAGCCTCGATCATGTGTTTCCTTCCCTGACCCGCTTCAGCCAGGCCAGCGACTCGGGGGAGTGGCCGCCGACCCGGTCCTCGATGCCGTCGAGGAACGCCATGTCACCGTGCCCGGCCAGCTCCCGGTGCACGGCCTCGGGCGAGCCGGCCTCGATCACCTCCAGCAGCCGCCGATGCCGCTCCCAGTCGTCGACGAGCGACTCGCCGGACGCCCTGACCTGCCGGTTCATGCCCATGCAGAGCAGCATCTGGAGCTGGATCGACCGGTAGGCCTCCTCCAGCCGCCGGTGCCCGGACAGTCCGATGACCGAGCTGTGGAACTCGACGGCCTGCTCCAGCACCCCCAGCCAGTCGCCGGACCGCGCGGCGGCCTCGTGCCGGTCGAGCGCGGCGTGGCAGCGCCGGAGCCGGGCGGGCTCGCGTACCGGGACGCCGAGGTCCACGGCCATCCGCTCCAGCTCCCGCCGCAGCGTGACGATCTCGTAGATGTCGTGCAGCGTGAGCTGCGTGACGAACGCGCCCCGCCGCGGCTGCTGGGTGATCAGCCCCTGCTGCTCCAGCACGCGCATGGCCTCGCGCAGCGGCGGCCTGCTGACGCCCAGCTCCTGGGTGAGCTGGTTCTCCACGACCCGGTCGCCCGGCTGCAGCTTGCCGCTGAGCAGCATGCGCATCAGCGCCTCGGTGGCGAGCTGAACCATGCTGGGGGGTGCCTCGATGCGCATCGTGGTCTCTCTTGTCGTAGGCGATCATCGTCTGCCGCCATAGTGCCGAAGAACTTCCGGCAGAACCCTTGTCTAGCTCACTTGTCTTCTGTAGACAATAGACCAATCCGGCCCGAAGTGAGGTTTTCGTAACACATGACCACTCCACTGTCCGGCATCCGGGTCGTCGAGGTCGGCGCGTTCATGGCGGCCCCCTTCGCGGCCATGCAGCTCGCCGACCTCGGCGCCACCGTCATCAAGGTCGAGAACCCCGACGGAGGCGACGGAGTGCGCGCCGTCGGCCCGTTCACGGCCGGGCACAGCTCCCCGTTCGCCCGGCTCAACAGGAACAAGCGGTCGGTCGCGCTGGACCTGAAGTCCGAGCTCGGCGTGGCGGCCTTCCGCCGCCTCGTCGAGGACGCCGACGTCCTGGTGGAGAACCTCCGCCCCGGCGCCATGCGCCGGCTCGGGCTCGGCTTCGCCGACCTGAAGGAGCTCAACCCCGGCCTCGTGTACGTCTCCGCCTCCGGCTGGGGCCAGGACGGCCCGCTCGCGGACCTGCCCGGCCTGGACATCATGGCCCAGGCCAGGGGCGGCCTGATGAGCGTCACCGGCATGCCGGGCGGTGACCCGGTCAAGGTCGGCGTGCCCATCGCCGACCTGGTGTGCGGGCTCTACGGCGCGCTCGGAGCGATCTCCGCGCTGCACGCCCGCGCGCTGACCGGCCAGGGCCAGCACGTGGACGTGTCGCTGCTGGAGTCGGCCGTGTCGTTCGCCATCTGGGAGGCGGGCAAGTATTTCGCCACCGGCGAGGTGGGCGGGCCGCTCGGGTCCGCGCACCAGAGCACGGCGCCGTACCAGGCCGTTCGCACCTCCGACGGCTGGTGCACGGTCGGCGCCGTCACCCCCAAGACCTGGCGCGGCTTCTGCGTGGCGCTCGGCCTGACCGCCCTGCTCGACGACGAGCGCTACACCGACGCGCACGACCGGCACGGCCTGCGCCACGAGCTGATCCCGGCCATCGAGGCGGCCACCACCCGGCGCACCACGGCCGAGGTCGTCGCCGCGCTCGACGAGCACGGCGTGCCGTGCGCCCCCATTTCCGACTACTCCCAGGTGTTCGAAGACGAGCACCTGAACCAGCGCGGGTTCTTCTGGGATGCCGAGCATCCCGAGATGGGCCCCGTACGCCAGCTCGGCTCGGCCATGCGTTTCTCGGACACGCCGACGAGACGCGGCCCCGCCGGACCGTCGCTCGGCGCGGACACCGTGGAGGTGCTGCGCGAGTGCGGTCTGACCGAGCAGGAGATCGACCGGCTGCTCGCCGAAGGCGCGGCGGCCCAATCCCCCACCCCCTTGGAGAGTTCATGAGCGACCAGCTGACCCCGGGTGTGAGCGCCGGCCTCACCTGGATCGTGACGGAGCGGCACTGCACCCGCCGCGGCGACCACGACATCTTCTCGACCCCCAACCTGGTCCACCTGATCGAGGACGCCGCCATCGAGGCGCTGGCCCCGTACCTGGCCGACGGCGAGGGCAGCGTCGGCAGCAAGGTCGAGATCGCGCACGTGGCGCCCACGCTCAAAGGGGGCGAGGTGACCGCGACCGCCACGGTGACCGAGGTGGACCGGCGGCGCGTCGTGTTCGCCGTGGTCGCCGAGGACGCCAACGGGAAGGTCGGCGAGGGCACTCACGAACGCTTCATCATCAACCTGGACAAGTTCGCCGCCAAGCTCGCGGAGCAGGCGTCATGAGGGCGTGGGTCGCCGTGCTCCTGCTCGGGGTCGCCGCCTGCGGCACGAACGCCGACGCCGGGGGCGGCGCGTGGAAGCCGCGCGGCGACGTCCGCATGATCGTGCCGTTCTCGGCGGGCGGCGGCAGCGACCTGGCGGGCCGCGCCATCGCCGCCGCTCTGGAGAAGGCCCAGCCCGGGCTGAAGGTCACCGTGGAGAACCGCGAGGGCGGCTCGGGCGCGGTCGGCTACTCGGCCCTGCTCGGCAAGAAGGGCGACGGCAAGTACCTGCTCGCCACCGAGAACGCCATCCTGTCGCTGCCGCTCAGCGGCCAGGTGTCCTTCACCCGGCAGGACTTCACGCCGGTCGCCAAGCTGGCCGAGGACGGCGGCATCGTCGTGGTCAAGAAGGACTCGCCGCTCAAGACGTGCGCCGACGTGGTCGGCGCGGCCAGGAGCGGCCGGGTGAGCGTGGGCATGTCGGGCGCGTACGGCGTGGACAACGTGATCTTCACGATGATCGAGCAGAAGACCGGCGTGAAGTTCCAGCGCGTGCCGTTCGAGTCGGGCGGCGAGCTGGTGCCGGCCGTGCTCGGCGGCCAGATCCAGGTCGCCCTGCTCAACCCGGGCGAGGTGATCGGCCAGTTCAGGTCCGGCGACCTCCGGGGCCTGTGCGTCACCACGGACAAGCGCTACACCTACCCCGAGTTCGCCTCCCTGGGCACGGCCAAGGAGCAGGGCATCGACGTCTCGTACGTGCAGTTCAGAGGCTTCATCGGGCCGGGCGGGCTGGACGCGCGGGAGAAGGCGTACTGGGAGCAGGCGGCCAGGGGTGTGGCCAAGACCGCCGAGTTCCAGAAGTGGCTCAAGGACAACTACCTGCAACAGGCCGAGCTGTACGGCGCCGACTTCGGCGAATACCTCGAACAGCTCGACACGGCGCTCGCGCCGGTGCTGAAGAAGTCGTCATGAGGCAACTGCTCCGCGGCGAGGCCGTCGTCTGGGCGGTGCTCGTCTGCCTGGCGACGGCCATGGCCGCCGTCTCGTTCGGCTACGGCATCACCAAGGACGGCGGGCAGGTGGGGCCTGGGTTCCTGCCGCTGGTGAGCGGCGTGGCGCTGGCCGTGCTCTCGGCCGCCTGCCTCCTGCAGTCCGTACGCCGTGCCGCGCCCGCCGCTGAGGCGGACGACCCCCGGCGCGTCAGGACGCTGTGGACCGTGTTCGCCATGCTGCTGGTCGCGCTGCTGCTGGTGCCGCTGACCGGGTTCCTGGTGGCGTTCGGGCTGCTGGTCTTCGCCGTGTCGGCGTTCGTGGAGAAGCAGCGGGTCGTGCCGGCGGCGGGCGTGGCCGTGGCCGCCACGGTGGTGATCTACGCGGTGTTCGTGCTGTTTCTGGCCGTCCCGCTGCCCGGCGGGCTGCTGGGCGTCGGAGGTGACGGGTGATGCTGGACAACCTGGTCATGGGCTTCGGCGCGGCCCTCACGCCCGCCAACCTGCTGTGGTGCTTCGTCGGCGTGCTCGCCGGGACCGTCATCGGCCTGCTGCCGGGGCTGGGCTCGACGACCGGCGTGGCCGTGCTGCTGCCGCTGACGCTGTCGTTCGAGCCGCTGACCGCGCTCATCATGCTCGCCGGGATCTACTACGGCGCCCAGTACGGCGGCACGATCACCTCCGTGCTGATCTCCACGCCCGGCGAGGCGGCCAGCGTGGTGACCGCGATCGACGGCTACCAGATGGCCCGCAAGGGACGGGCCGGGGCGGCGCTGGCGATCGCGGCCATCGGGTCGTTCGCCGCCGCGATCGTCTCGCTGGTGCTGCTGGTGGCGATGGCGCCGCCGTTCGCCAAGCTGGCGCTCGACTTCGGCCCGCCCGAGAACCTCGCCGTCATGGTCCTCGGCCTGGCCACCATCGTGAGCTTCTCCGGCGGGGCGCGGCTGCGCGGTCTGGCCATGACCGTGCTCGGCGTCCTGCTCGCGACCGTCGGCGTGGACGCGGCCACCGGGCTGCCCCGCTACACCTTCGGGGACGTGGACCTGCTGTCCGGGCTGCCGTTCGTCCAGGTGATGATCGGGTTGTTCGCGGTGGGGGAGGTGCTCTACCAGATCAGGCAGGGCGCGGCCGAGCCCATCCGGGCCCGCTTCAGGGACCTGGTGATCACCCGGGAGGAGCTGTCCCGCTCCAAGGGGGCGATCGCCCGGGGGAGCGTGATCGGCTACCTGCTCGGCTGCCTGCCCGGCGCCGGGTCCACGCTGGCGTCCTTCCTCGCGTACGGGGTGGAGAAGCGGGTCTCGCGGCACCGGGACGAGTTCGGGCAGGGTGCGATCGAGGGCGTCGCGGCGCCGGAGAGCGCCAACAACGCCGCCGCGAACGCCAACTTCGTGCCCACCCTCGCGCTGGGCATCCCGGGCGGCGCGACCACGGCCGTGCTGCTGGGGGCGTTCACGATGTACGGGATCCAGCCGGGGCCGCTGCTCTTCGACGAGCAGCCGGAGCTGGTGTGGGGGCTGCTGGCCTCGTTCTTCATCGGGAACGTGCTGCTGCTGGTGCTGAACCTGCCGCTGGCGCCGCTGTTCGCGCAGATGCTGCGGATCCCGTATGGGTACCTGTATCCGCTGATCCTGGTCACCAGCTTCGTCGGGGCCTATTCGATCGACAACAACATGTTCAGCGTGTGGATCGTGTTCGTTTCCGGACTGATCGGATATTTCATGAAAAAGTTTGATCTGCCGATGGCGCCGCTCGTGCTCGGGCTGGTGATCGGGGCGCTGTTCGAGAAGGCGCTCGTGCAGACGTCCGCGATGGGGGACGGCGACCTGACGATCATCCTCACCCGGCCGATCGCGCTGGCGGTGCTCGTGCTGGCCGCCCTGCTGGCGGCCGGGCCCTCGCTGCTGAAGCTCATCCCGCGAAGAGTCAAGGAGACGGTGTGACCGAGCTTGTCGTCGTCGCCGACGGGCCCGTGCTGCGGGTCACGTTCAACCGGCCGGAGCAGCACAACGCCCTGACCTGGGCGATGTGGGACGGCCTTTACGACGCCTGCGAGCGGGCCGACGCGGATCCCGCCATCAAGCTGCTCGTGTTGTCGGGGGCCGGTGGGCGGGCCTTCGTGGCGGGCACCGATATTTCGCAGTTTTCCACCTTTGTCGATGGGGACGACGGGATCGCGTACGAGCGCAAGGTCCAGCGGATCATCGACCGGCTCGAACGCGTCAAGGTGCCCACCGTGGCCGTCGTCCAGGGCTACTGCGTGGGCGGAGGCCTGGTCGTGGCCGCCGCCTGCGACCTGCGGCTGGCCGTGCCGGGTGCCCGGTTCGGGGCTCCCATCGCCAGGACGCTGGGCAACTGCCTGTCGATGAACACGTACTCGCTGCTCGTCCACCACCTCGGCCCCGCCCGCACGCTGGACATGCTGCTGCGGGCTCGCATGTACACGGCCGAGGAGGCGCACGCCGCCGGGTTCGTGGCCGAGCTGTGCGCTCCCGACGACCTGCCCGCGCGGCAGGCGGAGGTGGAGGAGCGGCTGCTCTCCCACGCGCCGCTGTCGATGTGGGCGGCCAAGGAGGCGGTCAGGCGGCTGCGCGTGGCCGGCCTGCCGGACGGCGACGACATCGTGGCCACGGTCTTCGGCAGCGCCGACTTCCACGCCGCCGTGCCCGCCTTCCTCGCCAAGGAGCGGGCCACCTGGCAGGGCCGGTGAACCTCTGGCAGAGCTGGTGAGCCTCGCGCTCTAAGATCGAGCCATGGAGCTGGCCCCTGGAGTGCGTGTCGCCGTCACCGATCGCCACGGAGGGATCAGCGTCCCGCCGTTCGGGTCGCGCAACCTCGGCGGGATGGTCGGCGACGACCCGGAGGCCGTGCGGGCCAACCGGGCTGGGGTGGCCGCCGAGCTGGGCGTGCGGGGTGTCGTGTTCATGCGCCAGGTCCACAGCGCCGACGTCGCGTACGTGAGCGAGCCCTTCGGGGACGATCCGCCCGCGCTCGACGGCGTGTTCACCACCGAGCCGGGGCTGGCGCTGGCCTCGCTCGGGGCCGACTGCCCGGCGGTGCTGGTGGCCGACCCGGTGGCGCGCATGGTGGGCGCCGCGCATTCCGGCCGCCCCGGCACCGAGGCGGGCATCGCGAGCGCCCTGGTGGCGGCCATGGCGGCCAAGGGCGCGGCGCCGGGCCGGATGGTCGCGCTGGTCGGGCCCGGTGCGTGCGGCCGCTGCTACGAGGTGCCCGCCGACCTGCGCGAGCGGGTGGCCTCCCGCGTCCCCGAGACGTGGTCCACGACGTCGTGGGAGACGCCCGCGCTCGACCTGCGGGCCGGGATCGAGGCCCAGCTCCGTGCCGCGGGGGTCCAGGACGTACGCCATGACGCCCGCTGCACGATCGAGTCGGCGGAGCTCTACTCGCACCGCAGGGAGCAGCCGGGCGGTCGTTTCGCCGGGCTCATCTGGCTCACATAGGCTCCTTTTTCTGCATTTCTTCGGTTAATGTCGCTCCATGCGCGTCGTCATCGCCGGTGCGGGCATCGCCGGGCTGGCCGCGGCCCTGAGCCTGCACGCCGCGGGAATCACCGAGGTGGTCATCCACGAGGCGGTATCCCACCGGCTCCAACGGCGGCACCCAGGCCATCATCGACGCCCGCGTCCTGGCCTACGCGCCGGCGACCGGCCGGGGGCTGGAGTTTCTACGAGGAGCAGCGCCGGCCCGTCACGAACGACGTCGTGCCGGCCAACCGCAAGGACGGGCCCGAGGTCGTCCTGAAGCCGGCCCACCAGCGCGCCCCGCGAGGCTTCGCCGACGTCGAGGACGTCCTGCCGCTGGCCGAGCGCGAGGAGATCGCCCTGCGCCACAAGCAGCCGGCCGGCTTCGAGCCCGCCACGCTCAACGCACGCCGGAGCTGGTCGGTGGAGGCCGACGCCTCCCCGGAGTGAAGGATCAGGCGCGGGCCGGCGGAGTCAGCCGCTCTTGCCGTTCGACCTCCCCGAGTTGAAGATCACGTTGATGATGATGATCCCGAGCCAGATCGGCACCAGGTAGCCCGCCTTGTCGTCCCCCAGCAGGACCAGCAGGAGGGTGGAGATGGTGCCGAGGCTGAGCGAGACGATCGCCAGGGCGAGCCGCTGCCCGTCGGGCGCCCGGTCGCGTGCCGGCGCCTTCGACGCCCGCTGCGCGATGCGCTCATCCACCCGCCGGTCGACCTCCTGCCCCATCTTGTCGAGGAAGGACTCGACCACGGCGTCCTCGAACTCCGGCCCGAGGTCCCGGCGGGCGGACACAGCTGCCTTTAACTCATCCCCTGTACTCATATGTCGAGATATAACGGGTGGCGTGGCTACCGGGCAAGGATGTCGTCCAGGTTGTAACTCACGGGACGTTCGAGCTGCTCGTACGTGCATGACTCCGGCGTGCGGTCGGGCCGCCAGCGCCGCCACTGCGCCGTGTGCCGGAACCGGTCGCCTTCCATCTGGTCGTAGGCCACCTCGATCACCAGCTCCGGCCTGAGCGGGATGAACGACAGGTCCTTCTTGGCGTTCCACCGCGACACCGCGCCGGGCACCCGCTGCCCGCCCGTCGCGGGCCCGGCGGCGGGCTGGCCGACGTTGGCCGCCGCCTGCTGGGCCCAGTGGCCCCAGGGGTGCTCGCTCAGCTCCGCGAGGTACGGCTTGATCTCCTCGACCAGCTCGGCCCTGCGCGCCATCGGGAACGAGGCCGCCACGCCCACGTGGTGCAGCCGGCCGTCGTCACCGTAGAGGCCGAGCAGCAGCGACCCCACGATCGGGCCCGACTTGTGCTCGCGGTAGCCGCAGATCACCACGTCGGCCGTGCGCTCGTGCTTGACCTTGAACATCGTGCGCTTGTCGGGGATGTACGGCTGGTCGCCCGGCTTGACGATGATGCCGTCGAGCCCCGCGCCCTCGAACATCTCGAACCACTCGGCCGCCTGCTCGTCGTTGGTCGTGACCGGGGTCAGCCGAATGGACTCGCCCTTTTCCGAAAATATCCCCTGAAGTCGCGCGCGGCGCTCCGAGAACGGCGTCTCCATCAGCGACTCGTCGCCCAGCGCCAGCAGGTCGAACGCGACGAACTGGGCCGGCGTCTGCTCCGACAGCAGCTTCACCCGCGAGGCCGCCGGATGGATGCGCTGCTGCAGCGCGTCGAAGTCGAGCTGCGACCCCCTCGGCAGCACGATCTCGCCGTCCACCACGCACCTGTCCGGCAGCTCCGCCCTGACCGCCTCGACCAGCTCCGGGAAGTAGCGCGTGAACGGCCGCTCGTTGCGGCTGCCCAGATAGACCTCGTCGCCGTCGCGGAACACGATGCACCGGAAACCGTCCCACTTCGGCTCGTAGAACAGCGAGCCGTTCTGCTTGGGCATGGCCTTGACCGGCTTGGCCAGCATGGGCGGCACCGGCGGGCGCACCGGCAGGTTGGGCACCGGCTGCTCTTCGGCGGGCTCCGCGAGCCCGGTCGGCTCCGTGGGCTCCGTGGGCTCAGTCGGCTCGGTCATGGCTCTGCTCCCTGTCGTATTTGCAGAAGAGGACCCCCTCCTCCTCCAGCACCTGGCTGAGGCGCAGCGAGACCTCCGAGGGCTCGCCGTTGAGTATGCGCGCCGCGCCGCCCCCCACCAGCAGCGGGCTGATGGACAGGCACATCTCGTCGACCAGGTCCTGGGCCGCGAGCTGGGCGTTGATCCTGGGGCCGCCCTCGCACAGGATCCTGGTCAGCCCGCGCGCGTGCAGCTCCGTGACGGCCGGCGCCAGGTCGACGCTCTCGCCCCCGGCCACGATGACGTCGGCGTGCCTGGCCGCCGCCTTGCGCCGCTCGTGCGGGGCGGCCTCGCAGGTGATCACGATCGTCCGGCTGGGCGCCTCGGTGAACAGCTCGTCGTCGAGGTCGAAGTCCAGGCTGCGGGTGATGACCGCGATGGGCGGCACCTCCGGCCTGCCCGCGCGGATCTCGCCCCACCAGTCACGCGGGGGGACGGGACCGTATCCCTCCTTGCGCACGGTCGCGGCGCCCGCGAGGACGACGTCGGCGAGGCCGCGCAGGGTCTGGAAGATCCGCTTGTCACCCGCGCTCGACAGCCCGCCCGAGCGGCCCTTCAGCCACGCCGCGCCGTCGGCGCTGGCCACCATGTTGAGCCGCAGCCACGCCCGCCCCTCGGGGTAGGCGTACGCCTGCACGATGTCCGGGTTGTCCTGTATGTCGGGATAGATGCGCCGCACTCCTCTACCCTGGCACACCCCACCGACAGTTGGCCCACGCGGGAGCTCGCGCGGGGGCGGGGTGAGCGTGTGGGCGATAGATGGCCAGTGTGAGCAGTAGGTGGCCAATCTGAGAGCGGTAGTTGGAGAGACAGAGACCTCACAGACGGTGGCTGAGCGCTTCAGCCGGCGGATTGGCGCCGTTACCTTGGGTGACTCTTGGTAGTCAGACATGTTCGTCAAGTAATGTTGGGCTACTATCGCAGTTTCGACGCCCGGGCCATCTCGGACGAGCGGCGCAAGGGGATCGAGCGGGAGGCGGTCAGCTCTGGAACCCGCCCCGCGGCCATCACCTACGTGATCGAACATCCGAAGGCGGTCAAGACCGCGCTGCGGCCGCCGACGTCACCAGCCAGCGGCAGCGCGAATTCGATGACGCCCAGCGCCGTGAGCGGGAGACGCCGGCTGCTCAAGCCCGCGCGGCCCGGGATGGAACCGAGGCCGATGCGTCCATGGACGTCTTCAACGCATGGCTGAAATCCGCATGGCCGCCTCCCGGGCGCTGTCGCTGCTGCACAAGCAGCAGATCCGGTTCACCGCCGATCGCGCCGAGGCCATCGCCGAGCTCTGCGACGGCGCCGAGGCGACCATCGCCGCCGTCCAGGACCTGGCCACCGGCTCCGCGCTGGACGACGCGGCGCTGGCGGCGTTCCTGGACGAGAACGGCAGGCTGCTGTGAGCCAGCGGCAGACATCCCGACAGCAGGCCTCGCGGAGGGGCCTCACGGCGCGACGCGATGGGCTTCACGCAAGCCTCGCCAGGACCATGGTCGAGCTGGGCGACGACCACGGGATAGCCACCGTGGCCGTCCTGACGGACATGAACACCCCGCTCGGGCTCACTGCGGGCAACGCCCTCGAAGTGCGCGAGTCGGTGGAGGACCTGGCCGGCGGCGGGCCTTCCGACGTGGTGGATCTGACGCTCACCCTGGCCCGCGAGATGCTCGCCACCGCCGGACTCGACGGGATCGACCCGGCAGACCGCCTACGCGACGGATCGGCCATGGACGTGTGGCGGCGCATGATCCAGGCTCAGGGCGGCGACCCCGACGCGGCGATTGTTATCTTGGGTCTTTGGCCTCTTCTCGCAGGTCAGAGCGTTATGATCTTGTCAGGCACGTAAGGCATGTTGGCTGCGTTGCAGGCAGGCATGTGCTCTGGGGGCGAGGCCCATGCCTGCGCCGCGCCGGCCGTGTCAGCGGCCGCGTCAGCGCGACACCGGCCGGGCATCAGAGCGGTCCGCGACCGTAACGACCATGAACGGCTCAGTGATTGCGGCCGCGACGCCGCGTAAGGCGTACGAGGACAAGATCGTCCTGGACGGCATCGACTTCCGCCACACAATGCGGGGCCCGCTGGCCCGCTACGACGTCATGCTCGCGAGCCTCGTGGCCATCGGGATCATCATCGGGCTCGTGCCGGCTGGCAAGAAGGGGTCGGGAATGCGGCCCATAGCTCGGCACCTGTCGTTCACCCCGCTCATCGACACCCTGCGCGGCCTGCTGGCCGGCCCGCCGTCGGCGGGACCGGTCGTCATGGCGATCGCCGGGTGCGCCGGGCTCTCGTTGCTCGGCTACCTGTGGGTACGCGCGCACTTCACCAAGCGAGCATGAGGCTGGCCGGCTCGCGCCGGTCAGCTGGCGACCGGTCCGGGTCAGCACCTCGGCGATCAACGGGTGATACGGGGTGCCGTCGGCCAGTCTGCTTTCGGCCGCCAAGTAGAGGGCTGACCTGCGGGGACTGGCACCGTGATTTGATCAGCGGGGACGGCGGTGATGCGGGCTGAGGTCTCCTCGCCCAGGCGGATGTAGCGGCCGAGGCTGGCCAGGTGCTGGTGGCGGCTCTTGGCCTGCAGCTCTGGAGCAGTGCGGCCGGCCGCCGCGCGACGTTCGCCGCGATGTACCCGATAACGTGCCGGAGTCGCGCATCGATCCGGCGAGGGGCTCTCCTGGTCGGCGCGTCGCCGCGATCGCTCATGTACGTGATAAGCGGCCATTATCGCGTACATGGCATGCCGCGCAGGAGCGAGCGATGGTGGGAGTGCGTCTTCATAGGGGATCCCTTCCTGGGCCCCGCCGAAAGCCGCGAGAGATCATGACCGGTGCCTGGCGTTCCGTTCGTCCTGGTTCCGCTGCCACTGCTCCATGACCTGTCCGAGGCTCGCGTTCACGAGGAGCAGGAACTCGGCAGAGGAGCAGAAGCGGGCGCCGGCCGGGGTCGCGGCCCCGAGAACCTCCGCCGCGCGCTGCGAGGTGGCGGCCAGGGTCTCGTTCATCTGCAGAGCCGCGAGGGTGGAGCGGACCCAGAGCTCGTCGTCGACGACGTAGCGTTCGCGGCGCCCGCCGGGAGTTCGTTCCCGCTTGAGGAGTCCCTGCTGTTCCAGGAGGGCGACGGTCTGCGAGATCGACGCGGGGCTGACGTGAAGCCGCTGGACCAGGTCGGCGGCGGTGAGGTTGCCGGAGTCGGTGACGTGCAGGCAGGCCAGCACCCTGGCCGCCATCCGGGGCATCCCTTGCTGCTCAAGGAGCGTGGCGAAGGATTCGGTGACGTTCTGGACCGCCTGGGGGTCGCGCCCGTGGCTGCTGTCGCCGATCGGCGGCGCCGGAGGTTTGGCCTTCCTGTGCCGGCGCGCACGCTGCTGGGTGGCTTCCTGCGCCTGCTGCGCCCGGTAATCGTCGGGCCCGCCGTTGCGGGTGACCTCCCGCATGATGGTTGAGCCGGGCCGCCCGAGACGCCGGCCGATCTCGGTGTATCCGAGCCCCTCGGCCAGCCCTGTAGCGATGTGCCGACGGTCCTCGTCGGTGAGTCTGTCTCCGGGCATCGGTGCTCGTCTCCCATCTGCCGGCGTGCGCGCCTCGGCGCCCGCACTCCCGCCGCACAGTATGCAATCACTCGAAGTCCATTGCAACACAGATCTTGATCATCTATTGCAATCAGCGTCATACTCATTGCAGTATTCGTCCACAGACTGCTCTTGAACAGGCTTATCGGCTTTCCCGTGATGTTGACTCATTTATGAATGCAATGTACTGTCGCAGACGTTCAGCGATGCATGAACAACCGGCCTGGTGGAGGATCTGGAGCTTCCCCACGCAACGGCTCGAACGGCTCCACAAAGGAGACGGATCACCATGTCCGACACCAAATTCGGCGGTTTCGTCGCGATGATGATCGGCCCCAAGCGGCGGTGGCGGCAGTACCAGGCATGCGTACGACAGCTTCCGCCGAACTACCGCACAGCGGTCGAAGCTATTCAGCGGCACATGATGCACTTCGTGCCGACTGACGCCAACAGCGACGCGTCGAGGTTCGAAGACCTCGCCGCCCTGTTCGAACAGGCCGCGGCGGACGGAACGCCGATCCGCGAGATCGTCGGGCAGGACCCGGTGAAATTCGCCGAGGCGTTCGCCCGGAACTACACCGACGGCGGCTACGTCCCCGCCCGTGCGCGCAAGCAACTGACCGACGCCATCGAGCGCGCCGCCGGTTAAGGAAACACGACAAGACCGTCTGACGACGACCCAGCACATCGCGCCCGAGGCCGAGCGCCGCGCCGGGACGGGACGGGTCACGCAAGATCAACGTTGTGTATCGAACACTTGTATGTAAGGAAATTTGTGATGGGACACAGCAACAGCGGCTTCTCCAAGACCGGGCTGGACAGACTGCGCGAGGTGCTGGCCGGGCATGTCGAGTCCGGGAAGATTCCCGGACTCGTCGCCCTGGTCAGCCGAGGCGAGGAGACACACGTCGAAACGATCGGGACAATGCGCCATGACGGGGGCGCGCCGATGAGCCGGGACACCATCTTCCGGATGGCTTCCACGTCCAAGCCGGTCGCGGTGTCGGCGACGATGGTCCTGCTGGATGAGTGCCGGCTGCGGCTGGACGAGCCGGTGGATTCGTGGCTGCCCGAACTCGCCGACCGGCAGGTGCTGAAGCGGCCCGACGGCCCGCTGGACGAGACCGTGCCGGCGCGGCGGCCGATCACCGTACGGGACCTGCTCACCTCCACGTGCGGGCTCGGATTGGATCTGACGGCGAAGACCGCTCCGATCATGGGCGCGCTCTTCGAGCAGGGGGTCTACGGCCAGGAGGACGGATGGCTGTTGCCCGAACTGGGGCCGGATGAGTGGATGCGCCGCCTCGGTACGCTCCCGCTGGCCTACCAGCCCGGACAGCGCTGGCAGTACAACCTCAGCGACGACGTGCTCGGCGTGCTGGTGGCCAGGGTCACCGGCCAGCCGTTCGAGACGTTCCTGCGCGAGCGCGTCTTCGACCCCCTCGGCATGACCGACACCGCCTTCCACGTGCCCGCCGACAAGATCCACCGGCTGCCGCCCCTGTACGCCCCCGACTGGCAGACCGGAGAGTTCACCGTGGAAGACCCGGCCGAAGGCGGACACCACAGCAAGCCTCCGGCGTTCCCGTCCAGCGGCGGCGGACTCGACTCCACCGCCGACGACTACCACGCCTACTTCCGCATGCTCCTCAACGGCGGCATGCACGACGGCCGACGCATCCTGTCCCAGGCCGCCGTCGAGCTGATGACCACCAACCGCCTCACGCCCGAGCAGCAAGCCGCCCGAGAGGTCTATGCCCGCAACGTCCTCCATACGGGGTACGGCCTGGGGCAGCACGGCGGCTGGGGCTTCGGCATGGCGGTGCGCACCTACCGCGGCGACTACGCGCCCATCGGCCAGTTCGGCTGGGACGGCGGAGCCGGCACCACCACCTACGCCGACCCCGAGAACGGCCTCGTCGGCATCCTGCTCACCCAGACCGGGATGTCCACCCCCGACTCGGCGAACGCCATCCACGACTTCTGGACCACCCTCTACCAGGCAATCGACAACTGACCCGCCTACCTGGTCGAGATCGCTCCGGCAGAAAGACCTCGACCAGGCTCCGGCCTTCGACGCCACCATGTTCCGCGATCACCTTTGTCTCCCCCAGCACGGCCGACGAGCACGCGCCCCGCCCGCTCACCCAGGGCCTGTACCACGCCGACCACATCATGGCCGGAGGCACTTCTCAGGCGGCCAAGCCCAGGTCCAGGTGGGCCCACTGGTCTTCAGGGTGCTTGAGCCTTGCGGTCATAGGTCTTCGACGTAGCCAGCGGCGATGTCGTCGGGTGGGTTGGTATACAGGCGCAGGTAGCGGTCATTGGCGTACCGAGGCGGCGTTCGAGTTCGGCGCGGTTGTGGCCGGAGGTTTGCGACACGTCGTCGACGTCCGGGCCTGGGACCAGTGGGACAGCTGGCTCGGCGAGATCCGCGCATTGGGCTACCGCGTCCGCGTCATCGCCATCAACAGCATGCACGCCCAGCCCGTCCGCACGCCCGCCGCTCCCCAAAGCCGGGATGCCTGTATGTGGCTTATCTGGCATCGGTCCCTGGGACGTGACCCGGACTGGAACAAGTGGCTGCGCCCGCTGGCCTACAATCGTTATCTTGAGTTCTTGGCCCCTTCTCGCAGGTCAGAGCGAGATGATCTTGTCAGGCATGTAAGTCACGGTGCTGAACCGGGCAGCCATAAGCGCGAGGTTCGCGGCCCTGTCTCTCAAGCGCGGTGATCACCAGGAGGTGGTCGGCGGAGCGGACAAGTCAGCGGTAGCGTTCGGACCGATACCCCCACTGCTGGGAGTTGACGGTCCTGCGGGCTGGGTCAGGAGCTGTTCGCGGCCGTTGGCGCTGCCGTCGCGTCAGTCTCGCTGAGCTTGGCCGGCGAAGATGGCTGTGCGTCTGGGCGTATCCCAGTTCAGGCCGGGAAGTAGACGCTCCGACGCAGTAACGCGCCTGCGCAGCGCACAAAAGCGGAGGCATCGTGAACACGTTCAGGCATACGCTCGTCACGCCCGTGCACACCACCTCCTATCTCGAAACCGGGCCGGAAAACGGTCCTGTGCTGGTGTTCGTCCACGGCTGGCCGGGGCTTGCCTCGACGTGGCGGCACCAGCTCGGGTACTTCGCCGCACAGGGCTACCGAGTGGTCGCACCCGACATGCGGGGTTACGGTGACTCCACCGTTCATGACGACCCGGCCGCCTACCGGCAAGAGCTCGTCGCCGCCGACATGCTCAACCTGCTGGACCACCTCGGGCGCCGGCGGGCTGTCTGGATCGGACACGATTGGGGAAGCCCCACAGTCTGGAACCTCGCCGCGCACTTCCCTGAGCGGTCTGTCGCCGTTGCCACGCTAGCCGTCCCATTCGGCACGCTGGAACGCGGGTGGGACGGCCTGCTCGTGACGGTCGACCGCGACCGATACCCACAGGACACGAACCCGTACGGCCAGTTCGACTACATGGCCTACTACGAGAGCCACGCCGAGCACGCGGCGTCCGTCTTCGAGTCGGCCCCAGGCAACACGGTCAAGGCGCTCTTCCGCCGCGGCAACCCGGCAGAGCACACCGGGCCCGCACCGACATCCGCGATCACTCGCGGAGGCGGCTGGTTCGGCGGCGCCCCGAGCGCCCCGGACGCCCCGCTGAGCACCACGGTCCTGACTGAGCGCGACTTTCACGACCTCACCGATGCCCTGGCGCGCAACGGGTTCGGCGGGCCCACCGGCTACTACCTCAACCACGGGGTGAACGCTCGCTACGCGGACGCGGCACCGGGTGGTCGCGTGCTCCGACTACCGGTGCTGTTCATCGGCGCCGCCTACGACCAGGTCGCCGACCTTCGCAGCCCCACAGCACTCAACGCGATGCGATCCACCTGCCCAGATCTCACCGAGGCCACCGTTCCGGCCGGGCACTGGCTCCAGATGGAGGCACCGCACGCGGTGAACGAGCACATCGAGTCCTGGCTCACCAGCCAGGTCGCCGAGTCGCGGTGGTGATGCTGCTGGCACCGAGCACCGCCTCGGCCCCGCCAACCTCGGCCTCAGAAGCTGCCGGCTGAGCTTTCATTCCCGTCATCGTCGGCAAGGTCAAAGATCAAGCTAAAGAAGGTGTCTTCGAACTCCTTCTGTGATTCCGAACATCGGAAGTCGACGTGTGCCGGACGTCCGATCTCGGCAGCAGCCGAAGGAATCTGTCAGGAGCGCGGGATCGCCCCTGTCGACCGGTCGAATCTGGCAGTCCCAGCTCCAAGGGGGGCGTTGGATCCTCCGCTGCTCCTTGCGGGGCCCGAACACCGCCATGTTGATTCGGCCTGTCGCGCAGGAGCTCGAACAGAGGATCTTGTCAGGTCGCAGCCCAGAGGCACGGAGCGAGTTTTTCCGCCTGGGCTGGCGCTGCGGGCGAGCATGGCGAAACCGTCCGGTTGATCACCGAGGGGCCCTCGATCTCGAGAGCGGCCTGATCGGTGCGGCGTGATCAGTAGGGCACGGGCCGGTTGTCCTGCGCCCAGAGCTGCTCCGCCTCCGAACCCGTCGGGGGCGGGCACAACCCGTCGATCATCCACAGATCCCGCGGGGTCTCGTCGATGTGGAACTCGCAGTGCAGCCCGCGGTCGCCGGTATGCGCGGCCAGCAGGCGACCCAGGGCCTCGCTCATCCGCTCGCGCAGGCCGGAATCCTCAGCATGGCGGGCGATGTGCTCGATCACGACGCGCACGGTGTCGTCCGAAGGTACTCCCCCGACCAGAAACGATGCCCGCGGGACCTCGTGGAAGAGCGTGACAACGTAGAACTTCGGCAGCCCGAAACGGGCGTAGAACTGCGTGACATCCTCGGCGAAGCCACGCTTCTGCTCCTCGGAATACGCGCCGACGGGATGATAGACCTGCCACAACGGCATCTGCCCTGCCTCCTTGAGGTTCGACGGCTACGCGCCTGACGGCTCAATGTCAGACGGGTCAATGTCTGACGGCTCAACGCCCGATGGTCACGGTGAGCCCTCCTACCGGGCCGGACAGCGCCGCCTTCATCCGCCTGGTGACCTCGTCCACGAGCACCTCGTCGGCACCGCCTTCGATGCCGTCCAGCACCGCGATGGCGACCTCGGCGGGCGATACCTTCGGGACCGGGATCTCCGCCGCCATGTCGGTGTCGGCGAAGCCGAGGTGCACGCCGACGACCTGGGTGCCCTGCGGGGCCAGTTCGACGCGCAGGGAGTTCGTGATCGACCACAGCGCGGCCTTCGAGGCACCGTAGGCCGCCGCGCCGGCACCCCAGGACAACACGGAGTGTATGTCGACCAGCGCCCCACCGCCGTTGGCCGCCAGGATCGGAGCGAAGGTCTGCGCCACTCGCAGCGCGCCGAACACGTTGGTGTCGAACGTGGCGACCACGTCGGCCATGTCCGCCTTCAGCAGCGGCGATGGGATGAGCACGCCGGCGTTGTTGATCACGATGGTCACCTCCCGGGCCTGGGCGGCGAGGGACGATACCGCGTCCGGATCGGTGACATCGAGGGCAACGGGCAGGATTCGCGGATCATCGCTGGTAGCGGGTTTGCGCGCGGTCGCGTAGACCTTCGCCGCACCGCGCTCCACCAGTGCCTCGGCGAACGCCTTGCCGAGACCGCGCTGGCCACCGGTCACCAGCGCCACGGAATTCTCGATCGCGACCATGGACGGACCTCCTTCTGAGTAGAATAGATGATTAGCATCATCTATATCGTGAGGGAAGTGTACCCACCATGCCCCGAGCATCCAAGGCCGAAGCCGAGCGGCACCGTGAGCAGGTAATCGAGGCCACGGCGAAGCTGCTGCGCGCGCACGGCGTCGACAAGGTGAGCGTTCCGCAGGCGATGGCCGCGGCGGGGCTGACCCACGGCGGCTTCTACCGCCACTTCAGCTCCAAGGACGACCTGATCGCCCAGGCCTGCTCGGCCGCGTTCGCCGAACGGGCCACCGCCCTGGACGACCTCACACAGCACACCACCCCCGGCCGCGCCCGCACCGAATTCCTGGCGGGCTATGTGTCGGCCCTGCACCGCGACAACCCCGCCCTCGGCTGCCCCGGCCCGGCCCTCGCGGCGGACGCCGCCCGCGCCGAACCCGGCGACCCCCTGCGTCAGGCGTTCGCCACCGGCTTGCGCGGCATGGTCGACGGGATGCGGCAGTTCGACGACGGGAACGAGGAGGCGGTGCTCGTGGAGTTGTCCACCATCGTGGGAGCGTTGCTGTTGTCACGGGCCTGCGCCGACGACGACCTGTCCGACCGGATCCTCACCGCGGTCCGCGAACATCTCGTGGGTGACGAAAACATCGCCTCGGGTAGTTGCTCGCGCATCGGGTCGTAAAGCTGCCCGACCGTCGGGCGAAAGGTCACCGCCACGAAACGCCCCCTTGTCCTGCTTGTCCTGTCACGCGCTCACGGGCGCCGGGAGCCAGCCCTCGTCATCATCGTCGTCGTCGCGCGCCTCGTTCGTGTCTCCCGCGGACTGGGCGCGGCAATCGTGATCTCCGCGCTTGCGGGACGGGGCCGCGGACCTCGCGCTTATGGCTGCCCGGTTCGGCACCGTGCCTTACACGCCTGACAAGATCATCTCGCTCTGACCTGCGAGAAAGGGCCAAGAACCCAAGATGACGATTGAACCGCTCCGACACGACAGCGAAACCGCGACTTGCGCGCAGGTTCGCGGCCAAGGACCGCGTCGACCGGGCCCCTTCCTTTCCGATCGCCCAGCGGCGGGCCATCAGGAATGGTTTGAGGGCCGCCAGCATCTCCCCGGGTGCCTCTTCGGCCGGATAGTGGCCGCAGTCGGGGATGATCACGCTTTCCACGTCGTCGGCGGGTGACGATTGCCCGGTAGCCAGTGATCACTCCGCGCTCTTCCAACCTCCTGAGACGTCGCAGGCACGGCGCGTTGGCGGGGGCAGTACCAGACAAAGGGGTAGTCGTCCCTCTGTCCTGGGCGATCCCCACCCGTGGCCAACTTGGGGACACGATGATGGGCTCCGAGGTGACGATGGCCGCGCATCGCGTCGAGCCTCCGTCGCGGTGTCGGAGGATACTGCAACAGCATCCGGCATTCATCAGGTTCCGCTGATCAGCGAGCCGCGCGGAGAACAGACTGCCCATCGCACCGTGCATGCCGTGGCCGGTGCATGTCATCGATGCTGTCGGCGGCCATGACGCCCACCAGCGACATCACCTTCGCCGCGGAGAAGGCTGCGGTGCCGTCGTTCGAGGCCGCAGCCAGACCGTACTCCCCGACCAGCGTGGGCAGACCGCACCACCGACCCTAGGCCACCGTCCGCGATCAGGTCTGGGGCGTCGAACCGGACGAGACCAGTGGATTCCGGAATGAAAACAACCTCGCCGGAATGGTGCTCTTCAAGCACGAAGGGCGTCGATCAGGGCGTCGACGGCGGCGAGCGCGGCGGAGGTGTCGAGTCCTGCGCGGGAGACCAGGGACAGGCCTTGGACGGTGAACAGCGCCAGCTGCGCCTGGGCCTCGGGGGTGGCGGCACGGGTGACCTCGCCGCCGACCTGCGCGCGCCGCAGGGCGTCGGCGACGATCTGGGTGAAACGGGCGTGCGAGCGGGCCACGATGTCGCGGGCTTCGGCGTCCTGCGGGACCAGTTCGGCGGTGGTGTTGCCGATCATGCACCCTTGCGGAACGCCGGCGTCGGAGGCGTGCTCCTGTGCCCGGGCCGGGTTGGCGAGCACCTCACGCAGCGCCGGCAGCACCGGCCCGGCCTCCAGCGCCGCGATCAGCTCGCGCTCGTAGGTGTCCCAGTACAGCTGGACCGCCGCCAGGTAGAACTGCCGCTTGTCGCCGAAGGCGCCGTACAGGCTGCCCCGCTCCAGATCCAGCGCGTCGACGAGGTCCTGGACAGAGGTCTCTCCGTAGCCCCGGGACCAGAACAGCAGCAGCGCGCGCTCCAGGGCCTGGTCCTTGTCGAACGCGCGGGGGCGTCCTGTGCGTGCCATGTTCCCAGGTTACGACTTTTTGACCGCTCACACAAAAGTCTGTACGTTGATGGCCGGACGACTTATTGAACGGTCGCATGGAAGTCGCTGGCGAGCTCGCGCACCAGCGGAGAAAGGCAGGCCCACATGGACTTCCACGGCAAGACGGCGCTGATCACCGGATCGGGCGCCATCGGCGGGCTCGGGCACGCCACGGCGAAGATTCTCGCCGCCGGTGGGGCAAACGTGATCATTACCGGCACCGACCCGGACCGCGGCGCCCAGGTCGTGGTCGACGTACGGCAGAGCGCGACGGGCACCGTGCGCTTCATCGGCGCCGACCTGGCCGACCCGCAGGCCGTCGGATCCTTTCTCGTCACCCGATCCCGTTACTGATCAACAGAACTCATCGTGGCCAACTATCGTTCACAGCCTCAGGGGCCCGCTCGTCGCGGGCCCCGCCCGGTTCCTGGGCTGGTCAGGCGGTGGTGAAGGAGATCCACGCGTCCGGGGGAACGTCGGGCCGGTTCGGCACGGCCAGGCGCTCCTCCGTCCACGCCTCACCGGCGATCTCGATGGCGACGCGCCGCCAGAACGCGACGGCCGCCGCGTTCGAGTCCTGGAAGGCGATCTTCCAGGGGCCGGGGTGCCGGGAGATCACCTCCCGCACGACCTCCATCCCGATCCCGGACCGGCGCGCGCCGCGTACCACGAAGAAGCTGTTCAGCACGCGCGCCGGGCCGGACAGCGCGCGCACGAACGAGAACCCGACAGGCCGGTCGCCGCTGGTGAACAGGTAGGCCGCCCAGTCGTCGTCCTCGAGCGCCGAGCGCAACCGGTCGCTGTGATAGGTGGCGTCGGGGTTGGGCAGCCCGCCCTGGAACTCCGCCATGTCGTGGCGGAACATGAGCCAGAGCCGTTCGACGGTGGGGTGGTCCGCGGCGCTCACGGGCCGCACGGTTGCCTGAGAAATGGTCATACAAACACGTTCCGGCCGGAAGCAACATCCGGCCGGAAAGGTAAAGCTAGCAGATGCGAGCGGGCATTTCGGGATATGGGGCGTATAGCACTTTTGTGTATCCAAGGACGCGCGGGCGTTCACGTGCTTACGTGGCGGAAGGGGATCGGGGGAGGGAGGCCCTGTGGGTCTGATCACCGCTGTGGCGTGGGCGATCGCCGCGCTGGCCGGAGTGTACCTGCTCTACTTCTGGCTCTCCGGGGACGGGCTGCGCCGGGCCAAGGTCACCCGCTTCCCGGCCGCGCTGGTGTTCTCCCACCCGACGCTGGCCGTGTCGGCGCTGGTGTGCTGGGTGGGCGGGCTGGTCACGGGGAGCAGGGCGCTGGCGTGGGCCGCGTTCGGAGGGCTGGCGGTGGCCGCGCTGCTGGGGTTCACGATGTCCACGCGCTGGCTCGGGGCCGGGCGGCACACGACGTGCGGGCGCCGGTTCCCGGTGCTGGCGGTGACGCTGCACGGCCTGGCGGGGGTGGCGACGTTCGCGCTGATGCTGCTCACCGCGAGCGCGGCTGGCGCAGGACCTGGAGGGAACGGGCCGTGACGGCGACCAGGTCGCCGGCCTGCCAGCCCTCGTCCACGAACGCGTCCTCCATCGTCTCGTGGCTGGTGTCGAGCACGGGCACCCATCCGGTGCCGCACTCCTCGCCCGGCAGCGTGAACGACATGTTCTCGTGATGGGCGTTGATGAGCAGCAGGAACGAGTCGTCCACGATCCGCTCGCCGCGCGGCCCGGGCTCGGTGATGGCCTCGCCGTTGAGGTAGACCATGAGCGACTTGGCGTAGCCGATGTGCCAGTCGCCCGCCGTCATCTCCGTGCCGCCCGGGGTGAGCCAGACCAGGTCGCGCTTGCCGTCCTCGGGATGGCGGCCGTGGAAGAAGCGGCGGCGCTGGAAGACCGGGTGCTCGCGGCGCAGCTTCGACAGCGCCCTGACGAACTCCAGCAGCTCCGGCTCCGTGTGCAGCATCGACCAGTCGACCCAGGCCAGCTCGTTGTCCTGGCAGTAGGCGTTGTTGTTGCCGCGCTGGGTGCGGCCGAGCTCGTCGCCGTGGGAGAGCATGGGCACCCCCTGCGACAGGAACAGGGTGACCAGGAAGTTGCGGCGCTGGCGGTGGCGGAGCTGGACGATGCCGGGGTCCTCCACGGGGCCCTCGGCGCCGCAGTTCCAGGAGCGGTTGTCGTTGGTGCCGTCGCGGTTGTCCTCGCCGTTGGCCTCGTTGTGCTTGTGGTCGTACGAGACCAGGTCGCTGAGGGTGAAACCGTCGTGGCAGGTCACGAAGTTGATCGAGGCGACCGGGCGGCGGCCGGAGGACTCGTACAGGTCGGCGGAGCCGGTCAGGCGGGAGGCGAACTCGGGGAGCGCGGAATGCGTGCCTCTCCAGAAATCGCGCACGATGTCGCGATATTTGCCGTTCCACTCCGTCCACAAAGGCGGGAAATTCCCGACCTGGTAGCCGCCGGGCCCCACGTCCCACGGCTCGGCGATCAGCTTGACCTGCGAGATCACCGGATCCTGCTGGATCAGGTCGAAGAACGCGCTCAGCCGGTCGACGTCGTGCAACTCCCTGGCCAGCGCCGAGGCCAGGTCGAACCGGAACCCGTCGACGTGCATGTCGAGGACCCAGTAACGCAGCGAGTCCATGATCAGCTGCAGCGCGTGCGGCGAGCGTACGTTGAGGGAGTTTCCGCACCCGGTGTAGTCGAGGTAGTAGCGCCGGTCGCCGTCGTGCAGCCGGTAGTAGGCGGCGTTGTCGATCCCCCGGAACCCCAGCGTGGGCCCCATGTGGTCGCCCTCGGCCGTGTGGTTGTAGACGACGTCGAGGATGACCTCGATGCCCGCCTCGTGCAGCGCCCGCACCATCGCCTTGAACTCCAGCACCTGCTGCCCCCGCGTCCCCGCGCTGGAGTAGCCGCCGTGGGGAGCCAGGTAGGCCATGGTGTTGTAGCCCCAGTAGTTGGTCAGCCCGCGGGCGACCAGGAAGTGCTCGGGGATGTAGTGGTGGACCGGCATCAGCTCGACCGCCGTCACCCCCAGCGACAGCAGGTGATCGATGATGGCCGGATGCCCCACGCCCGCGTACGTGCCGCGCAGGTCCGGCGGCACGTCGGGGTGGCGCATGGTGAGCCCGCGCACGTGGGCCTCGTAGATCACGGTCTGGTGGTACGGGATGCGCGGCGGCCGGTCGTTGCCCCACTCGAAGAACGGGTTGATGACCACGTTCTTCGGCATGTAGGGGGCGCTGTCCTCGGTGTTGCGCCGGGTCGGATCGGTGAAGTAATAGGGGAACAGCGCCTGGTTCCAGGTCAGCTCGCCGTCGATGGCCTTGGCGTAGGGATCGAGGAGCAGCTTGGCGGGGTTGCTCCGGTGGCCCTGCGACGGGTCGTGCGGGCCGTGGACGCGGTAGCCGTAGCGCTGGCCCGGCTGGATGCCCGGCAGGTAGCCGTGCCAGACGAACCCGTCGACCTCGGGCAGGTCGACGCGCTCCTCGGTGCCGTCGTCATGAAAAAGGCACAGCTCGACTCGCTCGGCAACCTCGGAGAACACCGAAAAGCTGGTGCCAACGCCATCCCAGGTGCCGCCGAGTGGATAGGGCTCGCCCGGCCAGACCTCGCGCATGTGGCCCAATTGTCGCACGCGAACCCGCTCTTGGTCGCTCAATGCGCCGATCGCCCTCCGTACCGGGGTCTCCACGTGCCCGGCCTCCGGGCCGGGCAGGTCGCGGCGACCGTCAGAGCAGCTCGGCGTTGAGCGTGATCATGGTGCCCGTCAGGGCCTTGCTGACCGGGCAGTTGGCCTTGGCCGTCTCGGCGGCCTCCGCGAACTGCTCGGCCGAGATGCCGGGAACGTGGCCCTTCACCGTGAGCACGATGCCCGTGATGCCCTCACCCGGCTGGAACGTCACGTCGGCGCTGGTCTCCAGTGACTCCGGCGGGGTGCCGGCGCCGGCCAGCCCGTGCGAGAGCGCCATCGAGAAGCAGGAGGAGTGGGCGGCCGCGATGAGCTCCTCCGGGGACGTCTTGCCGCCGGCCTCCTGGGACCTGGACGGCCAGGAGACCTCGAACGTGCCCACGCCCGAGGTGTCGAGCGACACGGTGCCCGAACCGTTGATCAGGTTGCCCTTCCACTGGGTGGTGGCGGTGCGAGTGGTGGCCATGACGTGCTCCCTCCGTATTGGTCCTCCGACCTTATCGCGCGCCGGCAAACTCCCTGCCTCTCGGTCATCCAGCTCTACTTTTCCGGCGAATAATGACATGCTCGGGTCGCGGCGCACCCGCCGCCTTCTGGTCCGGATTACACGGGAGTGTGGTGCCAGTGGAGGCACCGTACGACGACCGCCTGCTGCACCAGCGGGTGGTCGGCGGCGATGAGTCCGCGCTGGGCGAGGTCTACGATCGGCTCTCCTCGCTGATCTTCGGGCTCGCGCTGCGGGTCACCAGGGACCGGGTGATCGCCGAGGACATCACTCAGGAGGTGTTCCTGGTCTTCTGGGAGCGCCCCCTGTCCTACGACCCGGAGCGTGGCACCTTACGCGCCTGGCTCGCGACGATCGCGCACCGACGCGCGGTCGACCACGTGCGCGCCGAGGAGCGGCGGCGGGTGTCGGCACTCGGACCCAGGCTGTTCGAGCGCGAACCTGACAGACTGGAGGACACGGTCCTGGCCTCGGACGAGGCCAAACGGGTGCGGCAGGCGGTGACCTCGCTGCCCGACGGCCTTCGGGAGGCGGTGGAGCTCGCCTACTTCGGCGGCAGGACCTATCGGCAGGTGAGCGAGGAGCTGGGCGTGCCCGAGGGCACGGCCAAATCGCGCATCCGGCTGGCGCTGAGACGCCTGGCGGACGCGCTTGCGGAGGAAGAGGTGTAATGGACCCCATCGAGCGCCTCTATCTGGACGCGATGATGGAGGACCCGGAGGTGCCGGCCCGTTCGTTGCGGCCCCAGCTCCTGGCCGGGGCCAGGGCCCGGCGCAGGCCCGCGGCCCCAACCGCGACCTGGGCGGAGCCGTACGCGGGCCGGGTGGCCGCGATGGACGCGCTGCTGACCTCGGCCGTGGACGACGACTGGTCGCGCGTGATCGTCGAGGGCTGGACCCTCCAGGAGCTCGTCGCCCACCTGGCCGCCAAGGACGGCCTCCTGGCCGCCTCCGTCGGCGCCCCCGTGCTGGGGCCGCCCATGGGCGCGACCGATTCGACGGGACGTACGAGCGACGTTCAGGCGTACGAGCGCACCCGCAGCCCAGAGCAGACCAGAAGGGACTGGCGGGCCCAGGCCGACGCCCTCTGCCGCCACCTGGCCGACCTGCCGCCCACGACCCCGGCCACCCTGGACGGCATGGAGGTCCCGGTCCGCGACCAGCTCCTGGCGCGCTGCCTGGAGACCTGGATCCACACGGCCGACGCCGCCCGGACCGCCCGGCTGCGCCTGCCCGACCCCATCGCCGACCACATCCACCCGACCGCCGACCTCTGCGCGCGCCTGCTGCCCTGGACGATGCTCCTGTCGGGCATGGACGGCTCCGGCCGCACCCTCCACCTCACGCTGACGGGCGCGGGCGGGGGCGAGTGGCAGGTGCCGCTGGGCGTGGAGGACACCCGGCCCGGCGCGCCGGACGCCCACATCACGGCGGACGTGGTCGCGTTCTGCTTCCTGCTGGGCGGCAGGGGAGAGCCCGCCGAGTTCCCGGCCGAGCTGGCCGGCGACCTGCCGCTGGCCAGGGACGTCCTGACCGCGGCCCCGGCGCTTTCCGGCCCCTGATCGGCGGCGCTGTCCATTCTGGGGGAATTGGGCGGGAAATGCCCTGAGATATAGCGCGAGGTCCTTTAAGTAACTCGCAAAACCATCGTTTAATGACCCCGCCGGGTTTTGACAGGTTATTTGTGTTTACATAGTTAGGCGAGAATATTCACATGGGTACGTCTGCCCCTGTCTGAGTGCCTGCGGAGATAGTGGGCACTGGATTTCGGGCCGATCTACCCATGAACGGAAACGAATGCACGTGAACACTGAAAGTCGGCAATCGCGGACGCCTCGCCATGGGCGGGCCGCGACACTAACGCTGGCCGGCGCCATCGTCGGCTCCCTGCTCCTTCCCACGGGTCTGGCGGCCGCGGCGAGCGCGGTGCCGAGCAGCGCCGCGGGCGTCGGGGTCATCTCGAACGAGAAGCCGCCGCTCTGTGGGAAGCACTGCGGCCGTCGCGGATGGGGAGGCGGCTGCTGGCGCCCCTGGTGTGGCCCCTGGGGCTGGGGCGGCTGGGGACGTCGTCACCACCACCGTGATGACGACGAGATCATCCGCATCCGCACACCGCGCCGCGAGCACCACCGTCCGGTGCACCACACGCCGCCGACGGTGCGGACGCCCGTCAAGGAGGAGCCGGTCAAGCAGCCGATCAAGGACGACGACCAGTTCGAGGCCCCCGAAGAGACGGGCCAGGACGAGACGGGCCAGAACGACAGCTGGTGGCCCAACGGGGACGACTGGCGGGATATCTTCGGCGGCGAGAATTAACCGGTGAGCTGAAACAGCTCCCGTTTTCGGAGAACGGTCGATGACAAATGCCGTGGCCGGCGAAACGGCCACGGCATTTGCCGTAGGAGAGGAGGGTCCCCGTGATGGATGACGCGACGGGACTGGCGGGGCTGCTGTACGAGTTCGGGCTGCTCAAGCGCTACAAGCGGACCGGGTGGCTGGTGGCGGGCGTACGGGACCCGGAGAGCATCGCCGAGCACTCGTTCCGAGCGGCCGTCATAGCCGGCGTGATCGCGAGGCTCGAAGGCGCGAATCCGGAGCGGGCCGCGTTCATGAGCCTCTTCCACGACACCCAGGAGACCCGCATCACCGACATCCCGTACATCGGCAAGCGCTACCTCAAGGCGGCCTCCAACGAGGACGTCACCGCCGACCAGATGCGCGGCCTGCCCGCAGAGGTGGCGGACATGGTCGGCGACGCGGTGGGGGAGTACGAGGAGAAGGCCAGCCTCGAAGCCGTCTGCGCCCGGGACGCGGACAAGCTGGAATGCCTCATCCAGGCGGTCGAATACCGGGAGCAGGGGCACCAGAACGTCCAGGGCTGGATCGACAGCTCCTTGGACGCCCTGACGACCCCGACCGGGAAACGGCTGGCCGAGGAGGCCCTGCGCACCGGCACCCTGGAGTGGGTGACGCGCGTGCTCAACGGCGACTGAGCGCTCCCCGGACCGGCGGGAGGGTGCGGGTCAGTCGGTGACGGGCCGGGTGACGAGGTCCCGCTCGTACTCGTCGGCGCTCTCCGCCAGCACCCGATCCACGCCCTGCGAAGCGCGCTCGTCGCCGCGCGTCAGCAGCCCACGCGTGGCCTCGGCCACCGTGCGCAGGTCGGCGTCGGCGAGGCGGGCGGCCAGGGCCTCACGGATGACGGGCGTGTCCTCGGACAGCCCGGCGAGCCCGGCGGTGGCCCAGTCGCGCACCTCCGTGTCCTCGTCCTCCGTCATCGCGATCAGCATCGCCAGGCCCTCCTCGTGGCCCGGCGGCAGCACGTCGGCCAGCGCGATCGCGTCCGTCATCGTGCGCTTGTGCCCCGGACGCCCGATGACGTCCAGCACGTACGGCAGCGCGCGGGCGTCCCCCTGGTGCCCGAGCGCGGCCAGGACCGACCGCAGCACCTGCGGGTTGCCCTCCGTGGTGACCATCTTCTGCAGCAGCGGCAGCGTGGTGTCGAGGTAGGGCTTCTCACCCTCCGCGAACCCGAACTGGGCGATCGCGTCGACCCCGAACTCCCGCTCCCTGGCGTCCTCGCTCCCGCACAGCCGGACCAGCGCCTCGTACGTCTCGTCGTCCGCCCGCCTGCCCAGCGAGTCGGCCACGATCCACCAGGTCTCGGCGTCCTCGTCGATGTCGCGGTGCGCCACGGCCCGCGCCACGAGCTGCTCCACCGGCGTGTACGTGCCCGTCGCGTCCTCCAGCAGGGTCGCGACGGCGGCGTGGCCGCGCTGCGCCTGCACCTGCTCGCTCTCCGAGCCGTCGGCCGCGCGTCCGGCCACCGTGACCAGCTCGGTGCCGTCCTTGGCGTACTGGCGGGCCACGACGTACTCCCAGCCCTCCTTCTCGATCTGGTCGAGCAGCGCGCTCTCCAGGTGCACGCCCACCCAGGAGGCGGCGATCTCGAGCGGCGTGTCGCCGTCGCCGTCGTACTTCTCGGCATCGGCGCCCGCTTCGAGCAGCACCTGCACCACGCCCAGCGCGCCGCGCCGGACGGCCAGCGTGAGCGGGGTGTCGCCGGACTCGTTGGCCGCGTCGACCTCCGCGCCGGCCTCGATCAACGCCTTGGCGGTGGCGGCGTGGCCGTTGGAGGCCGCCCAGTGCAGCGCCGTCCAGCCGCCCTCCTCCCGGCCGTTCACGTCGGCGCCGGCCGTCAGGAGCGCGCCGGCCACCTCCACGCGGTCCCAGGCGGCGGCCGCGCACAGCGGCAACCCCTCCTCACCTGGGCTGTTGGGATCGGCGCCGCCGGTGAGCAGCTTGCCCACGGTCTCGGTCTCGCCGTTCAACGCCGCGCGGTAGAGCTGTTCCTCATGCATGACAGGGACCCTAGCCTGGTCCGGCCGCGCCCCGGGCCAAGCCAGAGCCCCGTGTCATCGCTTGGTACGCGCCAAAGCGGCGTCTAGGTTCAAACACCTACAAGGGATGACATGTTTTCCTTCTCGGGGAGGAGTCGCATTCCGGGCAAGACGCGATATGTTGCGAGTATGACTGATCCCGGTGGGCTCCGCGCCTCGGACGCCGAGCGCGAGGCCGTCGTCGAGCAGCTGCGTGTCGCATCGGTGGAGGGCAGGCTGACGCTCGCCGAGCTGACCGACCGTACCGAGGCCGCCTATTCCGCGACCACGCACGCCGAGCTGGCCCTGCTCACCCAGGACCTGCCGGGGGGAGCCACGCCCGCGCCGGCGCCGGCGCCCGCCCCGGTGCCCGCGGGCAGGAAGCGGCGGTGGTTCGTGGGCTTCATGGGCGACTCCAAGCGGCGCGGGACCTGGCGGATCGACCAGGAGCTCGGCGCGGTCGCCGTGATGGGCGACGTGGTGCTCGACCTGCGCGAGGCCGAGGTTCGCACGGACATGGTGGACATCATGGCCGTCTCCGTGATGGGCGACGTCAAGATCATCGTCCCCGACGGCGTGAACGTGGACCTCGACGGCGTGGCCGTCATGGGCGACAAGCGGGTGGACGTCCTCCAGGCGGCCCCCGGCATGAACGTCCCGGTGGTGCGCGTGCGCGCGTACGCCGTGATGGGGGACGTCAAGGTGATCGGCGACTCGCGGGCGCAGCCGGTGCAGCGCGCGTTCGCGGCCTGGCGGGAGCACTGGCGGCGGCTGCATGGTGAGGACTGGCGGGCGCTGGGCCGGCAGATGCGGCAGGAGACCCGCGAGCTGAACCGGCAGGCCCGTGAGCTGGGCAGGCAGGCGCGCGGGGACGGCCGCGGCGACCGGTGGGGCTACTGACCCCGGCTCAGCCGACCAGGGAGGACACCGGCTGCCGCTGGGCGGCCTCGTAACGCTCCAGGAGCACCTCCACCAGCTCCGGCGCCGGGCCGAGCACGTCCGACACGACCGCGGCCCCGGCCTCCAGGCTCGTCTGCCGTACCTTGTCCGCGAAGTAGCCGGGCGCCAGCAGGTACGGGGCGACGACGACCTTCGGCGCGCCCGCCCGCCTGAGCGCGGCCACGGCCTCGGCGGGTGACGGATCGGCGGCCGACGCGTAGCCGGCGGACACCGTCCACCAGCCGGAACGCCGCCACGCCCGCGCCTGCCCCGCGATGACCGCGTTGGCCCTGGCGTCGCTCGAACCCGCCGACACCAGCACGACCGCGGTCTCCGGGTCCCCGGCGCGCACGCCCGCCTCGGCCAGGCGCCGCTCCAGCGCCGTCAGCAGCAGCGGGTGCGGCCCCAGCGTGCTGCCATAGTGCACGCGCAGGCGCGGCTCGCGCGCCCGGACCTCGTTCAGCGCCGCCGGCAGGTCCACCCGGCTGTGGTAGGCCTCGGTGAGCAGCAGCGGCAGCACAACGGCCTCCTGGAGGCCGCTCAGCGCCTGTCCCAGTGCGGGAGTGCAGTGGTCGAGGTACGCCACCCGTACGGGCACCTCAGGGCGCGCCAGGCGTACCCGGTCGAGCAGCGCGGCCACGGTGGCGGCGGCACGCGGATCTCGCGACCCGTGCGCCACCGCCACCAGTGGCACGCGGCCGGGGGCCGCCCCGCCTGCCAACGGGACGGGTCCCCTGCTGGGGATCACAGGTGAATGCCGCATTCGACCTTCCCCAGGCCCGCCCAGCGTCCGCTGCGCGGATCCTCTCCCTCCGCGACCTGCCGCGTGCACGGCGCGCAGCCGATCGAGGGGTAGTTGTCGTAGTGCAACGGGTTGATCAGCACCCCGTTGTCGGCGATGTAGTTGTCGACGTCCTCCTGGGTCCAGGCCGCGATCGGGTTGACCTTGACCATCTGCCGCTTGGCGTCCCACTCGACGACCTTGGAGTCGGCGCGGCTGGAGGACTCGTCGCGGCGGATGCCGGAGATCCACGCCAGGTACGGCTCCAGAGCCCGGTTGAGCGGCTCGACCTTGCGCAGGAAGCAGCACAGGTCGGGGTTGCGGCCGAACAGGCGCGGGCCGAGGTCGCGATCCTGCTCCTCGACCGTCCGCGACGGCTTGATGTCGATCACGTTGACGTCATAGACCTGGCGCACCGCGTCACGCGTGCCGATCGTCTCGGCGAAGTGGTAGCCGGTGTCGATGAACAGCACGTCCACGCCGGGCTTGACCCTGCTCACCAGGTCGATCAGGAGGGCGTCGCTCATCGAGGAGGTCAGGCACAGCCGGTCGCCGAACGTCGCCGCCGCCCAGCGGATGATCTCGCGGGCGGGGGCGCCCTCGAGGAACGTCGCGGCGGACTCGACGATGTCCTGCAGGTCAAGGGTGCCGCGCTGCTGTTTCAGGCCGACCTCGATGTCCACGAGCGTCATATCTTCACTCCGATCCCGAGAAACTTGAGCTTGAAGGCGCGGGCGCAGGCGCGGCAGTACCAGCCGCCGTCCCCCTCGTAGGGTTCGAGGTCCTCGTCGCCGCAGTACGGGCAGTGGAACGGGACCGCTCGCTCGCTCATTTGAGGTCCGCCTCGTCGGCCCGCTGCACCCAGTCGGCGAACGACTCGCCTTCCTTCTTCTGGGCGTCGTAGTGCTTGACGACGCGCTCCACGTAGTCGGGCAGCGCCTTGGCGGTGGTCTTGAGGCCGCGCACCTTGCGCCCGAAGCCGGCGTTGACGCCGAGGGAGCCGCCCAGGTGGATCTGGAAGCCCTCGACCTGGTCGCCGTTCTCGTCCACCACGAGCTGGCCCTTGAGGCCGATGTCGGCGACCTGGATGCGGGCGCAGGAGTTGGGGCAGCCGTTGACGTTGATCGTCAGCGGCTCCTCGAACGCCGGCAGCCGCCGCTCCAGCTCGTCGATCAGGTCGGCGGCCGCGGCCTTGGTCTCGACGATGGCCAGCTTGCAGTACTCGATGCCGGTGCAGGCCATCGTCTGGCGGCGGAACGTGGACGGCCGGACCCGCAGGTCGTTGGCCTCCAGCTCGGCCACGATCGAGTCGACCTGGTCGGGCGCGACGTCGAGGATGACCATCTTCTGCTCGACGGTCGTGCGGACCCGGCCGGAGCCGTGCCGCTCGGCGATGTCGGCGATCAGGTGCAGCCTGTCGCCGTCGAGCCGGCCCACCTTGGGCGCGAAGCCGACGTAGAAGTTGCCGTCCTTCTGCGGGAAGACGCCCACGTGGTCGCGGCGGCTGCCGCGCGGCAGCTCGGGGGCGGGCCCGTCGGGCAGCGGCTCCTTGAGGTATTCCTGTTCGAGGACTTCGCGGAACTTCTCGACTCCCCAGTCGTTGACCAGGAACTTGATGCGGGCCCGGTGCCGCAGCCGCCGGTAGCCGTAGTCGCGGAAGATCCCGACCACGCCCTCGAAGACGTCGACCGCCTGCTCCGGCCGGACGAACACGCCGATCCGCTTGCCCAGCATCGGGTTGGTCGACAGGCCGCCGCCCACCCACAGGTCGTAGCCGACCTCGCCCTGCTCGTTGACCACGCCGACGAACGCGATGTCGTTGATCTCGTGCACCGTGCAGTGGGCGGTGCAGCCGCTCAGCGCCGACTTGAACTTGCGGGGCAGGTTGGAGTACGCCGGGTTGCCCACGATCCGGTCCTGCACCTCGTGGATCTGCTCGGTCGCGTCGAGCACCTCGTCGGCGTCGATCCCGGCCAGCGGGCAGCCCAGGATCACGCGGGGGGTGTCGCCGCACGCCTCGGTGGTGGACAGGCCCACGGCCTCCAGGCGCTCCCAGATGTCCGGCACCGACTCGATCTCGATCCAGTGGAGCTGGATGTTCTGGCGGTCGGTCAGGTCGGCGGTGCCGCGGCCGTACTCGTTGGAGATGTCGGCGATCGTGCGCAGCTGGGCGAGGTCGAGCTGGCCGCCGTCGATGCGCACCCGCAGCATGAAGTAGCGGTCGTCGAGCTCCTCCGGCTCCAGGATGGCGGTCTTGCCGCCGTCGATGCCGGGCTTGCGCTGGGTGTAGAGGCCGTACCAGCGCATGCGGCCGCGCAGGTCGGCCGGGTCGATCGAGTCGAAGCCCCGCTTGGAGTAGATGTCGATGATGCGCTGGCGGACGTTGAGGCCGTCGTCGTTCTTCTTGTTCTCTTCGTTCTTGTTGAGCGGCTCACGGTAACCGAGAGCCCACTGGCCTTCGCCGCGCGGGCGTTTGTGGTGCCGGCTGGCAGGAGTGCGGCTGGCAGGGGTGCTCATTGCGCGTCCTTCGGTTCATGGGCGCGCGCAGGGTTCCTCCTGCCTCGTCGTCGAGGGCAGGGGTGGAGAGGAGGTGTGCGACGCGCTCAGCGGTGAAAAGGATGGGGTTACAGGCGGGCGTCGCAACAGATGGCACTGCGGACACGCTGAAGGTCGACGTGGCGTCGACCGACGAGCATGGGGTCCGCTGGCATACCTAGAAGATACTCTGGCCGTCCCGTTTGTCCAAGACAGGGTCCAGAGTGTGGGACTGTCCAGCTCGCTCAGCCCTGGCTCTTCCAGCTGAGGTCGGGCTCGTGGGGCTTCTCCTGGACCTGGTGCTGGCAATCGCACCAGGAGCCGCCGCGGCAGTCCTCGTGGCGTTTGTCCTTGCAGCTCTCACAGATCACAAGACGATTATTCTCCTAGAACGTTGTTCGGGTTAGGCTGGCGGGCGTGGATCTCATGGCCGAGCTGCTCGACGACCTGCGTGCCGAGACCGCGTCCCTCGAAGCCCTGCTCGATCCGCTGAGGGACGAGGACTGGGAGCGGCCCACACCCGCCGAGGGCTGGGCGATCCGTGACCAGGTGAGCCATCTGGCCTGGTTCGACGAGGCCGCCGTGCGCGCGGCCACCGACCCCGGCGGCTTCCAGGCCTCGCTGGCGGGCTTCACGTCCGTGGACGAACTCACCCTTGAGTCGCGCGGGATGCCGCCGGCCGAGCTGCGCGCGTGGTTCCGCGCGGCCCGCTCCCGCAGCCTGGAGGTCTTCGCGACGCTGGACGCGCGCGAACGGGTGCCGTGGTTCGGCCCCGCCATGTCGGCCGCCTCCTTCGTGACCGCGCGGCTGATGGAGACGTGGGCGCACGGCCGGGACGTGGCCGACGCGCTCGGCGTCACCCGGGAGCCGACGGCCCGGCTGCGCCACGTGGCCATGATGGGCTTCCGCGCCCGGCCCTTCAGCTTCATCGCGCGCGGCCTGCCGGTGCCCGAGGAGACCGTACGCGCCGAGCTGGCCATGCCGGACGGGACCACGTGGACGGCGGGGCCCGAGGGAGCCGACGGCCTCGTCCGCGGCACCGTCCTCGACTTCTGCCTGGCCGTCACCCAGCGCGTCCACCTGTCCGACACCGCGCTGGAGCTGACCGGCGAGCCCGCGCGGGCCTGGATGGAGATCGCGCAGGCATTCGCCGGGCCGCCCGGCAAGGGGCGGGCGCCCAGGTCAGGGTGAAGTCAGGGTCTTGCCGGATGACGCGGGCGGACCGGCCGGTGAGATCCTTCAGGTATGCGCACGATTCTGAACGTCATCTGGCTGATCTTCGCGGGACTCTGGCTGGCCGCCGGCTACGCGCTGGCCGGGATCATCTGCTGCATCCTGATCGTCACGATCCCGTTCGGCGTCGCGTCGTTCCGGATCGCGGCGTACGCGCTGTGGCCGTTCGGCAGGACCGTGGTGCGCGACCCCGACGCGGGCGCGTTCTCCCTGATCGGCAACGTCATCTGGTGCGTGGTCGCCGGCGTCTGGCTGGCCATCGGGCACGTCGTGACGTCGATCCCGCTGTTCCTGTCGATCATCGGCATCCCGATGGGCATCGCGAACCTCAAGCTCGTCCCCGTTTCCCTGCTTCCGCTGGGCGCACGCATCGTTGACAACGACTAGGGCAGACTCCGGGACGTAAGCTGTCCCGAAGAGTCACTGCGAATACCGTTGGGTGCCATGACGTCCACCGATGCGCCTCCCCGGCCGAAGAGAGGGCTCGTCTCCAACGCCAGGGCCAGGCTGAGCTGGGTGCTCGACACGAAGTCGTGGGCGATCGTCCGCGCGGCCACCAACGCCGGCGTCACCTACCGGGTCACCGGCCTGGCAGGTGAGGCGGCGTTCTTCGCGCTGCTGTCGCTGCCGCCGTTCGTGCTGGGCCTCATCGGCGTGCTGGCCAAGCTCGGCACCTGGCTGGGCTCCAGCGTGGTCGCTCAGGTCAAGGCGTGGGTGATCGCGCAGGCGGGGGTGCTGTTCACGGAAGAGGCCGTGAACAAGGTGATCAGCCCGCTCCTCACCGACGTCCTCAGCGACGACGCCAGCAAGGTGTCGATCATCTCGGTCGGCTTCCTGCTGTCGCTCTGGTCCGGCTCCCGAGCCCTTTACGTGTACGTCGACCTCATCTCCGTGGCCTACGGGCTCGGCGAGGAGCGCGGCATCATCCGCACCAGGCTGATGTCGTTCGGCCTCTACGTCGTCGGCCTGATCATCGGCATCATCGTCATGCCGATCCTGGTCATCGGGCCGACCCTGCTCAGGGACGCCCTGCCCGCCCAGTACGGAGTCCTCATCGACATCCTCTACTGGCCGGTCGTGATCATCGGCTCGGTCCTGTTCCTGACCGTGCTCTACCACGTCAGCGTGCCGGTGCGGACCAAGTGGTACCGGGAGCTGCCCGGCGCGATCCTGGCGCTGTTCCTGTGGATCGTGTGCGCGGCGGTGCTGCGGGCCGTGCTGGCCGCCTGGTTCTCGCCCGTCTCCGTCTACGGGTCGCTGGCCGCGCCCATCGCCGTGCTCCTCTGGCTCTACATCACCGCCCTGGCCGTGCTCATCGGGGCCATCCTGAACGCCGAGGTGGACCGGCTCTGGCCGGGCGTCAGCCGTACCAAATAGAGTCCCCCCGATATGGAGGCGCAGCGGAGAGTCGGGCCGTACACCCTGGTGCGCAAGCTGGGCGAGGGCGGCATGGGCCTCGTCTACCTGGCCGAGGCCCCTGACGGACGGCGGGTCGCCGTGAAGACGATGCGGCCCGAGCTGGCCGCGCGGGAGGAGTTCAGGCGCAGGTTCGGCAAGGAAGCCGAGGCCGCCAGGCGGGTCGTCAGGTTCTCACCGCGCCCGTGCTGAACGCCGGGTTCGGCGGCGGCGCCTTCGACACCACCGACTCGCGGGTGAACCTCGTCCCGCCCGGCGCCTGCCTGGTTCAGACCGGTCGCTTCTGTTGCTCGATGTACTGGCGCAGGACAGTGAGGGGCGCGCCGCCCACCGACCCGGCGAAATACGAGCCGGACCAGAAGTGCCCACCCCACAGATACCGGCGGACGTGAGTGGCGTACTCCTTGCGGAGCAGGCGTGCCGAGACGCCCTTGAGGCTGTTGACGAGCTTGGACAGGGCGACCTTGGGCGGGTAGTGGACCAGCAGGTGCACGTGGTCGTGCTCACCGTTGAACTCACGGAGTTCAACCTCGAAGTCGGCGCAGACCTCGCGCATGATCTCCTCGCACCGGGTCAGCATCTCGTCGGTGAAGACCCCGCGCCGATACTTCGTGATGAACACCAAATGGGCGTGAAGATGGCAAACGACGTGCCGACCCGTGCGCACATCGCGATTCGGTTCCCACCGCGGTGACATAGACCAAACGATACGATCAGAGCGTGGAGAAGGTGAAACGGGCCAGGGCGCACGTGGCGCGACTTGACCTCAGCACGGCGCAGGGTGCCGTGCTGGATGGTCAGGCACACACCGCTCGCGCGTTGTGGAACCTGCTGCACGATTACTTCACCTTCCGGCAGGGCCGGTTCGCGACTCTGAAGGAGTGTGACGAGGCGATCCGGGCGGCCCGCAAGGAGATCGACTGGATGGGGCAGTTGCCCGCCCAGGCCGCCCAAGCGGTGCTGAAAACCTACCGGCAGGCGTGGGCGAACTATTTCAACCCCGGCCATCCCGCCAGGCGGCCGACGTTCAAGGCTCGGGGGCGCTCCCGGCCGGCCGTCGATGTTCCCCAGGCCCGCGACTTGCACGTCAAGCGGTTGAACCGGCGGTGGGGCACGGTCAACCTGCCCAAGGTCGGCCGGGTGCGGTTCCGATGGACCAAGAACCTGCCCGGGATCACCCGGGGTGCTCCCGCCGGTCGGGTCACCGGAGCTCGTCTGATCAAGGATCCGTTCGGGTGGAGCATCGTGTTCCGCACCGAGATCGCGGTCGAACCGGCACGCTCACACCAGGGCGGGCGCGTCGGGATCGACCGGGGTGTCACGGTGGCCCTGGCGTTGTCGGACGGCGCCAGCCGCGAGCACGGCCCCTGGGTGACCGGCACCGAACGCGCCCGACTGCGCCGCCTGGAACACAAAGCCGCCCGCCAGAAGGCAGCCCGCCGCAAGGGTGCGCCCCGCTCCAAGCGGATCACCCGCACCTACGACCAGATCGCCAGGCTCCGCGCGACAGCCAAGCGCAGGGCCATCGACTGGCAGCACCAGACCACCACCGAACTCGCCGTCACATTCGGGGAGATCAAAGTGGAAGACCTGCGGATCATCAACATGATCCGCTCCGCGAAGGGCACGCTCGAGTCCCCCGGCAAGAACGTCGCGGCCAAGACCGGGTTGAACCGGGCGATCAACGAACAGGCATGGGGCAGGACCGTCACCATGCTGGAATACAAGCTGAAAGATCGCGGGGGCCGGGTGGTGAAGGTTCCGGCTGCGGGAACCTCCCAGACCTGCCACCAATGTGGTCGTCGTGATCCAGCCGCCCGGATCTCTCAGGCGGTGTTCGCCTGCACCAACCCGGCCTGTGGCTGGGTCGGCAACGCCGACACCAACGCAGCCATCAATATCGAAAACGCCGACGGAACGCCGGTGTCAGCGCGTGGAGACCTCGGGGATACCCGGTCGGTGAAGCGTGAACCCCCGCACGCCAGCGCGGCGTGACGGGAAGAACCCCCGGCCTTCAGGCCGGGGAGGAGTTCAACCCGCCTGGAAGGACAAGACCCCTCACCTCTGCGCGTGCACGGACCTGCCGATGGCGCCGTTCCCCGCGGGAGCGCAGCTCCGGATGTACGCGATCTTCGAGGGCGTGCCGCGGGACGCCGACCGGGTCGACGTCGATCTGGTGCTGCTCGGGGTCATCAGGAACGTGGCGGTCAGCTCATCGTGACACGACGGATGGGCCCCGTGACATCCGCTATCGTCTACGAGGAGACGCGACTGGCGCATTTTGGTGGGATCGACCACCGGGGAGCGAAAGGAGCGGAGGCCGTGCGCCTGGGTCTTCGCAATTGTCAACGATGACAGGAGAATCATGAGTTCTCTCGCGAGCGTCGACCCGCAGATCGCCGAGCTCATCAAGGCGGAAGAGCGCCGCCAGGCCGACACCGTCAAGCTCATCGCGTCCGAAAACTACGTGTCCAAGGCCGTGCTCGAGGCCACCGGCACCGTCCTCACCAACAAATACTCCGAGGGCTACGCGGGCAAGCGCTACTACGAGGGCCAGCAGGTCATCGACCAGATCGAGACCGTGGCCATCGAGCGGGCCAAGTCGCTGTTCGGCGTCAACCACGCCAACGTCCAGCCCTACTCCGGCTCGCCCGCCAACCTCGCCATCTACATGGCGTTCCTGCAGCCGGGCGACACCGTCATGGGCATGGGCCTGCCGTTCGGCGGCCACCTCACCCACGGCTGGTCCGTCTCCGCGACCGGCAAGTGGTTCAACCCGGTCCGCTACGGCGTACGCAAGGACACCGGCCGCATCGACCTCGACGAGGTGCGCCAGCTCGCCCTCGAGCACCGGCCGAAGCTGATCTTCTGCGGCGGCACCGCGATCCCGCGCACCATCGACTTCGAGGGCTTCGCCTCGATCGCCCGCGAGGTCGGGGCCGTGCTGGCCGCCGACATCGCCCACATCGCCGGCCTGGTGGCGGGCGGCGCGCACCCGTCCCCGGTGGGCCACGCCGACGTGATCTCCACGACCACGCACAAGACGCTGCGCGGGCCGCGCGGCGCCATGCTGATGGCCACGGCCGACGAGCACGCCACGGCGCTCAACAAGGCCGTCTTCCCCGGCCTGCAGGGCGGCCCCCACAACCACACCACCGCCGCCATCGCCGTCGCGCTCCACGAGGCCGCCCAGCCGTCGTTCCGCGACTACGCCCACCAGGTCGTCGCCAACGCCAGGACCCTGGCCGACGAGCTCGCCTCCCGCGGGTTCGACCTGGTCTCCGGCGGCACCGACAACCACCTGATCCTGCTCGACCTCACGCCCAAGGGCATCGGCGGCAAGCCCGCCGCCCAGGCGCTCGACCGGGCGGGGCTGGAGACCAACTACAACACGGTCCCCTTCGACCCCCGCAAGCCGTTCGACCCGTCGGGCATCCGCATCGGCACCCCGTCCGTCACCTCCCGGGGCATGGGCGAGGCCGAGATGCGTCAGATCGGCGCCTGGATGGACGAGGTCGTCACGGCCCTGGCCAAGGGGGACGCGGAGGACGTCATCACGCGCGTGCACCACGAGGTCAGCGAGCTCACCGCCCAGTTCCCGGCCCCGGGCCTGTAACCGATCCACCTCACACCGGGCCAGCGTCTCCTCCGGGCGACACCACCGGCCCGGCGCACGGCTTCCGGGGGTCGCCGCCGACTCGGTGCACCGCCTCCGAGTCGCCGCCGACCCGGCCGCCGCCATCCGCGGTCGGCCCTGCGGGGCGACCATGTGCAGACGGCGGTGCGGGCGGCGACTGCGGGCAAGACGGCGAACGCCCCGCCGCACGGGCTCCCGGAGTGCGGCGGGGCGTTCGGTGCGAGCGGGGCGGGCCGGAGTGCCCCGCTCGCGGTCGGCCGACCGGCGGCCCGGGGGACGTGGGCCGGATCGACCGGGGAAGGCGTTCCAGGGGACGGGACCGAATCGTCCCCCGGAAGCCTCAGCCCAGGAAGAGGTAGTCGGCCCCGTACGGGACCCGGGCCTCCGAGCCCGGCGTGCAGGCGCCGGACGGCGCGACGCCGCCGGTGGTGTTCAGGCGCAGGATCTGCGTGGCGTGCGCGAGGAGCCCGCTGTCCTTGCCCGCCTGGGTGGCGTCCAGCACGAGCTCGGGGATGTTGCCGTCGCCGTTGGGCGTCTTGGTGACGACCGCACCGCGCACCGCGCTCCCGTCTGGAGCTATCCACTGCGGCGGTCCGGCGGCGGGCGTCACGAACGAGTGGTCGATCCCGCGCCGCAGCTTGGCCGAGACGCCCAGCTGGGTGAAGGCGTACCCGCCGCTCGGCTGCGCCGTGCAGGAGTAGATCTGCGCGCCGCGCAGCACCTCGGCGGTGAGCGCGCGCGGGTGGGTGAACGGCCGGTCGGACAGCTGGCCGCGCACGGCGCCGCCGTCGAAGTCGGAGGTGTGCAGGTTCGCGTAGTAGCGGCCGGGGTGGGCGGCGATGCGCTTGACGACGCCGGCGGCGACCGGGGCCTCGCCCGCGACGCCGGTGAGGTTCTCCGGCAGGGCGCCCGCGAACAGGTCGGCGACCACTGGACCGTTCCCGCCTGCGGAACCCTTGTGCAGGTGGCCGTTGGTGACCGCGCCGAGGCCCGACCAGAAGGCCGTGTACGCGATGGACGAGCCGCCGGGACGCAGCCACCAGCCGGCCTGGCCGTCCTGGTCGCCGCGCTTCTTGCCGTCGTTCTCCGGCACCTCCTGCGCCCCGTCGGCGCGCGTGGAGAGCGTGGCCTGGTTGCTGCCCTGCAGCACGCCGTTGAGGTCGATCGGCTTGTTCAGCCGGTGGAACTGGCCGCGGACCGCGCCCTTGGGGTGGTCGGCGTCGTGCAGGTTGGCGTAGAAGCCGCCGGGGTTGTCGATGAGCGCCTTGACCAGGTCGTTGTCGGCCCTGACGGTGCCGGTGACGCCGAGCACGCCGGCGGGCAGCGGCTTGGTGAAGAACTCGAGCCTGACGTCCCCGTTGACGCCCTTCGCGCCCAGGTGGACGTGGCCGGCGGTGGGCGTGCCGATCTTGTTCCAGCGGGCCGCGAACGTGACCTCGTTCCCGCTGATCCTGATCACGACCGTCGAGCGGCCGTCGGCGTCGCCCTTGACGCCCACCTCGTTGTCGCCGCGCAGGCCGGCGGCGAGATAGACGTCGTCACCGGAGGCGTTCGCCGGCGAAGCGGGGGAGGCGATCAGGGCGGCGGCGAGCAGCGTGCCAGGAATCGCGAACTTTCGGATGAACATGGCTAAACCTCTTAAACGGTTTGATATTCCGGTTGGTACGGCAGGCAGTACGCGCCGGGTGCCGGGGGAGGTTCAACCCGCGAATCCGTAATTTTGCACACAGCCCCGAAGACATGAAAAAGCCCTCCCACCAGCGGCGGGAGGGCTTGGAGCGCCTGTCGGGTCAGGCGGTGATGGTGAGCAGCTTCTTGCCTGCCGAAGTGACCACCTCGAAATGATCGATGTCCTTCAGCGGCGTCGCGCTGCCGCCGTGCATGTAGAGCGGATCGGGCGAACCCGGCACTCCGTACCCGGCTGGAGGTACGGACCACCCGGTCATCACCCGGCGCTCACCCGACTTGCCGACCGAGACCAGCTCGCACTCGAGCGGCCCCTTCACCCCGGCCAGCTTGAGCGCGGCGTGCGTGCCCCAGGCCTTCGACTCGACCACCAGCCCGCCGGTGACCCCGTCGACGCCCTTCCCCTCGATGGGCGTGCCGTCGGCGAAGAACTGCTCGGCGGGGCCCATGTGGCTGCCGTGCCCCTGGGCGGCCATCGGAGGGACGTCGCCGACGGAGAGCTGCGTGCCGACCGTCAGGCCGCCGGCCACCAGCGTGACCGCCGCCGCCATCCCGATCACGAACGTCCCCCTGCGGGTCTTCCTGTCCGTCCTCTTCTTGCGCTGGAGCAGGTCGATCACCGGTTCGGGGGACGGCGCCCCGTAGTCCTCCACCGGGCCGATCCCGCTCAGCATGCTGGCCATGCCGGACAGATCGGACAGCTCGGCGCGACAGGGGGCGCAGCCCAGGAGATGGGCCTCGAAGGCGTGCCTGTCGTCCTCCTCCAGCAGACCGAGCGCGTACGCGCCCACGTCTGTGTGCTCGACTCTCGAAGTCACGCCGTCACCCCCCTCTCCTCAAGTGCGATCCGCAGCGCGCGAACGGCGTAATAGACCCGGGACTTCACAGTGCCGACCGGGATGCCAAGCGCCTCGGCGGCGTCGTTGACCGACCGGTCTCGCAAGATCGTCTCGTTGAGGATCTCGCGGTGTGCCGGCGACAACGTCTTCAGTGCCTCTGACACGACCACCTGGTGCAGCAGGCCCTCCATCTCGTCAGGCACGGGCATCGTCTCCAGCGGCCCGTCACCCGACTCCCGAGGGCGGGCGTCCCGGCGCCGCCGGTCATCGATCACGATACGTCTGGCGACCGTCGCCAGCCAGGGCATCAGCGAGACCGACTCGGGATCAAGCTGCTCCGCACTGCGCCAAGCCCGGATCATGGTCTCCTGCACCACGTCTTCCGCCCACTGCCGATCGCCCGCCGTCAACCTGATCACGAAGGCCAGCAGCGGCCTGTGATACTCCCGGTAGAGCGCGGACACTGCCGCCTCGTCATTGGACACCCCGTCATTTGGCACCCCGTCATCCGGCCGTACGCGGCGGATCCAGTGTCGAAAACGCGGCTTCCCCATGGGGGCGGCTCCCTCGGCCGAGGGCGGGGGATAAGTGCTGGTGTGCATCATTCCCCTTTCTCGGGTCCGTCGGCAGGTGGTACGGCCAGCCGCCCAGGCAGGGTTCAACAGATCGCCATACTTAATCCGATTGCGTCCCTGCGGGAGAGGTGCGTAGAGTCTGCGGCAACTGATCGAGGAGGTGAGGACTATGCGGGTCATCGCGTTCCGTGTGCTCTTCGTCCACCTCCCCGGGCTCCGCTGAGCTGCCGGGTTTCCCTTCTCGATCAAAGGTTTCACTGCGTTGAATCACGATCTTTCCCTGCTCGGCTGGACCGCTCTCCGCGCCGCCGAGCTGCCCGCTGACACCGTCCCCGCCCGCGTGGCCCGCGTCGACCGCGGCGCCGCCGAGGTGATCGCGGCCGAGGGCCAGCTTCACGTCAAGTACGGCGCCCGCGTCCGCAGGGCGGCGGCCGCCGACCCGGTCGCGCTGCCGTGCGTGGGCGACTGGGTCGCGCTCAGGCTGCTCCCTGAGGGCCGCTACGAGCTCGACGAGGTCCTGCCGCGGACGACCGCGTTCATCAGGGGCGGCGTGAGCCGCGACTCGGTGGGCGGCCTGTCCGGCGACGGCCAGGGCCAGGTGCTCGCCGCGAACGTCGACGTCGTCTTCGTGGCCGAGCCGTCCATGCACTCCACGGACTTCGCCGACCTCGGCCGCATCGAGCGCCTCGTCGCGCTGGCCTGGGAGTCAGGCGGCACGCCCGTGGTGCTCATCACCAAGTCCGACCTGTTCGAGGACGGTCTCGACCAGTTGCTCGACGACGTCCGGGTGGCCGCGCCCGGCGTGGACGTGCACGCGGTCTCGTCCCTGCACGGCGACGGGGTCCCGCTGGTCGCCGGCTACCTGGAGGGCTCCCGTACGGCCGTGATCCTCGGCCCGTCGGGAGCCGGCAAGTCCACCCTGGTCAACGCGCTGGCCGGGGAGGTCGTCATGGAGACCCAGCAGGTGCGCGCCGCCGACGGGCGGGGCCGGCACACCACCGTGCACCGGGAGCTCATCCCGCTGTCCGGGGGCGGGCTGGTCATCGACACGCCCGGGATCCGGCGGATCGGCCTGTACGACATCGCCGACGGCGTCGACCTGGTCTTCTCCGACATCGAGGCGCTGGCCGGACTCTGCCGTTTCGGCGACTGCGGGCACTCCGGCGAGCCGGGCTGCGCGGTGCTGGCCGCCCTGGAGACCGGTGAGCTGCCGGAGCGGCGGCTGGACAGCTGGCGCAAGCTGCAGCGGGAGGCGGCCTGGATGGCCTCCAGGACCGATGCCCGCCTGCGCAAGGAGCAGCTGAACAAGTGGAAGCTCATCACCAAGGAGATGCGCCGCTCGGGCCGCAGCCGGCCCTAGCGGCCCGGCCGCCGCGGGTGAGGCGAGGAGCGCGTCTGAGCGGGTAGGGCACTGGTCATGGAGCTCTTCGCAGACCGTGCCCAGGCCGGGGAGCTGCTGGCCGAGCGCCTGGAGGACGTGCGCGACCCCGTCGTGCTCGCCCTGCCCCGCGGCGGCGTGGCGGTGGCCCTGCCGATCGCGCGCAGGCTCGGCGCCCCCCTCGACGTCCTCGTGACGAGGAAGATCGGCTATCCGCCCACCCCGGAGCTGGGTGTGGGCGCGATAGCCGAGGGCGGCGAGCCCGTGTTCGACCACACGCTGCTGCGCCGCCTCGGCATGACGCCCGAGTCAGTGGCGGACGTGGTGGAGAAGGAGCGGCGCGAGCTGGCCCGCAGGGTGCTCGCCTACCGCGGCGACCGCCCGCTGCCCTCGCTGGAGGGGCGCGAGGTCATCGTGGTGGACGACGGCCTGGCCACCGGCGGCACCGCGCGGGCCGCGCTCAGGGCGGTCCGCACGGCCAAGCCCGCCAGGGTGACGCTGGCCGTGCCGGTCGGGGCCCGCGAGACCGTCGGCTCGCTGCGGCGGGAGGCCGACGAGGTGGTGGTCCTGCTGACGCCGATCGACTTCAGGGCGGTCGGCCAGTGGTACGAGCACTTCGACCAGCTCACCGACGCCGACGTGCTCGAACTGCTCGACCGGGCGCGGCGATGAGGACGTACGGGGGGTCAGGCGGCGAGCACGGCCCAGACGAGCTTGCGGGCGCCGCCGGGCGACAGCCAGCCCCAGGCGGTGCAGAGGGCGTCGATCAGCCGCAGCCCCCGCCCGAACTCGGAGAACACGTCGGGAGCCGCCGCCACCGGCACGGTCCGGCTGTGGTCGGTCACCACGCACGCCAGCTCCGCCCCGTGCGACAGCAGCCGGAGCTGCGCCGCCCCGCCGCCGTGCCGCATCGCGTTGGTCACCAGCTCCGACACCACCAGCTGAGCGTCGAAGGCCGGCCCCGGAACCCCCCACGTGGTCAGCGTCTGGTCGACGAACCGCCGCGCCGTCGCCACGCAGGCGGGCTCGAGCGCGACCCGCGGATGGAAGGGGAACACCGCGTCGCACTCCCAGGCATGCCCCTCGACCAGAATGGAAAAAAGCCATCCTGGTGGCCGGGAACCGATGGCGGCTTGCGGCCGAGCGTCGAAAGTCGTCATTCTGGCCCCCGAAGCGCGGTCTGGTGATCCAATGCCCATCTTTACGGGGAGTGCGAACCGATGCAAGACTTTTCGTCGTTTACGGATGCGAATCGCATCTGCACGTGCAGATGACCTAGGAGCGGCAGGGTGAGCGCAGAGAGCGCGGAAGGGAAGCTTCTCAACCATTCGCCGGGAAGCCCGACGGTGCTGCGGATCCTGCTGGGCACTCAGCTGCGCAGGCTCCGCACGGAGAAGGGTATCTCGCGCGAGGACGCCGGGTACTCGATTCGCGCATCTCACGCCAAGATCAGCCGGCTGGAGCTCGGCCAGGTCAGCTTCAAGCAGCGCGACGTGGCCGACCTGCTGACCCTGTACGGCGTCACCGACCCCGCCGAGCGTGAGCCGCTGCTCGCCCTGGCCAAGCAGGCCAACGCCCCCGGCTGGTGGCACAAGTACGGCGACGTGCTGCCGCCCTGGTTCGAGGTCTACATCGGCCTCGAAGGCGCGGCCTCCAGCATCCGTACGTACGAGAACCAGTTCGTGCCGGGCCTCCTCCAGACCCCCGACTACGCCAGGGCCGTGATCGAACTGGCCCACGAGAAGGCCCCTAGGGTGGAGCTCGATCGCCGTGTGGCGGTGCGCACCACCCGGCAGGGGCGGCTGGAGAGCGGGCTGACGGTCTGGGCGGTGATCGACGAGGCCGTCGTGCGCCGTACGATCGGCGGCTCCGAGATCATGCGCGCGCAGCTCGCCCATCTCCTCGACCTCACCGCCGAGCGCAACGTCACCGTGCAGATCATGCCGTTCGACCGCGGCGGCCACGCGGCGGCCGGGGGCCCGTTCAGCATCCTGCGCTTCCCCGAGCCCGAGCTGCCCGACGTCGTCTACATGGAGCAGCTCACCAGCGCCCTCTACCTGGACAAACCCGCCGACTCCGACAACTACATGGAAGTCATGGACCGGCTCAGCATCCAGGCCGAGGAGCCCAAGGAGAGCAGGCGCTTCCTGGAACGCCTGCTTTCCCGATGAGCTGCTGATATCCCTGTGACCCACCCCATATCTGGCTTTTTGGTCGTCCGCTATATGGAGACCGACGCGTTACCGTATTGTCTCCTCGCAAACGCGGATGCACGTGCATCCGTAAGATCGCGAGGAGCTGCCCCCATGCATGAGTTCCGGAACGGAACGCCCGCCGGCCGCCTTCCTGTCGTCTGGCGCAAGAGCAAGCGGAGCAACCCCAACGGCAACTGCGTCGAAGTCGCGAACCTGCCCACGGGGGAGATAGCCATGCGTAACTCACGTTTTCCCGAAGGCCCCGCGCTGGTCTACACCCAGGCGGAGATCACCGCGTTCGTCCTGGGGGCCAAGGACGGCGAATTCGACGATCTGATCGTCTGAGGTCTGACGTTTAGGGGAGCGCGCGCCGCTCAGGACCGCGGCGCGCTGTACCAGCGCCATTTCACCGGGCGCTCACGGCCGGGGAGGTCGGCGCGCCCGGTGACCCACAGCAGGGTGGTCCACGGATCCGTGTCGCGCGGGGCGTCGGGGAACAGCCGCCCCAGCACCCGGGCGCACATCCCGGCCGGCGGCGCCCACCCGAGCCCGAGCCCGTCGGCCAGGTCGTGGGTGTGGACGAGCGTCTCCACGATGCCCATCGCCGCCGAGCCCTCGGGGTCGGCCGCGCCGAAGCCGTGGTGGGCGCGGACCTCCGGCGGCGTGGTCCGCACCATGGCGGACAGCATCGCGCCGCACGACTCCAGCACCTGCAGCAGCCCGACGGGACCGGCCTTGGGGTCGGCGTGGATGGTGTTGGCGGGGCCTTCCGGCCTGCGACTTTCCAGGATGAACGGGACGTACGTGTCCAGCGGCGGCATCCTGAGCCCGAGCTGGGCGGCATAGGCGAACAGGTCGTCGGCCAGGTGCTCGACCGTCTCCCAGCACGTCCACTCCAGCGTGCCGGCCTTGCGGTCCCACGCGGTCTCGGGCGCCTCGCGGAGGGCGGCGACGGCCAGCCGGACGGCCTCGTCGAGGTCGTCGGCCGTCACGGGGGAGAGCTCGGATTCTGTCATGCCGGGCACCCTATCGGCCGGGTGCGACAATCTCCGGAGAGCCCGGTTTGTCGGTGGCGCGTGGGATGCTGTCGGGCATGGATGTGTTGCGCGTGGTCGCCGCGGCGGTCGTGGACCGGGGGCGACTGCTCGTCGTGAGCAAGCAGGCCGCTCCGGACGTCTTCTACCTGCCGGGGGGCAAGCCCGAGGCGGGGGAGGAGCCGGAGGAGACGCTCGCGCGCGAGCTGGCCGAGGAGCTCGGGGTGACCCCGCACGACCTGGCCCTGCTCGACCACGTGGAGGACGTGGCGGCGCTGGAGGGCGTGCCCATGCGCATGACGGTCTTCACCGCCAGGGTTTCGGGGGATCCGAGACCGGCCGCGGAGCTGGCGGCGCTGGGGTGGACGGACGGGCGTGACGCTTACGTGCCGCGTCTCGCGCCTGCCGTGCGCGACCAGGTGGTGCCGCTGCTCGTGCGGGCCGGTGTTCTCGGAGGTGCTGCCTGATCAGGCAGTTGTCCCGACCGGGTTCGCCGGAGCCTGTGCATGGAGGGCCAGGCTCCGGTTCATCGGGACAACTGCTTGATCACGCGATGATGGTGACGCTGCCGGGTATGTCAGGCGGCGGAGATGCCGGCGCTGGCCGCGCGGCGCATGCGACGACGACGCTCGGAGGCGCGCTCGTCTTCGTTGAGACCGCCCCACGTGCCGTACTTCTCCGGACGGGACAGCGCGTAGTCAAGGCACTCGTTGCGAACGGGGCACTGGGCGCAGATCGCCTTGGCCTTCCGCTCACGTACGTCACGCTCGGGCTGCCGCTCCCCGTCGGGGCCGAAGAAGAGCACGAGGTCCTCACCCCGGCACGCGGCATCATCCTGCCAACCCCAGCTGGGGCGCGGGCGGGCGAGCTGCCGACGTACCTGAGACATGAGAAAACCACCTTCGTGAGAGGTATTTCGGTAATTGGGCCGCATTGGACGCTTATGGCGTCACTGTTCCAACGCAACGTTGGGCCGCGATGTTCCCTGTTCAGGCGAGAGCGGGCGTGGCGTACCGCACAGGCGTGAGCCTGTCCAGCGAAACCAGCCGGTAGGTGGTGATCGTCTCGGCGCAAGCCGTACCACACGGCGCTGTGAACGCCGATGGCTCAACCACAACCTGGAACCGGACGTCCCCGCAGCGTACGAGCGCTTCGGTGACGTCACCGTCCGACCTGGAGGATTCCACGGCCACCGCGCCGACGGAACACTCTCCCGTATGGGCTCGGGCGAAGTGCTCCACGGCTTGCAATGGCTCAGGGATGCCTGCGCGTCCCCGGTAGCGGTCGAGAATGACCTCGCCCGACCGGTACGCGTTAGCCGCTGCCAGTGCAGCAGCCTGAGACATGCTGCCGTAGAAAATTCCGTGTGGCAAGCACACCAGGTTGGCGGCGTAGCGATCGCCGCCAACGTGTGACGTTTCCCACACTCTGTCCGGCAAAGAATCGGCCAGCGTGCGAGCGAGGGGTAGTCCAATGCGGGCGCAGCACGCATTGCGCTTGGCGTGCGTGCAGACCAGAAATACCGGCTCGTCTTCAAGTATGCAGGACTCCGGGACCACTCCCGCCACGAGCGCGTCGAGGTCAAGATCGTCGGGACCTGCGACGACACCGCTCGCCAACCAGGGCCGGTCTCCTACCGCGTACGCGAGTAGCACACGGATCCCCTGCTCCTGTGGGCGGGTTCGCTTTCCCGGCCGGCGGATCAACTGGGGCCTGATACCGCGCTCGAGCGCCCGGCGGACCAGTTCGGAGATTTTTTCAGGAAGTTCGAAGTTTTCCAGGTGTGACGGCCAGGCGCCGGTGTATTCGACGAGCAGCCACAGCCGGGCTCCCACGGTGGCGCTGGCCAACGTCGGAACCCCTCCGGTGTGGCACCCGTTCGGATGCTCGCAGCCCCTTGCCAACGCCTGTTCTCCCTCTCCAACCCGAATTAGGTAAGACTAACCTAACGGATTGGTGGGGTCAGTCGCGGGCGGTTCGGTCCAACACGTCCCGTGTCGCGGGCAGTGCGCGGTCCCTGTCCTGCTTGACCAGGCCGATCCTGGTCCTCCTGTCCAGCAGGTCGCCCTCGTCGAGCGCGCCCTCGTGCCGGACCGACCAGACCAGCTCGCCCTCGGTGATGCCGAGCCCGACCTCCTCCGGGTGCGCCTTGACGAGCTCGTGCACGGCCTCGGCCTCGCTGCCGTACCGCTCGGCCAGCCGGTGCGGCACCCCGGACGGCCGCGGGCCCGCCCCGGCGAGCGGGATCTTTCTGGTGCGACTCCGGCGCGCCCGGAGTTTCCCGGACGAGACCGCTTCATCCACCGCGTCTTCGGCCATACGCCGATATGTCGTGAGCTTGCCGCCGACGACCGTGACGATCCCGTCATGCGCGAGAACGGCGTGTCTACGCGAGATGTCGGCCGTGTGGCCGTCGGCCGCCAGAAGGGGCCTGAGGCCCGCGTACGCGCCCGCGACCGCCTCCCGGGTCACCTGAGTCTCAAGAACCCCGTTCAGCACCTCCAGGAGCGTTCTGACGTCTTCCTCGGGCACTTCCGGAACATCGGGGACGGGCCCGTCCACCGGTTCGTCGGTGAGGCCGACGTACACGCGGCCGTCGCGCTGGGGGAGTACGAGCGCGAATCGGTTGGTCTCTCCGGGAATGGGCACATGCATGCCGGCGATCAGCCCGGGCAGCGTCCCCTGGGTCAGCACGAGGTGGGTGCCGCGCGAGGGGCGCAGCTTCACCTCGGGATCCAGCCCGCCCGCCCACACCCCGGCCGCGTTGATCACCACTCTGGCGCGGACGTCGAACTCCTCGCCCGTCAGCTCGTCGCGTACCAGCGCGCCCCGGTCCGTGGGCCCGTCCGTGAGCCGCAGCGCGCGGCAGCGGGTCAGCACGCGGGCGCCGTGCGCGGCGGCGGTCCTGGCGATCGCCACGACCAGGCGGGCGTCGTCCAGCAGCCGGCCGTCCCACGACAGGAGCGCGCCGCGCAGGCCGTCGCCGTCGAGCACGGGCGCCAGCGTGCGCGTGCGGGCCGCGCTCAGCCGCGTCGGGCCGGGCAGCAGCCGGCGCGGCGTGCGCGCGGCGGCCCGCAGGCCGTCGCCGAGCCGGTAGCCGCTCATCACGAGCGCCGCCTGCCGCCGCGAGACCGCCTTCGTCAGCGGCAGCAGGTACGGGTGGGCCGCGACCAGGTGCGGAGCCGTCGTGCGGAGCAGGATGCCGCGCTCGACCGCGCTCTCGTAGGCGACGTCCACCTGCCCCTTGGCCAGATAGCGCAGGCCGCCGTGGATCATCTTGGAACTCCACCTGGACGTGCCGAAAGCCAGGTCGTGCGCGTCGATCGCCGCTACGCTGAGCCCCCGGGACGCGGCGTCCAGCGCGGCGCCGGCGCCGGTCGCGCCGAGCCCGACCACCAGCACGTCGAGCCGTTCCTCCGCGACGCGGCGCAGCTCACGGGATCTTCTGCGGGCGTTCAGCGAGCTGTTGTCCAAGGTGCCTCCATGCGAGCTATCCAAGATAGGCCTCCAGCAGGGCGGTGAGCTCGCCGTCGAGCTCGTCCATGGTCACCGGGCCGAGCATCGTGGGCGCCGACAGCAGGAACGACTGCGCCACCAGCAGCACCGCCCGCGCCCTGCCCGGATCCCCGACGGCGCGCTCCAGGACCTCGAGTATCGCCTCGTGGCTGGCGCCGCGCCGGTCGAGCAGGTAGGGCAGCAGCAGCTCCGGATCCGCTTCCACGATCTTCCGCCACAGCGGGTGGGCGCGCAGCCCCCTGACCCCCTCGACGACCGCGCGCACGGGGTCCGCCAGGTCGAGCTCCTCGACCACCCGCACCCATTCCCTGGTCATCAGGTCCGCGACCAGCGTGCGCACGTCGGGCCAGCGGCGGTAGATCGTCATCCGCGACACCCCCGCCCGGCGCGCCACGTCGGTGAGCGTCGTCCTGCGCACGCCGTAGGCCAGCACGCAGTCGCGGGCCGCGTCCAGCACTCCATCATTGTGACGAATCGACGTCATGTGTCACAGTGTATGCGTGACTGGAGAACCGATGCTGTGGTCCGGCTGGGGCGACCCGGCTCTCGCCCGCGAACTGCCCGAGCAGGTCCGCGCGCTCCTGCGCGACTTCCTCGGCGTCCGCGCCCCGGACGTCCCCGCCGTCGGCCTCGAATCGGTGCGCCTGCCGCCGGTCGCCCTGCCCGAGCCGCTGCTCGGCGCGCTGGCCGGGGTGGTCGGCTCCGCGTACGTGCTGACCTCGCACGAGGCCCGCGTCCGCCACACGCGCGGCAAGTCCACCCCCGACCTGCTGCGGATGCGCGCGGGGGACGGCTCGGCCGCGCCCGACGCGGTGGTGCTGCCCGGCTCGCACGAGGAGGTGGCCGAGCTGCTGCGGTTGTGCTCCGCCGAACGCGTCGCCGTGATCCCCTTCGGCGGCGGCACCTCCGTGGTGGGCGGCCTCACCGGCTCCGGTTCGGGCTTCACGGGGCTGATCGCCCTCGACCTGGGCCGGCTCGACCGCCTGCTCTCCGTGGACCCGGAGTCCCTCGTGGCCTCCTTCGAGCCCGGCGTACGCGCCCCCGAGGCCGAGCGGCTGCTCGCCGCGCACGGCCTCACGCTGGGCCACTTCCCCCAGTCCTTCGAGTACGCCACCCTCGGCGGCTTCGCGGCGGCCCGCTCCAGCGGCCAGGCCTCCGCCGGGTACGGGCGCTTCGACGACATGGTCGTGGGCCTCACGGTGGCCACGCCCACCGGCACCCTGGACCTCGGGCGCGCCCCCAAGTCGGCGGCCGGACCCGATCTGCGCCAGCTCGTGCTGGGCTCCGAGGGCGCCTTCGGGGTCATCACGTCCCTGCGGCTGAGGGTGCGGCGGGCTCCTGACGAGCGGCGGTACGAGGGCTGGCGGTTCGGGACGTTCGCGGAGGGGACGGCGGCGGTGCGCGCACTCGCCCAGGAGGGGCCGCTCCCGACGGTGCTCCGGCTCTCGGACGAGACCGAGACCATGATCGGCCTCGCCAAGCCGGACGCCATCGGGTCGGGCGGCTCGGGCTGCCTCCTGATCGCCGGCTACGAGAGCACCCCCGCCTCGGTCCCCGGATGGGGCTCGGCGGCCGCCCGGCAGGCCGGGGCCGCCGCCGTGCTGACCCGGATGGGAGGCGAGCCGCTGGGCGCCGAGCCGGGGGAGGCGTGGGAGCACGGGCGCTTCTCCGCGCCGTACCTCCGCGACTCGCTGCTCGGGGCCGGAGCCACCGTCGAGACGCTGGAGACGGCCGGCTTCTGGGCGAACCTGCCACGGCTCTACGACGCGGTGCGGCTTGCCCTGGCGGGCGCGTTCGGCTCGCCGCTCGTCATGTGCCACGTCTCCCACGTGTACGAGACCGGCGCCTCGCTGTACTTCACGGTCGTCGTCGCGCAGGAGGGGGACCCGGTGGCGCAGTGGGAGCACGCCAAGGAGGCGGTGAACGCGGCCATCGTGGCGGCCGGCGGCACGATCACCCACCATCACGGGGTCGGACGCGACCACCGGGACGCTTATGCGGCCGAGGTGGGGCCGGTGGGGGTGGGCATCCTGCGGGCGGTCAAGGACCGGCTCGACCCCGCCGGAATCCTCAACCCCGGCGCCCTCGTCCCACCCCCGGCCGCGTAGCCCGGCACCCTGGCTCCGAGCCCACTCCCGCCCACCCGCCGCCGTCGGCTCGGATGGGTCAGGGTTCGTCCGGGGGGAGGATTCGGTCGGCTTCCGCGATCGCGGCGGCGGCTTCGCTGTAGCGGTGGAGGGACTCGAGGGTGGTGGCGAGGCAGTTCAGGGCCACCACCAGCGGGGCGCCGCCCGTCAGCCGGGTGAGCGCCACCGCCTCCTGCGCCAGGGGGAGCGCCTCCGCCGCCCGGTCCCGCTTGAGCAGGAGTTTCGCCTTGGCGAGCAGGCTGCGGGCCAGCAGGGTCGTGTGCGTGCCGGGAGCACGTGCGTCGAGGGCGCGGCTGCGCGCGACCGCTTCGCCGACCCGTTTGAGGGCCGCCCCGCTCCAGCGGGATGACCGGGTTTGCGCGTATGCCAGCAGACCCTCGATGGCCTCAACGTCGGAAGTGCCGCTCCGGGTCGTGTCGTCAGGGCCGTTACGGCTCATGGAGCACTCCCCTCGACGTCCCTACCGCTTGCTTGGGGGGTTGAGGGTACACCATTGCGAACCTTCTGTGTTCCTTACGGTACGGAGCGTTCCGGGTGCGCGAATGGGTGATCGCGGTAAGTATGTGGTCATGGTGGAAGTCGCGGCCGAGCGGGGAAAGCAACTTTCTTCAAGGGTGTCAGAGGAGGGAGCAGGATGGGCCTGCACACAAACGGGGACGTTCGCGCAGCTCAGACCTAACGATCACGGGTTTACCTGGCTGAATTTGGTGACGCTGTGGAGATCGCGTAACGACATCCTCGCGGGGTTGCTCGGGGATCCGTCGGGAGAGGTTCGGGCGCGATGGGTGGCGGCTCAGGAAGCGCGGGGGATTGATCCGGAATTTCGCATCAAACCGCCGGTCGGGGGAAATTTCAGTTTCCTCCTGCTCGGTGATACAGGCGAGGGAGACGCGTCCCAGTACGCCGTTGTTCCGGGGATGTTGAAAGTGGGGGAAGACACGTCGTTCGCCGTCATTGCGAGTGATGTGATCTATCCGACGGGATCGGGAAACGAGTACGGGGACAAGTTCTTCCGTCCGTACAAGGACTATGACGCCCCGATCTACGCCGTCCCCGGCAACCACGACTGGTACGACGGGCTCGGCGGTTTCATGCGGGTCTTCTGCGACGCGCCGGCGCTCAAGCCGAAGCCGGACCGCTGGCTGCGCGGCCTGCTGTGGCGCAAGCCCGAGGCCATCGACGAAGAGGGGCTGGCGCAGGCGCGGGAGCTCAGGGGCAAGCCGTCCCAGCAGGTCACGCAGCCGGGGCCGTACTGGGTGATCGAGAGCGACAGCCTGCTGATCGTCGGCGTGGACACCGGCATCAAGAACATCATCGACAAGGGGCAGACCGCGTGGCTGCGTCGCGTCTCGCGCGATCCGCGGCCGAAGATCCTCGTCACGGGCAAGCCCATCTACACCGGGAACGTCTACAAGCCCTCACCGCTGGAGGAAGGCGGCACGATCGACGACATCGTGCGCGACCCGGCGAACCGGTACGTCGCGGCCATCGGCGGAGACGTGCACAACTACCAGCGCTACCCGGTCAAAGTGGGCGACCGGGTGATCCAGTACATCGTGTCCGGCGGCGGCGGCGCCTTCATGCACGCCACGCACACGATCCAGAGGGTCGACGTCAAGGGCGTGCACGAGGACGACTTCAGGTGCTACCCGCTGCGCGGCGACTCCCTGTCCTTCTACAGCCAGCTGTACGCGCACCGCCTGCGGATGAAGTGGATCTACCTGACGCCCTCCGAGGCCCTGTGCCTCATGTCGGACCAGATCAAGAACGAGCCCGTCCGAACCCCCCAGGGCCCGGTCACGATCACCCGCAGGATGCGGTGGGCGGCGCGGCTGCTCGGGGCGTGGCCGTGGCCGCTCAGGCTGCCGGTCGACAAGGTGTTCCACCGCTACCTGTCGGAGCTGTCCGACTGGGACACGCCGCCGTTCTTCAAGCAGTTCCTGCACCTGTCGGTCACGCCCGAGGAGCTGACCGTGCGGTGCTTCGCCGCCACGGGTTGCCGGGCCCAGGAGGCCGATCCGCCGCTGGAGGACGAGGTGCGCATCGCTTTGTCGTAGCCGTTTGGCACTCTTGACCACGTGCATGTCGTGGTCGCAGGAGAGACGCTGCTGCCCGTGGGCGGCTCGGCTCGGCGTCCCGCCGACCTGGCGGGGGCCGTACGCGAGCTGGAGGAGGCCGAGCGCCCGCGGTGGGTGTGGGCCGACGCGCGGGAGATCTATCCCGACCTGCTGAGCGCGGGCGCGCGGGTCTCGCGCTGCCACGACGTCGCGCTCACCGAGGGGCTGCTGCTCGCGTACGAGGGCCGCTACGGCGAGAGCCGCTCGGCCCGGGCCGCCCACGCCCGGCTGCACGGGCTGCCGGTGCCGGAGGAGCAGCCGAGCGCGCCCGGCACGCTGTTCGCGCCCGAGCCGCTCGCGGCCGAGGTCGTGGCGGAGGTGCTGGCCGACCAGCTGCGCCGGATCGAGGCGCTGCCCGAGCCGGGCAGGTTCCGGCTGCTGGTGGCGGCCGAGTCGGCGGGGGCGCTCATCGCGGCCGAGATGTCGTACGACGGCATGCCCTGGCGGCGCGACGTGCACGACGAGCTGCTGACCGAGCTGCTCGGGCCGCGGCCCGTCCACGGCATGCGCCCGGCCAAGCTGCAGGCGCTGGCCGACGAGGTGACCGCGGCCCTCGGCCAGCCGGTCAACCCCGACTCGGTGCAGCAGCTCGTCAAGGCGTTCAAGGGGGCGGGGGTGGCGTTGAAGACCACCCGGTCGTGGGAGCTCAAGCAGATCGACCACCCCGCCGTGAAGCCGTTGCTGGCCTACAAGGAGCTGGCCCGGCTGTACAGCTTCCACGGGTGGGTGTGGGCCGACCAGTGGGTGCGGGGCGGGCGTTTCCGGCCCGAGTACGTGGTGGGCGGCGTGGTGTCCGGGCGCTGGGCCACCAGCGGCGGCGGGGCGCTGCAGATCCCCAAGGTGATGCGGCGGGTGGTGGTGGCCGACGAGGGGTGGGTGCTGGTCGTCGCCGACGCCGCCCAGCTGGAGCCGCGGGTGCTAGCCGCGATGGCCGGCGACGTGGGGCTGGCCGGGGCCGCCGGGGAGATCGACCTGTACTCGGCGCTGGCGCAGTCGTTCGGCGGCGAGCGTGACAATGCCAAGATCGCGATGCTGTCCGCCATGTACGGCGGCACCAGCGGTGACGCGCCCAAGCTGCTTGCGGTGATGCGGCAGCGCTTCCCCAGGGCTTACCAGTTCGTGGAGGACGCGGCCAAGGACGGGGAGGAGGGGCGGCTCGTGCGCTCCTGGCTCGGGCGCACCAGCCCGCCGCCCTCGCCGCGGTGGAGGGAGTTGGTGTCGGGACCCGAGGGCACGCGGGCGGCCCGGGACCGGGGGCGGTTCACGCGCAACTTCGTGGTGCAGGCCACGGCGGCCGAGTGGGCGCTGGCGCTGATGGCGGTGCTGCGCGGGCTGCTGCCGGAGCCGGCGCGGCTGGTGTTCTTCCAGCACGACGAGGTGATGGTGCACTGCCCGGCGGAGCAGGCGGAGGAGGTGATCGCCGCGGTGTCCTCGGCCGCGGCCGAGGCCACCCGGCTGCTGTTCGGGGCGACGCCGGTGCGCTTTCCCATGGAGGCGGTGGCGGTCTCGTCCTACGCCGACGCGAAGTGACGACCGTCCCGCCGGTGGCGGTGTCGTCCGATGCCGACGCCCAGTGACGGTCGCGTCGCCGGGTTCAGGAGCGGTCGGCGCGCCAGGTGATGGTCAGCCAGATGCCCGCGAGCGCCACCATGATGCCCACGACCAGGCCGAGCACGCCGTAGCCGAGCATCCCCACGATGGCGCCCGCGACGATCGTGCCCGTGGCGCCGCAGACGTTCATCAGCAGGTCCGAGAGCCCTTGGACGGCGGGGCGGCGTTCGAGCGGGACGGACTCCGTGACCAGGGCGGAGCCCGCCACCAGGCCGCACGACCAGCCGAGGCCGAGCAGCACCAGCGCGGCCGTCACCTGCCAGATCGCATGCCCGGCCGTGCCGGCGAGCGTGGCGGCGCTCAGCAGCAGGGCCATGCCGAGCACGAGCACCGGCACCTTGCCCGCCTTGTCGGCCAGCCAGCCCACCACCGGCGACAGCACGTACATGCCCGCGATGTGCAGGCTGATCACGAGGCCGATGACGTCCAGGTTCGAGCCGTCGTGGTGGAGTTTGACCGGGGTCATGGACATGACGGACACCATCGCCGTGTGGCTCACCGCGATCATGACGAGGGCGCGGCGGGCCGTCGGGGTGGTGCGGAGGGTCTGCCAGGCGGTGCGGATCGTCCCCTTGGGGCCGCGGCCGGTGTCCGTGCCCTCGTTCAGGGAGCGGGCCAGCGTGAGCGGGTCGGGGCGCAGCAGGCAGAAGATCAGGGCCAGCGCCACCGCGAACGCCAGCGCCGCGAACACGAACGGCCCCGCCTTCTCCACCAGCCCCAGCCGCATGCCGATCTGGTCGGTGGGCTTGGCCAGGTTCGGGCCGGCCACGGAGCCGATCGTGGAGGCCCAGACGACCAGTGACAGGTGCCTGGCCGAGCGGCCCTTGGGCGACAGGTCCGTGGCCGAGTAACGCGCGGCCAGGCTGCCCGCGCTCCCGCCGCCCACCAGCACCAGGCCCGCCAGCAGCAGCGGCCACGTACGCAGGCTGATCGCGAGCGCCGAGATCAGGCAGCCCGCCAGCGCCGCCGCGTACGCCAGCGACAGGCCCGCCCGGCGGCCGCCGCTGCCCGACGCCTTGGCCGTGGGCAGGGCCAGCAGCGCCGCGCCGAGCACGGTCGCGGTGCCCGCGAAGCCGCTGATCACCGTGGAGCCCGAGAGCTCGTCCACGACCACCGAGCTCAGCGCGAGCCCGACGGCGACCCCCACCCCGCTCACGATCTGCGTCGCGGACAGGACGGTCAAGGTGCGGCGCTGGACGCCGCGAATTCGGTCAGAGGACGAGACAGTGGGCGTTGTGGGGGCACTGGTCACTCGTGAAGTCTCGCATAGCCCCTGACATCACCCCAAAGGGCGATATTTCAGTGAATGGTGACTGAATCTCCCTGGGCGATGCGTCCGGGCAGGTCCGGGATCAGGTTGATGCCGAACCACACCTTGCCGTCCCACCTGCGGTGCCGCGAAAGCGTCCTGATGGGCTCCTTGCCCTTCGTGTACGTGGACGTGTCGATCGTGGTCAGCACGCACCGGTCGCACCGCTTGCTCACCCGGAAGTCGACCGCGCCGATGCGTACCCGCTTCCACTCGTCCTCCGCGAACGGCGTGCCGACGCCGTCGATCACCACGTTCGGCCGGAACCGGTGCATGGGCAGCGGCTCCGGCGCCTCCTCGCCGCGCTCCAGCGCGGTCTCCACGATCCAGTCGTTGAGCAGGGCGAGCGAGGCGCTGGACGTGAGCAGCAGCGGATAGCCGTCGGCCAGGCTCACCCGGTCGTCCGGCCGCCCGTACTCCGGATTGACCGGCCGGCGGGTCGGGTCGTCGAGCCACTTGAGCCGGACGGGCCGGGCCACCAGCCCGGACAGCCAGTCCGCCGCGTCGTCGCCGCAGTCGGTGAGCTCCACGGGGGTGCGGCCCACGCTGACCGTGGACATGACGGCGGTCGGCGTGACCCGCAGCGGGGCGGCGTGCGGGCCGGTCAGCGTGAGCGAACCGCCGTCGACCCGGGCCACGCAGGCCAGCAGGCGGGGCTCCTGACGGGCGGTCAGGAGCTCGCCGTGCTCGTCGGTGATCAGGTAGCGGCGGTCGTCGGCGAGCCCCCACGGCTGCACCTCGGCCTCGTGGACCTGGTGCCCCGCGGTGGACTTGACGGGGTAAAAGTGGATGCTCGCCAAATTCATCTGAGCTGTGGCGCGGACACCCTGGTCTTTCAGGATGGGGAGGGAGCGCCACTCCTCCTTTCGAAAACAGTATGGAAAGCCTTAGTAACGCTCGATAGTGTTCGCGGTGGGTGACTCTTCCACGACAGGGAGTGTGTAATGGCGATCCGCCGCTCCACGGCCAAGCTGGCAGGCCTGCCGTCGGCGGTGCAGTTGCGGCTCATGCCTACACCTGCTCAGGCTGACGCCCTGACTGCGACGGTGCTGGTCTGTAATCAGGCGGCCACCTTTGTTTCCCGTCTGGCTTGGCAGCACCGTACCTTCACCGTCCTCCAGTTGCATCGGCTGGCCTACCATTCCGCGCGTGCGCAGTTCGCCGGGCTGGGCGCGCAGGCGGCGATGCGGGCGATAGCCCGGGTGGCCGGTGCCTACGGCAACCGGCGAGCCACCAAGAAACGGGCCCACACCTTCCGCCAGCACGGCGCCATCCCGTACGACGCGCGCCTGATGAGCTGGTCCCGTGAAGCCCGGACCGTGTCGCTGTGGACCTCCACGGGACGTGTGGCCGTGCCATACACAGGTCGGCCAGAGGACCTCCAGGCTGTCAACGCGCTGCCTCTCGGGGAGGCCGACCTGATCTGTCGGCGCGGCGTATGGCTGCTGCAAGTTGCCATCACCTTGCCCAAGCCCCGGACGCGTGAGCCGGTTCACGGCTTTCTAGGGGTGGATCAAGGGGTGGCGAACCTGGCGGTCACGTCGGACGGGGCCGTGCTCCCCGGCTCCGCCCTGGCCGGGCCGATCACCGGCAACGGCCACGTCCGTACGCTGCGGGAGCGGCGGCATCGGCAACGCCAACGGTTGCAGAGGAAGGGCACGAGTGCGGCGCGGCGGGTCCTGCGTCGCTTGGCCGGGCGTGAGCATCGGATGATGACCGACCTCAACCATCAGCTTTCGAAACACGTGGTGCGCGAAGCCGAACGCACCGGCCGCGGGATCGCCTTGGAGGATCTGCAGGGCATCCGCGGGCGGGTAAGGGCTCATCGGTTCCAGCGGCGCACCCTGCACAGCTGGGCGTTTGCTCAGCAGATGGCATTCACCCGTTACAAAGCCGCGCGGGCCGGGGTCGCTTTCGTGCTGGTCGACCCCGCACACACCTCTCAGCGCTGTCCAGAGTGCGGGTGTATGAGTAGGGCGAATAGGCCGACGCGGGGTCGGTTCGTCTGCACTGGGTGTGGCCTCGCTGGGCACGCCGATCACATCGCGGCCCGCAACATCGCCGCACGCGGCGCTGCGGGCTGGGCTGCTGTCAACCAGCCACACGCTACCGGCCTCCCTTCAGCCAGACGGGACCGTGAGAGCAAGCCACCGGCCTCAACCGGTGGTCGTTGACACGGCCGAAGGTACCCCACTGCGCTCCGGCGCCGGCGAGCGGTGCAGAGCGCCCGCCACGGCCACGGTGGCCAGGGCGAGCACGCCGATCGCGGCGCCGATCCAGACGACGGACGGGTAGCCGAGGCCCGCGCCGATGGCCAGCCCGCCGAGCCAGGGGCCGACGGTGATGCCGACGTTGAAGGAGGAGACGTTCACCGCGGCGGCCAGGGTGGGGGCGTCCTTGGCCAGGGAGAAGACGCGGGTGTTCAGGGCGGGGTTCATGCCGAAGCCGAACGCGCCGAGCAGGAAGATCAGCGCGATGGCCGCCACGGGGACGGACGCGGTCAGGGCCAGCGCCACCGAGCAGACGATCAGGCCGGCGACGCCGAGGTAGAGGGACGGGAACGGCCGCGCGTCGGCGGTCCGGCCGCCGATGGTGATCCCGATCAGCGAGCCGACGCCGTAGAGCGCCAGGACCGCGGGCACCCAGGCGGGATCCAGGCCCGTGGTGTCGACCAGCAGCACGCTCAGGTAGCTGAAGGAGGCCAGCAGGGCTCCCGTGGTCAGCGCGGTCGTGCCGTACGCGAGCCAGAGCCTGGGGTTGATCATGGAGCGCAGCTCGTCGGAGACGCGCGGGGTCGCGCCGGCCTCCGGGCGGCCGCCCGGGATGGTGCTCAGCACGCCCGCCCCGGCCAGCGCCGACAGCGCCGCGACCGCCCAGAACGCGGCCCGCCAGCCGAGGTGCTGGCCGATGACCGTGCCCAGGGACAGCCCGACGATGGTGGCGACCGTCAGGCCGCCGGCGAGCACGCTCATGGCCTTGCCGCGGGCGTTGGCGGGCACCAGGCCGACCGCCGTGCTCGCCGCCACGGCCCAGAAACCCGCGTACACGAACGCCCCCACGACGCGGGTGGCGAACACCACGGTGTAGCTCGACGTCAGCGCGCCCGCGACGTGCGACACGACGAAGACCGCCATGAACGTCAGCAGCGCCGTACGCCGTGGCCAGCGCAGCGTGAGGACGGCCAGCACCGGCGCCCCCACCAGCATTCCCATGGCGAACGCCGAGATCAGCAGCCCCGCCTCTGGCACGGACACCCGCAGGTCGGCGGCCATCTCCGGGATCAGCCCGGCCAGCATGAGCTCCGAAGTGCCTTGAGCGAAGATCGAAAGCCCCAATATGTAGATGGCCAAGGGCATGGTGCTTCTCCTTTTTGGATTGGTCGGTTCAAAATGAGGGCGTAAAAAAGATCAGAAAACGCCCAGGGCGGTTTTCGCGATCGACTCGAGCCCGTCCCGGTCCGTCCCGCCCCGCGCGGCCACGCGCAGGCCGCTGACGGTGGCGAAGACGAAGTGCGCCAGCGCGAGCGGGTCCCTGTCCGGGTCGATCTCGCCCCGCGAGCGGCCGGTCTCGATGGCGGCCCGGACCATCTGCCGGCGCCTGTCGTTGTCGCGCCGCAGCAGCTCGGCGATCTCCGGGTCGTGCGGGGCCAGCTCGGTCATCGAGTTGACCACCAGGCAGCCGGGCGGCTCGCCGGGCTCGGGGTCGACGGCCCACCACAGGACGGTCCTGATCTTCTCCTTGAGCGGCAGGTCGGCGTCCAGCGTCTCGGCGAGCGTGGCGTTGCGCTGGTCCATGTAGCGGGTCAGGGCCTTCACGAACAGGTCGTGCTTGCTGGCGAAGGTGTTGTAGATGCTGCTGCGCCCGAGCCCGGTGGCCGCGCACAGGTCCGCCGTCGAGGTGGCCTCGAAGCCCGCGGACCAGAACGCGCGCATCGCGGCCTCGACGGCGCGTTCCTCCTCGAACTTCCTCGGTCGCCCCATATGTCGAACATTACCCGTTTTGGACTGAGCGGTGCAATACGTCAGCCATCCCGCCGGAACGTGTCCAGGAACACCTTGCGGGTCTCCGCCTGGTCGTCCCACTTGAGCTCGGGCAGGTCGAAGGTGATCTTGTATGCGGTGATGTCGTCGATCGTGACGTACCGGGTGAGCGCGTGCATGGGGACGCCGCTGGCCGTGGTGTAGGTGTACTCCCAGTCGGCGGCCTGCCAGCCGCGGTAGTCGACGGCCTGGAGCTGCACCTGGATGTAGCCCTCCACGCCGCCCTTGGCCTCCTGGCGGCCCAGCTCGGACAGCCCTCCGTCGGTCTGCGGGCTCACCTTCTGCACCATGATCCGCATGCCGGAGTCCTTCGGCCCGCTGAACGTGGTCACCCCGCCCGACGTCGAAGGCTTCCAGCTCCCGGGCACGGCGGCGGCGAACCCGGCCGTGCCGTGCTCGGTGTAGCCCGACGGTATCGCCGAGGGCTCGGCGTTCCCGGGTTCGGCGGGTGAGGACGTCGCGGCCTGTGACGTGGCCGTCTGCGGGGACGGCGACCCGCCCGGCATGAGGAGCATGACGGCGCCCACGACGGCGGCCACCGCCACGATCGCGCTGATGATCGTGAGCGGCGTCGGCCGCCCGCGGCGCACCCATATCCCGTCGTCCTCGTCGGGCCTGCGCCGGCTCTTGCCGGTGCGCGGCGCCGTGCTGGGCAGCGTGGCCAGGCGGTTGTGGCCGAGGTCGCGGGACAGGTCGCGCGACTGCTCGCGCAGGTCCTCGGCGGAGGCCAGCGGCCACGGCGTGGCGGCGGACGACGTACGGCTGTCCGTGGTCAGCGGCAGGATCGGCGCCGGCTGCGGGCCGGATTCGTCGCCGCGGCCCCTGGGGGCCCGGTGCGGACCCGAGGGCATGCCGAAAGCGGGCTGCGCCCCCGAGGGCCCGCCGAACTCGGGCGGCGGCGGCACCAGCTGGTCGGTCCGGTGGCTGCCGGAGGGGCTCGTCAGGCCGTCGAACGGCATCGAGTGACCGCCGGACGGGCTGCTCATCGGGTCGTACGGCACGCGTATCGGACCCGAGGGCGTCTCCACGATCCGCGACGGCATCGGCCCCGACGGGGAGTCCAGCAGCCCGGAGGCCGGCATGTCCCCCGGGGCGGGCCCGGCCGTGGGCAGCGACTCGGCCGGGCGCGGGCGGACGGAGCCGTGCGCGCGCAGCACCGCCTCCAGCATCTCGATGACCTGGTCGGAGGTCAGCCGCTGGGCCGGGTTCTTGCGCAGCAGGCCCTCGACCACCGGCATCAGCGAGCCGGCCCGCTGGGGCGCGATCGGCTCCTGCGTGAGCACCGCGCCGAGCACCGCCACCGGGTCGGGCCCCTCGTACGGCGGCCGCCCCTCGAGGGCGGCGTACAGCGTCGCGCCGAACGACCACAGGTCGGCCGCCTGCGTGATCGGCTGCCCGGACAGGCGCTCCGGCGGGATGTACGCGGGCGACCCCATGAGCAGCCCGGTCTGCGTGATCGCCACGTCGCCCTCGATGGCCGCGATGCCGAAGTCGGTCAGCACCACCCGGTCCTGGGTCAGCAGCACGTTGCCGGGCTTGATGTCGCGGTGCAGGATCCCCGCGGAGTGCGCGTGCCTGAGCGCGTCGAGCACCCGGATGCCGATCTCGGCCGCCTGCAGCACCGGCAGCGGCCCGCTCTGGCGTACGGCCTGCTCCAGGGACCACGCGCGGACCAGCTCCATCACGATCCACGGGCGGCCGTCCTCCTCGACCACGTCGTGGACGGTGACGATGCCGGGATGCGTCAGCCGCGCGGCCGACCTGGCCTCGCGCAGCACGCGCCGGTGGGCCCCCTGCATGCCCGAGTGGTCGAGCCCGTACGGGAGGATCAGCTCCTTGACCGCCACGTCCCGGTCGAGCAGGACGTCGTGGGCGTGCCACACCATGCCCATGCCGCCCCTGCCGACGGGTGACATGAGCCGGTAACGCCGGCCGATCAGACGGCCCTGGCTCTGCGGGGCGCCGCTCGGGGCGCCCCCTTCCGCGCCGGGGCCGCTGAGCAAGCGGTCGGCTGCCATGATCCCGCCCCCATCCCGCGCTACGAGCAATTTAAAGTGGTTCGTTACGATATCGGCGGGGCATGCGCAAGGGAAGCTGGAGCATCCTTACAAAAGCTTTGACCTGGGGAAATATCGCCATTCAGATGGCTTGTTCCGCCAATGCGATCAATGCAGTAGTGAATGCCTCTACAGGGGGTTTGACCAGGCCTGCTCCTACTTGACCGGTTCCCGCGACGCGGCCCGCGATGCCGGTGTTGACCACGGGCAGCAGGCCCGTTCTTGCGACGAGAGTTACATCGATGCCGACCGGCGTGCCGCGGAAGCCGAGCCCCGGAATCTGGTACCCCGGGTGCTCGGCGAGCGTGATCTCGTACATGGAACGGGTGGCCCGCACCGCGTCGGACACCTCGCCGCCCACGAACCGCACGATGGCCGGCGCCGCCGCCATCGCGAACCCGCCCAGCCCCGAGGTCTCCGTGATCGTGGAGTCGCCGATGTCCGGGTTCGCGTCGTCCGGCCCGTACGAGCCGAGATAGAGCCCGTCGGGCACGCCGGCCGGTCCCGTGAACCACCGCCCGCCCAGCCCCGAGACCTGGACGCCGAAGTCGGTGCCGTTCCTGGCCATGGCGACGACCATGGACGAGCCGGGCACGTCGCGGGCCGCGTCCGTGCTGACCTTGGCGGCGGCCATGCCGGCGTTCAGGAAGAAGTGGTCGTTGCCGTTGATGAAGCGCAGCACCTCCGCGGCCGCGCCCGGGGCGGCCTCGACCACCGCCGGGGCCAGCTCGCGCAGCAGGAGCGAGGTGGCGGCGCGGTTGCGGTTGTGCAGCTCGTCGCCCATCTGCAGGGCCTGCGCCATCAGCGAGCGCAGGTCGATCGGCCCCGTGCGCTCCAGCGTCGCCGCCAGGGCGGGGCCGAGCACCGCGTCCATCCAGCGCAGCCGCTCCAGCACCTCGGGCCCGTAGGCGCCGTACCGGAGCACCTTGCCCAGGCCCTCGTTCAGCGAGCAGTACGCGGTGCCGCCGTGCTCGTCGTCGCGCACCTCGAACAGCCACATGGACGGGCTCACCACGCCCGCCATCGGGCCCACGGTGGCGTGCTCGTGGCACGGCCGCAGCGCGATCTCGCCCGCCGCCAGCCTGCGCCCGGCCTCGTGCTCGTCGCCTGCCAGGCCCTCCAGCAGCATCGCGCCGATCAGCGCGCCGCGCATCGGGCCCGACGCGCGCTCCCACGTGATGGGCGGGCCCGCGTGCAGGAACGTTCGCGCCGCCAGCACCTCCGAGGCCCGGCGCACCCCCACCAGGTGCGGGCGGGCGGAGGTCAGCCTGCTCACGGCCAGCTCGTTCGCGGCCTGCCTGCGCGGGTCGGCGAGCACCGCGGCCAGGGCCTCGGCGGTGCCGGGCAGCGGTGGGCGCCAGGACACCGGCGTCGTCTCGACGGCCTGCGCCCTGAGCGCCTCGTCGAGCAGGCCCGCGCCCACCGTGATGACGCGGGACGGGACGGACAGCGGGCTCATATGAGGCTCCTGGCGTGCCGGGCGGCCTGGGCGTTGGAGGTGAAGACGGCCGCGCCCGCCTCCCGGAAGGCGGCGGCCTGGCGGTGCAGGTCCTGGGGGTCGCCTTCGGTGCCGATGAGCGCGATCACGACGGTGGCGGGGGTGCGGGCGACGGCGTGCGCGAGCGAGGCGGCCGGGTCGGGGTCGGCGCCGTGGCCGAGCACGACGTCCATGAGCACCAGGTCCGTCTCCTGGGCGCGGGCCAAGGCCTCGACGCGCAGGGTCGGGTCGATCATGGGATGCGCCCGGCCCCTGGTGTAGGCGTCGTCCCCGTAGTCGACGAACTCGCCCTTGCCGGCCACCAGCGCGGCCTCGGTGCTGAGCGTCCCGCCGGAATAGACGCCCTTGATGGCCTTGGTCCGGCTCTGCTTGCCCGACCACGCGGGCCAGGAGGGCCACTCGGGCACCGGCCGGCCGAGCGCGCGCAGGACCCGCTCGGTCGCCTCCGTCAGGTCGGACTCGGGGAGCAGCGCGGGCACCACCGGCGTGCGCAGGCGTCCCACGGCCTCCCGTACGGTCGCCGCCGCCTCGGGGGACGGCGGCTTGGAGATCAGCACGATCAGCTCGGTGGCCGGGTCCTCGTCCAGCATGCGCAGGGCCCGCAGCGTGGACAGGCCGCCCACCTCGGCGGACAGGTCCCTGCCGCCCACGCCGAGCACGTGGCTGACGCCGGTGCCGGCCCAGTCGAGCAGGGACGTCACCTGCTGGGCCCCCGTGCCGGACGCGGCCACCACGCCGACGGGGCCGGGGGTGAGGACGTTCGCGAAGCCCAGGCCGACGCCGCCGAGCACGGCGGTGCCGCAGTCGGGGCCCATCACGAGGACGTCCGCGGCCTCCGCGAGCTCCTTGAGCCGCCGTTCCTGGGCCACGGGGACGCCGTCGCTGAAGATCATGACGGGGAGCCCGGCCTGGACGGCGTCCAGCGCCTCGGCGAAGGCGTGCTCGCCCGGGGTGGAGACCAGCACCAGGTCGGCCGGGGTGCCGGTGGCCGAGCGGGTGGTGAGCGGGGGCCGGTCGGCGGTGGTCGCCTCCGGGCGGTCGAAGCTCGCGAGCTGCCGGTCGGCCTCCTCGACGGCCGCGCCGGCGTCGCGGGCGCGGACGGCTATGAGGAGGTCGCCGGGGCCGGCCTGCGGGACGGTGAAGCCCAGATCGCGGAGGACGGCGAGGTTCAGGTCGGTGGCCATGGCGACCATGGCGGCCTCCACGCCCGACATCTCGGTCAGCGCCCGGCTTATGCGCATCAGGGAGATGGAGTCGACGTACGCGCCCTTCCGTACCAGCACCGTGTCGGCCACCGTGTCGGCGCTCATCGGGGCCTGCTCAGCGCGAGGACGGCGGTCACGCCGATGGCGACGCCCTGGGCCAGGTCGGAGCCCGAGGTGTGGCCGAGGCCGTGGAGGCGGCGCAGGGCCGGTTCGAGGGCCTGCCCGCCCGTGATGCCGCGCAGCACCGCGGTCACCTCGGGGCTGCTCTCGCCCCTGGCCGCGCAGTGCAGGAGCGTGGCCGAAATGGGCGTCGTACGCGTCCTCGCGTCGAACGTCACGGTCGCCGCCAGCCAGTCGGCCAGCCAGACCGCCCGCTCCGCCCCGGCCGCCGCGCCCAGGTGCCGCAGCGTCACCAGCAGGCCCGCCAGGACGTCGTCGCCGCTCGGCGTCAGGCCGGGCCCCAGGCCCATGAGCTGCTCGGCCGCCGTCACGGCCCCCAGCAGCCAGCCCTTCGCGCAGCTGTCGGCCAGCAGCTCGACGGCGCCGTTCCCGGCCAGCCCGGGTTGCGGCGGGTCGCCGAAGCGGGCGGCGGCCTGTTCGAGCCGGGCCCGATCGATCCGGCCCAGCGGCGGGGCGGGGTCCCACCAGCGGCGCACGCCCAGGCTCAGCGGGCCCAGCTCGATGCTGCGGTCGCCCACCGAGGCTTCGTCGCCCACCGTGACGCTCGGCAGTGCGCCGGCCAGCAGCACGGAGTTGGGCAACCGGGTGGCCGCCCCCGTGATGACGGCGATCACCGAAGGCTCCAGGTCGGTCCTGACCTCGAGATAGACCCCCGCCGGGAACGCGGCGAGCACCCGCGCGGGGCGGCGCGGCGACTCCAGGACGGGGCGTACCGCCGTGCTGGCCGCGCCCGTGACGTGGATGCGGGTACGCCTCGCATGAGTACTTACGGTCACCGAACCTCCCATCCGACCTTGGACCCGACCGTAAAACGGCCGGGGAACCCTCCGTACGGGTAAATTTGCCAACAGTCAGCGGGAAGGTTGGCTCTTCCTGACAGACGGTTTCTGGGGTCACAATCTCCACATGGAGCCCCCCGTCCGTCTCGCCAGCACCGGGACGATCATTCACGGCGTTTCCGTCGGAGAGGTGCTCGGCGTCTCCACCCTCGCCGAGGCCAGGCTGATCGCAGGGGAGAGCGGGCTGGGCCGCATCGTGCAACGGCTGAACGTCATGGAGGTCCCCGACATCCTGGCCTGGGTCAAGCCGCACGAGCTGCTGCTGACCACCGGCTACCCGCTGCGCAACACGCCGCAGTCGCTCGGCCGGCTGGTCGCCGACCTGGACGAGCGCGGGCTGTCGGCGCTGGCGATCAAGCTCGGCCGGTATGTGGACGAGCTGCCCGACGAGATGGTCGAGCAGGCCGACCGGCTCGGCTTCCCGCTCATCCTGCTGCCGAACGACGTCGGGTTCGACGACATCCTCAACCAGGTGCTGACCGACATCCTCAACCGCCAGGCCGCCGTGCTCGCCCGCGCCGAGGAGGCGCACCGGGCGCTGGTGCAGGTGGTGCTGGCCGGCGGCGGGCTCAACGAGGTGGCCGCCGAGGTGGCCCAGCTGCTCGACGTGTCGGTGGCGGCGGTGGACGGCTCGGGCCGGGTGCTGGCCACCGCGGGTCCGGCCGAGCAGGTGGCCGTCCTGCGCGAGTCGATCTCCCTGGAGGGCCCGCCCCGTACGTCCGCCTCGGGACGGGTACGGTCGTTCGCCTCGGTGCCCGTGCTGGCCGGGGGTCACCACCACGGGAGGATCGTCGCCTACAGCCCGTCCGGGGCCATCCGCGACAGCGACGTCGGCATCCTCGAACGCGCCGCGACCGTGGCCGCGCTGGTCGTCACCCGGCAGGAGGCGGTGAACGCCGTCGAGAGCAAGTACCGCGCCGACTTCCTGCGCGACGTGCTCACCGGCCGGGCGGGCACGGCGGAGCGGGTCACGGCCCGGGCGCGGGCGTTCGGGTGGGACCTGGCGCGGCCGGTGACCGTACTGGTGGCTGAGCTGGACCCGGACGGCGACGAGCGCAGCGCGCAGGACCGGCTGGTGGCGTGCTGGACGGCGGCGATGCGCCGGCACGACCCGCGCGGGGCGGTGGCGGGGTTCTCGCACGAGGTGGTGGCCGTGGTGGACGCCTCGATCGACGCGACCAGGGTCGCCAAGGACGCGGCCTCGGGCTTCGCCGACGTGCCGCCCGCGACGTTCTCGACCGGCACCTCCCGGCCCAGCCCGGGGGCGGAGACGCTGCCGGAGGCGTACTCGCAGGCGCTGAAGGCGGCCCGGGTGGGCCGCCAGCTGCACGGGCCCGGCGCCGTCGCCCACTTCGACCAGCTCGGCGTCTACCGGCTGCTGTCCCTGGTCAACGACACGGAGGAGCTGCACGCCTTCGTACGCGAGACGCTCGGCCCGCTGGCGGCCGACGCCGACGCCGAGAACGCCGACCTGCGCCGCACCCTGCAGGTGCTCCTGGAGACCAACATGAACGTGGCCGAGACGGCGCGGCGTCTCCACTTCCACTACAACACCCTCCGCTACCGGATCGGGAAGCTGGAGCGCCTGCTCGGCAACTTCACCGACGACCCGCACCTGCGCCTCAACCTGACCCTGGCCCTGCACGTGCTGCGGATGCGCGGCATCTAGGGTTGGGGCTTGTGGATTTCGAACTGCGCTCCGAGTACATCCCGCTGTGTGACCTGCTGAAGTACTGCGGGATCACGGAGACGGGCGGCATGGCCAAGCTGCTGATCGCCGAGGGGCTGGTGCTGGTGGACGGCGAGGTGGAGCTGCGCAAGCGCGCCAAGATCCGCTCGGGGCAGGTGGTCAGCGGGGAGGGGTTCTCCATCCACGTGGAGTAGTGGGAACCTGTTGACGAAAAGTCACCGCACGCTTACTCACTGTTTACTAACATCGGGCGCACCGGCAAAAAGAAACGGCCCCCTGTCGGGGGCCGTCATACCCGGGAACGTACCCCCGGGCGGGTGACTCCATGTTAGGGCGTGATAGCGGTGAGCGACAAGTCGAATCCCGGAATCGAGCGCGTCGGCGTCTATGTCGACGGGTTCAACCTGTACTACGGCCTGAGGGAGCTCGGGAGACGGCGGCATCTCTGGCTCGATCTGCGCGCCATGGCGACGCACCTGCTGCGGCCGCATCAGCGCCTTGTGGGTGTCAGCTACTTCACCGCGGCGATCCGCAACGATCCCCCGGCCGTGGCACGGCAGGAGACGTATCTGGCCGCGACGGCAAGCCTCGGCGTGCAGGTCGTCATGGGGAGATACCAGCAGCAGTCGGTGCAGTGCCACTCTTGTGGAGCGACGCGCCGGACCTATGCTGAGAAGCAGTCCGATGTGGCGCTCGGCGCGGCCATGGTGGCGGATGTCGCGACACACCAGGTGGACGCGGTCATGCTCGTGTCGGCCGACTCTGACCTATGCGCGGCGGTTCATGCCATCAGGCGGCTGAATGACGAGCTTGGGACCAAGACACGGGTGATCACCGTGCTTCCGCCCCGAAGGCGCTCCGAGGTTCTGCAGCGCGTCAGCGACGCGTGGTTCCCGCTGGGTCATGCCGTGATCCGCCGGTCTCAGCTTCCCAACGTCGTCCAGGCGTCCGACGGGTGCGTCTACCACCGCCCGCAGCACTGGAACTGACCTCACAGTGAATTCGGATCGCGTGTGCGCGAGGTTTTCACTGGCCCTCCGCGTAGATTTGGCAGATCATGCCCGTGTAGGAGCGTTGCGGCGGGCCTAATGTGCCCGCAACGGAACGTGTCGCCGGCCCAGGACAAGAGGGGCTCTCATGGTTTTGGGATGGACCAAACACGGTGACGGCAAGCACCTGGCGCCCGGAGAGGTGGTCAGACCCGACGAGCGGCTGAGCTGGCCCAGGATGGTGGGCTTCGGGGCGCAGCACGTGATCGCGATGTTCGGCGCGACGTTCGTCTTCCCCCTGGTGATGGGGCTGGACCCGAACGTCGCCGTGATGATGTCAGGCGTCGCGACGATCCTGTTCCTGCTGATCGTGAAGGGGAAGGTGCCCAGCTATCTCGGCACCAGCGCGTCCTTCGTCGGCGGGGTGCTGGCCATCAGGGCCGCCTACGGCGGTGACACGGCCGGCGCGGACGCGATCGTGACAGGTGCGATCCTGGTCGCCGGGTTCGTGCTGGCGCTGGCGGGGCTGGCCGTCCACTTCCTCGGGGTGCAGATCATCCATCGCGTGTTCCCGCCCGTGGTCACGGGGGCGGTCGTCATGCTGATCGGGTTCGGGCTGGCGTACGTGGTGGCGGACGTCTACTGGCCGCAGGACCACTGGGTCGCGCTCATCACCATGCTGGTCACCTTCCTGGTGATCGTGTTCTTCAAGGGGTTCGTCGGCCGGATCGGGGTGCTGGTCGGGCTGATCGCGGGGTTCGTGCTGTCGTGGGTGCTGGACAAGACCGCGGGGGCCGTCACGTCCGTGCTGCCCGGCGCCAACCTGCGGGACGCGGCGGGCGCGAGCTGCCCGGCCGAGGGCACGTACTGCGTGGCCACGGCCTTCCCGCACGACCGGGTGAACTTCGACTCCGTGGCGTCGGCGCCCTGGTTCGGGGTGCCGAACTTCCACGCCCCCGACTTCAAGACCTCCGCCGTGCTGCTGGTGCTGCCCGCCGTCATCGCGCTCATCGCCGAGAACATCGGGCACGTCAAGGCCGTCGGCGAGATGACCGGGGCGGACGTCGACCCGTACGTGGGCCGGGCGGTGATGGCCGACGGGGTGGGCACCATGGTCGCCAGCGCGGTCGGCGGCTCGCCCACCACCACGTACGCCGAGAACATCGGCGTCATGGCGGCCACCAAGGTCTACTCGACCGCCGCCTACTACATCGCCGCGATCATCGCGATCCTGTTCGGGCTCTGCCCCAAGTTCGGCGCGCTGGTCGCCGCGACCCCGGGCGGCGTGCTGGGCGGGGTCACCGTCATCCTGTACGGGATGATCGGCCTCCTCGGCGCCAGGATCTGGATCGAGAACCGCGTCGACTTCTCCGACCCCGTCAACATGGTTCCGATCGGCGCGGGCATCATCCTGGCCATCGGACCTGTGAGCCACTTCATCGGCGGCGACTTCACCCTTGAGGGGATCGCGCTCGGCACCATCGTGGTGCTGGGCGGATACCACCTGCTGCGGGCCATCGCCGGACGGCCCGCCCGGCCGGCCGGGAGCGAGGCCGGGTGAAACCGCCCCCGTTCGAGTACCACGCCCCCCGCGACCTCGACGAGGCGCTCCGGACCCTCGCGGAGGTGGGCGGGAAGGTGCTGGCCGGAGGGCAGAGCCTGATCCCCATGCTCAACATGCGGCTGGCCGCTCCCGAGCATCTCGTCGACATCAACCGCGTCCAGGGGCTGTCGGCCATGGAGACCGAGCGGGACGGTGTCCGGGTGGGGGCGACGGTCCGGCACTCGCAGGCGGAGCGGGCCGCGGCGCATCCGCTGCTGAGCCGGGCGCTGCGGCTGGTCGCCCACCCGGTGATCCGGAACCGGGGGACCGTGGTGGGCAGCCTCGTGCACGCCGACCCGGCCGCCGAGCTGCCGGCCGTGCTGGCCGTCCTGGGCGGCTCCGTACGGGTGGCCCGGCAGGGACAGGTACGCGACGTGGGCGCCGAGGAGTTCTTCGTCGGGCCCATGGAGTCGGCGGTCCAGCCGGGCGAGCTGGCCGTGTCGGCATATTTCCCGGCATTGGGTCCGCGTACCGGGGCAGCCTTCGAGGAGGTGGCCCGGCGGCACGGCGACTACGCCCTGGCCGGGGTCTGTGCCGTCGTCACGCTCGACGAGGACGGCCGGGTCGAGGCCGCCAGGCTCGCCTGCATCGGCGTCGGCCCCGTGCAGGTCGTCGTGGACGTGACGGAGAGCCCCGCGGACGCGGCGCGGATCGTACGGGACCGGGTCGAACCCGAGGGCGACATCCACGCCTCGGCCGCCTACCGCCGCCACCTCGTGGGCGTGCTGGCCGAGCGGGCCGTGCGGAACGCGACCAGGGAGGCAGGGGATCGTGGAGCATGAGATCACGCTCGTCGTGAACGGCACGGCCAGGCGGGTCGGCGTGCCCGCCAGACGCCTGCTGTCCGACTGCCTGCGCCACGACCTCGGCCTGACGGGCACCCACGTCGGCTGCGAGCACGGCGTCTGCGGCTGCTGCACCGTGCTGCTCGACGGGGAGCCGATCCGGTCGTGCCTGACGTTCGCGGTCAGCGTGGACGGGTCCGAGATCACCACGGTCGAGGGGCTGGCTGGCGACGGCACCAGGGCGACCGAGCCCGCCTCACGGAGTGAGGCCATGAGCGCAGTCCAGCGGGCTTTTGCCGAGTGTCACGGGTTGCAGTGCGGGTTCTGCACGCCGGGGTTCCTGTGTACGGTGACCGCCCTGCTGCGGGACAACCCCACCCCCACGGACGACGAGGTGCTGGAGGGCATCTCGGGCAACCTGTGCCGGTGCACCGGCTACCAGAACATCGTCAAGGCCGTCCACCGGGCCGCCGAGCTGCTGGCGGAGGAAGCATGACGACGAGGCTGTTCGGGGAGCCCGTGCAGCGGCGGGAGGACCCCAGGCTGCTCACCGGCCGGGGCCGCTACCTCGACGACCTCGGCCCCGACGCGCTGGCCGCCGCGTTCGTGCGCTCGCCGCACGCGCACGCCCGCATCCGCGACATCGACGTGGGCCCCGCGCTCGACGTCGAAGGGCTCGTCGCCATCTACACCTGGGAAGACCTACCCGGACGGGTCGGCCGGCCGCTGCCGCTGCTGATCCCGCACCCGGCGCTCACCCACGGGCGCACCGCGTACCCGCTGGCCAGGGACGTCGTCAGGCACGTCGGCGAGCCGGTGGTGATGGTCGTGGCGGCGGACAGGTACGCCGCCGAGGACGCCTGCGCGCTCATCGAGGTCGACTACGAGCTCCTCAAGCCGGTCGTCGGCCTGGAGGAGGCCGTGCAGGGCGCCCAGCTCGTGCACGAGGACGTGCCGGGCAACGTCGGCGCGCACCTCGTCCAGGAGGTCGCGAGGACGGACGGGCGCGGCGCGCGCGAGGCGATCGAGACCGCGCCGCACACGCTGGCCTTCCGGCTCGACATCGAGCGCAGCGCCAGCATGCCGCTGGAGGGGCGCGGCGTGTACGCCCGGTGGGACGGCCGGGACCTGCGCGTCTACTCCAGCACCCAGACCTCCACCAGCGTCCGCATGGCCGTCGCCGCCGCGCTGGAGCTGCCGCTGCCGCAGGTCGAGGTGATCGCGCCCGACGTGGGCGGCGGCTTCGGGGTGAAGATCGTGCACCCGTGGCCCGAGGAGGTGCTGGTGCCGTGGGCCGCCATGACGCTCGGGCGCGAGATCAAGTGGACGGAGGACCGCAGGGAGCACTTCATCTCCTCGGCCCACGAGCGCGGCCAGGTCCAGTACGTACGGGTCGGCTTCGACGACGACGGCCGCGTGCTCGGCCTGGACGTGACGATCCTGCACGACCACGGCGCCTACACGCCCTACGGGATCATCGTGCCGATCGTCACCTCCACGCAGCTCCTGGGGCCGTACAAGATCGGGGCGTACCGGGTCGAGTTCACCGCCGTCTACACCAACACCGTGCAGGTCACGCCCTACCGGGGGGCCGGCAGGCCGCAGGGCGTGTTCTGCATGGAGCGGACGATGGACAAGATCGCCCGCTACCTGGGGAAGGACCGCACCGAGGTACGCGAGGTCAACTTCATCGGGCCCGACGAGTTCCCGTACGACCAGGGGATGACGTTCCAGGACGGCCGGCCGCTGATCTACGACAGCGGCGACTATCCCGAGATGCTCCGCATGATCAAGGAGCTGATCGGCTGGGACTCCTTCGAGGCGCGGCCCGGCAGGGGCATCGGCGTCGGGTGCTACGTCGAAGGCACCGGCGTGGGGCCGTACGAGGGCGGGCACGTGCAGGTGACCTCCGACGGGCGGGTACACGTGTCCACCGGGCTCACCTCGCAGGGGCAGGGGCACGAGACGGCCTTCGCGCAGATCGTCGCCACCGAGCTGGGCGTGCCCATCGAGCGGGTGAGCGTGGTCACCGGCGACACCCGCAGGTTCGGCTACGCCGTGGGCACGTTCGCCTCGCGGGCGGCCGTCGTCAGCGGCAACGCCATCGCGCTGGCCTGCCGGAAAGTACGCGACAAGGCGCTGCGGATCGCCGCCGACGCGCTGGAGGCCGACCCGGCCGACCTGGAGATCACCGACGGGATGGTGCACGTGGCCGGCACGCCGAGCGCGTCCATCCCGCTGTCCACGGTGGCGGTGCTGGCCAACCCGCTGCGCTACGCCTTCGACGACGAGACGGCCAAGGCCACCCAGTTCTCCGGCACCGCGTCGCCCGACCGGCCGCCGGTCGCCGAGGGCGAGGAGCCGGGGCTGGAGGGGCGCGACTACTACTCGCCGATCAGGTCCACGTTCGCGTCGGGCATGCACGCGGCGATCGTCGAGACCGACCCGGACACGGCCGAGATCAAGGTGGTGCGCTACGCGGTCGTGCACGACTGCGGCCGGCTGATCAACCCGATGATCGTGGAGGGCCAGATCCACGGGGGAGTGGCGCAGGGCATCGGCGGGGCGCTCTACGAGCGCATGGTGTACGACTCGCACGGCCAGCTCGTCAACGCCTCCTTCATGGACTTCCTCATGCCATACGCCACCGAGATCCCCCACGTCGAGACCGCCCACCTGGAGACGCCGTCGCCGCTCAACCCGCTCGGCGTCAAGGGCGCGGGCGAGGCCGGCGTGATCCCCGTCTCCGCGGTGATCGCCTCGGCCATCGAGGACGCCGAGGGCATCGAGATCGACCGCATGCCGATCTCCCCGTCCGAGCTCTTCGACCTGCGCGCCGCCGACCGATGACCCGCCCACCGGCGACCCGCCGACCGATGACCCGCTGCACGATGACCCGCGCCGACCGATGACCCGCGCCGTGGGATGATCGGCGCCATGCGTGCGCCCGCTTCCGGTCTGACCGAATTCCCCGCCGTTCCCGCCGACGTCCGCCTGATCGACCTGGCCTGGAACGACATCGCCGAGGTGCCCGCCTGGGTGGCCGGGCTCACCGCGCTGGAGGAGCTCAGGCTCGACGGCAACCGGCTGCGCTCGCTGCCCGACCTGTCGCGGCTCACCGCGCTGCGCGCGCTGCACCTGGACGGCAACGAGCTGACGTCCTTCCCCGGCTGCCCGCCGCGCCTGGAGGTGCTCTTCCTGTACGGCAACCGCGTCGGCGCGATCCCCGACCGGCTGAGCCCCGCCCTGCGGCACCTCGCCGCGGGCGGCAACGGGCTGACCGACGTGCCCGGCTCGCTCTGGAAGTTGACCGGCCTCGAATCCCTCAACCTCGCCGAGAACGCGCTCACCGAGGTCCCGGCCGCGATCGGCGGGCTGACCCGGCTGCGCATGCTGGACCTCGGGCACAACCGGCTCGACTCCGTCCCGCCCGAGCTGGGCGACCTGGACCTGACCGACTACCTCTACCTGAGCGACAACCGGTTCACCGAGGTGCCGGAGGCGATCGGGCGGCTGGACCGGCTCGCCTACCTCAACCTCACCGACAACCGGCTCACCCGGCTGCCCGAGTCGCTGGGGCGGATGGCCGCGCTGGTGGAGCTGCGCCTCTACAACAACCGGCTGGAGTCGCTGCCCGAGGCCATCGGCGGCCTGGCCGGGCTGCGGGAGCTGCACGCGCAGGGCAACCGGCTGACCCGGCTGCCCGCCTCCATCGCCGAGCTGGGCGAGCTGCGCGTGCTCGACCTGCGCAACAACCACCTCCGCGAGCTGCCGGACCGCCTGCCGCCCGGGCTCAGGCACCTCGACCTGCGCAACAACCGGCTGCGCGAGCTGCCCGCGAGCCTGCCCCCGCTGGAGAAGCTCGACCTGCGGTGGAACAAGCTCGACGGCGAGCCTGAGGTGCTGCGACGGCTCCGCGATCAGGGCTGCGTCATCCTGCGCTGATGGAATCGCTCAGGTTTGGGCTGATTCGGGGTGAACCGGGGTGATCGAGGGTGCGTACCTCCGCACATGACGACATTTCCACGTCTGGCCGCTTTCGCGCTGCTGGCCGGACTGGTCGCCGGATGCTCCTCAGGGGGCTGGGGCGACTACGTCGCAGCGGGCGAAACGCAGAAACCAGCGGCAATCCTCACCGTCGAGCAACTCTCCTCCAAGGTCGGCTGCAAGCCGAAGATGCAGGTCGAGGCCACCGAGATCCGCACCGGCTACTGCAAGACCAAGGCGGGCCAGTTCTTCGTCAACACGTTCGCCAGCGAGAAGCTCAAGGACGAGTGGATGGACCGGGCGCCGGAGTACAACCCGCACCTGGTCGGCCCGCAGTGGACCGTCCTGGGCCCGCTCCCGGTGCTGGAGCAGCTGAAGGAGCCGCTCAGCGGCGATCTGCATCTGATGGACCACAGGGTCTCCCAGACGCCGGCGCCACCGAAGTAACCAATCGGTATGAGGTGAACCGGGGCTGGTGGGCCCGCGTACCTTCGCACATGACGACACTTCCACGTCTGGCCGCTTTCGCGCTGCTGGCCGGACTGGTCGCCGGATGCTCCTCAGGGAGCGGAGGCGGCTATGTCGCAGCAGCCGGAAAGCAGGGCCACGCCGCCCCCCTCACCGTCGAGCAGCTCTCGGCCAAGGTCGGCTGCAAGCCGAAGATGCAGGTCAACGCCGCCGAGATCCGCACCGGCTACTGCAAGACCCCCGATGGCGAGTTCTTCGTCACGACGTTCAAGACGCAGGCGGGCAAGGACGCCTGGATGGACGCCGCCCCCGAGTACAACCCCCACCTGGTCGGCAACCTCTGGACCGTGCTGTCCAGTCGCAAGGTGCTCGACCTGCTGAAGGAGCGGCTCGGCGGCGACCTCCACCTCACTGATCACCGTACGAAGCAGATGAAGACCATCGGCTAGCGGAGCTTCAGCAACTCGTACTGGGCCCAGACCTCGGCCGGGGCCGCGACGCGGTCCAGGAACATCAGGCCGTCCATCCGGCAGTCGCAGGGGTTCTGCTCCCTGGTGTTCTGCGGAAAGCTACCGCCGATCTTGATGCCTCTCGGGTCCGTCGCCGAGGTGACGTCCGGCTCGGGGTCCCCTTCGACGCCCCACGGGTCGCCGGTGACCGAGTAGAACCCGTCGAGCGGGCGGCCGTTCCTGTAGAGCTTCATCGTCCCCTTGTCGAAGTCGAACGTCGCGGCCAGGAACACCCACTGGTCCCGAGGCAGCACCTCCCGCCAGGGCTTGTTCGCGGCGAACGTCTGGGAGGCGCTGCCGTCCACGCGCCGGGCGAGCGCCACGACCCTCATCTCGCCGTTCACCGTGATGAGCTCGAGCAGGGCCCGGACGTCGTGCCCCTGGGAGTTGCCGCTGAGCACCCCGGCCAGGCCGATCGCGTTGAAGAAGTCGGCCGGGTCCTCGGTGTTGGAGTTGGGCGCCGGGCCGTCGCCCAGCATCTTGAACCAGCCCATGACGGTCGCGCCCTTGACGCCGTTGAACGCGCGCAGCGTCGGCACGCCGTCCGCGCCGTAGACGCCGGCCTTCCAGTCGTCGTTGCCGGTCGTGGCCGGATCGACCTGGCGGGTCTGCAGCGCGTACGTGCTGCCCCGGTAGGCCTGGTCGGCCACGCGCATGGCGGCGCCGCCGTTGACCAGCGTGATGTTCGTGCCGGACAGGCCCTGGTCCTGCTCCTGGGCCGGGTCGGCGGGCAGCGGGTGCTCGAAGTCGTACGCGGCCACCAGGTTCTTACGCAGGGTCGGCAGCAGCTCCGACGGGGTCCAGCCGGCCTTGGTGATCTTCCAGATCTTCCCGTTCGCCTTGGACAGGACGTAGAGCTCGCCCGCGCCGTCCCGGCCGAAGCGCAGGTCCACCCGGGTGCTCCCGGCCAGGTCCTGCATGGTCAGCTGCTTTCCGGACGTGTCCACCAGCCGCGGCTTGTGGATCGTGGCCCGGCGGCCGGTGCGCTCGTCCATCTCGGAGGCGACGGTGAAGAAGACCTGGCCGTCCACGATGTCGCCGAACAGGTACTTGCCGTACAGCAGCGGCAGCTTCTGCCCGCGGTAGACGAACCCGCCGGTGACGGCGTGGCCGCTGTCGGAGGTGCAGGAGTGTCCGGGCGGCGGGTCGTGGTCGTAGGCGGCCACCGGGTAGGTGTAGCCGTACTGCGCGTCGTCGTCCGGCAGCGTGTAGAGGTGGCAGCGGTCGGACTTGCTGAACACGAACGAGCCCTCGCGCTCGCTCCAGCCCAGGTTGTCGCCGGCGCCGACGTCGTAGATGGCCTCGATGGCGTGCTCGCCGATGTGGCCGAGGAACAGCCGGTTGCCGGCCTGCGGGTCCCAGCTGAAGCGGTGGGGGTCGCGCATGCCGTACGCGTAGATCTCGCCGAGCTTGCCGGCCTGTCCGGCGAACGGGTTGGCGGCGGGGACGCCGTACCTGCCGTTGGCGCCGTTCGTGCCGGCCGGGTCGATCCTGAGGATCTTGCCCTGCGGGATGGCCAGGTTCTGCGGGTCGTCGCTGGACACGCCGCGGGCGCCGTCACCGGCGGCGACGTACAGCAGGCCGTAGTCCTTGTCGCCCTTGCGGGCCGTCGGGTTGAAGTCGATCTGCTGGATGCCGTGGATCTGGCCGCTGAAGCCGAGCCGCAGCACCTCCCTGCGGGTGCCGGAGAAGACGTTCGCCTTCGGGTCGGTGGCCGTCCACTCGGTGATGACGCCGTGGAACCTGGTGCTGGGCTGCGGCGTCAGGTCGGGGGTCTTCGTGGTCAGCGCGTTGCCCCACTCGGTGTGCACGGTGTAGAACTTGCCGTTCCTGGCGAATTCGGGGTGGAAGGCGGCGAAGCCGAACCCGCTGCCCAGGCCGCGCCCGGAGACGAAGTCGGGCGCGAAAGTCGCGCCGACGTCCAGGTATTCGCGCGGCTGGCCCTTGTCGAGGAAGTAGAGCTTGCCGTTGAGGTCGTTGACGAACAGGCGGCGCGAGCCGTCGGGGAGCTCGCCCAGGTAGTTGATCCTGGCCGTGCGGACCAGGCGCGGGTCGGTCGGCTCGGGAGTCGTCTCCGTCTTCGGGAACGAGGCGAACTCCTCCAGCGTCAGCGTCAGCCCCGAGGCGGTCGGCTTCTCGGGGATGGGGTCGTCGACGGGGGTCGGGTCGGCCTGCGCGGCTGCCGGCGGCGCGCATAACGCGGTCACCAGCACCGCGGCGATCAGGCACCGGAGGGTTTTCGGCATACCTGCTCACCACCAGGGGAGTCGAGGGCTATTGATCGGCGCTGTCGCAGGCAGGGGTGCCCTTGACGGTCATGTCGCGCATCCTGCCGATGTTGTCGAAAGAGCCGAAGCCGACCCGGCCCGACGCGAACGTGCGGTCGGTGGCCGTGATCAGCGGCGTCGTGGCGCCGTCCATGTAGACCGCGATGCGGCCGGTCTCGACGCAGTGGGTGACGCGGACGCGGTGCCACGCCGTGTCGATGACCGCGGGCGGCGCGCCCACCTGGCCGTTCCACTGGTCGTCGATGCGCAGACGGTCCGCGTTGTTGACGACGAAGATCCCGTTGTGCGGGTAGATGGTGTTGTCCTGCGAGAGGTGGACGTAGTAGAACTCCGTGTCCGACCGGTAGCCGAACACGATGATCACGTCGCGGTTGCTGACGCTGGTCGGGGTGTCCAGGCGGACCTGCGCGTCGATCCGCACCGAGCCGAACTCGGGGCCCGTCTTCAGCACCGCGTACTCGAAGGGCCGGCGCGGGCCCGGGCGGGCGACGCCGGCCTCGGCGAGGATCACCTGGTCGCCGGGGAACTGCCACTTGGCGGGTGTCACGGGCGCCCAGTTGCGCCCGTCGTTGACCTGCTTCACCTTGGCATGGCCGGGGCCGCACTCCGGTGCCACCGTGGCGGTGGCGGCCTGCGCGGGGATCGGTACGGCCAGCGCGAGCATGGCCGTCAGGAGGAGGGTGCGAAAGGCTGACATCCAGGATCCTCTCGCCGGATGGCTCAACGTAAGCGCTTCCGAAAGCGCTTCCGTAAAGAAACTAACCCGGAAGATCCGGCTGTCAAGAGGGTCGGTGGACCGGTGTCAAGGCGGCGGTGGGGCCGTGGAGGCGCGTACGACCAGCTCGTGCGCGGTGCGGCGGCGGCGCGGGCGCGAGGCGGGCGGCTTGAGAACTAGCTCAAGCGCTTGCTTGCCCATCTCGACCATGGGCAGCCTGATCGTGGTGAGCGCCGGATACACGTCGCGCGCCACCGGCACGTCGTCGAACCCGGCCACCGAGATCTCCCCGGGCACCCTGCGCCCGTTGTTGAGCAGCCACGACAGCGCGCCCACCGCCATCGGGTCGTTGAGCGCGACCACGGCCGTCAGGTCGGGGTGCGCCCGCATCAGCCGGGCCGTGGCGGCCGCGCCGCCCTCCCTGGTGAAGTCGCCGTGCACGACGGGGAACGAGCGCCAGTCGAGCCCGGCCGCGGCCAGCGCCGCCCGCAGCCCGGCCAGCCGGTCTTCCACCGTGGTCAGGTTGGCCGGGCCGCCGAGCACGCCGAGGCGGCGGTGGCCCAGGTCGAGCAGGTGGTGCATGAGCGTGGAGCCGCCGGCCGCGTTGTCGGGCAGCACGGCGTCCACCGGCAGGTGGTGGCGGCCGATGACGGCCACCCGGCCGCCCGCCGCCGTGAACGAGCGCACCTCGGTGGCGATGTCGGCCTCGGTCGCCGCATCGACGTAGCCGGACCCGGCCAGCACGATCGAGGTCACGCGGTGCGCGCGCAACGCCCGGACCCGGGACAGCTCGGCACGCGGGTCGCGCTCGGTCTGGCTGATGAGCGCCATGTAGCCGCGGCTCTCGGTCTCGCGCAGCACGCCCCTGGCGATCTCGCCGAAGTAGGGGTCGCCGACGTCGTGCACGATCAGCCCGACCATGGACGCCTGCCCGCCGGCCAGGGCCCGCGCGTGGCTGTTGGGCACGTAGCCGACCTGGGACGCGACCGCCTGGACGTGGGCGGCGACCTCGGCGCTCACGCCGCTGCTGCCCGTCAGGGCCCGGGAGGCCGTGGCCAGCGAGACCCCCGCGGCCTTGGCCACGTCGACGAGGCGGGGTGGATGAGATCGCTCGGTCATGCGCTGAGAACCCCCCTTGTCCGGGGCCGGATCTCGTGTAATCGTAACCGAAAGCGCTTACGTAAGCGCTTTCGTGGCGCCTCTTCTGACGGGGGATTTCCTCGATGGCAAGAGTTCTCAAGAGCCTGACGATCACTTCGATGTGCGCTTTGGCCCTGACTGCCTGCGCCAAGACCGACGAGCCGGGGACGGCTCAGCCGGCGGGGCAGCAGCAGGGTCCGGTCAAGATCGGCATCTCCCTTCCGCTCACGGGTGACTTCGCCGAGCCCGGCAACGGCATCAAGGACGGCTACCAGGTCTGGGCCGACCGGGTGAACGCCAAGGGCGGCCTGCTGGGCAGGAAGGTCGAGCTGATCTTCCGCGACGACGCCTCCGACCCCAACCGGGTCAGCTCCGACTACGAGTCGCTCATCACCCAGGACAAGGTCAACCTGGTCTTCGGACCGTTCTCGTCGCGGCTGGTGATCCCCGCGGCGAAGGTCGCGGAGTCGTACAACATGCTGTTCGTGGAGCCGGCCGGGGCCGCCAAGGAGGTCTTCGAGCAGGGCTTCAAGCGGCTGTTCTACGCGGCGCCGGCGATCGCCAGCGACCACTACAACTACCTGGCCGACTACATCATCAAGCTGCCGGCCGACAAGCGGCCGAAGACGGCGGCGTACGCGAGCCTGGACGACCCGTTCGCGCAGGGCACCGCGTACGGGCTGCGGGACAAGCTGGCCGCGGCCGGGATCAAGACGGTCGTGGACGAGGTCTACCCGCCCGAGACCACCGACTTCTCGCCCATCGCCGCCAAGATCGCCGCGGCCAAGCCGGACATCGTGGTGGGCGGCACGCAGTTCGAGGACTCCGTGGGCCTGGTGCGCGCGCTGCAGGAGCTGAAGGTGCAGCCCAAGCTGGCGGCGTTCTCGACGGGGCCGACGGAGCCGGAGTTCCCCGCCGCGGTGAAGGGGGCGGCCGAGAGCATCATCTCGCCCGTCGGCTGGTCGGCCACGGCCACCTTCACCGGCAACCAGGAGATGATCAAACGCCACAAGGAGATGTTCAACGGCGAGGCGAACGAGGACACCGCCAACGGCTTCACCGTCGGCCAGGTCGTCGAGGCCGCCGTGAACGCCGCCAAGTGCGTCGACGCCACCAAGGAGTGCCAGGACAAGCTGGCCGACCACATCAGGCAGGGCACGTTCGACACGGTCGTGGGCAAGCTCTCCTTCGACGACCAGGGCAGGCCCGAGCAGGCGCACATGATCCAGCAGTACGTCGGCGGAAAGGTCGAGATCGTGCTCCCCGAGCAGGCCAAGACGGCCGACCTCGTCTACCCGAAGAAGCCATGGTGAGCCTGCTCCTGCAGGGGCTTGCCCTGGGCGTGCTGACCGGAGGCCTCTACGCGCTGCTGGCCTCCGGTCTGTCGCTGTACTTCGGGGTGATGCGGGTGGTCATGGTGGCCCACCCCGCGTTCCTGTTCCTGGCCGCCTATCTGACCTACACCGTGCACACGACGTTCGGCGTGGACCCGTTCCTGGCGCTGCCCGTCACCGTGCCGCTCTTCTTCGCGCTGGGCGTGGTGGTGCAGCGGCTGCTCGTCGCGCGGCTGGCGCCGGACAACCTGGCGATGATGTCGGTGCTGCTGACGTTCGGGATCGCGCTGACGATCGAGGGGCTGCTCGGGACGATCTACACCGGGTCCTACAAGTCGGTCAGCATGGAGTACGCGACCAAGTCGCTGACGATCGGCGGCGTGCACCTCCCGTACGACAAGATCATCGCGTTCTTCGTCGCGGCGCTCACCCTCGCGGTGCTGTTCGCGGTGCTGGTCAAGAGCCGGTTCGGGCAGGCGCTGCGGGCCACCATCCAGCACCGGGAGGCGGCCCGGCTGGTCGGCGTCCAGACCGAGCGGGTCGCCGGGTACGGCTTCGGCGTCGGCCTCGCCACCGCGGCCGTCGGCGGCACCGTGCTCGCGCTCATCACGCCGTTCTTCCCCGCCTCGCACTGGGTGTGGATCGGCAAGCTCATGGCCATCATCGTGGTCGGGGGGCTGGGGAGCGTGATCGGCGCGGCGCTGGCGGCCGTCCTGCTCGGCGTGGTCGAGGGCCTCGTGCTGGTGACCGTGGACGCCACCTGGGCCACGATGATGTTCTACGTCTTCCTCTTCCTGACGCTGCTCGCGCGCCCTCAGGGGTTCTTCGGAGGCCGACTTGCGCATCGCTTCTAGAGGGATCCCGCTGCTGGTCGCCTGCCTGGCGCTGGCCTATCCGTGGCTGGTCCCCAACTACTACCTCGTGTACGCGGGCGCGCTGACCGTCATGTACGCGGCCATGTCCACGTCCTGGAACCTGCTGGGCGGTTTCACCGGATACGTCTCCCTCGGCCACTCGGCGTTCTTCGGCCTCGGCGCGTACGGGACCGGCCTGCTGATCGTGCGCCTGGGCGTGCCGTGGGTCGCGGCCCTGCTGGTGTCGGCCGTGGCCGTGACGGCGTTCGCCGTGTTCGTCGGCGTCGCGGCCGTGCGGGTGCGCGGCGCGTCGTTCGTGATCGTGTCGATCGCGCTCGTGTCGATGATGAACCTCGTCGTGCAGGGCTGGCGCTCGCTCACCGGCGGCTCCACCGGGCTGCAGGTCCCCTCGCCCTTCCCCGACCTGCACCGGGGGCAGACGCACATCGTGTTCTTCTACCTGTTCCTGGCGCTGCTCGGGCTCGCGCTGCTGTCCTGGTGGTACGTCTCGCGCTCCCGGTTCGGCGCCGGCCTGCGGGCGATCAGGGAGGACGAGGACAAGGCCGAGTCCCTGGGGGTGCCGACAGGGGCGTACAAGGTGACGGCCTTCGCCCTGTCGGCCCTGTTCGTGTCGCTCGCCGGAGGGCTCTACGCGGTCTGGTTCGGCAGCCTCGACCCGATCTTCGTCTTCTCCATCCTCATCGGGTCGTACATGGTGCTGATGAGCCTGCTCGGCGGGGTCAGGCACCTGTTCGGGCCGCTGCTCGGGGCGCTCATCGTGGCCCCGGCCGGCGAGTACTTCCTGATCGCGCTGGGCGAGACGCAGATCCACCTGACCGCGACGGGCCTGCTGCTCGTGCTGGTCGTGCTGTTCATGCCGGACGGCATCCTCGCCCGGCTCACCAGGAGGCGCGCCGGGCCCTCCATCCCGGACGAGACGGCCGAACAGCGGCTCCAGGGGGTGGCCCGATGACTTCGCTGCGCACCGAGGGACTGACCAGGTCGTTCGGCGGGGTGCTCGCCGTGGACGGCGCGAGCGTCGAGCTCCAGGAGGGCAGGATCAACGGCCTGATCGGCCCCAACGGCTCCGGCAAGACCACGTTCTTCAACATCGTCACCGGCATGATCAAGCCGGACTCCGGCCGGGTGCTCTACCGCGACCGCGACATCACCCGCCACTCGCCGCACCGCGTCGCGCACGCCGGCATCGGCCGCACCTTCCAGCTCTGCCGCGTCTTCCCGCGCCTGACCGTGCTGGAGAACATGCTGGTCGCCGTCCGCCGCACCCGCCTGCGCGAGCTGCTGGCCGGGCTGCGGGACCAGGGCGAGGTCGAGCGGGCCCGGCACTGGCTGCGGCGCATGGGCATCGAGCACCTGGAGGACGCCGAGGCCCGCGACCTGTCCTACGGCCAGCAGAAGCTGCTGGAGCTGGCCGCCGTCCTCATGGCCGAGCCCGAGCTGGTGCTGCTGGACGAGCCGGCGGGCGGGGTCAACCCGGCGCTGATCGACCGGATCGTCTCGCTCGTACGCGACCTCAACGCGGAGGGCCGTACGTTCCTCGTCGTCGAGCACAACATGGACATGGTGATGGGCATGTGCGACCACGTGATCGTCTTCGACCGGGGAGCGCCGATCGCGGCGGGCCCGCCCGCCGAGGTGCGGGACGACCCGCGCGTGCTGGAGGCGTACCTCGGTGTCTGAGAGGAGCGGTGAGCGACCCATGAGCACCGTTCTGGCGCTGGAGGACGTCGAGGCCGGCTACGGCAGGGCCGCGCCGGTGCTGCGCGGGCTGACCGTCACCGTGCGCGCCGGCGAGGTCGTCTGCCTGGTGGGGCCGAACGGCGCGGGCAAGTCCACCGCGCTCAAGGTCGCCAGCGGGCTGCTCGCGCCCCGGTCGGGGCGGGTCCTGCTGGCCGGCCAGGACGTGACCGGCCTGTCGCCGCAGCGCCTGCTCGAGCGCGGGCTCGCCCACGTGCTGCAGGGGCACAGCGTGTTCCGCGAGATGACCGTGGCCGAGAACGTGCGGCTCGGCGGCTTCACCGTGCGCGACTCCGCGAAGCTCCAGGCCCGGATGGAGGCGGTCAAGGAGCTGTTCCCCGTGGTGGGCGAGCGGTGGGGGAGCATGGCCGGGCTGCTGTCGGGCGGGCAGCAGAAGCAGGTGGAGTTCGCGCGGGCGCTCATGCTGGAGCCCTCCGTGGTGCTGCTGGACGAGCCGTCGATGGGGCTCGACCCGCGTAACACGCAGGTGGTCTTCGACCAGATCGACCTGATGCGCCGTACGGGCGTCGCCGTGCTGCTGGTGGAGCAGAACGCGCGCCGGGCGCTGGAGATGGCCGACGTCGGCTGCGTGCTCGACCTCGGCCGTGTCCACATCTCCGGTCCCGCCCGCGAGCTGGCCGCCGACCCCCGGCTCGGCCGCCTCTATCTCGGCGGCGCCCCTGTCACCTAGCCCTGCGTGAGGAGGGTGCCCTCCACCCGGACGCGCTTCCTGAACACCCAGTACGTCCACCCCTGGTAGACCAGCACGAACGGGAGCGTGATCAGGCCGATCCAGCTCAGCATCGTCAGCGTGTACGGCCCGGAGGCCGCCTCCGCCAGCGTCAGGCCGGGGAACGGGCGCAGGCGCAGCTCCATGAAGACCGCCAGGGTCGACAGCACGATCGCCCCCGCCGTGGCCGCGAAGGCCCAGCCCTCGCGGCGGCGCCAGATCAGCGCCGTGGCGGCCGCCAGCGCCGCCATGGCGGCCAGCGCGGGGAACGTGCCCAGGCTCGACAGGGCGGCCACGGCCACCGGAACGGCCACGCCGCTGGCGGCCATCGCCACGACGCGGGCGCGGCGGCGTACCGGGCCGGTGGTCTTGAGCGCCAGGAAGACGGCGCCGTGCAGGGCGCACACCGCCAGCGAGAACGCGCCTCCCAGCAGGGCGGCCGGCACGCTGTCGAACACCAGGTCGGCGAAGACCGCCCCCCACAGGAACGCCGGGAGCGCGCTGCCCACCACGATGCCCAGGTCGCACCAGCGCGGGTCCTTCACCTTGCCGCGCCACTCCAGGCCGACGCCGCGCACGATCAGGCCGACCAGGACGAGCGTCACCGGCAGGTAGAACGAGCTGAACACCCCCGCGTACCAGGCGGGGAACGCGGCGAACATGGCGCCGACGGCGGTGATCAGCCACACCTCGTTGCCGTCCCACACCGGGCCAATGGTCTGCAGGCTCTGCCGCTGCTCGCCGGGGTTGCGGCTGACCAGCGGGGCCAGCATGCCGACGCCGAAGTCGAAGCCCTCCAGCACGAAGTAGCCCGTCCAGAGGAAGGCGATGATGACGAACCACAACTCGATCATTGTCTGCTCCCTCAGTACATCAGCGACGGCTCGCGCCGCTCGGCGGCGGCGGGGGTGGGCGCCTGCTCCTCGACGCCCTTGCGGACATGCCTGGTCAGCAGGACGACCTCGGCCACGGCGAGCGCGCCGTACAGGAGTGTGAAGATCGTCAGGGACGTGGCCACCTCGGCCAGGCTCACCCCCGGCGACACGCTGGAGGCGGTGAGCAGCTCGCCCGCGACCGTCCACGGCTGGCGGCCGACCTCGCTCAGCAGCCACCCGGCGATCACCGAGAGCAGCGGCAGCGGCACCGCCAGGAGCATCGCCCGCGACAGCCATCTCGGGAACTCACGCCTGCGCCGGGTCAGCCAGAGGCCCAGCACCGACAGGCCCACCGTGGCCATCCCGAACCCCATCATCACGCGGAACGACCAGAACACGACCGGCTCGTTCGGCCGGTAGTCGCCCGGGCCGAACTGCTGCTCGAAGCGGCGCTGCAGGTCCTCGGTGCCCTGGACGGTGGCGTTCGGGTCGTGGGCGGACAGGAAGCTGAGGACCTTGGGGATCTCGATGCCCGGGACGAGGGAGAACGATGCGCCGGCCGTGTCGCGCTCCAGGCCTTCGGCGGAGGCCAGCTTCATGGGCTGCTGCTCGTACATCAGCCTGGCCGACATGTCGCCGGTGCCCGCGACGACGGCGCCCGCGAGGGCCGTCATGACGAGGGCGGCGCGGGCCGCGCTGCGCCACATCGGGGCGCGCGTCCTGAGCAGCCAGTAGCCGCTCACGGCCAGTACGAATCCGCCCGCCACGATGAACGCCGCCCCGATCACGTGGGGCACCTGCGCCACCGCCGTGGAGTTGGTCAGCACGGCCCACAGGTCGGTCATCCTGGCCCTGCCGTCCACGACCTCGTAGCCGACGGGGTGCTTCATCCAGGCGTTGGCCGCGAGGATGAAATACGCCGACAAGTTGGACCCGATGGCGGCCGCCCAGATGCACGCCAGGTGCGCCTTCTTCGGCAGCCGATCCCATCCGAAGATCCACAGCCCCAGGAACGTGGACTCCATGAAGAAGGCCAGCAGCGCCTCCATGGCGAGCGGCGCCCCGAAGACGTCGCCGACGAACGTGGAGTATTCACTCCAGTTCATTCCGAACTGGAACTCCTGCACGATGCCGGTGACCACGCCCATGGCGAAGTTGATCAGGAACAGCTTCCCGAAGAACTTCGTGAGCTTCAGGTAGTGCTCTTTCCCTGTCCGGTGCCAGGCCGTCTGCAGGCCCGCCACGAAGATCCCCAGACCGATGGTCAAGGGGACGAACAGAAAGTGGTACACGGTGGTCACCCCGAACTGCCACCGTGCCAGGTCAAGTGCGTCCATCTCCCCGCCGACTCCCTGAGCTCTACAGCGTGTAGTTTATCTACTTGAAGTAGTACTACAGCTCGTAGAGCAACGCGATGCGAGCTTGGTCACATCGCTCCCCGTTGGTTGTTGCCGCATCGAGGATCCCGTGCGGACGGGCCCCGGCGCGTCCGCCGCCGGGGTGATTCATTCGTACGTCCGGGGGTGGAGGTGTGGTCCCCGGGGGTCGATGGCGCCGCTGCCCCTTCGAAAACAGTATGGAAAACTTCGATAACAGTGGGTAATAATGTTGCGGTGGGTGATGCTTCTGTGACAGGAGGTGTGTGACGGCAATCCGCCGCTCGACCACCAAATGGCACGCGCCACTCCTTCGGCAGCTGTTGCCCTTATCTGCACGGTCCGTGCTGCTTAGAGTGGCGACGTAACGGGATCCCGGCCTCAAAGGACGGGCTTTCAGCCCCACGGGCTGAGGGCCGCCGTTACCAGACCCAGCCAACACCGACAAGGAGGTGACTACGTTGGCTACCTTTCGTGCAGGACAGAAGACCCACCAGGCTGTGCTTCCTCAGCAGCCTGCTCTGGAACTACGGGCAGCAGACACTCCCCGGATCGGGAACGAAACGGGCCCGCAGCGCCGTACGGCACCGTGCGCGGAAGATGGTCGAGAGGAGATCGCCAGGCGTTCACCTGCGCCTGGTGGCGTCACCCCCGAGCCTTTCAAGGCCGGGGAGGAGCCGCGTGAGCGGCACCCGTTCGTGTTCGTGCTCGACAAGCATGGGACGCCGTTGCAGCCGTGCACGCCCGCCAGGGCGCGAAGGCTGCTGAAGTCCGGGCGGGCGGTGGTCGCCCGGCACACTCCGTTCGTGATCCGCTTGAAGGATCGCACCGCCGCCGACAGCCAGGTCGACGGGGTGGAGCTGGGCGTTGACCCTGGCTCCCGCCACACCGGCATCGCCGTGTTCACCGCCGTGGCCGGGGAGCGCCGCGGCCGGTTCGCTCTCCAGCTCGATCACCGCGGCGCGCAGATCCGCGAGAAACTGAAGCAACGAGCTCTCTACCGCAGGCGGCGCCGGTCCGCGAACCTGCGCTACCGCGCACCGCGGTTCCTGAACCGCGCCCGCCCGAGCGGCTGGCTCGCCCCGTCGCTGCGGCACCGCGTTGGCACCATGGTTTCGTGGGTGGACAGGCTGGCCAGGTGGGCGCCGGTCCGCGTGGTGCACGTGGAACGGGTCGCGTTCGACACCCACGCCATCAGCGCCGGCCGTCCGCTGGAGGGAGCCGAGTACCAGCATGGCACCCTGTACGGATACGAGGTGCGCGAGTACCTGCTGGCCAAGTTCAGCCGCGCCTGCGTCTACTGTGGCACAACTGGTGTGCCGTTGAATATCGACCACGTCCATCCCCGGTCGCGGGGCGGCTCGGACCGCGTGTCGAACCTGGTCCTGGCCTGCATCCGGTGTAACCAGGCCAAGAGCAACCGCCCGGCTGAGGAGTTCGTCACCAACCACCGAGTGCTGGCCCGGATTCTGGCTCAAGCGAAAACACCGTTGCGGGACGCCGCCGCCGTCCAATCGGTCCGCTGGGCGCTATGGCGCGCCCTCGACCAGCGGCTGCCCACCCACAACGCGTCGGGTGGCCGGACCAAGTGGAACCGCACCCGATGCGGCCTGCCCAAGTCCCACACCCTCGACGCACTTGCGGTGGGCAAGCTCGACACCATTACCGAAACTGTCAGCCGCGTCCTGATCGCCGGATGCGCGGGCCGTGGCAGCCACACTCGCACCCGCACCGACAAGTACGGTTTTCCCCGCCTGCGGCTCCCGCGCCGCAAGCAGTTCTACGGTTTCGCCACCGGCGACCTCGTCCGCGCTGTTGTCCCCACCGGCAACAAGGCCGGAACCCACACGGGCCGGGTCGCCGTACGGGCCACCGGCAGCTTCAACATCGCCACCACCCACGGCACTGTTCAGGGCATCCACCACCGGCATGTCCGCCTGCTGCAGCGGGCGGATGGCTATGCCTACACCATCACGAAGGAGGAGGAAGTATGCGCGCTTCGCGCTTGAGGCTGTCCCGGCTTCGCCGGGCTACTCCTGACGGGACCCCGATCCCTCCCAGCCCTGAGGCTGAAGGGCTGGGTTTCCTTGGGGGACTCCGATGAAGGTGGCGGGTACTGCCGTGATCGGCGTTCAGAGGGATCGGGTATGGGCTGCGCTCCAGGATCCGGCGGTGCTGGCGAGCACCATTCCGGGATGCGAGTGCCTAGAGGAGACCGGGCCGGACACGTACCGGATGACCGTGAACGCGGGCGTCGCGTCCATCAAGGGCGTCTACCAGGGGGAGGTGTCGCTCACCGACCCGCTGGCGCCCGAGAGCTTCACGCTCAAGGCGCGCGGGCAGGGGGCGCCCGGGACGGTGGACGCCACCGTCGTGGTGCGGCTGAGCGAGGTCGACGACGGGACCCGGGTCGACTACGACGCCGACGCGGTGATCGGCGGGATGATCGGCGGGGTCGGGCAGCGCATGCTGGGGTCGGTGGCCAAGCGGACGGCGGGGGAGTTCTTCGCGGCCGTGGAGGATCACCTGTGTGCGGCGGCCGTCCCCGCCGGCGTGCAGGCGCCCGCCGAGGCGGAAGCGGTGAGCCCGGCGGGCGGCGCCGTGTACGGGCGGATCCCCAGACCGCACACGCAGACGCGGCCGTGGGTGATGCTGGCGTCGTTCGGGATGGGGGCGGGCATCGCGCTCACGGGCGTCGCGGTGGGCTGGCTCATCGGACGAGCCTCCCGGCGCCCATGAGGGCTCTCGCGGAAAAGGATCTCCAGGCGTAGCGTGGCTGGTATGCGGCAGGCACACGCGGAAGACGCACGAACCGAAGCCAGGAGAGTCGTTCGCAACCTGCTGGGCGACGAGCGCCCCACAGCCGAGACCTTGATCGTCGACGTGCGCCCGGTGCTCGGGGACGAGCGGACCGAGCGGACGCTGGGGCTCGCGCTCGGAGCCTCGCTCACCCGGCGCTCGGCCGAGCTGGCCGCCATCGCCGCGCTGCTCGTGGGCACCCGCGAGCTGGGCGAGGAGTGGTGGAGCCGGCTCAGGGGCGGCAAGCTGCCGGCCCCCGACGAGGTGGTGCGCACGGCGGTCGCGATCGAGCCCTGGACCGATCTGACCGCGCTGGAGATGCTGGCCGCCTGGATCTCCGACGACGCCGCCGACCAGCTGTGGGGCCGGCCCGTCGCCGAGGTCGACCTCAACTCGTGGCATGCCGAGGACCGCTTCCGGCTGCCGCCCGGGGTGAAGCCGGGGCAGCGGCTGGTCGTTCACTTCGACGCCGGCGGGCGGCTCGACGCGGTCGTCACCCGCAGGCCCGACGAGGATCTCGGGTCCAACCTCGACTTCCACTCGCTGCGTTACTCCCGGCCCGCCGAGGCGCAGTGGAGCTGGGGAGTGGCGGCCGGGCTGGGGCCGCACCGGTTGCCCGGCGAGGACCCCGACCCGTACGCCCGCGAGGTCCCGGCCGCCGCCGGGGGAGTCCTGCGGGCCTGGGCGGTGCGGCACGGCGCCACCCGGGAGCAGCTCGGCGAGCGCTGGGAGACGGTCGGCGACGTGGTGGCCGCCATCGAACGCGTGGACTGGATGTGGCGGAGCGGGGAGTGGTTCGGGTGGTGGCGGGGCGCCTCGGCGCTCGTGGACGACTCGGCGTACCTTCCCTACCGCCTGGAGGAGCTGGCCGCCGGATAGCCGTCCGGCGAAAGGGTTGTGTGACAATCGAGGCGTGTCGCGACGTCGCCTCGGTTACCTGCTCAAGCACGCCAACCTGCGCCTGGGGGAGCTGACGGGGCCGGCGCTGGAGCCGTACGAGATCGACGGGCGGGAGTTCGGGGTCATGTCGGTGCTCCGCACGCCGGAGCCGCTCTCCCAGCTGGAGGCCGCCCAGCGGCTGGGCATCGACCGGACGACGATGGTCGCGCTGCTGGACGGCCTGGAGCGCAAGAAGCTCGTCGGGCGCCGGCCGCATCCCGCCGACCGGCGCAAGAACATGGTGGAGCTGACCGGCCACGGGCGCGAGGTCCTGGAGGCCGCCACCCGCGCCGTGGGCGTGGCGGAGGAGGAGTTCCTGGCAGACCTGCCGGAGGAGGATCGGCGGCTGTTCAGAGACCTGCTGGACCGCCTGGTGTGAGGACGCTCCGGCCTTGGCTCTCGCCCTCGCCGAGCCGGCCGGAGCGGTGGTGGCGGCGGCAGAGCACCTGGTAGCGCACCGGCGAGGCGTCGGTGTCGCCGATCACGACCTGCTCGCCCGTACGCGCCATGACCCCGCCCACCACCCTGGCGTTGAGCTGCCCGGGACGGCCGCACCAGCACAGCACCTCGACCTGCAGCCGGCACACCTCGTCCGCCAGCTCGAACAGCCGCTGCGCCGCCGGGAACATCACCGAGCGGAAGTCCGAGGCCAGCCCGAACGCGTAGACGTCCACGCAGTGCTCGTCCACCAGGTCCGCGAGCTGCTCGATCTGCGGGACGGTGTAGAAGCAGGCCTCGTCGCAGATGAGGAAGTCGATGCGGTCGTGGGAGGTGACCAGTTCCACGATGTCGAGGGAGTCCTCGACCTCGATGGCCTCCAGGCCGAGGCCGATCCGGCTGGTGATCTTGGGGCCGCCGGAGCGGTCGTGCTTGGTCAGCACCAGACCACGCCTACCCTGGCGTCCGTGGTTGTAATTCATCTGGAGTGCCAAGGTGGACTTCCCGCAGTCCATGGGGCCGAAGTAAAACTTGAGCACGGCATCCCGGGCGCCAGACGGCACGGCAGACAAGGCAGACAGTTCAGTCACGGGGGGCCAGCTTAGTGGCTTGGCTTGTTCCATGACCTCGTGGGACATTTCTCCTCTGGAGTTCGCAGGAGGAACAGTGGTCACCGAGCTGAGGAGCCATGCGTAGCGTGCGTATCGGAGTGGACACCGGAGGAACCTTCACCGACGTGGTCGCGGTGGACGAGGAGACCGGTGAGATCCTCACCACCAAGACCCCGTCGACGCCCGCCGACCCGGCGGACGGGTTCGTCGCGGGCATCGAGAAGCTCGGCGCGACCGACGTCGGGTCGATCGTCCACGGCACCACGGTGGCCACGAACCAACTGCTCGAGGACCGGATCTCCAACCTCGGGTTCATCACGACCGAGGGCTTCGAGTACGTCCTGGAGATCGCCAGGCAGAGCGTGCCCGACGGCTACGGCAACTCCTACTTCTGGGTCAAACCGCCCAGGATCGTTCCCGTGCACCTGGTGAAGACCGTCGGGGGGCGGCTCGACCACCTGGGGCAGGAGGTGTGGCCGTTCTCGGAGGAGCAGGCCGTGGAGGTGGCCCGCTGGTTCCGGGCCAAGGGGATCAACGCGATCGGCGTCTGCTTCCTGCACTCCTACGCCAACCCCGAGCACGAGCGCCGCATGCGCGAGGTGCTGTGGCGCGAGCACCCGGAGGCGGTGATCTCGCTGTCGAGCGACGTGCTGCGCGAGTACCGCGAGTACGAGCGCTCGGTCACCACGCTGGTGGACGCCGCCGTCAAGCCCGCCATGCGCGGCTACATCGCGAGCCTGTCCAACCGCCTCGGCAAGCCGTTCTCCGTCATGAAGTCCAACGGCGGCATCCTGTCGGCCCGCGAGGTCGTCAACCAGCCGATCACCACCGTCCTGTCGGGCCCGGCGGCGGGCGCGCTCGGCGCGGCGCTCATCGCCTCCACGGCGGGGCACCCGTCGGTGATCACGCTGGACGGCGGTGGCACCTCGACCGACGTGGCCGTGGTGATCGACGGCGAGCCCTCGATCACCACCGAGGGCTCCGTGGGCCGCTACCCGTGCAAGATCCCGATGATCGACATCATCACCGTCGGCGCGGGCGGCGGCTCGATCGCGTGGATCTCGCCCGAGGGCACGCTCAAGGTCGGCCCCAGGTCCGCGGGCGCCGACCCCGGCCCCATCTGCTACGGCAAGGGTGGGACGGAGGTGACGGTCACCGACGCGCACGTGTTCCTCGGCCGGATCCCGCCCCACCTGCTCGGCGGCGAGATCCCGCTGGACGCCGACGCCGCGCGCGGCGGCATCGAGGCGCTGGCCGACAAGCTCGGGCTCACTCCCGAGCGGACGGCGACGGGCATCCTGGAGATCAGCGCGTTCAACCAGAGCAACGCGATCAGGCAGCTCACCGTCAAGCGCGGGCTGGACGTGCGTGACTTCCCGCTGGTGACGTTCGGCGGGTCCGGGCCGCTGCTGGCGTGCCGGCTGATCGACATCCTCGGCCTGCCGGCCGTGATCGTCCCGCGCGACCCCGGGAACGTTTCAGCGTTCGGGTTGCTGACGGTGGACGTCAAGAACGACTACGTCCGTACGTACGTCACCCGCGACCTCTCGCTCGGCAAGGCCGTCGAGATCTTCCATGACCTGGAGCATCAGGCGGGCGAGGCGCTCGACCGCGAGGGCTTCGACGACCCGGTCTACCTGCGCAGCGCCGACCTGCGCTACTACGGCCAGGCGTACGAGGTGCGGGTGCCGGCCCCGGCGGGCGAGATCGACGAGGACTGGCAGGCCGAGGTGGTCGACCGCTTCCACGCGGCCCACGAGAAGCTGTACGGGTACGCGTACCGCGACGACCCCCGCCACGGCGTCGAATGGGTGAACCTGCGCGTCTCCGGCATCGGCCCCATCACCCGCCCGGCCATCCGCCGCCTGGACAAGGCCGGCGAGGGCGCCACCTCGGTGCGTCCCGTGCATTTCGACGAGACCCGCGACACCGCGATCCACCAGCGCTCCGCCCTCGGCCCCGGCGCCACGGTCACCGGGCCGGCCGTGATCGAGGAGTACGGCTCGACGATCCCGATCCACCCAGGCTTCACCGCGAAGGTGGACGAGTACGGAAATGTGGAGGTCCGCCGTGACTGATCCGATCTTGGTGGAGATCGTCGAGGGCACGCTGGCGTCCGTCGAGAAGGAGGTCGAGACGGCCATCGCCCGTACGGCCCGCTCGCCGATGATCCGCGACGCGCACGACTTCCGCGCGGGCATCCACGACGTACGGCTGCGCAAGCTCACCGGCCGCTCCTACAGCGCGCTCGTCCAGCCGGTGGTGCGCGACTTCCCGGTCGAGACGATGAAGCCCGGCGACGTGTACTTCCACAACGACGTCTACCTCTCCGAGGGCGGCATCGGCCACCTGCCCGACCTGTGCGTGACCGTGCCCGTCTTCCACGAGGGCGCCGTCGTGGCGTTCGTGCAGGCGTTCGGCCACCACGACGACATCGGCGGGTCCGTGCCCGGCTCCATGCCCTCGCACGCCCGGTCGGTGTTCGAAGAGGGCCTGATGGTGCCGCCGATCAAGCTGTGGGACCAGGGCGTGCCGAACGAGGCCGCGCTGCGCATCATGACCCGCAACTCCCGCATGCCCGACTCGCTGGCCGGCGACCTCGACGCCGAGTGCTCGGCCTGCCTGATGGGGGCGCGGCGGCTGGGCGAGCTGTTCGACCGGTACGGCAGGCAGGCCGTCGAGGAGTGCTTCGACGCGATCATCTCCAAGACCACCGAGACGTTCCGCAGGGAGCTGCTGGCCAAGATCCCCGAGGGGACGTACGTGTGGGAGGACTACGCCGAGCACGACGGCGTGGACGAGCCCCGCCTGCACGCCCAGCGCATCACGCTCACCGTCGACCACGCCGCCGACTCCCCGCTCACGATCGACTTCACCGGCACGTCGCCGCAGGCCAAGGGGCCGATCAACCACGCGGGCGACTACGCCGACGGCGTGTTCCTGAAGAAGTGGCTGGCCCCGGTGCTGCGCAACCTGGCCGACACGCCCGAGCGGATGGCCGAGCTGGACGTCAACGAGGGCGTCGTGCCCCTCATCAAGATGATCTTCCCGGAGAAGGGCACCCTGCTCACCCCGGTCTTCCCGGCCCCCACGAACGCCCGCACGTTCGTCATCCTGCGCCTGCTCGGCGTGCTCGCCGGCGTGCTGGCCAAGGCCACGAACGGCCGCATGCCCGCCGATCAGGAGACCATCCGCTACACCGGCGTGTACGGCGCGGACGCCGACGACCAGCCGTACCTGATGCGCGAGGTCCTGGGCGGCGGCTCGGGCGGGCGCTGGTACGCCGACGGCGAGGACACCATCCACGTGGTGCCCGACTCGCGCAACATCCCGGTGGAGTTCGCCGAGGCGCGCTGGCCGTTCCGGGTGGAGCGGCTGGCGCTGGCCTGCGACTCCGGCGGGCCCGGCATGTTCAGGGGCGGGCTGGGCTACGACAAGCACATCAGGATGCTCAGGGACGCCTCCTACATGTCGATCGCCGACCGCTCGATCCTGTCCTGCTGGGGCGTCAACGGCGGCCTCGCGGGGCGGCCGTTCCGGGTGGAGATCGCGGGCAAGGAGATGGAGGGCCTGGTCGACGACCATCCGGTGCAGGCCGGTGAGCTGATCCGCATCCGTACGACCGGGGGCGGCGGCTGGGGCTCCCCGTACGACCGCGACCCCCGCTCGGTGGCCGCCGACGTGCGGGACGGGAAGGTGTCGATCGCGGGCGCGCTGGGCGACTACGGCGTGGTGCTCGACGGCGACCGCATCGACGAGCAGGGCACCGCCGAGCTGCGCGCCCGACTGCGCCCTCCGGGCGACCGCTTCTTCGACCGTGGGCCCGGGTACGCGAAGCTCTCGGGCGGACGCGCGTATGCCGAGGTGGACGAGCTTTAGGGAGATTCCGTCGTGCGCATTGTCCTGGCCGGGCTGGCCACCAGCCATCCGTACACCGACGCCCACACCCTGGCCCGCCACGCGGACCTGGTGGTGTGGGAGCAGGACCCCGAGCGGCTGCGGCGCTTCACCGGCCAGCACCCGACGGCGAAGGTGGCCGGCAGCCTCGGCGAGGCGCTGGCCACCGGGCCCGACGGCGTGGTGCTGACCGTCCCCAACCCGCAGGTGCCCGAGGCGCTGGCCCGGGTCCTGGAGACCGGCGCCCCCTGTTTCGTGAACAAGCCGGCCGCCGCCAGCCGGGTCCAGCTCGACGCGCTCGACCGGCTGGCGATCGGCGACCGGGTGCTGTCGAGCTCGGTGCTGAGGTTCGCCCCCGCGTTCGCCGGGGTCCGGGTCGATCCCGGCGAGGTGCTGGCCGTGCGGGCCACCGTACGGCACGACGTGGGGTTGTGGGCCGACGGCTACAACGCCTGGCAGGACACGCCCGGCGAGGGCGGCGGGACCATGGTGACCATGGGCATCCACGGCGTCGAGCTGCTGGTCGCCCTGCTGGGGCCGGACGTGCGGCTGGTGGGCGCCGCCGGGGCCAAGCGGCACTACCAGGGCCTGCGCTCCGAGGACACCGGCGTGATGGCGCTGCGGTGGGGGAGCGGCGTCACGGGGACGGTGGAGATCCTCGGCGTCTCCGAGGGTGAGGCCTACACCGTCACCGTGCACAGGCGCGACGGCTCCGAGTCGATCGTGATCGAGAGCGGCGACGACCCGGTCAAGGGGCTCGGGTACGAGGGGACGATCGACGCGTTCCTCTCCATGGTGCGCGGCGCGCCCAGCCCGGTGCCGTGGGAGCAGACCAGGGCGATCCTCGATGTGCTGGTCACAGCCCGTGAGGTCGCCTGACCCAGTTGTGCGTACCCGTTGACAGCCGAAGTCTGCGACAGTTACGGTCTGGACCGTAAATAACAGACGGAGGAGATGCCCGCGTGCGCACGACAGCGGAACTCGAGGAGCGACTGGCCCGGCCCAGCGCCGGGCTGGTGGACGATCTCAGCGGGCTCGACGGCGACATCCTGATCCTGGGCGCCGGCGGCAAGCTGGGGCCGAGCCTGGTACGGCTGGCCCTCAACGCCACGAACGGGGACCGGCGGATCATCGCGGTCTCGCGCTTCTCCGAGCCGGGGCTCGCCGAGTCGCTGGCCGAGGACGGCGCGACGGTGGTGTCCGCCGACGTGGCCGACGAGCAGGCGCTGCGCGACCTGCCCGACGCGCCGAACGTGGTCTTCCTGGTCGGCGCCAAGTTCGGCACGCAGGGGCGTGAGCACGCCACCTGGTTCACCAACGCGTACCTGCCCGGGAGGGTCGCCGACCGCTTCCGGCACAGCCGGATCGCCGCCCTGTCCACCGGGAACGTCTACCCGCTCGTCCCCGTCGCCGGCGGCGGCAGCACGGAGGACTCCCCGACGGGGCCCGTGGGCGACTACGCCATGAGCTGCCTGGGGCGCGAGCGGGTGCTGACGCACTTCTCCGAGACGTACGGCACGCCGCTGTCGCTCGTCCGCCTCAACTACGCGGTCGAGCTGCGCTACGGCGTGCTCATCGACCTGGCGCAGAAGATCCTCGCCGGGGAGCCCGTCGACCTGTCGACGGGCCAGGTGAACGTGGTCTGGCAGGGCTACGCGAACGAGGTCACGCTCCGGTCGCTGGCCCTGGCCTCCGCGCCGCCGTACCTCCTCAACGTGACCGGGCCCGAGCTGCTCTCCGTGCGGCGGATCGCCCTGGACCTCGGCGCGGCGCTGGGCAAGGAGCCCGTGTTCACCGGGGAGGAGGCGCCGACCGCGCTGCTGTCGAACGCGGGGCGCTGCCACCGCCTGTTCGGCTACCCCGAGCTCACGCCCGCCGAGCTCATCGAGCACACGGCGCGATGGGTGGCCGACGGCGGGCCGCTGCTCGGCAAACCCACCAAGTTCGAACGCCGTGACGGCCGTTTCTGACCGGCTCCGGCACCCTACCCACCACTCTGCCCGCCCACACCGACAAACACCAAGGGGGACCTCACGTGCTCAGCACGGCTCCACAGGCGCAGACGTCCGTTCGTGACCTGTTCAGGCGCGGCCTGGTGATCCCGGCGCACCCGCTCGCGCTCACCGAGGACAGGAAGCTGGACGAGCGCCGCCAGCGGGCGCTGACCCGCTACTACGTCGAGGCGGGCGCGGGCGGGCTGGCGGTGGGCGTGCACACGACGCAGTTCGCCATCCACGGCACCGGCCTGCTGCCGCCCGTGCTCGAACTGGCGGCCCGCACCGCCAAGGAGGTCGAGCGCGAGGTGGTGCTGGTGGCCGGGGCGACCGGGCCCACCGCCCAGGCGGTGGCCGAGGCGGAGCTGGCCAGGTCGCTCGGCTACCACATGGTGCTGCTGAGCCCCTACCGGGAGCTCGACGAGAACGCCCTCATCGAGCGGGCCAGGGCCGTGGGCGAGGTGCTGCCGGTGATCGGCTTCTACCTGCAGCCCGCGGTGGGCGGGCGCACCCTGTCCCGTGACTTCTGGACGCGGCTGGCCGCCGTGGAGTCCGTCGTCGGCATCAAGGTCGCGCCCTTCGACCGCTATCGCACGCTGGACGTGCTGCACGGCGTCGTACGGGCGGGGCGGGCCGGCGAAGTGGCGCTCTACACGGGCAACGACGACCACATCCTGGCCGACCTCATCACCTCGCACCGGGTGGTCGTGGACGGGCGCGAGGTGGAGGTCGAGTTCGTCGGCGGGCTGCTCGGGCAGTGGGCCGTGTGGGTGCGGCGGGCCGTGGAACTGCTTGAGGAGGCCAAGCTCGCCCGGGGCGGGGACGACGCGGTGGTACGGCGGCTGCTCACGCTGGACGGGCACCTGACGGATGCCAACGCGGCCATCTTCGACTCGGCCAACGGGTTCCATGGGTGCATTCCGGGCATCCACGAGGTGCTGCGGCGGCAGGGGCTCTTGGCGGGGCGGTGGTGCCTGGACCCGGCGGAGGAGCTTTCACCGGGGCAGCTCACGGAGATCGACCGGATCTGGGGCGCGTATCCGTGGCTCCGGGACGACGACTTCGTCTCGGCCGGGCTCGACCGCTGGCTCTCCTGACCCCATGCCCCTCCTCCCCGCCACCCCCACGCCCGCCGCCGCTGCGTCTGGCCCGTGGGGGTTGGAACTGTTCGTTGAGGAAGGCATTCCCGTGTACACGAGGTCGCTTGAGTGAGTGTTTGCGTTGACAGTTTGAAACGGTGCGTGTACGTTGCGTGTGCGATCTGGTGCGCACGATGCGGTGTCGGCTTCCGGGGCCCCCGTTCCACCGGTGCGATGGGCCGGGGCCTCCCCGGCTGCCTCTGGCCGCGTCGGTGTGGCCCAGGTCGTCAGGGAGCCTGCCGCTCTGGATCGGACCGCACGCGGGACGTGCGTCGCCGCCCAGGGTTGTACGTGGGGGACCAGTGCGCCCAAGACCGTTCGGGGCGTGCCGCTGCGTGGGACTCACTCCCGCTCGGCGTCGAGGAACGGTCAGAGGGTCAGGCGGTAGAGGGTCAGGGGGCGGCCGCTGGAGCCGCTGGTGAGGTTGCCGGTGCGCTCCGCCAGGCCCGCGAGCTCCAGCCGATGAAGCATGCGCCGGGCCGTGCGCTGCTGGACGGCCAGCCGTTCGGCGATCTCCCGGGTCGTCAGCGGCTCGTCCCCCGCCGCCGCCCGCGCCTCCAGGAGCTTCTCCAGCGTGGGCACCGACAGGCCGACGCGGCGGGCGATGACCGACAGGTTCTGCGCCCCCGTGGGCGCCGGGGTGACCGACTCCAGGACGATGTCCGTGTCCGCCCGCAGCGACAGGACCGCGGCCACCTCGCCGATCCGGCGGGCCCTGGCCAGGGCGCGGCGGGCCAGGCTCTCGGCCTCCGCCGCGCTGCGGCCCAGGCCGAAGCCGACGCGTACGACGTCGTTCTGGCCGGCCAGCCGCGCCAGCATGGGCAGCCCGGTGAAGCCGCCCGTGGCGTCGTGGAGCGGGCCGCGGGTCGTCACCAGCAGGTGCGTGCCGCCGCGGAAGGCCGCCAGGGTGCCGCCGAGCGCCGTGGCCTCGCGCAGCAGGCCCTCCTCGTTGGCCACCTCGACGAGCCCGATCGCGATCTGGGCGTCCTCCTGCGCCTGGCCCTCGGCGGTCAGCATGAGCTGGCGCAGCGCCACCCGTACCGAATGGACGGAGGGCACCAGGCGCAGCACGTGGCGCTCGTCGCGCAGGGCCTCGTGCACGGAGCTCAGGCAGGTGATCACCGCGTGCGCGGGCCCCTTCCGGTGGAAGGTGACGGCCTTCTTGGAGGTCATCTCCGGCCGGTACGGCAGCGTGCGCAGATCGCCGGTGGGCAGCCCGGCCTCGGCGAACGTGGTCTGGACGTCGGCGGCCGACAGCGTGTCGATCGACAGCCGGGTGATGTCCTGGCCCTCGTGCTGGAGGCGTACGAGGGCGCTGAGCAGCGTCGCACCCGAGTAGTCGACGAACGCCGCCGGGCGGGTGAGCGCGTCGGCGTCACGCGAGAGCATGTAGGGCACTATGCCGGTGAACAGCCACCCCTCCACGGAGGAGGCGTGCGCCTCGACGATCGCGGGCGCCTGAGACTCGTGGTCGTAGTCGAGGCGCAGCGTGCTGACGCCCGGCTGCTCCTCGCAGACGGCCGCGACGTCGTCGACCAGGTCGTGCGGGCCGACGACCCCGATGACGATTCCCACCCACGCCTCCCTCTCGCTATTTTCGGTCAAGACCGCAATCATATCTTGTGAGGTGCCCGGTGAAGTTCCCGTCCATGGCAGAAGCGGACGGCCGTACGCTCGGCGACGAGGAGGTGGCCGCCGCCGAGCGGGTGATCCGCTCGGGCATGCTCAACTCCGTCTGGGGGACCGAGGCGCGGGCGCTGGAGCGTGAGATCGCCCGAGTCTACGGCTCCCGTCACGCGATCACCTGCAGCTCCGGCACCGCGGCCCTCCACCTGTCGGTCGTCGCGGCCGCGCCGGACCCCGGAGACGAGATCATCACGACCCCGATCACGGATTTCGGGACCGTGGCCCCCATCTTGGCGCAGAACGCCGTCCCTGTCTTCGCCGATGTGGATCCCTCCGACGGCAATCTCGATCCGGACGCGGTGGCCGCGCTCATCGGCCCCCGTACGAAGGCGATCATGGCGGTCCACCTGTTCGGCGCGCCGGCCAGGGTCGGCGAGCTGCGCGCGCTCGCCGACGAGCGCGGCCTGACGCTGATCGAGGACTGCGCGCAGGCCTGGCTGACCGAGCTGCCCGGCGGCGGGCTCGCGGGCACGGTGGGCCAGGTCGGCTGCCTCAGCCTGCAGCAGTGGAAGCACATCACCTGCGGCGACGGCGGGGTGGCGATCACCGACGACGACGAGCTGGCCAGGCGGATGCGGCTGTTCTCGGACAAGGGCTGGGATCGCGCGGCCGGCCGGTCGCACGCCGCCTTCGGGATCAACTACCGCATGACCGAGCTCCAGGCCGCCGTGGCACGCGCTCAGCTCGCGAAACTCCCCGGCGTTGTCGCGGCCCGCCGCAGCACGGCCGGACTGCTCCTGGACGCGCTGAAGGGCCTCCCAGGGGTGCGCCTGCCGCGCCCGGACGGCCACGCCTGGTGGTTGTTCCCGATCGTGTGCCCGGACGGCGACGCGCCCGAGCTGGCCGCCCACCTGGCCGCGGCCGGGATCCCGGCGCGGGCCGGCTACCTCGCCGAGCCGCTGAACAGGGCGCCCGTGTGGGACGCTGCCATCTACGGCTCCTCCCGCTATCCGCTCGAGGACTACCGGCCCAACCCCTGCCCGCAGGCGGAGCTCATGGTGGACCGTACGCTGCTGGTCATCGACTGGAACGAGGCCTACACCCCCGAGCACGTCGAGCTGATCGCCCAGGAAATCACGAAATTTCGGGCTCGACCGTAGTTACGTTCATGTATCAGGGATTGACCCGGTCAAGACGCGCTCATTAGGTTTCGGTCAGGACCGGTATTAGTTGAAAGGAAGCCGCCGATGAAGAAGGCAGCGGCAGTCGGCCTCGCGGCCGCCCTGAGCCTCGCGGCCGCCGGGTGCGGATCCAGCAGCGGCTCGGACAAGAGCACCGTGACCCTGTGGATGTATCCCGTCATCGGAGACCAGGCCAAGGCCCAGGCGTTCTGGGGCAAGGTGGAGAAGGACTTCGAGACCGCCAACCCCACGATCGACATCAAGATCGACCAGCAGCCCTGGGAGGGCCGCCAGGAGAAGGTCACCACCGCACTGGTCTCGAAGAAGGGCTTCGACCTGGTGGTGCTCGGTCCCGACCAGATCCCCCAGTACGCCCAGCAGGGCACGGTCGAGGCGGTGGACGACATCGTCGCCCCGGCCAAGTCCTCCTACCTGCCCAACTCCCTGGCCGCTCTCACCGTCAACGGCAAGCTGTACGGCGTGCCGATCTACCAGACGATCACCGCGCCCATCTACAACAAGAAGCTGTTCGCCGACGCGGGCGTCGAGAAGGTGCCGGAGACGCTGGCGGAGCTGAAGGAGGCCGCGCCCAAGCTGGCCGCCAAGAAGGTCGCCGTACTGGACTACCCGGGCAAGCCCGACGTCAGCCTCAACCAGAGCTTCTACCCGATCCTGTGGGCCAACGGCGGCACGGTCTTCTCCGCCGACGGCAAGAGCGTCGCCTTCAACGGCCAGGAGGGCGTGGCCAGCCTGCAGTTCCTGCTCGACCTGAAGGCCGTGGGCGGGCTGCCGGAGAACACCGCGAGCAAGGCCAACGACATCGAGGGCGGCCCGCTGGCCGCCGGCAAGACCGCCATGTACCACGCGGCCACCGCGGGCATGGCCGACCAGCTCGGCGCCGCCATCGGTGCCGACAACGTCGGCATCGGCCTGCCGCTCGAAGGGACCAAGCGGGTCGCGTTCGGCATCCCCGGCGCCCTGGTGCTGGCCAAGCACTCCGAGAGCAAGGACGCCGCCAAGAAGTTCGCCACCTACCTGGCCTCGCCCGAGGTGTCCGGCGGGCTGGCCAAGGAGTCGGGCTTCTTCCCCGCCCGCACGGACGTGACCGTGCCCGACCAGTCGGCGGCCTCCAAGGAGTTCGCCAAGTCCCTGCAGTACGCCTTCCCCGGCGACACCCACCCCAAGGCCCGCCAGGTCATGGGCGTGCTCGCGCCGCACATCCAGGCGGCGCTGCTCGGCAAGGAGGACGCCAAGACCGCGCTCGACGCGGCCGCCAAGGAGGCCAACCAGCTGCTCGGCACCGGCTGAGCCCCCGCACACCGCCAGAAAGGAAACACCTGGTGCGCCAACGCCTGCGTGACCCGGTCACCGGCCTGCTGTTCGTGCTGCCCGTGCTCGTGCTGTTCCTGATCTTCCGGATCTTCCCGTCGCTCGGCGCGGCGGGGATGAGCCTGACGAACTGGAACATCGGCGGCGACTGGGAATTCATCGGCACGGACAACTACGCCCGGCTGCTCGACGACGTGAACTTCTGGTTGAGCCTGCGGGTCACGCTCGTGTACGTGGCGATCTACGTGCCGCTCACGCTGCTCGTCGCGCTCGGCACGGCGCTGCTGCTCAACCAGGTGGTCTTCATGCGCGGGCTGTTCCGCGGCATGCTGTTCCTGCCGTACGTGACCAGCTTCGTACTGGCGGGCATCATCTGGCGCTGGATCTACGAGTTCGACGGGCTGATCAACGGCCTGCTGGCCAAGGCGGACCTCGGCCCGGTGGCGTTCCTGGAGCAGTCGGCCGTGATCCTGCCCGCGCTGGCCGTCGTGTCGGTGTGGAAGGGGTTCGGCTACTCGATGCTGATCCTGCTGGCCGGGCTGAAGTCGATCCCGTCCTCCTACCTGGAGGCGGCCACGGTGGATGGGGCGAGCGCGTGGCAGCGGTTCCGCAGGATCACGCTGCCGCTGCTCAAGCCCACGATCTTCTTCGTCGTGGTGATCGAGACGATCAGCGCCTTCCAGACCTTCGACACCGTGTACGTGATGACGGGCGGCGGCCCGGCCAGGGCCACCTACACGCTCATCTTCGGCATCTACGACCACGGCTTCCGATCGTTCGACTTCGGCTACGCCGCCACGTGGGGCATGGTGCTGTTCGCGATCGTGCTGATCGTGTCGCTGGTCCAGCGCCGCTTCCTGGATCGGGGGAACACAACATGACGATCACCGCGTCCCGGCCCGTCACCGAGGTGCGGACGGCCCGCGCGGCCCGCCGCCGGTGGTGGCGGGGCAAGTGGCCGCTGGCCGCCCTGCTCGCGGTGCTGTCCGTGCTGACCGTGAGCCCGTTCGTGGCGATGTTCATCGTGGCGCTCTCGCCGGCGGGCCGGCCGACCGTGCCGGCCCGGTGGCCGGACTCGCTCACGCTCGACAACATCGCGCGGGTGCTGGAGTCGTCGGGGTTCGTCACGTGGACGATCAACTCGCTGATCTACGCCGTGGTCTCCGTGGTGATCATCCTGCTCACCTCGTCCATGGCCGGGTACGCGTTCGCCAAGAAGCGCTTCCCCGGCCGCGAGGCCATGTTCTGGACGTTCCTCGCCACCATGATGGTGCCGTTCCAGGCCACGCTCATCCCGACGTTCGTGCTGGTCAACAGCCTGGACGGGGTGGACACGTTCTGGGGCCTGATCGTGCCGACGCTGGCGAACTCGCAGGCCGTCTTCCTGATGCGGCAGTTCATCCTGGGGCTGCCGGACGAGCTGTTCGACGCGGCCAAGGTCGACGGGGCCTCGGAGTGGCGGGTCTACTGGACGATCGTGGTGCCGCTGACCAGGCCGATCCTGGCGACGCTGGGCGTGTTCGTGTTCCTGTGGCACTGGAACGACTTCCTGTGGCCGCTGGTCGTCGGCCAGAGCGACGCCACCCGTACGCTGACCGTCGGGCTGACCACGCTGCGGACCGAGGAACTGCAGTTGTCGGTGCTCATGTCCTCGGCGGCCGTGTCGGTGGTGCCGTGCCTGCTGGTGTTCTTCCTGCTGCAGCGGTACCTGGTCAACAGCATCGCGATGACCGGCCTGAAATAGGGTCGTGCGGGTGGACATCGCTGTACGAAACCTTCGTGACCGGCTCCGCGGCGCGCTGATCCCCGCCGCGGCCACCCCCATGACCGCGTCCGGCGAGGTGGACCTCGACCTGGTCTCCCGTTACCTCGCCGGTCTGGTGGCCGACGGCGCCACCGGCCTGGCCGTGCTCGCCCACACGGGCCGCGGCCCGTACCTCGCCCCCGACGTCCGCGCCGCCGTCATCGAGCGCGCGGTCGCCTGCGCCGGTAAAGGGGGAGTCCCGGTGCTGGCCGGCGTGGGCGGCGGGGCGGAGGACCCGGCGGCCCAGGCGCGGGTGGCGGCCGAGCTGGGCGCGGACGGCGTGCTCGTCTTCCCGTCGGAGGGTGACCGGGTGGCGCTGCACGAGGAGGTGTGGCGGGCGGCCCGGCTGCCGATGATCGCGTTCGACCTCTACACGCGCCCGTGCCCGGCCGGAACGCTGCGCGAGCTGCTGGCGCATCCCGGCGTGGCGGGGCTGAAGACGGCGCTGCTGTCGGACGCGATGGGCTGCCAGCGCGCCATCGCGCTGGCCAGGGAGGCGGACCGGCTGGCGATCACGGGGGAGGACCGCATGTTCGGCCCGTCCCTGCTGTGGGGGGCCGAGGCGGCCCTGGTCGGCATCGCCGCGGCGAGCGTCGGGGTGACCGCCGCGGTCCTGGAGGCGTTCGCGGGCAAGGACCTGCGCGCGTTCGAGGAGGCGTCCGGGCGGCTGGACCGGCTGGCGCAGGTCACGTTCACCGAGCCCATGGAGGGCTACGTGCAGCGCATGCTCTGGCTGGCCGCCGCCGAGGGGCGCGTGCCCGAGACGCATTCCCATGACCCGTACGGCCCGCCCCTCCCGGCGGAGGAGCGGGCCGTGATCGTCGCGATGAGCCAGGCGGCTCATTAGCGGCCGGCGATGGCCACCCGGACGAGGTTGCGGGCGCGCACCGCGTACAGGGCCCGGCGGGAGGGGTCGAGCGCCAGCTTGGGCTCGCCGCCGAACCACTGCCCGGCCAGCCCTTCCACGATGGCCTTCGACGTGAACGCGACCAGGTCGATCTTGTAGATCGAGCCGCCGTCCGTGCAGTACGCCACCCGGCCGGTGACGAACAGCTCGCCGCCCTTCGTCCCGACCTTGATCGTCCTGGTGACCTTCCTGCTCCGCAGGTCGAACTCGAACACCTCGCCCGTGCTCGCCATCCCGTACAGGGTGCCGTTCCTGCCGAGGGCGAGCGAGGAGATCATGCGGGCGCCGGGGATCGGCTCCAGCTGCCAGAGCAGCTTGCGCGTGCGCAGGTCGAACGCGGCCAGGCGGGCGGTCGTCGTGACCGGCGGCAGGCCGAGGCCCTCCTGGATGAGGGTGCCCAGGTAGGCGACGCCGTGCCGGGCGACGACCGAGTAGACGGTCTGGCGCTCGACCACCGGCCGGTAGGTCTCGTACGTGCCCTTCCGGGGCGAGTACAGGGAGAGCGCGCCGTTCATGTGGCCGGGCTCCGGCTGGGTGGGCATCACGATCAGGCCCGTCGTGGCGTCGTAGGCGAGGTCGCGCGGGCGGTCCTGCTGGTTGCCGGTGCGGGCGATCAGGTCGGCCTCGGTCTTCCCGCGGCGGTGCGCGTACAGGGCCGCCTGGGTGTAGATGCCCAGGTACGTGGTGTCGCCGACGGTGAGCAGCGTCTTCGGCTCGCCCGAGATGCCCAGCCGGGTCACCTTGCCGGTCTCCAGGTCGTGGACGTCGGCGCCGCCCTTGCCGCCGACGTAGACGCGCCGGCCGTCGGAGTGCACGGACATCGGCTCCTCGGGTGCCGCCTTGAAGCCGCGCTGGACGAGGTTGACGTAGTCGAGCGAGCCGGTCGCCGGGTCGTAGACGAAGACCGCGCTGTCCTGGATGCCGTAGATCCGGCCCTCGTGGGCCAGGATGCGGTGGGTCAGGGCCTCGAAGTAGGGGACGCCGAGGACCTCCAGCTTCTCCGTGGCCAGGTGGTAGCGGTAGAACGTGCCGGAGGGGCGGCCGGCGAAGTAGACGTACCCGTCGTGGATCAGGACCGCGACGATGTACTTCTCGCCGGCCGCGGTGGCCTTGACGACCTTGTAGTTCTGCGGCGCGGCCTTCTCCAGGACGAGCAGCTCGCCCAGCGAGTTCATGCCGCCGGCCAGGTGGGTCTCCGACATGCCCATGCTGGAGACCCAGTCGCGGTCGGCCACGGCGGACGGCAGGAGCTCGCGCTTCTCGCCGGTCCTGCGGTCGATCGCGATCAGGTGGGCGTTGGCGCCGATCCCGGCGTACACGTACGTGTCGTCGGCCTGGATGCTGCGGACGTACGCCTCGCCGGGGGCGGGCTGGCCCAGGTCGCGGCTGGTGCCGGTGGCCGGGTCGTACTCCCAGACGCGGCCGGGCTCCGACGTGCCCAGGTAGACCTTGCCGTCGGGGGAGGAGGCCATGGTCCAGATGTAGTGGTCGGGGTATTCGGCGACCTTGGTGACCTGGCCGGCGATCGTGTCGATCTTGTACAGGTCGGATCTCGCGTGGGTGCCGACGTAGACGTCGGTGCCGACCTTGCACATCGCCCAGATGCCCACGCCGGTCGGGATGTCGAAATGGGTCGTGACCGAATCCTGGCCGAGGTCGAACGCGCCGACCACGTTGGGCGACAGGCCGCGCGAGCCGGCGTAGAGCACGCCGCCGACGAACTCGCCGTTGCCCAGCGGGCTGGCGACGCTCGCCGGCCCCAGGTCGGTGAGGGTGCCCTCGGGCTGGGCTTTTTGGTGGGTCGCGGCGCGGGCCGGCGTGGTCGTGAACGTGGCGGCCGCCGTGGTCGCGGCGGCCGCCTGGAGGAAACGACGGCGGGGGATCATGCGCGGGCTCCCTTGGTGAAGTTTGGGCCGCACGCTATAACGGGCTAGGCCGTAATGTCCAGAGCGAAGAGCTCCGCGGCGTTGCGCCAGGCGATCCGCTCGGCGGTCCCACCGGTGAGCCCCGCCGCCGCGACCGCCCCGAACGCCGACGAGGGGTCGATCAGCGTCGCGTCGGTGCCGAACAGCAGCTGCGCCGGGTCCACGGCCGCCACCACCTCCGCGATGCGGCCGGCGGGGAAGTGCGACCAGCAGGGCTCCAGGTAGAGGCGGTCGCAGGCGTTCGCGGCCTCGACGGCGTACCGGAACCCGTCGGCTCCCATGTGCCCGGCGATCACCCGCAGGTCCGGGATGTCCGCGCAGACCTCCGCCAGGGCCAGCACGGATGTGCCCCAGGTGTGCACGAGCGCGGGCCGCCCGGTCGCGGCCACCAGCGTGAGTGCGTCGCGGAGCTGGGCGGAGCCGACCGGCGAGCCCGTGTAGTCGGTGTGGATCTTGACGCCGACGAACCGGCCGCCCGGCAGGTGCGCCGCCAGGTCCGCCTCCGCCTCGCGCAGCCGGCGCGGGTTGACCGTGACGTAGCCGAGCAGGCGGTCCTGCGTCTCCAGGTAGGAGGCGAGGGCTCGGTTGCCGGCGGCGGCGTCGTAGATGACGGCCTCGGTGGCGGAGACGATCGCGCGGTCGATGCCGTAGCGGTCCATGGTGGCGAGGTTGGCCTCGGCCACGTCCATGGTGAAGAACCACGGGCCCCAGTGGGCGTGCACGTCGATGATCATGACTGTGGCCTCCTCAGGAGCCGTTCCGCGTTGCCGCCCGCCACGGTGGCGATCTCCTCCGGTTTCAGCCCGCTGGTGGCCAGGCGCAGGAGGGGTACGAGCGGCTCGTAGTGGGGGGCGCGCGAGCCGTACAGGAGGCGGTCGGCGCCGAGTTCGGCGGCGGCGAGCTCCAGCGCGTCGGGGGAGTTGAGCAGGCGGGTGGAGGTGTGGAAGCCGGGCTCGTCCGCGGCGGCCACCAGGAAGTCGCCCAGGTGGTAGAAGTGCGTGTCGAGGAAGACCACGTCGGCCCCGAGCCCTGCGAAGGGCTGCCAGAACCTGCGCACGTCGCCGCCGGTGAGCACCACCAGGCCGAGCCGGGCCGCCCGGCGCGCGACGTGCCTGACGGACGGGAAGCCCGCCTCGACGCCCTGCTCGTCGGGGAACAGCCGGACGGCCCGGACGCCTCCGGCGGCCAGCCGCTCCAGCTCGCGCGCGGCGCCGATCGGGTCGCGCAGGTCCACGGCTCCGACGGGGACGACCTCCGGGGCCGCCCGCGCGATCAGCTCGTCCTTGCCGGACCGCACGCCGATCAGCTCGTCGTTGCCCGAGCGCACGTCGAACAGCGCGGCCCGCAGGCTCGCCACCGCCGCGGCCCTGATCCGGTGCTCGCCCAGCAGCCGCAGCACCTGGTCCGGGGCGCCGGGCGGGCCGTCGCGGTCGGGGTAGGCCCCGAACAGCACGTCCACGTCCAGCGCCACCTCCAGCCCGCCGACCAGGCGCCACGCGTCGAACGGAATACCGGACCCATCCTCAATCGCCATGCCGCACATCATGCCATTGACGAACTGTGCTTATAAAGTTACGGTCTGGCCCATAATTGCTCAGCAATGAACGCGAGGTGCGCCCATGCTCCGATCCCTCCTGGTAATCCTGTCGGCGCTCTTACCCGCGCTCCTCACCGGCCCGGTCGCGCGGGCGGCGACGGCCTGTGACACCCCGGCCGTGGAGCGATTCGGCCCTGCGTCGGTCACCGGCGCCATCGTGGGCGCCTCCGTGCTCGACGGGCACGCCTACGTGGTGACCCGCGGCCTGAAGCCCCCCGTGCTGGCCGACATCGACCTCGCCACCCGCAAGGTCGTCAGGAGCGTCACCCTGCCCGACGGCCCGGCCGCCGGTGAGCCCGAGGGCGCCTGGGCCACGGCCGTGTCCGGCGGCAAGATCTACGTCGGCACCTACCCGGTGCCCGACCTCTACAGCTTCGACCCGGCCACGGGCGCCGTGGAGCGGCTGGCGTCGTTCGGGAAGAACGGCGGCTTCGTCTGGAGCCTCGCCGCCGCGCCCGACGGCACCCTCTACGTGGGCACCTACCCGGACGGCCGGGTCCGCGAGTACGTGCCGGGCACGGGCGCGGTGCGCGACTTCGGCGTGCTGGTCCAGGGAGAGCGGTACGTGCGCGCGGTCGCCGCCGACGCCACCTACGTGTACGCGGGGCTGCTCGACAAGGGCCGGCTCGTCCGGATCACCCGGGCGGACGGCACGGTGAAGGAGCTGGCCGCCGCCCCGACCGGCATCGGCGCCGTCGCCGTGCACGGCGACCGGGTGCTGGCCGCCGCCGGAGACACGCTGATCGACATCCGCTCGGACGGCACGGACGAGCGCCGGGCGACCCTGACCGGCGGCACGATCGACATGCTGACCGTGGCCGCAGATGACACCGTTTACGCCACTTCCCGGCCCGATGGCGCCGTCCACCGCTACCGCGTGGGCGAGACCGCGTTCACCAAGGTCGCCGAACCGCCGTCCCCTGGCGACGAGACCAGACGGCTGCAGCAGCTCGACGACAACACGATGCTCGGCTTCTCGGGCAGCGGCGGCATGTGGTGGCTGGACCTGCGCACCGGCAAGTCAGAGTTCGTCGACCTCATCGACGCCGGCCTGCCCAGCGGCCCGGAGCGGCCGCAGAGCATGCTCGTCGTGCCCAACCGCGCCGTCTACATCGGCGGCCACTTCTCCATGGAGGTACGCGACCTGCGCACGGGCGAGAAGCGCAGGTTCCGGATGCCCGGCGAGCCGAAGGACCTCGTGCGGAAGGGCAACAAGATCTACGCCGCCATCTACCCGAGCGGGCAGATCGTCTCCGTCGACCTGCGTACGGACCGGGTGCGCAGCCTCGGCTACCTGGGCCACGGCCAGCAGCGCCCCTGGGACATCGAGTACGACCCCGCCACCGACAAGCTCGTGGTCGCCAGCGCCCCGCTCGGCGCCAAGCTGAACGGCGCGCTGTCCGTGATCGACCCCCGCACCGGCCGCATCGACGTCTACGAGGGCGTCATCCCCGACCAGAGCCTCATGAGCCTGTCGGTGGATCCCCGGGGCGGCGTCGTCTACCTGGGCGGCGACGTGCTCGGCGGGGGCGGCACCCCGCCGGTGAAGACGTCCGCGTCCGTGGCCGCCTTCGACCTGCGCGCCCGCAAGGTGCTCTGGCAGGTGGACCCGATCCCGGGGCACCGCACGTTCCAGGACATCAAGGTGCACGACGGGCTGCTGTACGGCGTCTACAAGCGCGACTCGGGCACCTGGATCGCCATGGACCTGGCCACCAAGGCAGTGGTGCGGCAGGGCAAGCTCTCCGGGTACGGCGAGCTGACCGTGCACCGGGGCAGGGTGTTCGCGTCCACGTTCTTCGGCGGCGGGAACGCGTACGAGCTGGGCACCGAGGCCAAGCTGCTGGCCACCGGGCTCGGCGACGAGTGGTACACCAACCCGCAGCTGCACTTCGAGCCCGGCTCCTGGCGGGCCTGGGGGCTCGTGGGCCGCGACCTGGCCAGGATCCGGCTCGATCCGCGCTGCCCGTCCTTGACCGTCACTCCGTAATCTCTGCTAGTTTCGGTCTGTGCCGAAATATGTGATCGATGCCCACCGGCTCATCGGTCCCGTGCCGTTCGACGACCTGCCGACGGACCCCCGGGACGAGATGGACCGGCTGGGCATCGGCCTGGCCTGTGTCACCCACACGCTCAGCCTTTACTCCGACCCGAAGGCGGGCAACGAGGCGCTGCTCGCGCTCGACGACCCCCGGTTCATCCCCGTCCCCGTCGTGGTGCCGGGGGCCGGGGAGCCGGACGGGCCGGACGAGGTGGCGGCATGGGGCGTACGGATGATCAGGCTCTGCCCCGAACGCCACCGCTTCGACCTCACGGGACCGTGGGCCCTGCGGTGGCTGGCCGAGATCGGCCTGCCCGTCGCGATCGACCTCGACGAGACCTCGCCCGCCCAGCTCGGCCACCTCGCCGAGCGCCTGCCCAAGCTGCCCCTGCTCGTCCTCAACCCCGGCTACCGCCGGTTGCGCGCGCTGGCGGAGCTGATGGCCGAGGCGCCGAACGTGCGGGCCGAGATCGGCACCGTCAACACCCAGGGCGGCGTCGAGTGGCTGGCGGCGCTGTTCGGGGCGGGGCGGCTGGTGTTCGGCACGGGCGCGCCGGTGTCCGACGACTGCGGCCCCCGCTTCCTGCTCGACCACCTCGACCTGCCCCAGAAGGACATCGAGCGGATCGCCGCCGGGACGCTGGAGGAGCTGCTGTGATCCTCGACGCGCACGGCCACGTCGGCACCTGGCCCGACTTCCTCATCCCCCATCCCACCGCCGAACACCTCGTGGCCGCGATGGACCGGATCGGCGTCACCGCGATGGGCATCAGCCACCTGCTCGCCGTCGGCCCCGACGCCGTGCGCGGCAACGAGCTGGCCATGGAGATCGCCGGGCGTTTCCCCGGCCGGTTCGGGGTGTGGCAGGTCTACAACCCGCACCACCGCACCCCGCTCGCCCGCGACGGCGTGTGGGGGGTCAAGCTCCATCCCGACGTGCACCAGTGCCGCCTGGACGACCCCCTGTACGAGCCGGTCTGGCGGCTCGGCCTGCCGGTCCTGGCGCACGGCCAGACGGACTCGCCCTGGAGCGACCCCGCCCAGTTCGCCGCCGTCGCGGCCCGGCACCCGCACGTTCCGCTGATCATGGGGCACACCGGGCTCTGGGCGTACGGGTTCGGCCGCGCGGCCCGTCTCGTGGCCGACCTGCCGAACGTCTACCTGGAGACGTGCGGATCGAAGATGACCGGCCGGTGGATCGCCCGGCTGGCCGCCCTGGCGGGGGCCGAACGGGTGCTGTTCGGCTCGGACGCCTGCTTCCTCGACCTGCGCACCGGCTACGGCCGCGTCGCCCTGGCCCCGCTCACCGACACCGACCGCGCCCTCATCCAGGGCGCCAACCTGGCCCGCCTGCTCGGCCACTCGTGAAGGCCCGCCCGTAAGGGCTCGCCCGTGAAGGTCCGCCCGTGAAGGCCCGCTCGCAAGGGCCCACCCGTGAAGGTCCACTCGTGAAGGGACGTCTCCCCGTGACGCTCGCCATCCACGGCGGCACTCCTGTCCGCTCGGCCCCCTGGCCCGCCTGGCCGCCGCCCCTCGACCCCGCGCAGCGCGAGCTCGTCACCAAGGTGCTCGAGAGCGGACTGTGGGGAGCCACGCAGGGCGGTTCCGTGGTGGCGGACCTGACCGGCGCGTTCGCCCGCCGCTCCGGCGTCCCGTACGGCGTCGCCGTGGGCAACGCCACGCTGGGCCTGTTCGCCGCGCTGCGCGGCCTCGGCGTGGGCAGGGGGGACGAGGTGATCGTCCCGGCGTACACGTTCGTGGCCTCGGCCACCGCCGTGCTGCTGGCCGGCGCAGTCCCCGTCGTCGCCGACGTGGACCCGGTGGACCTGCACCTGTCCCCGCGAGCCGTGCGGGACGCCGTGACCGGCAGGACCGCGGCGATCATGCCCGTGCACCTGGCGGGCAGCCCCGCCGACATGGACCCGCTCAACGATCTGGCCGCCCGGCACGGCCTCGCGGTCGTCGAGGACGCCGCCCAGGCGCACGGCGCCACGTACCGGGACCGTCCCGTGGGCGGTCTGGGCGACGCGGGGGTCTACAGCTTCCAGGCGAGCAAGGCGATGACCGCCGGCGAGGGCGGCCTGATCGTCTGCCGCGACCAGACCGTGCACGACCGCGTCTGGTCGGCCTGCAACGTCGGCCGCGCGCCCGGCGGCCGCTGGTACGGCCACCCGTCCGTCGGCTGGAACCTGCGCCTCACCGAGATCCAGGCGGCGCTCCTGCTGCCCTGGCTGGACCGCCTCGACGAGGAGATCGACCGCAGGAACGCCTTCTGCGCCGCCCTGGAGCGCGAGCTGGCCCACGTTCCCGAGGTGACCGTGGTGCCGCCGCCGGAGGGCACGACCCGCGACTCGCGCCACCTGCTCATGCTGCGCCTCGACGCCGGGGTGGACCGGGAGTTCGTGCTGGCCGCCATGGCCGCGGAGGGGGTGCCGCTCGACGCCGGCTACCCGCCGCTCGGCACGATGGAGGCCCTCACCGCCGAGGGCGCCCGCGTCGAGCCGTGCCCGGGCGCCGAGGAGGCCGCCAGGACCGTGGTGTGGGTACGCCAGGCCATGCTCATGGACGCCCCCGAGGCGGCCGGCGATGTCGCCGAGGCTCTCGCGAAGGTGCTCGCCAATTAGTTCCTTGGCCGTAATTCGTCATTGACGGCGAAACCAGCCTCATCTTAGGTTTCGGTCATGACCTTAATTAAGCGCATGCTGGCATGCAGCATGGCGGCCACCCTCGCCGTGCTCGGCGCCGCCGCCCCCGCGGTCGCGGCGGCGCCCCGTGTGGAGGATCTCGGCGTCCCCCTGGAGGACGTGCTGCTGATCGGCGGCGTGGTGGCGCCGGGCCCCGGCGGCCGGACCGTGCTGTGGGGCGCCTCGTCGGGCACCCCCGCCCACCTCAACGCCGTCGATCCCGCCACCGGCGCCGAGGTGGCCAGGTACGACCTGCCGGGCGCCGGCGGCTCCTGGGCCGTGGAGGCGACCCCGGACGGCAGCGTGTACGCGGGCACGTACGGCGACGGCCGCCTCTACCGCTGGGCGGACCAGGGCGGCGTCCAGGACCTCGGCCGCCCCCTGCCCTCGGAGAACTTCATCTGGTCCGTGGCCGCGGGCGAGGGCGCCACCGTCTACGGCGGCACCTCCCCGGGCGGCCGCCTGTTCGCCTACGACCCCGCGACCGGCGTGCGCGACTACGGCAAGCTCTCGCCCGCCCACGCCTACGTGCGCAGCGTCTCCTACGCCGACGGGAAGATCTACGCCGGCACCGAGGCCCCGGCCGCCGTCTTCGAGATCGACGCCGCCTCGGGCGCGACCAGGCAGCTCCCGACGCCCGACGGCCTCGACCCGGCGGGCAAGTGGGCGTACGACGTCAACGTCGCGGGCGGCTTCCTCTACGTCCGCTACGGCGGCGCGAGCCCGGGCCCGATGCACGTCTGGGACATCGCCGCCGGCCAGTGGACCGGCGCGCTCGACGCCGTACACGGCCTCGACGTCTCGCCCCCGGCCGCCGACGGCGCGGTCTACCTGGTCAAGAGCGGCGAGCTGGTCCGCTACGACCCCCGTACGCAGGCCACAACGTCGACCGGCCTGCCCTTCACCGGCCGGGTGGCCAACACGCGCGGCATCGGCTGGGCCGAGCTGGGCCTGCCGGACTATCCGGGGAAGAGCGTCGTCGGCCTGCTCTGGCGCGGGCTGATGTTCCGCTACAACCCGCAGACCGGCGCGAAGTCGTTCGTGCAGACGGCGGTCAGGGGCGAGCCCATCGACGTGACCGCGCTCGCGGAGGGCCCCGACCACCGCATGTACGCCGGCGGCTTCCTCAACGGCGGCTTCGCCGCCCTGGACCCGAAGACCGGAAAAAGGACGGAGTTTCACACGTTCTCGCAGAGCGAGGACATGATCGCGCACGACGGCAAGCTCTACGTCGGCGCCTATCCCGAGGCCAGGGTCTACGCCTACGACCCGGCGCTGCCGTGGAACAGCACCGAGTACTCGCCCAGCCCCGAGCCCGGCCCCGCGCCGAACCCGGCCCGGCTGTTCGACTTCGCCGCTGACAAGCAGATCAGGCCGCGGGCGCTGGTGTCGGCCGGCCGCTACCTCGCGGCGGGCACGATGCCCGACCTCGGCCAGCTCGGCGGGGTGCTCGCCGTGTGGGACCCGCGGACCGGGACGCTCAAGCACGCTCAGCGCAACGTCGTCCAGGACCAGAGCATCGTCTCGCTCGCCTACCGCGACGGCGTGCTCTACGGCGGCACGTCCATCTACAGCGGCCAGTCGGCGACGCCGCCGACGCAGCCGGAGGCCAAGCTGTTCGCGTGGTCGGTGAAGGCGAACCGGCTGCTGTGGGAGATCGTGCCCGCCGCGGGCAAGCCGGCCGTCCCGGCGCTGACGTTCGACGACCGGGGAAGGCTGTGGGGGATCGCGGGCGGCGAGGTGTTCGCGGTCGACACGACCGCGCGCAAGGTGGTCTCGCGCGTCACGCTGTCGGACAGCAAGAGCGCGAGCGGGCAGCTCGCGTACAACCGGCGCGACCGCACCCTGTACGGCGCGCACGCCGGCCAGGACGTCTTCTCCCTCGACCCGCGGACCGGACGGCACGCGGTGCTGCGGCAGGGACCCGTGCACCAGCTCGCGGTGCACGGGTCCGGGGATGTCTACTTCGCCGAAGGGCCGCGCCTGTTCCGGCTGACCCGTCAGCAGACGCGGTAAGTGGAGAAGTTCTCGAAGCGTGAGAGGTAGAGGTGGCCGTCGGGGCCGAGGATCAGGTTCGAGATCGGGCGGGCGATGAGCGCGAGCGTCATCGTCCCCGGATCGATCCGGTACGCCTTGCCCTGCACCTTGCCCCACAGGTAGCCCTTGTGGAAGACGAGGTTGGTGTCCAGCCAGACCTGCGTGGCGCTGGACCAGGCGTAGGTCTGGTGCTTCACGCTCCTGACGGTCCGCCCGGTGGCCGGGTCCAGCTCGAACAGGGTGTCCGGGGTCAGCCCCCACAGCCGCCCGTCGCCGTCGAAGGCGATCGAGCCGAGCGCCAGGTCGCCGGGCACGGGGGTGGACTGCCACTTGAGCGAGTCCGTGGCGATGTCGTACGCGAACGCCACGGCGTCGCCCTGCGGCGTGCTGGTGCCGCCGAAGGCCGAGGTGGCGCCGTACACGACCCCGTCGCGGTAGGCCAGGCCGATGATGCTGTGGCCAGGGACGATGTCCCGCCTGATCACGGTGCGGCCGGTGGCGGGGTCGAGCAGGCCGAGCGCGCCGCCGTGGGTGCCGGCCTTGGGCACCGTGCCGAACGCCAGCCGGTCGCCCGCCGAGATCATCGCGAAGGGCCGGTCCTGCTCCTGGCCGCCGAGGTCCAGCAGCAGTTTGGGCGCGGTCCCGTCGAACTCGTAGATCCGGGCGCCGGGGTAGACGCCGAGGTAGAGCTTGCCCTTGTGGGTGACGATGCCCTCGCTCTGGCCCACGTTCGGCCAGTTCTGGGACTGGCCCGTTGAGGGGTCGTAGGCGGCCAGGCCGCCGGTGAAGAACCCGCCCGCGTAGACGCGGCCGTCGGGGCCCGTGCCGAGCGAGCGGATGCTGACGGGCTGGCCGGTCAGCGCGCCGTCGAGCAGCCGGCCCTGCCCGGTCCTGCGGTCGAACTGCCAGATGCGGCCGGTGGAGCTGGTGCCGACGAGGGTGTGGCCGAGCCAGCCGAGCGGGCGGGCGGCGCCCTCGCCGTACCCGGTGAAGCCCAGCCTGGTGATCTTCCGGGTCCTGAGGTCGTACTTCACGAGCTCGTCATGCTGGAACAGGTAGAGGTCGTGGCCGCGCCTGCCGCCGCCGACGGTCAGGTTGTCGACGTCCTCCACGACGTCCTTCCACGCGCGCTTGCGCAGGTCGTACACGCCCATGGGGTTGGCGCCGGTGGAGGTGACGAAGCGGACCAGCAGGTAGCGGCCGGCCACGTCCACGTCGTAGGCGTAGCCGCTGCCCTCGACGGGCGGGTCGATCACCCGCTCGACCGTGCCGGCGGGGGTGAGCACCGCGACCTTCATGCTGCGCGCGCCGACGCCGGCGTACACGGTGCCGTTCTCGCCGACGGCCAGGTCCCGGACGTACTGGTCGCCGGGGACCGGGCTGCCCAGGTCGGCGAAGGCGCCGGTCGCGGTGTCGTAGCGGAAGAGCTTGCCCGTGGGCGAGGTGCCGCCGTAGACGGCCGAGCCGTCGGGACTGGCGGCGACGGCCCAGACGAACGTCTCGGTCGCGATGGGGATGCCGAGCTCGCTCACCTGGTCGGTGGACGGGTTGTAGCGGAAGAGGCGGCCCATCGCCCCGGCGGTGGCGTTGTAGCTGCCGACGTAGACGGAGTGGTCGGGGGCGACGGTGACGGCCCAGGAGCCGAGCGCGAGCGGGAGCGGGCGTTCGGCGATCAGGCGGCCGTCGCGGGCGTCCCTGATCCCGAGCAGCGCCGGGCCGGAGGCGCTGGAGGTGACCGAGTAAACGCGCGGGCCCTGCGGGTGGCGGGCGTCCAGCGCGGTGCCGGCGGTGGTGGCGCCGGTCAGCGGGAGCGTGCCGAGGTTCTGGAAGCCGCACCCGGTGGGTGGGGCTGCGGTGGATTCGGCCTGGGCCGGAGCCGAGAGGGATAAGGCAACGAGGAGCGTTGCGAGGATGGTGCGCACGTACGACCTCCCAGAGCGATATAACGGGCTTGACCGTAATTGGCCGGAGGGTGCCGTGACAAGATGTCGGGATGGGACCGACGCGGATCATGGCGGTGCGGCACGGGGAGAGCGAGGCCAACCTCGCGCACCGGGAGGCCGGGTCGGCGCCCCTGGTCTACGGGCGCGGGGACGACGAGGTCACGCTGACGGACCTGGGCCGGGCGCAGGCCGCCGCGTTCGGACGGTCACTGGCGGGCCTGCCCGCCGCCGAGGCCCCCGAGGTGGTGTGGTGCTCGCCCTACCTGCGGGCGCTCGACACGTGGCGGGTGGCCCTGCGGGCGTGGGGCGCCGGCCCGCTCCCGCTCACCGTGGACGGGCGGCTCAGGGACCAGGAGGCGGGCGCGTTCGCGCGCTACAACCTGGCCGCGATCAAAGAGCTCTTCCCCGAGGAGATGGCGCGGCGGGAGGCCCAGGGCGCCTACGCCTTCCGGCCGCCCGGCGGCGAGTCGCTGGCCGACGTCGTGGTGCGGCTCCGTGATCTCCTCGCCGACCTGCGCGAGCACGCGGCCGGGCGGCGGGTGCTGATCGTCGCCCACGACTCGGTGGTGCTGGGCCTGCGCCACGTCCTCGCGGGCGGCCCGGACGCGGATCTGGCCGCTGTCCTGGAGTTCGCGCCGGTGCTGAACGCCTCCGTCTCCGTGTGGGACGGCTCCGGGCTCGTCCGGTTCAACGACGTCGGCCACCTCTAGCCCGTCTCTGGTCGGTCTCGACGGCTCCCGCCACCTCTAGCCGGTCTCTGATCAGCCGGTCTCGGCGGCGTCGCCCGTCCCTGGCCGGTCCGGGCCGGTCTCGACGATCAGGTCGGCCCGGTCACGCGTCCGGTCCTCGGCGAACCACTTCTCCTCGGCCGCGAACCACTCCAGCCACCGCGGCTCCAGCTCGGCCCCGTCCCGCTCCATGACCCGCGCGAAGCGCAGCGCCCGCGGCGCGTCCATCCAGACGGTGAAGGCCAGCAGGCGGGCGATCGAGGCGCGGGCCGTGCCGACGCCCTCGATGACCAGGACCGGCGCGACCGGGACCGCCACGTGCTCGGCGTACTCGCCGAGCACCCAGTCGTACCTGCGGAAACCCCCGGGCTCGCCGTCCCGGAGCCGGACCAGCACCTGCGACTCCAGCGCGTGGAACCAGCCGCCGGGCCCCTCCTCCCACGGCACGGGGAAGTCGTCGCTGTGGATCACCTGGCAGCCGAGCGCAGCCCCCAGCCGCCCCGCGAACGTCGTCTTGCCCGCCCCCGCCGGCCCGTCCACGGCCACCAGCCGGACGGGGCCGCACGAGGGGCGCAGGGTCATGATGCGATCGGCCAGGTGGTTCACCGGACCCAGGGTAGAAGACGTGGTGTGGGCTACTGAGAGAATGTTCTTTCGCCCCGAATGCAAGCAGGAGGTTGATCTTGCTCGGACCCCTCGGTGACATCGTCGTGCTCGATCTGTCCAGGGCCCTGGCCGGGCCGCACGCGGCGCAGATGCTGGGTGACCTGGGCGCTCGGGTGATCAAGGTGGAGCATCCGGACGGGGGTGACGAGTCGCGCGGGTGGGGACCGCCGTTCGTCGGACCGGATCACGAAATATCGACTTATTTCCTGGCAGCCAACCGCAACAAGCAGTCCATCGCCGTCGACCTCAAGTCCGCCGACGGCAAGCGGCTCATCGAGCGCCTCGTCCGCCAGAGCGACGTCCTGATCGAGAACTTCCGCACCGGCGTGCTCGACCGCCTGGGCTTCTCCGTCGAGCGCCTCCACGAGCTCAACCCCCGGCTGGTCATCCTGTCGATCACCGGCTTCGGCCACGACGGCCCGGAGGGCGGACGGCCCGGCTACGACCAGATCGCCCAGGGCGAGGCCGGCCTGATGTCGCTGACCGGGCCGTCGCCCGACGAGCCCTACCGCGTCGGCGCCTCCATCGCCGACCTGCTCGCCGGCATCCACGGCGCGTACGGCGTCACCGGCGCCCTCTACGAGCGCGAGCGCACCGGCAAGGGCCGCGTCGTACGCACCTCGCTGCTGGCCGCGATCACCGGCGTCCACGCCTACCACGGCACCGCCTGGACGGTCGGCGGCAAGGTGCCGGCGGCCGGCGGCAACCACCACGCCTCCATCGCCCCCTACGGCGCCTTCCGCTGCGCCGACGGCATGCTGCAGATCGCCGCGGCCAACGACGGCCAGTGGAAGAAGGTCGCCACGCTCCTCGGCATCGACCCCGACGCCGCGAAGTACGCCACCAACCGCGACAGGTTCGCGCACCGGGACGAGCTGATCGCGGACATGGAGAAGGCCCTGGCGGCCCACGACCGCGCCCACTGGCTGGCCAGGCTGGGCGAGGAGGGCGTGCCCGCGGGCGCGATCAGGACGCTCGACGAGGTCTACGCCTGGGACCAGACCCGCTCGCAGGGCCTGGTCGTCGAGGTGGAGCACCCGGTGCTGGGCACGATCGAGCTGCCCGGGCCGCCGCTGCGCTTCGACGGTCTCGAGGGGTTCGAGCACACCGCGCCACCCGCCCTCGGCCAGGACGGCGACGCCGTGCTCGCCTGGCTCGAAGAGCGTGAACGATGATCCGCATTTCGCGGCACCGGACGAACTCTTCGTGCGTCAACATTGCAAGGCTGGCCGACATTTAGGGAGCGATAGTGAGCCGTCCGGACGCGCGCACACTGATCGAAACGATCCTCGACCAGGGGTCGTGGAAGTCGTGGGACGCGCCGCCCGCGGACCCCGCGCAGCCCGGCTCCCCCTACGCCGACGAGCTGGCCGCGGCCCGCGTCAAGTCCGGCTACGACGAGTCCGTCATCACCGGCGAAGGGTTGCTCGGCGGCCGCAGGGTGGCCCTGGTGGTGTGTGAGTTCTCGTTCATGGCGGGCTCGATCGGGGTGGCGGCGGCCGAGCGGTTCACGGTGGCCGTCGAGCGGGCCACCCGCGAGCGGCTGCCGGTGCTGGCCGCGCCCGCGTCGGGCGGCACGCGGATGCAGGAGGGCGCGCTCGCGTTCGTCCAGATGGTGAAGATCACCACCGCGATCCAGCTGCACCGGAGCGAGGGCCTGCCCTACCTGGTCTACCTGCGGCATCCGACGACGGGCGGGGTGTTCGCGTCGTGGGGGTCGCTCGGGCACGTCACGGCGGCCGAGCCGGGGGCGCTGATCGGGTTCATGGGGCCGCGGGTGTTCGAGTCGCTGCACGGCTATCCGTTCCCCGAAGGCGTGCAGGTCGCCGAGAACCTCCACCGCAAGGGCCTGATCGACGCGGTGGTCCCGGCCGAGGAGGCGCGGGAGATCGCGATCAGGGCGCTCGGCGTGCTCGCCGACGACAGGTCGCGGGTGGAGGCGGGCATTCCGCCGGAGGAGGACCTGCGGCCCGTGGAGGCGTGGGAGGCGATCACCCGCTCGCGCCGCGACGACCGGCCCGGCGTGCGTACGCTGCTCAAGCTCGCCGCCACCGACGTGACCCCGCTCAGCGGCAGCGGGGAGGGTGAGAACGAGCCGGGGCTGCTGCTCGCGCTGGCCAGGTTCGGCACGGCGCCGGCGGTGGTGCTCGGCCAGGACCGGCGGGTCCAGCGGACCAACTCGCCCCTCGGCCCGGCCGGGCTCAGGGTGGCCCGGCGGGGCATGCGGCTGGCGGCCGAGCTGGGCCTGCCCCTGATCACCGTCGTCGACACGGCGGGCGCCGACCTGTCGAAGGCGGCCGAGGAGGGCGGGCTGGCCGCCGAGATCGCCCGCTGCCTGGCCGAGCTGGTCATGCTCGACGCGCCGACCGTGTGCCTGCTGCTTGGCGAAGGGGCGGGCGGGGCGGCGCTGGCGCTGCTGCCCGCCGACCGGGTGCTCTGCGCCCAGCACGCCTGGCTGTCGCCGCTGCCGCCGGAGGGCGCCTCGGCCATCCTCTACCGCTCGGTGGACTTCGCGCCCGAGATCGCCCAGGCCCAGCACATCCGCGCCACCGACCTGCGCCGCGACGGCATCGTGGACCGGGTCGTCCCGGAGGTGCCGGACGCCGCGTACGAGCCGCGGCAGTTCTGCGAGCGGGTGGGGCGGGCGCTGGAGTATGAGATCGCCCGGCTGCTGGAGCTGAGCCCGGCGGACCGTTTCGCGGCCCGCCGGGCCCGCTACCGCAACCTCGGCTAGGACTTCGGGGCGCGCCGAGCTGCCGGCTCGTACCGCCACAGCTCCTTGCCGCCGGCGTCATAGCCCGTGAGGGCGACGGTCTCGTCGCCTCCCTTGGGGGCCGGGGCCGCGAACAGCGTCACATTCTGCCCCCACGAGTCCGGTACGGCCTCGGCCGTCGCGGTGGCGCCGCCCTTCATGCGGATCCCCACCTTGGCCGTGCCCGCGGGCGCGTAGCCGTACCACGCCGTTTTGAGGCTGATCCACTGGACCGGCCGCTCGGCGTCGAGCAGGTCGCTCAGCCGCGCGCCGGGCAGCGGCCCGGGCAGCGCCGGCGTCAGCTCGCCGTTCTCCCAGAAGGCCGCGCAGCCCGGCACGAGCAGAGCCGTGATGCCCGCCGGCAGGGTCTGGGGGGTGGCCCCGGACCTCGCGGCCTGCCTCGCGCAGCTCTTGCTGTAATTCGGGACCTGCTTGTCCGGCTTGCCCTTCGCCTTCACGACGAAGCCCCCGACCTCGGTGTCGCGCGGGACACTGACGTGCCAGACCGGGTACGGGGTGCCCTTGCCGCGCAGGAACGAGGCGCGCACCCGCTGCCCGTCGAGGAGCACCGCTTCGACCGACTCCCAGCCCGCGAGGGCCGGGCCGAAGTAGATGTCGGCGCCGGGGTCCGGCAGGTAGGTGGTCGACTGCTGGAAGGGGTAGGAGTTCTGCGCGAAGCTGATGAAGCAGCCGCTCACGCCCCGGTCGCTCGGCCCGGGCCCGCCGGTGAAGCAGAACCCGTCCCCGTCGTCGGACCTCTGGGTGAACCAGACGCGTACCGGGCGGCCGGAGCCTTCGGTGCCCGGGAGGATCATCACCTCGCCGGCGACCTTGTCGTCCTTGTACGGCGCCGGCGCTGCCTCACCCGGCTCGTCTCGGCTCCAGACCTGCTTGCCCGACGCGTCGTAGGCGGTGACGCGGCGACTTTCGGCCCGGTCGTCGGACGGGCTCATGGCGGCGAACAGCGTGACGCCCAGGTTCCAGGGATCGGGCCTGGTCACGACGCTCGCTGTGCTCCCGCCGCCGAACGAGACCTCGATCCTGGCGACGTCTTTGCGGGCGAGGCCGATGATCATGTCCCGTCGCCCGCTGATGGTCACTGCCGAGTCCGTCGCGGAGGGCAGCAGCGAGGTGAGTTCGGCGCCGTGCCGCGACCAGGTCAGCCGCGTCCCCTCCTTCGTCAGGTACGGCTGGACGGAGATGCCCTGGGACAGCTCCATGGGCGCGCTCATGGGCTGCCCGTCCGGCAGGAACAGGCCGTCGCGGGACCACCACCCGAGGCTCTTGCCGTCGACGTCCGAGATCCGGATCTTGGACATGGGATCCTGGGACGGATACGTCACCGTCCACAGCCGGTACGGCGCGCCGTCCAGGCTCCGCACCGTGCCCTGGAACTCCTGCCCGCCCTTCGTGACCCCGGCCACCGCGCCGACGTCCTGGCGCGCCAGCCCCCAGTCCATCGCGGTCGCCGCGCCGTCCCGCAGCGTGCTGCCCACGTACCAGGCGTCCGCGTGCTCCCACTCGACGGCGTCGAGGCAGGCCCCGTACGGCTCGCCGGCGGCCCGCTCGACGATGTAGCAGACCTCGGGATAGCCCAGCTTCCCTCTGGCGAACCAGATCCGCAGCGGCTTGCCCTCGGAGGGGTTGTCGACGGACGCCTCCTTGCCGAGGGGCGTGCGCTCCTTCATGAGCTGCTGGTAGATCCCGGTCGGGTCGATCGCGGTGTTCCTGCCCAGGCCCCCGTTGAGCAGCACAGGAACGAACACGGTCAGCAGCGCCACCGGCAGCGCGGCCAGCAGCCACCGGGCCGGTCGGCGCCGCGGCCGGCGCTCCATGATGCGCGCCCAGGCGTGCGGATCGGGCTCGTAGGCCCGGGCACGGGCGTCGAACGCGGCTCGAAGGCGCTCTTCCAGGTCGTTCACGCGTCCTCCTCCTTCAGCGCCTTGCCCAGGGCCGCCAGGGCCCGGCTCGCGTGCGTCTTCACCGATCCGGGCGAGACGCCCATGGCGTCGGCGATCTCGCGTTCCGACAGGTCCAGCCAGTAGCGCAGGACGAGCGCCTCGCGCTGGCGGCGCGGCAGCCGGTCCACGGCGGCCAGCAGCTCGCGATGCTCCTCGGAGGCGAGCACGGCGTGCTCGCTGCTGCGCGCCGGTTCGGGAGGGTCGGGGCGGCGCAGTCGTACGAGGCTGAGGTGGCGCAGGCGGTTGCGCGTCAGGTTGCAGACGGTGGAGCGCAGGTAGGCCAGGGCGGCCCCGTCGTCGCGCAACCGCCTTGTGTGCAGCCGGGCGAACGCCTCCTGGGCGATGTCCTCAGGGTCGTCCGCGCCGAGCAGCCCGGCCAGGCGTACCAGGGAGTGGTACTGGGCCGCGAACAGCTCGGCGAACGACGGCTGCGTCGTGGTCGCTGTTTCGGTCACCTCATAGAGACACCCGGAACGGTGGCAGGTTGACTAGGGGACCGGAATCCGTTCGACGCGGATCGAGAAGACCTCCTCGCGGGGCACCACGACCTCGTAGGCGCCGTGGTCGACCAGCCAGTAGCCCAGCGCCTCCGCCTTCATCCCGCTGTGCCCCGTGTAGGCGATGTGCAGCCCGTCATCGTCCTCGTCGATCACGATGCACGGCTCGCCGCCGAACGCCCCCACCGTACGGATCAGCACGAGCCACTCCACCTGCGACCTGGCCACCACCCTGCGCCAGTAGCCCGACGCGGGATCGAACCCGTCCAGCTCGACCTCGCTGAACAGCACCACCTGGTCGTTGTCGGGGCCCAGGGCGGCAGGCAGCGTGCGGCCGTCGAAGCGTGCCACGAAGCCGGACGCGACCGGCATGATCTCGTCGTCGCTCATGCCGCGGGCCGCCAAGTCAGGCCGTCGTACTCGGCGAAGGGCCGCTCGCCGTCGGCTGTGACGTGGACGATCTCCGTCCCGGCCGGGATCGGCATCGGAACGGTGTGGAACTGCGGCACCACGTGATCCGACGATGTTGTGAAACCGTTGCCGGCGAACGGCGGCGCGTCGCTCCAGTCGCCACCCATGTGGGGCCCGTACGGCACCGCGTACGTGTCGACGTCGCGCGCGTACCAGCGCATCACGTAGAGCTCGGGCACCTCGCCGAACAGCTCCGATCCGTCGTAGGACAGGTCGAGCCCGTGGTAGAGCGACTCAGGCGTGGTCAGCCTGACGCAGTCCTGCACGCGGTAGACGTAACCCGAGATCACCGTGCGTTTGCCCGACAGGTATGGCACGAGCAGACGCGGCGGGACAACCTTCTGCATCTGCGTTCCGCTCACGGTACTACTTTACGATCGGTTGAACCTCAGAGAACCCGGTGTTGGAGGCACGGCAGGGTCGCCCTGGCGGCTGTTGTCCATTCGTGATCCACCCGCACGGTCTGCACGCCGGGCGCCGTGCCCAGATCGGCGCGGATCACGCCCAGGGGATCGACCAGCATGCTGCGGCCCACCCCGTAGCCGTCGGACGACTCGGCCGGGTTGGGCGCCTGGCCGACGGCGGCCGTCCACATCGTGTTCTCCAGCGCCCGGGCCCTGACCAGGGTGACCCAGTGGTCCTCCTTGAGCGGCCCGGAGCCCCACGCGGCGATCACCGCGAACAGCTCGGCGCCCTTGTCCACGAGCGCCCTGGCCAGCTCGGGGAAACGCACGTCGTAGCAGGTGACGAGGCCGACCTTGAGCCCCGCGAGCTCCACCACGGTCGGCTCCGCGCCGGGCGCGACCAGGTCGGACTCCTTCGCGCCGAACGAGTCGAACAGGTGGATCTTCCGGTACGCCGCCCGCACCGCGCCCTGCGCGTCGATGGCCACGGCCGTGTTGTGCACGCGGTCGTCGCCCGGCTCGAAGACCCCGGCGATCACCGCCAGCCCGTGCTTCCTGGCCGCCTCCGCCAGGCCCGACACGAACGGCCCGTCCAGCGGCTCGGCCAGGTCCGTGATGCGCCGCCCGTAGCGGGTGAGAGTCGCCTCGGGGAAGATCGCCAGGTCGGCCCCCTCGGCCCTGGCGAGCGCCTCCCGGGCACGTTCGAGGTTCGTGGCCGGGTCAGGAGACACCGGGATCTGGCAGAGGGCGATTTCGGTCACGGCCCGACTCTAACCGGTTGGGTACCACTCGAAACCAGGTCAGGCACCGCCAGATCCACTCAAGAGGCCCGTACCTGAACCTGGCCTGCCACCACCTGCTGAACAGCACCTGCGCCGTCACGGTCACCGCCGCCAGCGCCACCACCGACCAGCGCGTCGGGTCGGTGTTCAGCAGCGGGGTGGCCAGAACGATCACGACGGTGCCCGTGACGTAGTTGGTCAGCGCCATCCTGCCCAGCGGCTCCAGCACCGCCGACAACCACGGCCGCAGCGCCAGCAGCAGCCCCAGCGAGTACGCCGCCGCGCCCGCCAGCGCGGCCGTGCTGTAGAGGATCCACCCGCCCTGGCTCGCCCAGGCGGCCGTCAGCAGCGCGCCGGCCAGCGCGGTGACCGCGAACGACGGCAGTAGCAGCGACCTGGACGGGCTCAGCCGCCACAGCCCCATGCCGATCAGGAACAGGCCGGGGATCAGCCACGCCCCGCCGCCCACCTGGAGCCCCCACGCCAGCACCGCCACCCCGAGCAGCAGCACCGGCAGGCCGCCGGTCAGGAACGAGGCCGGCAGCAGCACCGCCGCGCCGTAGAAGGCGTAGTAGGTCAGCACCTCGCCCTCGTAGAACGTGTGCTGGACCAGTCCGAGGCAGAACAGCCAGAACAGCCTGCTCAGCAGCGCCCAGCGGCTGTTGCCGCGCAGGAACAGCATGAAGCTGATGCCGAACAGCAGCGAGAAGATCGGGTAGAACCGGCTCTGGAACAGCGCCTCGATGACCCAGTCGAGGCCGTTGCGCGGGTCCTTGTCGGTGTGCTGCCAGGTGTTGACCAGCATGATGCCGCCCACCGCGAAACCGCGGAGGGCGTCGAGCTCACGGATGCGCGTCACAGGAACCAGGCCAACCACCATACGAGGAATCCGGTGCCGACGGCGGTCGCCGCGATCTGCGGCCAGCGCCGGTCGCGCAGGAGCGCGGCGGCGGTCAGCGCGGCCGAGGCGGCGGCGATCCAGGTGTAGACGACGGCCGTGCCGGGCACGCCGACGGCGAGCGCGGTCTCGTTCCGGGTGACCAGGGCGTATACGGACTGCCCGACCAGCCCGGCGAAGGCCACGCCGGCCAGCCCGCCGAACGCCGCCAGCGCCCGGCCCCTCAGCGCGCCCGCGACCAGCTGGATCAGGGAGACGAGGGCGAACAGCGCGAAGGGCGCGGCCAGCCAGGGCGACTTCGAGATCTGGTACGGGGCGGCGGTCACGTGCAGGTCGCCCGGCTGCCCGGCGGCGTCGTCGACGCACGGCGAGGCCGTGCCGCCGGCCGGTGCGTCGAGGAACTCCACGATCTTGCGGCGGGCGCAGGGGCTGGTCAGGAAGACGGCGTGGGAGGCGCGGGGGAACTCCTCGAAGCGGGCGCCGGGGAGGGCCTCGGCCGCGGGCCTGGTGGTCCTGGTGGGGGTGGTGGGGTCGTACTGGCCGCCCACCACGTACACGGGGGCCTTGGTGGTGGCGTTGACGGGCTTGGACTTGGGGAGCTGCCACGCATCGCACACCGCCTTGTCCCCATTTGCAGTGAAAAGTCGTGATTTGGGGGTGTATGTGTTGAACGGGACCTCGTCCTGGCACTGCACCGCGTGGTACAGCCCGAACTCGTGCGAAACCAGCCCCTCGCCCACCGCGTCGGCCAGCGCCCGCAGCAGCTCGTCGTGGCCCTTCGCGAGCGCGCCGACCATGGCGGGCGCGACCGCCGCGAAGTCCGCCTCGTGCAGCGCCTCCGCCATGATCGTGGCCACGTCGTCACCGCTGATCCGCGCCTCGAACGCCTTGCCGAGCAGCGGGTCGGTCGTCGTCACCTGCGCGGGCGTGGCGTTCAGCCGGGTCGTCATGGCCTCGAACGCGTCCTTCATGTTCAGCCGCGCCGCCGTGTCGGCCAGGTTGCGGTCGGCGTCGTCGTACCAGTTGACGCTCTCCGGCAGGTACGAGTCCAGCACCACCGACCGCACGCCCTTGGGGTCCGCGGCGGCCACGTCCATCATGACCCTGGTGGAGTAGCTGACGCCGAACAGGTTCCAGGAGTCGTACCCGAGCTTCTCCCGTAACGCGACCACGTCGGCCGCGATCTCCTTCGTGTTGTATCCGCGCAGGTCGACGCCCTGCTCCTGGAGCCTCTTGCGGCAGCGGACGGCCGCCGCGCCGACGTCGGCGGGGGGCCGCCTGAGCTGCCCGAGCAGCGCCTCGGCCGTCTCGGGGCACCCCAGGACCGGCTCGGAGTACTTGCTGCCGCGCTGCTCGATCGTCACCACGTCGCGATCGGGGAACATCTGGCTCAGGAACCCCGTCAGCTGCATGGACGCCGACCCCGGGCCCCCGCTCATGTACACCACGGGGTCGGGCCTGCGGTCCTTGGCGGTGGAGGCGTGGACCGCGTACCCCACCTTGATCTTCCGCTCCGGCGCGTCCCTGCGCTCGGGGACCTCGAGAAAACCGCACGTCGTACGGGGTGGCATGGCGACCGGGCAGGCGCTCGGGCCGGCGTCCGACGGGGTCATGACAGGGGGCGTCATTAAAGCGAGGGCTAGCACGACCCGAATGATCACGGGACGAGACTACCGACAAGGCGCGGCGAACCGCCCATGCCCTTCGCGACATCAGGGGGCGGAATGATGGGCGGCTTTCCCGCCGGGCATAGCCTAAGTGCCGTGACCGAACCACTTGTTGCCAGGATGCGCGCCTTCGGCACGACGATTTTCGCGGAGATGAGCGCGCTCGCCGCCGAGACCGGATCCATCAACCTCGGCCAGGGCTTCCCCGACACCGACGGGCCCGCGGCCATGCTCGACCGCGCGGTCCAGGCGATCACCTCGGGCGCCAACCAGTACCCGCCGGGTCCGGGGGTCCTGGAGCTGCGCCGGGCGATCTCGGAACACCGCTCCGCCCACTACGACCTCTCCTACGATCCGGCGGGCGAGATCCTGGTCACGGTGGGGGCCACCGAGGCCATCGCGGCGGCCGTGCTCGCCCTCTGCGAGCCGGGGGACGAGGTGATCGCCTTCGAGCCGTACTACGACTCGTACGCGGCCTCGATCGCGCTCGCCCAGGCCCGCCTGGTCGCCGTCACGATGCGCCCGGTGGACGGGCGCTTCACGTTCGACCCCGACGAGCTGCGCGCCGCCGTCACCCCGCGCACCCGCGTCATCCTCGTCAACTCCCCGCACAACCCCACCGGCACCGTCTTCACCCGCGCCGAGCTCGAGGTCATCGCCGAGCTCTGCCAGGAGCGCGGGCTGATCGCGGTGACCGACGAGGTGTACGAGCACCTGACGTTCGACGGGGTCGAGCACATCCCGCTGGCCACGCTGCCCGGCATGCGCGAGCGCACGGTGATGATCTCGTCCGCGGGCAAGACGTTCTCGGTCACCGGCTGGAAGACGGGCTGGATCTGCGCCCCTCCCGCCTTGATCACGGCGGTGCAGACGGTCAAGCAGTTCCTCACGTTCACGTCGAGCGCGCCGTGGCAGATGGCGGTGGCGTACGGGCTGCGGCACGAGCTCGAGTGGGTGTCCGCGCTGCGCGCCGGCCTCCAGGACAAGCGCGACCGCCTCATGGAGGGCCTCGCGGCCGCCGGCTTCTCCGTCCTGCGGCCCTCCGGCACGTACTTCGTCCAGACCGACATCCGCCCCCTGGGCTTCACCGACGGCCTCGAACTCACCCGCCGCCTCCCGGACCTGGCCGGCGTGGTGGCCATCCCGACCCAGGTCTTCTACGACCACGCCGACCGGGGGCGGCACTTCGTCCGGTTCGCGTTCTGCAAGAAGGACGAGGTCATCGACGAGGCCGTGACCCGCCTCAAACGCCTCTCCACCTGACGGGAGTCATCGGGTCGGTGGCGAGGGGCGGAGGCCGTCGAAGACGATGGCGAGGGTCCTCGTCCGCAGGCCCTCGTCCCACCCGTTGTGCTGCGCCGCCAGACACGTGGCGCTCAACAGCGCCAGCAACTCCGCCATCCCCACATCCCCCCGAACCGCCCCGGCGCCCTGCGCCCGCACCAGCAGCGTCTCGATGGCCCCCCGGATGTCCGGCATCCCGGCCTTGGCGTCGATCCCCGCCGCCGCCAGGGCGTCCACGAGCACCTTCTTGACGGTCGAATCCTCCACGATCATCGTGAAGTACTCGAAGAACGCCTCCCCGGCGTCCGGGGCCGTGGCCAGCTCGTCGGCCAGCGCGGCCAGCCGCGCCATCCGGTCGACGACGATCGCCTGGTAGAGGTCCTCCTTGGTGGGGAACTGGCGGTAGATCGTCCCCACCCCCACCCCGGCCAGCGAGGCGATCTCGCGCATCGACGCGGACAGCCCGTCCCTGGCCAAAACCACTTCGGCGGCCTCCAGCACCCGGGCGCGATTGCGTCGCGCGTCCGCACGCATCACAGAGAGCCCCTTCCTCGTTGACAACCGGAACCGTTGTTCCGTATGGTCAACATCCGGAACAACCATTCCGATTCTAGGGGGAATCCCTTGGACTACCTGAATCTCGGCCGTTCCGGCCTGCGCGTCTCCAGGGCCTGCCTGGGCACCATGAACTTCGGCACCGAGTACGGCCTGGCCGCCAGTGACGAGGCCGAGGCGGGCCGGATCATCGACGCGTTCCTCGACGCGGGCGGCAACTTCATCGACACCGCCGACCTGTACCACCGGGGCGAGACCGAGGAGATCGTCGGCCGTGCGCTGAAGGGCAGGCGCGAGTGGGTCGTGCTGGCCACCAAGGGCGCCATGCCGGTGGGTACGGAAGGGCGCGGCCTGTCGCGCCGCCACCTCACCAGAGCCCTCGACGCCAGCCTGCGCCGGCTCGGCACCGACTATGTGGACCTCTACCAGTGCCACCAGTGGGACCCGGTGACGCCGATCGAGGAGACGATGGCCACGCTGGACGGGTTCGTCAAGGCGGGCAAGGTCCGCTACCTCGGCTGCTCCAACTTCACCGCGACCCAGCTCGTCGAGTCGCAGTGGGCCGCCGCCCGCGTGGGCGGCACGCCGTTCGTGAGCCTGCAGCCGCAGTACTCGCTCATCCAGCGGGTGATCGAGGCGGAGATCCTGCCGGCGTGCGAGCGGCACGGGATCGGCGCCGTCGTGTACGGGACGCTCGGCGGCGGCGTGCTGACCGGCCGCTACCGGCACGGCGAGACCCCCGACCCCGACAGCCGCATGGGCAGGCTGCTCGGCCACTCCCTCCCCGGCGCGAACCGTTGGGCCCGATCGCTGCTCAACGACCGCAATCTGGACATCGCCGACGAACTCGTCAAGGTCGCGGCCGAACTCGGCGCCGCACCGGCATCGGTGGCCCTGGCCTGGGTGGCGCGGCGGCCCGGGGTGACCTCGGTGCTGATCGGCCCGCGATCGGTGGAGCAGCTGCGGGAGAACCTGGCGGCCTTCGACCTCGACCTCCCGGACGAGGCGGCGGCCCGGCTGGACGAGATCTCCCACCACGACCTCGGCCCCATGGACGGCTCGTTCTTCCACCTCGTCCCCCGCTGATCCAGCCGCCGGCGACCGATCGCGTCACCCCCTCGGCGACGCCGACCCCGATCGTCCCGGAGGCCACCCCCGGCGGCTGGCGCTACACCTACGTCGGCGAGGACCCCGGCAGCCGGCTGCGGGACGTCATCGCCACCGGCCCCACCAGCGCGTGGGCGGCCGGGACGCGGGACGGCGAGCCGTTCCTGCTCGGGTACGACGGCACCGCGTGGCGCCCCGCCCAGGTTCCCGGCGGCCTCGGCGTCATCGTGCTGGTGTCGTCGTGATACCGCCCTCGACCTACGATGGGGGGCATGGCTATGACCCTTCGCCTGACCGACGATCAGACCGAGGCCCTCCGCAAGCGCGCCGAGTTCGAGGGGCGGAGCATGCAGCAGGTCATTCTGGCCGCCGTCGACGAGTATCTGGCGCGGCACGCTGCGGACGAAGAGGTTCGGCGGCTCGGCGCGAAGTCCAGGGAGCGCTGGCGGTCAGTGCTTGATCGGCTCGGCGAATGACGCGCTATCTCACCTTGGAGCAGGTCTTCGCGCTCGCGGAAGCGGAGCTCGGCGGCGCTCTCGCGGTCAGAGACCTCGGTCTCCTCTCCTCGGCTGTGCATCGACCAGGCTCCGCCATGTTCGGCCAGGAGGCTTATCCCGACCTGATCACGAAAGCCGCCGCGCTCCTGCACTCGCTCGCGGTCAATCATCCGCTCATCGACGGCAACAAACGGTTGTCCTGGCTGGTGACGGACGTCTTCCTGCGGTTCAACGGAGTTGAGCTCGACACTGACGACGACTCCGCCTATGACCTGGTCGTCGCCGTCGCGGCCGGCAAGCTCACCGAGGTCGATGAGATCGCCGACGTCCTGCGTACGTTCACGATCCGGCCCTGACCGACAGCCTGCCCCGGATCAGCGGCGGCTGGTTTCGTCGCGGGGCTCGTCCAACGGGGTGAGCGTGTCCGTGGCCGCCTCGTGCTCCATCCCGGTCGCCTGCAGCAGGTCCACGACCACCGAACGCAGCTGCGCGATGATCACGTGCGCCGAGAAGCCGAGCCCGTCGGGCCGCTCCCGCGCCGCCACCGCCAGCAGCGCCTGGCGCGCCAGCGTCGGCTCGCGGCCGGCGCCGAGCTCCAGCTGCAGCAGCAGCGCCGCCTCCGAGACCTCGCGCAGGGCCTCCGCCAGGGCGGTGGGCGGCGGGCTGGCCTCCCCGAGCGAGGCGAGGGTACGCCTGCTCAGCACCCGGGCGTTCCGCAGTGCCAGATCCACCGGCACGGCGGCGGTCTCGTAGCGCGCCAGCCTGGCCTTCCGGTGCCAGTGCAGCGGCGAGAGCATCGTGATCTCCTTGGCGGTCTCCAGCGCGTGCTCGAACTCCGCCACCGCCTCCTGCGTGTTCCGCGCCTCCTCGAGCGCCTCCGCCGCCAGCTCCACGTCCCGCTTCTCGATCGCCTCCGCCGCTCGTTCCAGTACCGTGGACAGCGCGTCGAGCACCCCGGACAGGTGCTTGGCCGCGATCGTGAACGGGCTGGCGGGCAACAGCGCGACCGCCATGACCCCGACGATGCCCCCGGTGAGCGCGTCCGCCATCCGGTCCAGCCCGCCGGCCCCGTCGCCGGGCACCAGGGTGGCCACCAGCACGGCCGACGATCCGGCCTGCGCGACGAACAGCGCCCCGCTGTTCAGCAGCACCGCGACGGCCATCGCCAGCGCCACCACGAGCGCGAGCTGCCAGGCGCCCGAACCGATCCAGGACACCAGCAGGTCGCCGATGCCCACCCCGAGGCTGACGCCGATCACCAGCTCGGCCACCCTGCGCAGCCGCTGCCCCAGCCCGACGCCCACGCAGATCAGCACCGAGATCGGCGCGAAGAACGGGCGGGGGTGGCCGAGCAGCTCCATGGCGATGATCCAGGCCAGTGCGGCGCCCACCGCGCACTGCGCGATGGAGGGGGCCATGAGGCCGAACGTGCCCAGTCGTTCCTTCACATGATCGCTGAGCCTGGTTCGCACCCCTCTACCTTAAGGCGGATCTATATGACATTGAGGTCACGTTTGCCCCAGCTACGTCCTTTTCGTCGGGCGTTGTGGGGGTTTTTCGGAGCTTGGGGGATCGCTCTCCGCGCCGGGGTCGGGCGAGTCGGTTGATGGGTGGTCGGGGTGGACGTCCAGCGGCGGCAGGGTCGCGACCGCCTCGTCCCGATCGATGCCGGTCGCCTGGAGGAGGTCCACGATGATGGACCTGAGCTGGGCGGTCATCACGTCCGCCGAGAAGCCCCACCGCTCCGCGCCCTGCCGCGAGGCCACCGACAGGATCGCCCGGCGCGCCCTTTCCGGCGAGCGTCCGGCGGCGAGGTCGTCCCGCAGCATGAGCGCGGCGTCGGCCAGTTCGCGCAGCTCGCCCGGCAGCCGGGGCGGGAGGGCGCCGGGGCCGTCGAGTGCCACGATGGCCCGCCTGGCCAGCACTCTGGCGTTTCTGAGCGCGTGATCGAGTGGCACGGCCGCCTGCTCGTACCCGTCCAGGAAGGGGCGGCGGTGGCGGTGGAGCGGCGAGATGGTGGCGATCTCCTTGCTCGTCTCCAGCGCCTGCCTGAACTCCTCCACGTTCTTGTGGCTGCCGCGCGCCTCCTCCAGCGCGTCGGAGGCCACGCGCGCGTCGCGGTTCTCGATGGCCTCGGCGATCTGCCGCAACGCGTCGGCCAGCGCGCCGAACGTCCCCTTCGCGTGCCTCCTCGCCAGCGCCGCCGGGCTGGTGGGCAGCAGGGCGACGGCCGCGAGCCCCATGAGCCCGCCGACCAGGGCGTCGACCATCCTGTCGAACCCGCCGCTGCCGCTCGGTGGCAGGAGCGTGGCGACGAGCACGGCCGACGAGCCCGCCTGGAGGACGATCAGCGAACCGCTGTCGAGCAGCACCGCCACGGCCATCGCCAGCGCCACCACCAGCGCGATCTGCCAGGCGCCCGAACCGATCCGCGACACCAGCAGGTCGCCGACGCCGACGCCGAGGGTGACCCCGACGACCAGCTCCACCACCCGCCGCAGCCGCTGGCCCAGCGCCACGCCGATGCAGACCACGACGGCGATGGGCGCGAAGAACGGGCGGCTGTGGCCCAGCAGATTTTTGGCCACGAGCCAGGCGATCGCGGCTCCGATCGCGCACTGGCCGATCGTGGGGGCCATCAGCCTCAGTCTGCCCAGACGCTGATGTACGTGCATGTCAACCACGCCTCTACCCTGCCGTGCATACGTGACACCAGGGTTACGGCGTGATGAGATGCGGCCCGTCAGCCGTCCAGAAAGGTGTCCACCGCCTGCAGGAACCGGCTGCGGGCCGTGGTGTGGATCAGGTGCCCGACGTCGATCGTGACCAGCCGCGCCCCGGGGATCCGCGCCGCCACCTCCCCGGTGTTGGCGGGGCTCTGGTCCCCGCCGCTCAACACCAGCGTCGGCGCCGTGATCTTGCCGAGCCCCGCCAGCCAGGCGGGATCGGGGCCGGCCAGCTGCCGTTCCGTGTCGTGCATCATGCGCCAGTCGAACCCGGTCGAATCGTCCTCGACGACCGGCGGGCGGTTCTTGAAGGGGAGCGGCGGCGGCGCGTCCTCGAGCACGAGCCGCTCGACCCGGTCCGGGTGGTTCATGGCCGCGTGGTACGCCACCACGCCTCCGAGCGAGTGCCCGACCAGCGTGGCGCGCCCGATGCCCAGGTGGTCGAGCAGCGCGACGACGTCCTCGGCCATCTCCGGCACCTCGTACGGGCCCTGGTAGTCGCTGACCCCGTGCCCGCGCAGGTCGGGGGCGATGACGTGGTAGCGCGCCGCGAAGTGCTGGGTGATGCCGTTCCAGTCGTTGTGGTTGGCGGTCCGGCCGTGGATGAGCAGGAGCGGGGGAGCGGTGGGGTCGCCTTCCTCCCGGTACACGAGCTTGATCCCGTTGACGAGTGCTTCGCGAATCACACCGGCGACCATACCGCCCGGCGTCCGGCGTGCTCCCCGGCCCGTGGCGCTGAGCGCACCTTGACATCGTCGGCGGGGTTCATGGGCAGACATTGACCATGAACCCCGCTGACCGGCTCGGATAGCGTCGCGAGGGCGGGGAGGACCGGTAACGGAGAAGGGGCGTCATATGCCGGACCCGATTGAAGTACGCAAGGTGCCGATCGAGAGCGTCACCGACGCCTCCGGTCTCGCCCGGCTCATCGCCGACGGGGTGATCGAGGCGCGCCGGGTGCTCGCCGTCGTCGGCAAGACCGAGGGCAACGGCGGCGTGAACGACTACACGCGCATCCTCGCCGACCGGGCCTTCCGCGAGGTGCTGGCGGAGCACGGGCATCCGGCGCCGGAGAGCGTGCCGCTGGTGTGGTCGGGCGGCACGGACGGCGTGCTCAGCCCGCACGCCACCATCTTCGCCACCACGGCCGACGCGCCCCCGTCCGACGAGCCGCGGTTGTCGGTGGGCGTGGCGATGAGCGAGGTGATCCTGCCCGAGGACATCGGCAGGCCCGCCATGGTGGAGAAGGTCGCAGCGGGCGTACGCGAGGCCATGAAGATCGCCGGGATCGACGACCCGCGCGACGTCCACTACGTACAGACCAAGACGCCGCTGCTCACCCTGGCCACCATCACCGACGCCAAGAGCCGCGGCCAGGACACCGCCATCGAGGAGACCGGCCCCTCCATGGACCTGTCCAACTCGACCACCGCCCTCGGCATCGCCGTCGCCCTCGGCGAGATCGACATGCCGAGCGCCGACCAGATCCACAAGGACCTGTCGCTGTACTCGTCCGTGGCCTCGTGCTCGTCCGGGGTGGAGCTGGACCGGGCGCAGATCGTGCTGGTGGGGAACGTGCGGGGGATCGGCGGCCGCTACCGCGTCGGCCACAGCGTCATGAAGGACGCCCTGGACGCCGACGGCATCTGGGAGGCCATCAGGGACTCGGGGCTGCCGCTGCCGGAGCGCCCGCACCCGTCGGACCTCGGGGGGCGGCTGGTGAACGTGTTCATGAAGTGCGAGGCCGACCCGTCGGGACGGGTTCGCGGACGGCGCAACATCATGCTGGACGATTCGGACGTGCACTGGCACCGGCAGATCAAGGCGACGGTGGGCGGGGTGGCGGCCTCGGTCACGGGCGACCCGGCGGTGTTCGTCTCGGTGGCGGCCGTCCACCAGGGTCCCTCGGGCGGCGGCCCGGTCGCGGCCATCTCCGACCTGGGATAGACGGCCAAAGGGCCCTGGGGATCAGAGCAGGGCCGGGGAACCCGGGCTCAGGGCGGTGAGCTCGGGCCATTCCTCGGTCCACCGGGCCACCTTGGCCTCGTACACGTGCCTGGGCGCCTGCCTGGGATTGGGCCGCAGCACCAGGCCGAACGCGTCGGCCACGCCATCAAGTCGAAGGCAGGGGACCGCTTCCTTCAGGGAGCGGGGGAATGCCGCGCGGGAAGGCGCTCTAGCGCCTGAGCGTGCGTTAACCTGCGGATTTCGGCTTTCAGAAACCGCTGCTCTTAGAGGAGCGCAGGTCTGATAATGATCGAGTGTCTCGTCAGGTGCGCGCTTCCCCCGGTGCGGCGTACGACTTGGGCTATCACGTGGTGTGGTGCCCCAAGTGCTGGCGTCGTGCTCTGGGCGGCCGGATCAAGGCCCGGCTGGAGGAGTTGATTCGCGCCAGGGCCGCAGCGCACGACGGGGAAATCATCGCCTTGGAGGTGGTGCCTGACCACGTGCACCTGTTCGTCAGGCCGTACCCCGAAGCACTCGCCCTCGTACGTGGCCGACCCGTTCAAGGGGTTCACCTCCGGCCACCTGCGGGCCGAGTTCCCGCACCTGCGCTCCCGGCTTGCGACCTGTGGTCACGCTCGTATTCTGTGGCGAGCGTGGGAGCGGTCAGCGTGGCGGACGTGCCGCGCTCTATCGAGACCCCCGACGAGCGTGTCCCCGGCAACGGCGGGGGCGCTGATGCGTAGGTCGTTCAAGTTCGTGCTGCGTCCCACGGTCAAGCAGCAGATCGCGCTGACCGCGATGCTGGACGATCATCGGGCGCTGTACAACGCGGCATTGGAAGAGCGTCGCGAGGCGTACCGCCGGGCGAAGATCTCGATCCGGTACGGGGAGCAGTCGGCGCAGCTGAAGGAGATCCGCGCCGATGACCCGGCAGGCCAAGGCCGCTGGTCGTTCACCAGCCAGCAGCAGACGCTACGCCGGTTGAACAAGGCGTTCGAGGCATTCTTCCGCCGCGTCAAAGCGGGTCAGAGGCCTGGCTACCCGCGGTTCAAGGGGCAGGGCTGGTTCGACACGGTCACCTTTGTCGAGGGTGACGGCGCCAAGTGGGACTCCCAGCCCCACCACCCCGGTGCGACGGTCGTGAAGCTGCACGGGATCGGGCAGGTGCGGGCGCATCGGCACCGTCCGGTGCGCGGCCGGGTCAAGCAGATCGAGGTCAAGCGGGAAGGCTCCCGCTGGTTCGTGATCGTCTCCTGCGACGATGTGCCCGCTGTGCCGCTGCCGGCGACCGGCCGCGAGATCGGCGTGGACATGGGTGTGGTCCACTTCGCCACCGCCAGCGAGCCGATTGCCGGGGTGAGCGACGAACATGGTCACATCCCCAACCCGCGCCACCTGCGAACCGCGCAGGAAGAGCTGGCGGCCGCTCAGCGCGCCTACGCGGGCACGAAACGCGGTTCCCGGCGTCGCCGGAAGGTGGCGCGGAAGATCGGCCGGATTCACCGTGCGGTGGCCCGGCGACGAGCCGACCACGCGCACAAGACCGCGCTCGCGCTGGTCCGGAACGCGGACGTGATCGTGGTGGAGGACCTGCGGATCGCCAATATGACCAAGAGTCCGAGGGCCAGGCCCGATCCTGAGCGGGCGGGCGTGTTCCTGGCCAACGGGGCAGCCGCTAAGGCCGGGCTGAACAAGAGCATTCTGGACGCGGGTTGGGGGGTGTTCCTGGGCATCCTCGCGCACAAGGCTGAAAGCGCCGGTCGAGAGCTGATCTCGGTGAACCCCGCCAACACCTCCCGCACCTGCCCCCGGTGCGGGCACGCGAGCGGAGAGAACCGCAAGGTCCAAGCCGACTTCGCCTGCGTGGCATGCGGGTATGCCGCCAACGCGGACGTGGTCGGGGCGAGCAACATCAAGAGGGCCGGGCTGGTCCTCCGCGACGCCGGCGCGGCGTAGCGAGAAGCCCCCTCGTTTACGAGGGGGAGGAGTCACAGGGCGCGTAGACCTGCCACCGGCCCGACGGCGTGAGCCGCACGCCGAGGGAGCTGGTGGTGGAGGGAAAGGAGTCGATCGCGTCCTCGGCGCTCTCATAGGGCGGGCACGGCACGCCGAACCGCTCCTCGTACCACAGATGCACCCGGGCCTCGTTGCGGATCTCCACCGGCACGTCCCCGAACAGCTCGGCCCCCGCCCTGATCGCCCTGTCCTCGGCCTCCCAGGACAGGTCGGAGGGATCGTAGTAGACCAGGTCGTAGTCCTTGATCCCGTGCTCGGGGTCACGACCGGTGACGTGGTTCCAGATCGTCTGGACGACCGCGCCTGCCGCGACCCACCATCCGGGCAGGTCGAGCGCGCGAGCGCCGTCGAGCACGGTGGTCAGGGTGGGGTTGGCGCCGAGCACCGTCCGTAGAGCGGCGAGCTGCTCGTCCAGGGGAAGGCGTCCGATCCGCATCGCACCTGTCTACCAGCCGGAACCGACATCGTCGGTGGGTACGAGCATGTCGCCGGAGCGGGAGGGTGGGCCTTGTTCTAGCTATGTAGAGTACGAGATATGAAGAGAAGCCTGCGGATGACCATGCCGACCCAGGCTGTCCTCCGAGCCCTGCTCCGTGATCCCGGGCACGATCGCTACGGGCTCGAGGTGTGCGAGCTGGCGGAGCTGCCGAGCGGCACGGTCTACCCGATCCTGGCCAGACTGGAGCAGATCGGCTGGGTGGAGAGCCGGTGGGAGGACCCGGAGACGCACGTCGCGGAGGGACGTCCGCGCCGCCGCTACTACCGGATCACCCCGGGCGGTGCGGAGCAGGCGCGCGAGGCCGTCAGGTGGGCATACCGGTCGCGCAGACTCCCGGCGCCCGGCTGGCTGAACCGCCCGGGCCCGGCCGAAGGCGACGGGTCGTGAACGCCTCGTTCGACCTCCCGCTGCGCTCCGGGGCAGGCTGCGGGGGCAGGGGCGGGCGGGGGTAATCTCGGGGGTTGTGCCTAGCATCCCGCGACCTCTCGATCCCGACGACGACGGTGGCGCCGCGCCCGCCGTGGCCGCCGCCCTGGCCTCCTATCAGGCCGGCACCGCCGACGCCGCCGACGTGCTGAACGCCCTCAGCGGGGCCAGGCTGCTGGTGCCCGTCGTGGCGCTGCTGACCGAGAGCGAGGTCGGCGCGCACGGGCTGCGGCAGGAGAAGGAGAGCGAGATGGCGCTGCCCAAGCTCGTCGGGGCGGACGGCAGGGAGGCGGTGCTCGCGTTCACCGGCAGCCAGGCGCTGGCCCGATGGCGGCCCGACGCCCGGCCGATCCAGGCCACGGCCTTGCAGGTGTGCCGGGCGGCGGTGCAGGAGAAGGCGGCGGCGGTCGTGGTGGACGTGGCGGGGCCGGTGCAGTTCGTGATCGAGGGAGCGGTGCTGGAGGCGCTGGCGGCCGTCGAGTCGGGGACCGTCGATCGGCTCGAAGGTGTGACCGTCGCCAAGGTGGAGCCCGTCCGGCGCCGCCGGTGGTTCTCCAGAAAGGGCTGATGACGTACGCTCCGCGGGGCCGGGTGCCGATCGGCGGAGCTGTGCCGGGCGTGGGGTCAGTCCGGCCGAGGCGGGCCGATGGCGTTTGCCGTGCCGGGCGCGCGTCGTCCGCCCGGGGAGGGTTGACAGCCGCCCGCGGAGGGTTGATGGGCGCGGGCAAAGCCGTAGCAGGTGGATTGATACGGCCTCGCGTGGGCGGGGTGGCGCATTAAGGTCGGCTCGTGGTCGCACTCATGGCGCTCGCCGGGCTGATCTGCGGACGCCACATCCGCGGGCTGGCCGACTCCTACGACGAGGGCCCGGTCCACTACGACCTGGGCGCGGTGATCCAGCGACCCGGCCCGGGCGTCGAGCTGGTGACCGCCGCCGTGGCCGCGCTGGTCGCCTGGCGGTTCGGGCTGCCGTACGTACCTTTCGCCCTCATCGGCACCGCGCTGGCGGTCGTCGACTGGCGTACCAGCCTGCTGCCCGACGCGATCACGCTCCCGGCGTATCCGATCATGGCCCTGGCCCTGGCGCCGACGGGGGAGCTGCCCAGGGCGCTGGCCGGCGGGGTGGCGCTGACGGCCGTGTACGGGCTGCTCTGGTTCATCAGGCCGGAGGCGATGGGTCTGGGGGACGTCAAGCTGGCCGGGCTCATCGGCATGGCCGCCGCGGCGCTGAGCTGGCAGGCGTGGATCGTCGCGGCCTTCGGCGGCCAGCTGCTCGGCGCCCTCTACGGCCTGGCACTGCTGCTGTCCAGGCGCGGGACGAGGCACACCCAGTTCCCGTTCGGGCCGTTCATGCTGCTGGGCGCGTTCACGACACTCTGTCTCGGCTGGTGAACGCGGGACATCTCACTAGGCAGCACATGGAAGACTTGTACGCATGTTGCGCTGGTTGACCGCCGGAGAGTCCCACGGCCCCGAACTCGTCGCCATCCTCGAAGGCCTGCCGGCCGGGGTGGAGGTGACCACGGCCGCCATCGACGAGGCCCTGCGCCGCCGCAGGCTCGGTTATGGCCGGGGTGCCCGGATGAAGTTCGAGCAGGACCAGGTGACGATCGTGGGCGGCGTCCGCCACGGCCGCACGATGGGCAGCCCGGTCGCGATCCGGATCGGAAACACCGAGTGGCCCAAGTGGGAGAAGGTCATGGCGGCCGACCCGGTCGACCCGGCCGAGCTGGAGGGCCTCGCGCGCAACGCGCCCCGGTCCCGTCCGCGTCCCGGCCACGCCGACCTGGCGGGCATGCAGAAGTACGGGTTCGACGACGCCAGGCAGGTGCTCGACCGGGCCAGCGCCCGCGAGACGGCCGCCCGCGTCGCGCTCGGCGAGGTCGCCAGGCGCTTCCTCAAGCAGGCGCTGGGCGTCGACATCGTCAGCCACGTCACCGAGATCGGCGGCGCGAAGAGCCCGGCGGAAACCCTGCCCGGCCCCGGCGAGCTGGCCAGGATCGACGAGGACCCGGTGCGCTGCTCCGACGCCGAGGGCAGCGCGGCCATGATCGCCGTGATCGACAAGGCCCACAAGGACGGCGACACGCTCGGCGGCGTCGTCGAGGTCCTCGCGTACGGCCTGCCGCCCGGCCTGGGCAGCTACACCCACTGGGACCGCAGGCTCGACTCCAGGCTCGCGGGCGCGCTCATGGGCATCCAGGCGATCAAGGGCGTGGCGGTCGGCGACGGTTTCGAGACCGCGCGCAGGCCCGGCTCCCAGGCCCACGACGAGATCGAATACACCGCCGAAGACGGCGTGCGCCGCATCACCAACCGCGCGGGCGGCGTCGAGGGCGGCATGACGAACGGCGAGATCCTGCGCGTCAGCGCCGCCATGAAGCCGATCTCCACCGTCCCCAGGGCGCTGGCCACGATCGACGTCAAGACCGGCGAGGCGGCCAAGGCGCACCACGAGCGCTCCGACGTGTGCGCCGTGCCGGCCGCCGGCATCGTGGCCGAGGCCATGGTCGCGCTGGTGCTGGCCGACGCGGCCCTCGAGAAGTTCGGTGGCGACTCCGTCGAGGAGGTCGCCCGCAACCTGTCCGGCTACCTGTCTTCGATGGTGATCAAATGAGCAGGGTTGTATTGATCGGTCCTCCCGGGTCCGGTAAGACGACGCTCGGGCAGTTGCTCGCCGAGCGGCTCGGCGTCGGGTTCCGCGACACCGACGCCGACGTGGAGGCCGTAGCCGGCAAGCCCGTCTCCGACATCTTCGTCGAGGACGGCGAGGCCCGCTTCCGCGAGTTGGAGCACGAGGCCGTGCGCCGCGCCCTGGCCGAGCACGACGGGATCCTGTCGCTGGGCGGCGGCGCCGTGCTCAATGAGGAGACGCAGGCGCTGCTGGCGGGCCACCACGTCGTCTACCTGCAGGTGGGGCTGGCGGACGCGGTCCAGCGGGTGGGGCTCGCCTCCGCCCGGCCGTTGCTCGTGCTTAACCCGCGCAGCCAGCTGAAGAAGCTGATGGAGGAGCGGCGGCCGGTCTACGAGCGGCTGGCGGTGGCGACCGTGGTCACGGACAAGCGGGAGCCGGAGGAGCTCGCCGACGAGATCATCAAGGGGCTGCCCGCATGAGTGCCACGAGGATCCACGTACGCGGTGACAGCCCGTACGACGTGGTGGTCGGCACCGGGGTGCTGGCCGAGCTGACCACGCTGCTCAAGCCCGGCGTGCGCACGGTCGCCGTCATCCACCCGGAGACCCTGCCGGAGATCTCCGGCCCGGTCGGCGCGGTGCTGCGCGAGGCCGGCTACGAGGTCGTCGAGCTGCCCGTGCCCGACGGCGAGGCGGCCAAGACCGTCGAGGTGGCCGCCGGGCTCTGGTCGGTGCTCGGCCGCAGCGGCGTGACCCGCTCCGACGCCGTGGTGGGCGTGGGCGGGGGCGCGACGACCGACCTGGCCGGGTTCGTGGCGGGCACGTGGCTGCGCGGCGTACAGGTCGTGCTCGTGCCCACGACGCTGCTCGCCATGGTCGACGCGGCCGTCGGCGGCAAGAACGGCATCGACACGCCCGAGGGCAAGAACCTCGTGGGCACGTTCCTGCCGCCCGCCGGGGTGCTGTGCGAGCTGTCCACGCTGGCGAGCATGCCGAGGCGCGACTACGTGGCCGGCCTGGCCGAGATCATCAAGGGCGGGTTCATCGCCGACCCGGAGATCCTCAGGCTGGTCGAGGCCGACCCGGAGGCCGCCACGCGGCCCGACGGCCCCCACACCCGCGAGCTGATCGAGCGCAAGATCCAGGTCAAGGCCGACGTCGTGGGCGCCGACCTGCGCGAGGCGGGCCTGCGCGAGATCCTCAACTACGGTCACACCCTCGCCCACGCCATCGAACGCGAGGAGCACTACGCCATCCGCCACGGCGAGGCCGTCGCCATCGGCATGGTCTACGCCGCCGAGCTGTCGAAGCTCGCCGGCCGCGCCGACCTGGTCGAACGCACCAGATCCATCCTCACGAGCGTCGGCCTGCCCACCGCCTACCGCGCCGACGCCTGGAAGTCCCTGCGCGACCACATGCGGCTGGACAAGAAGAACCGCGGCGCCAAGCAGCGGTTCGTCGTGCTCGACGGCCTGGCCGAGCCGGGCCGGCTCGAAGGCCCCTCGGAAGAGCTGCTCGAAGCCGCCTACAAGGAGATCTCCGCATGATCCTCGTGCTCAACGGGCCCAACCTGGGCAGGCTCGGCACCCGCGAGCCCGACATCTACGGCGCCGAGACGTTCGAGGACCTCGCCACGCTCTGCCGCGACACCGGCAGGAAGCTCGGCGAGCACGTCGAGGTGCGCCAGACCAACGACGAGGGCGAGCTGATCGGCTGGATCCACGAGGCCGCAGACGGCCGCATCCCGGTCGTGCTCAACCCGGCCGCCTTCACCCACTACTCCTACGCCCTGCGCGACGCGATCGCCATGCGCACGGCACCGCTTGTCGAGGTTCACATCTCCAATCCGGCCGCCAGGGAAGAGTTTCGCCACAACTCCGTCGTGGCCGGGGTGGCGACGGGCACCATCGCGGGCTTCGGACTACAGTCATACGTCCTTGCGCTGCACGCTATCGCGGAGATGAACACCACCTCATGAGGCACTACAAGTCCTTCGTCGCCCTCGGCGACAGCTTCACAGAAGGACTGAACGACCCCGGTCATAACGGTCACTACCGTGGCTGGGCCGACCGGGTGGCCGAACGGCTCGCCGCCGACGAACCCGGCTTCCGCTACGCCAACCTGGCCGTGCGCGGGAAGCTGCTCGACCAGATCGTCGCCGAGCAGGTGCCGGTGGCCGTCGAGATGGCCCCCGACCTGGTCAGCCTCTGCGCCGGGGGCAACGACCTGCTCAGACCGGGCACCGACCCCGACGTGATGGCCAAGAAGCTCGCCCGCGCCGTGCGCGACCTGCGGGCCGGGGGCTCGGACGTGCTGCTGTTCACGGGGGTGGACCCGCGCGACACGCCGCTGATGCGGCGGCTGCGCGGCCGCTTCGCGGTCTTCTACCTGCACGTGCGCTCCATCGCCGACCTCTACGGGTGCCGGCTGGTGGACCAGTGGTCGATGCAGGGGCTGCGCGACTGGCGGGCGTGGAGCGCGGACCGGCTGCACATGAACGAGGACGGTCACCGGCTGGTGGCGGCGCGGGTGCTGGACGTGCTGGGGGTGCCGTTCGAGGACTGGCGCAAGGACTGGCCGTCCCGCACGGTCGACCCCCGGGCGCGGCGGCGCGAGGACGCCCAATGGATCCGCGAGCACCTCGTCCCCTGGATGTCCCGCCGCCTGCGCGGCGTCTCCTCCGGCGACGGGCTCCCCCCGAAGCGTCCTGACCTGACCCCCTTTTAAGTCTTTTACGGCTGCGCACGGGCAGGCCACCCGCCGCACCTCGGCTGACGGAGCGGCGAGCCTGGGGCGGAGAGCGGCAGCTTGCGTGACCAGCGGAGCCCCGTGCGAGCGCGACCATGAGCAGGGCCTTCCAGGAAACGGCCGCTGACCCTTCACCGGCTGAGCGCCGTTACGGTGCGCACGCTTGACCGGCTGGATGCCGAAAAGCCGGACCGGCTCCGTGCTTCCCCTTTCCCGCCGCCCGCGTTCAGGCGGAGGATTCGGAGGCGAGGCGCTTCAGGGCCGCGCGGGGGATGGCCGGGTCGGTGGTGCGCCAGAACGGGGGGAGGGAGCCCAGCAGGAAGCCGCTGTAGCGGGCCGTGGCCAGCCGGGGGTCCAGGACGGCGATGACGCCCTTGTCGTCCTGGGCGCGCAGGAGACGGCCGGCGCCCTGGGCGAGGAGGAGGGCGGCGTGGTTGGCCGCGACCGCCATGAAGCCGTTGCCGCCCCTGGCCGCCACGTGGCGCTGCCGGGCCGACGTCAGCGGGTCGTCGGGGCGCGGGAACGGCACCCGGTCGATGATGACCAGCCGCAGCGAGGGCCCCGGCACGTCCACGCCCTGCCACAGCGACAGTGTGCCGAACAGGCAGGTGGGCTCGTCCTCGGCGAACTGCTTGACCAGCAGCATCGTCGAGTCGTCCCCCTGGCACAGCAGCGGCACGTCCAGCCGCTCGCGCAGCGCCTCCGTGGCGGCCTTGGCGGCGCGCATCGAGGAGAACAGGCCCAGCGTGCGCCCCCCGGCCGCCTCGATCAGCTCGACGATCTCGTCCAGGTACTGCTGCGGCAGCCCGTCGCGGCCGGGCTGGGGGAGGTGTTTGGCGACGTACAGGATGCCCGCGCGGGGGTGGTCGAACGGCGAGCCGACGTCGATGCCCTGCCAGCCCTTGCCGTCGCCGAGCCCCCACTGCGCGGCCAGCGCGTCGAAGGTGCCGCCCAGGGCCAGGGTGGCGGAGGTGAGGATCACCGTGCGCTCGCCGAACAGCTTGTCGCGCAGCATGCCGCTCACCGTCAGCGGCGCGACCCGCAGTGTGGGCGGGCGCCGGTCGGTGCCCCCGTCGAGCCAGACCACCTCGGCGCGGTCGGACTCCGAGGCGTGACCGTACGCCTCCAGCATGCGCACCGCCGTGTCGTGCACCTCGTCCAGCATCGAGAACGCGGCCTTGCGCTGCCCCGCCTTGTCGGGGTCGTCCTTGTCGGCGCCGCGCGGCCCCATGGCCGTGACGCATCGCGCGGCCGAGTCGCGCACCAGCGCCAGCGTCAGGCCGAGCACCTGCGGCAGCTCGTCGATGCGCCCGGGCGGCGCGGCGGCCAGCAGCGCCTTGAGGTCCTCGCCCGCCTCCATGAGCTGGTCGGCGATCGCCTGCTCGATCAGCCTGCCCACCCGGCGCACCGCCAGCGCCACGGTCAGCTCCGACAGCTCGCCGGTCACCACCGAGGTCACCCTGTCGACCAGCTCGTGGGCCTCGTCCACGACCACGACCTCGTGCTCGGGCAGCACCGGCAGGTCGCCCATGGCGTCGATGGCCAGCAGCGCGTGGTTGGTCACCACGACGTCCACCTCGCCCGCCCGCGCCCTGGCCATCTCGGCGAAGCACTCGGCCCCGCTCGGGCAGCGGCTGGCACCGAGGCACTCCTGCGCGCTCACGGAGAACTGCCGCCACGCCTGCTCGCTCACCCCGGGCACGAGCTCGTCGCGGTCGCCGGTCTCGGTCTCGTCGGCCCACTCCTGGATGCGCTGCACCATGCGGCCGGTCGCGCTCACCTCGCGGGGGTCGAAGAGCTGGTCCTGCTCGTCCTCCTCGGGCCAGCCCGCCGTCGCCTTGTAGCGGCACAGGTAGTTGCGGCGGCCCTTCAGGATCGCGAACGTCGGCTCGTGCGGCAGCTCCTTGCCCAGCGTCTCGGCCAGCCGGGGCAGGTCGCGGTCGACGAGCTGGCGCTGCAGCGCGATCGTGGCCGTGGAGACCACGACGGGCGAGTCGCTGTCCATCGCGTGGCGGATCGACGGCACCAGGTACGCCAGCGACTTCCCGGTGCCCGTGCCGGCCTGGACCGCCAGGTGTTCCTCACCGTCGATGGCCTGTTGCACGGCCTGGACCATGGTCAACTGGCCCTGCCGTTCGCTCCCTCCGAGAGCGTTTACCGCGACCATGAGTAGTTCGTCCGCAGACGGGAGATGGGAGTCCGGCACGGCAGTAAACGCTACCCGCATTCCAGGGTCGCCGTGCCGAACGCGGTGTGATCGGCCAGATGCATCCCGGCGTTCCCGGACCCTCGCGTCGGCACCCGTGGCACACTGGGCGGTCGGGACTCCGACGGGTCAGAGAAGGACGTCACGCGGAGTGACCAAAGGGGTTCCCGGTGTAGATGGGAAGGCCGGTTCAAGAGGGTTTTCCGGGGTTGAGTGGACGGGAAAAGGCTGGTTAAAGCAGTATGTCTGCCATGTCGGAAGTTGTCCCGTTGCCGTCGTTCGGCGAAGTGTTCTTCGATGCGCGAGGTCAGGAGCGGTGTCTCCGCGTCACGTGGCATGAGGGCACGCTGGTCCTGAGCCTCTGGCGCGGCGAGATGTGCACCGCGAGCTTCCGCATGCCGATGGAGGACGTCGGGCGCCTGCTCGACACTCTCGACGAGGGTTTCGCCGAGGCCACGGGCGAGCAGCCCGCCGTGCCCGCGCACGACCCGGGCACCGAGGTCATGCCCGGCACCGGCCAGTACCAGCGGCCGACCCCGCCCGTCCAGCAGCCGCCGCAGCACCAACCCGAAGAGCGGCCCACGGCCGCCCTGTCGCCCAACGACGTCCTCGTGGCCAGGGGCGCCCCTCCGGCCCGCCAGGACAAGCTGGTCGCCTCGTACGGCGAGACCACGGCCCCCAGGGACACCATGCCCCCCGCGTACGGGGAGGCGCCCAGGGACGCCTACGGCGAGGCTCCGAGGGACGCCTACGGCGAGCGGGCCCCCTTCACCGGCCCCCAGTACGTGGAGACGACGGCCCCGCAGCAGCGCTACACCGGCGACCCGCTCAGCGGCCCGCAGTACACCGGCGACCCCTTCAGCGGGCCCCAGTACACCGGCGATCCCCTCAGCGGGCCGCAGTACACCGGTGACGCCTACAGCGGCCCGCAGTACGCCGCCGAGCCGCAGCCGTACGGCGGCCCCGCCGCCCAGGCCGACCCCTTCATGGGTCCCCAGTACCTCGACAACGAGCCCGTCTACCAGATGCCCGGCGACCAGCGCCGCCCGGCGCCGCTGAGCACCGACCCGCTCGGCTTCCCCTCCCAGGCGGCCGCGCCCCACCAGCCGCCCCAGCACCAGCCGGCCCCTCCTCAGCAGCCCCAGCACCGGCCCGACCTTTATCAGAACGACCCGTACCAGAACGACCCCTACCCGGCCGATCCCTACGCCTACCAGCAGCAACAGCAGCAACAGCAGCAACAGCAGCAACCGCCGCCACCGCCGCAGGCCCCGGCCGCCGCGGGCCTGGGGACTCCCATGCACGGCATCCCGGGCGCGGGCCGGCGCCGTCCCGCCCCGCAGCCCGTCCGCGACGACTACGCCGCCTACCAGCAGAGTCCCCCACCGAACCCGGTGGACCCGCTGATGTCCATGGGCCGCCAGGAGCACCAGCAGCCCGACGCGCTGTCCCGCCCGTACGTCGTGGACCCCATGTTCTCCACGGGCGAGCGCCTGCGGCCCGGCGAGCAGCCGGACTACCACGAGCGGAGCGACCGCCGGGAGTGGTGACACGCCGGGTCCGGGGGCCAGGTACGCTCCTCCCGTGAACCCGACCATGGGCCTGCAACTGCTGCTGGTGGCGGGCGGCGCCATCGGCGTCGCGGCCGTCGCCCGGCGCAAGGGCTGGCCCGCCCCCCTCCTGCTGGTGGCCGCCGGCCTGCTGGTGTCGCCGCTGGTGCCGGCGGTGCCGCTGCAGCCCGAGCTCGTGCTGTACGTGTTCCTGCCGCCGCTCCTCTACTCCGCCGCGTTCGACAGCTCCTACCTGCGCCTGCGTGACGTCAGGCGGGCCGTGGCCCTGCTGTCGATCGGGCTCGTGCTGTTCACCACCGCCGCCGTCGGGCTGGTCGTCCACCTGCTGCTGCCGCAGCTTCCGCTCGCGCTGGCGTTCGCGCTGGGCGCGATCATCGCGCCGCCCGACGCCGTGGCCGCCGTCGCGGTCGGCCGACGGCTGGGCCTGCCGCGCAGGGCGCTGACGATCCTGGTCGGCGAGAGCCTGTTCAACGACGCCACGGCGCTCACGCTCTACCGGGTCGCCGTCGGGGCCGCGCTGGGCGGCACTCTGGACATGTGGCACGGCCTCGGCGACTTCGCGCTCGCCGCGGCGGGCGGCGTGGCGATCGGGCTGGTGGTGGCGTTCGCGATGGCCTGGCTGTTCAGGCACACGCGCGACTCCCTGGTCGAGAACACGCTGATGCTGCTGATCCCGTTCGCCACCTACCTCGCGGCGGAGAGCGTGCATGCCTCGGGCGTGATCGCGGTCGTGATCGTCGGCCTCTATCTGGGCAACCGCATGCACCTGCAGGGGTTCGGCACCCGGCTGGTGTCCGACGCCGTGTGGAAGGTCACCGACTTCTTCCTGGAAGCGGTCGTGTTCGCCCTGATCGGGCTCCAGCTCACGACCGTCATCCAGGGCATCTCCGGCTACGACCCGTGGGCGGTCGCGGGCTACGCCGCCGCCGTGCTGGCGGTGACGATCGTCAGCCGGTTCGTGTGGCTGTTCGTGGTAACACGCCTGATGAAGCTCCTGCGCAGGAGCAACGTGCCCACCGGCCCGCAGACGGTGATCCTCGGCTGGGCCGGCATGCGCGGCGTGGTGTCGCTGGCGGCGGCCTTCGCCATCCCGCCGGACATCCCCGCGCGGGACCGCGCGATGCTGCTGTTCCTGACGTTCACGACCGTGATCGGCACGCTGCTCATCCAGGGCACCACGTTCCCCGCGCTGATCAGGCGGCTGCGCGTGTCGAGCGAGCAGGAGCAGTACGAAGACCGCCTGGCCGAGGCGGCGGCCCAGCAGGCCGCGCTGGAGGCCGGCCTGGAGGAGCTCACGCGGCTCATCGCCGAGCAGGGCGAGCCCGACGAGATCCAGAAGCAGGTCATCGACCAGCTCAGGGAGAAGTCCTGGCGCCGCTCGCTGAGCGCCTGGGAGCGGCTGGGCGGCGGCACGGGGCAGGGTGGCGCGGAGACCCCCAGCGCCCTCTACCGCCGCCTGCGCCGTGACATGCTCCAGGCCGAGCGGCAGGTCTTCGTCCGGCTGCGCGACGAACGCCGCCTCGACGACGAGGTGATGCGCGACGTGATGGCGCAGCTCGACTTCGAGGAGGCGATCCTGGAGCGCTAGCCGGGAAGAGCCGCGCCGCTCAGCCCATCGCGCTGTCGACGAAGCACCAGCGCCAGTCCTCGCCGCGTTCGTAGGACTGGATCACCGGGTGGGCCGTCTCGTGGTAGTGCTGGGTGGCGTGCTTGGCCGGCGAGGAGTCGCAGCACCCGATGTGACCGCACTCCAGACAGCGCCGCAGGTGCACCCAGCGGCCCCCGACGGCGAGGCACTCCTCGCAGCCCTCCGGCGTCTTCGCGGCCGGATCGTCCGCCTGGGAAAGATGCTCGCAAATTGCCATAGGAGAAATCCTAGGACCAGCAGCACGATCAAATTTCGCCCGCCCCTCTTGTCGGCCGCCGGGCAAGCGTGGACATTGTGCTCATCAGGGAGTGACATACGCCACACCATCCCGAGGAGTCGGGTGTGCTGGAGGTCCGCAACCTCGAAGTCGTCTACGACGACGTGATGCTCGTGCTGCGCGGCGTGAGCCTCAGCGTGCCGCCTGGGGCGATCGTGGCGCTGCTCGGCGCGAACGGCGCGGGCAAGACGACCTTGCTCCGTGCCGTGTCCGGGCTGCTCGACGTGCACGACGGCGAGATCACCAAGGGCAGCGTGACGCTGGAGGGCGAGCCCATCCACCACCTCAGACCCGCCCAGATCGTCCGGCGCGGGGTCAGCCAGGTGATGGAGGGCCGCCGCATCCTCGCCGAGCTGACCGTCGAGGAGAACCTCAAGGTCGGCGGCCACACGGCGGCCGAGTCCCACCTGGACCGCGTCTACGGCCTGTTCCCGCTGCTGCGGGAGCGGCGCAGGAGCGTGTCCGGCTACCTGTCGGGCGGCGAGCAGCAGATGCTGGCCGTCGGCCGCGCCCTCATGGCCGGGCCGAAGTACCTGCTGCTGGACGAGCCCAGCCTGGGCCTGGCGCCGTCGCTGGTCGCCCAGGTGCGCGACCTGATCGTCGAGATCAACCGCCAGGGCACCACGGTCCTGCTGGTCGAGCAGAACGCCACGATGGCCCTGTCCATCGCCTCCCACGGCTACGTCATGGAGACCGGCAAGGTCGTGATGGACAAGCCGTCCGGCGAACTGCTCGCCGACGAGGACATCAAGGAGTTCTACCTGGGGGCCGTCAGGTCCTTCCGCGAGGTCAAGCACTACAAGCGGAGGAAACGATGGCTCTCCTGACGTTCGAGGACGTGCACCTGAGCTTCGCCGGCGTCAAGGCCGTCGACGGCGTCTCGTTCGAGGTCCGGCAGGCCGAGCTGCTGGCGATCATCGGGCCGAACGGCGCGGGCAAGACCTCGATCTTCAACGTGCTCTCGGGGGTCTACCGGCCCCAGCGCGGCCGGGTCACGTTCCTGGGCGAGGACCTGCTGCCGAAACGGCCGCACGAGATCGCCGCCATGGGCCTGGCCAGGACGTTCCAGAACGTCGAGCTGTTCCACAACCTGACCGTCCTGGACAACCTCATGCTCGGCCGCCACCACCACTTCCGCTACGGAGCCCTGGCCGCGCTGCTCTGGTACGGGCGGGCCAGGCGCGCGGAGCTGGCCGCCCGCGCCCAGGTCGAGGACATCATCGACTTCCTCGAACTCGAGGCCTGGCGGCGCCATCCCGTGCGGCTGCTGCCGTACGGGATCCAGAAGCGGGTCGAGCTGGGCCGGGCGCTGGCCATGGAGCCCCGGCTGCTCCTGCTGGACGAGCCGGTGGCCGGCATGAACCTGGAGGAGACCGAGGACATGGCCAGGTTCGTGCTGGACATCCGGGATGAGCTGGGCATTCCGGTCGTCCTCGTGGACCACGACATGGGGCTGGTCATGGACCTGGCCGACCGGGTGCTCGTGCTCGACTTCGGCCGCCCGGTCGCGCTCGGCACCCCGGCCGAGGTCCAGCAGGACCCCAAGGTCATCGAGGCGTACCTGGGAGGAGCCGCATGAGCATCGTCACCAGGGTGCGGGACCGTGCCCGCAGCACCCCCGGCGCGGTCGCCATGCGGCACAAGGACCTGGGCATCTGGCGGGAGGTCACCTGGGCCGCGTACTGGACCCAGGTGGAGCTCGTCGCGCACGCCCTGCTCGCCCTCGGCGTCGAGCCCGGGGACCGCGTCGCCGTCCACTCCGAGAACCGCCCCGAATGGCTCTACGGCGATCTCGGCACGGTCGCCGTCCGGGGCGTCACCGTCGGCCTCTACCCCACGAACCCGCCCGACGAGGTCGCCTACCTCCTCGCGGACTCCGGCGCGAAGATCCTCGTCGCCGAGGACCAGGAGCAGGTGGACAAGGCGCTCAAGGTCCTCGACGAGTGCCCCGAGCTGCGGCGCATCGTCTACCTGGAGCCGCGCGGCATCCGCGGCCGCTACGACGACGACGTCCTGATGTCCTGGCCCGAACTGCTCGCCCTCGGGGCCGAGCACCGCGCCGGGCACCCTGACGCCGTGGAGCGCCGCATGGCCGAGGCCGAGCCCGGCGACGTGGTGACGCTCATCTACACCTCGGGAACCACGGGCCCGCCCAAGGGCGTCATGCTCACGATCGGGAACGTGGAGTTCGCCGTCAGCACGCTCGTCCTGGGCGGCGGCTTCACCTCCCCACCGCCCTCCGAACGCGACCTCGCGCTGTCCTACCTGCCGCTGTGCCACGTGGCCGAGCGGGCGTTCACCGTGTGGTTCAACTCGGCCGCCGGCGTGCAGGTGAACTTCGCCGAGTCCATCGACACCGTGCAGGCCAACCTGCGGGAGGTACAGCCGACGATCCTGTTCGGGGTGCCGCGGATCTGGGAGAAGGTCCTGGCCCAGGTCGACATCCGGCTGGAGTCGGCCTCGCCGGTCAAGCGGGCGGTGACCCGGTTCTGGCTGCGGGTGGCCGACCGGATCGGCGACGCGCTGGTGCGCACGGGCGGCCGGCACACGTTCGGGACGCGGCTGGCGTACGGGGTGGGCTGGGTGTTCTGCTACCGCTCGCTGCGCGAGCGGCTCGGGATGCGGCGGGTCAGGTACGCGGCCTCGGGGGCCGCGCCGATCGCGCCCGGCGTGCTCAAGTTCTACATGGGGATCGGCATCCCCATGCACGAGGTGTACGGGATGAGCGAGAACACCGCCATCGCCACCGCCAACCGGCCCGGCAGGGTGCGCCTGGGCACGGTCGGCGAGCCGCACCCCGGCGTCGAGCTGAGGATCGACGAGGCCACCGGCGAGATCATGACCCGGCATCCGGGGAACTTCGCCGGCTACTGGCGCAACCCGCGGGCCACGGCCGACGTGCTGGACGAGGACGGGTGGCTGCACACCGGGGACGTGGGCGAGTTCGTCGAGGGCACGCACGTGCGGATCACCGACAGGATGAAGGACATCATCATCACGGCCGGCGGCAAGAACGTCGCGCCCAGCGAGATCGAGAACGCGCTGAAGGCGTCGCCGTACTTGAAGGAAGCCATCGTGATCGGGGACCGGCGGCCGTACCTGGTGGCGCTCATCGGGATCGAGCCGGACACGGTGGGGGAGTGGGCGCGGCGGCGCGGGCTGCCGTACACGACCTATCGGGATCTGTCGGAGAAGCCGGAGACGCGGGAGCTGGTCCGGGGGATCGTGGACGAGGTGAACACCCGTTTCGCCCGGGTCGAGCAGGTGCGGCGGTTCACGTTCCTGCCCAAGGAGCTCGACCACGAGGACGGGGAGCTGACCGCCACCCAGAAGGTCAAGCGCGCCGCCGTCGCCAAGCTCTTCGAGGACCTGGTGGAAGGGATGTACGCCCGGTGAAGGGGCTGCTCGAGACCGTGATCAGGGGCCTGGGGAACGGCTCGGTGTACGCGCTGCTCGCGCTCGGGTTCGTGATCATCTACAAGGCCACGCGGGTGATCAGCTTCGCGCAGCCCGCGCTGATGCTGGCCGGGGCCGTCGCGGTGAGCTACCTGGCCGAGGTGACCGGCTTCTACGCCGCCGTCCTGCTGTCGGCGCTGCTCATCGCCCTGGTGGCGCTCGGGATCGAGCGGGTCGCGATCAGGCCCATGGTGGGGCGGCCGGTGTTCGTCGTGGCGATCATCACGCTCGGCATCGACGTGGTGGTGCGGGTGGTGGTGAACGGCTTCATCGGCCGGGACGTGCGGCAGGTCGGGGACCCGTGGGGGTTCACGCAGGTGTCGCTCGGGTCGCTGGTCGTGCAGCGGCGCTGGCTGGCCATGCTGCTGGTCACGGCGGTGCTGGTGGCGCTGCTGTTCGCGTTCTTCCGTTACACGAGGTACGGGCTGGCGATGCGGGCGGCGGCGTTCGACCAGGAGACCGCCCTGGCGCAGGGGGTCTCGGTGGGGGCCGTGTTCGCGCTGTCGTGGGCGCTGGCCGGGTTCCTGGCGGCCGTGGCCGGGATGTTCGTCGGGACCGGGCAGGGGATCGAGCAGCTCACCTGGGTGGTCGCGTTGAAGGCGCTGCCGGCGATCATCGTGGGCGGGCTCGACTCGCTCGGCGGCGCGGTCGTGGGCGGGCTGGTGGTCGGGGTCGTGGAGTCGCTGTTCCAGTCGTACCAGGGGGAGTTCGCGCCCTGGCTGGGGCAGAACTTCGCGGTCGTGTCGCCGTACGTGGTGATGTTGATCGTCCTGCTGGTCAGGCCCTATGGCCTGTTCGGGACCCGGGAGGTCGAGCGGGTATGACCGGCACGCGATCCGCGGCGCGATCCGCCGTTCCTGACATACCGACCGGACGGTCTCGCCGGGTGCGCGGGCGGCCGCTGCTCTACACCTCCTACGCCCAGGACATGGCGCTGCTCGACACCCCGGCGAAGCGGGTGTGGACGGGGCTGCTGGTGCTGCTGGCGTTCGGGCTGGCGGTGCTGCTGCAGGACCGGTCGCTGGAGGTGCTGGCGGGCGCGTACGCGCTGGCCATCGGCGCCATCGGCCTCAACATCGTCACCGGCTACGCGGGGCAGGTCTCGCTCGGCCACGCGTTCTTCGTCGCCATCGGTGCCTACACCGCCGCCGCCGTGTCCGGCCCCGTGGACGGCGAGCGCATCGGCTTCGGCCTCGCGGAGATCTGGATCTGGCTGCCCGCGGCCGGTCTCGTCGCGGCCGCGGCCGGGGTGCTGGTCGCGCCGCTGGCCACCCGCCTGCGCGGCCTCTACCTGGCCGTCGTCACGCTCGGGCTGGTGTTCCTCGGCGAGCACGTCTTCAAGGAGTGGCAGGACCTCACCGGCGGGCCGGGGGTCGGGCGCGAGGCGGCGGTCCCGCAGCTCTTCGGCGTGCGCCTCGACCAGGACGGGCCGCTCGGCACCAGGGAGCAGTCGCTGTACGTGCTCATGCTGGCGCTGCTCGTCGTCTTCGCCCTGGCGGCCCGCAACCTGGCCCGCTCGCGCGTCGGCCGCGCCTTCGCCGCCATCCGCGACCGGGACATCGCGGCCGAGGTCATCGGGGTGCCGCTCACCCGCTACAAGGTCCTGGCCTTTGGCATCTCGTCGTTCTACGCGGGCTGCGCCGGGGGCCTGCTGTACACGATCTCCGGCTACGTCGAGCCCGGGTCGTTCAGCCTGCTGCTGTCGGTGCAGTTCATCGCGATGGTGCTGATCGGCGGCGTGGCCACCGTGTCGGGGTCGATCGCGGGGGCGCTGTTCATCTCGCTGCTGCAGCCGCTGACCAGGGCGCTGCCGGCGCTGGTGCCGTTCGTGAGCGCGGACACCACGCTGACGCCGAACGTGTTCCAGGTCGAGACCGTGCTGTACGGGCTGCTCATCGTGGTGTTCCTGATCTTCGAGCCACGGGGCCTGTTCGGCCTGTGGATCCGGGTCCGCAACTACTGGAAGTCATGGCCTTTCTCCTACTAGAAGGTGATTTTTCATGAAGAGTCGCTATGCAGCGGGATTTATCGCGATAGTGGCCCTTCTGTCCGCGTGCGGCGTCTTCCGGGGGGACGACGAGGGCAGCAAGGGCGGCGCCCAGGCTCCAGGTGTCACCACCGCACCCTGTCCCACCGCGGTGGACGCCAAGAAGGGCTGCATCTACCTCGGTACGATCTCCGACCTGACCTCCGGTCCCTTCGCCGCGCTGGCCGTGCCGATCACCGACGCCCAGAAGGCGTTCTGGGCCCGCGTCAACAAGGCCGGCGGCATCGGCGGCAAGTACGAGGTCGACGTCACCAAGTACGTACGGGACAACAAGTACAACCCGGAGGTGCACCGCCAGGTCTACAACGAGATCAAGGACCACGTGCTCGCGCTGGCCCAGACGCTCGGCTCGCCCACGACCGCCGCCATCCTCGGCGACCTCAAGGCCAACAGCGTCGTCGCCGCCCCCGCCTCGTGGACCTCGGCCTGGGAATTCGAGGACGTCATGATCGAGAGCGGCTCCAACTACTGCGTCGAGGCCATGAACTCCGTGGACTACGCGATGGACACGTACAAGCCGAAGTCGGTCATGGCCGTCCACCTGGCCGGCGACTACGGCGCGGACGCCGCCGCCGGCGCCAAGATCGCCGCCGAGCGCAACGGCCTGAAGTTCACCAACGTCGAGACCCCCTCGGGCGCCACCGAGCAGGGCCGGGCCATCACCGAGATCACCAAGAACAAGCCCGACCTGGTCATCCTCACCACCGGCCCGGCCGACGCCGCCACGATCATCGGTCAGGCGGCCGCGGCCGGCTACAAGGGCCGCTTCATCGGCACCGGCCCCACCTGGAACCCGGCCCTGCTGAAGTCCCCCGCCGCCCCCGCCCTCAAGGCCCTGTACGAGCAGTCGGCCCCGGGCAAGCCGTGGGGCGCCGACACCCCGGGGCACAAGGCGATGCGCGACGCCCTGCCCGGGGTGACGCCCAACGACGGGTACACCTCGGGATGGGCCTGGGCGTACCCGATGAAGGCGGCCCTGGACGCGATGGTGGCCGGCGGGGACGTGAGCCGCAAGGGGCTGCTGGCGGCCGTCAAGACGCTGAGGACGGTGGACTACGAGGGCATGCTCCCGCCGGAGGCGGGCAACTACGCGGACGCGTCGAGCGCCGCGGTGTTCAGGCAGACGCTGATCAACAAGGTCGACGAGCAGGCGCCGACGGGCGTGACGATCGTCAAGGACTTCTTCACGGGGCCGACGGCGCAGGGGTACACCTTCGACGGTCCTTGCTACAACAAGCTCTAGCGAACGCGAAGGGCGGACTCGTGTGTTTCACGAGTCCGCCCTTTCACGGCGGGGCAGGCGCTAGTTGGCGCTGACCTTCCGCTGGATGTCGATGAGGATGTTCATCATCTCGTTCTGGTTGCCCTGCAGATTGTTGATCTTGCCGTCCATGGACTCGAAGCGGTTGTCGATCTCCTCGAACTTCGTGTCGATCTTGGCGTCGAGTGCGGTGACCCGCTCGTCGAGGACGGTGACCTTGGTGTCGAGGGCCGTGACCCGCTCGTCGAGGATGGTGACCTTGGCGTCCAGTCCGGTCACCTTCGCGTCGAGGATCTTGACGTGGTTGGCCACGCCGTTGATCCGCTCGGTGAGCTGCTGCCCGAGCTCAGCCTGGTCCGCCCGGAGCCGGATGAACTCGTTGTCCAACTCGGTGCCGAGGTTGCAGCAGAGTTCCTTGAAGCTCATGTTGATCTCCCTTACCTTGGAGGTAAGGGACCGGGGATTGTAGGGATCTCCGGTCCCGCTTTCTTTGCCAAGAGGATACCCCCTCAATTGGCGATCACAAGCGGAATCGAATGAAGATTCCCCTGGTCAGGGGGCAACTAGCACCTTAAGTCCGGAATTATCCCCCGCATTGGAAAGAATTATTTTCAGGTTAAGCGCGGGTGCGAATGGGGTATCGAAATCGCCGCCCCCGCTGGTCGTCAGAGCTTGCCGAGGCCGCGGGCCAGGATGGTGGCCGTGCGGGCGATGGCCGTGTCGTCGCCGGTCTCGCCCGCCGCGCGGTTCGTGTAAATGGCCATGATGATGGGAGACGCGCCCTTCTTGGGCCAGATGACCGCGATGTCGTTCCCTCCGCCGAAAGCCGAGTTGGTGCCGGTCTTGTCGCCGATCGTCCAGGTCTTCGGCAGGCCGGCGCGGATGCGGGCGTCACCGGTCTTGGTCGCGATCATCCAGGCGTTGAGCTGCTCCCGGTCCTTGGCGGTGAGCGCGTTCCCGGTCGTGACCGCGCGCAGGTCGCGGGCGATGGACGCGGGCGTCGTGGTGTCGCGCTTCTCCTTGGGCGTCCAGTCGTTCAGCTCGGTCTCCCAGCGGTCCAGGCGGGAGATCGGGTCCTTCAGCGTGCGGAAGTACTGCGTCAGGCCCGCCGGCCCGCCGATCTGCTTGAGCACCATGTTGCCCGCGGTGTTGTCGCTCAGGGTGATGGTCGCCTCGCACAGCTGGTTGACGGTCAGGCCGTCCTCCACGTGCTTCTCGGTGGTGGGGGAGTTCGGCTTGAGGTCGTCGGCCGTCCAGCGCACGACCTTCTCCATCAGCCCGGGGTCGGAGGTGCGCGCCTTGTGCAGCACGGCCGCGCAGGCCATCGCCTTGAACGTGGACAGCAGCGGGAACCGCTCGTTCGACCGGTAGCCGATCGTCCTGCCGGTGGCGGTGTCGATGGCGTACGCGCCGATGCGCCCCTTGAACGACGCCTCCAGCGCGCGCAGCTCCTTACGGGCCTGGGCCTCGCCCGAGAGCGCCTGCACGGAGCTCGTGGCCGAGGCCGCGCCCGCCGGGAGGGCCCCGCCCGTCAGGAAGGAGATGGTCAGGGTGGCTGCTGCCGTGAAGCGGCGGTTTCGCATGCTTTGTCCTTGCGGTCGTCCGTCAATGGGCAAGGAGCAAAGCAGATGCGATCACCACGTGTCTAATAGCGATATCGCGAAGAAGTCGATATCGATTCACGCATGAGCGCAGGTCAGAACCATGATTCCGGCGACGATCAGCCCGGCCGCGTGCACGCACAACGCGGGCACGACCCCTGCCACCCCACCGAGCACCCCCGCCAGCCCCATGCCGCCCAGCGCCGTGGCCGCGTGGGCGCTGCCCAGGACGCCGAACACGCCTCCCCGCCGGTCGTCGCCGGCGACGTTCTGGGCCAGCGTGGCGAACCCCGCCGTCGCGGCCGCCGCGGGCACCCCGGCCAGCCCGATCAGCACCAGCGCCGGCCACAGCGCGGGCACGGCCAGCGGGTAGGTGAACAGGGCCAGGTCCACCAGCCCGAAGACGACCGTCGCCCCGCCCAGCAGCACCCGCGGGTCGGCGCGCCCCGGACGGAGCGCCACGATGAGCCCGCCCAGGATCCCGCCGACCGCCTGCACCGACAGGAACAGCCCGTAGGCGTCACCCGCGCCACCGAGCACGTCACTCACGAAGGGCGCGGCGAGTGTGGCGAAGATCCCCTCGCCCAGCCCCGTGATCATCATGTACGCCACCAGCAGGCGGACGCCCGCGTCCCCCATGGCCAGGCGGAGCCCGGCGACCCACTGCCCGCCCATCGTCGCCGTCCTCGCCGGGCGTCCGGGCGGCCGGAGGGTGGCCTGCAGGGCCGCGGAGGCCAGGAAACTGGCCACGTCGATCAGCACGACCGCGGCGAGCCCTCCGGCGCTGACGGCGAGCCCGCCCAGCATCGCGCCCAGCAGGCGGGCGGCCTGGCCGGTCTGGCCGTGCAGGGCGTTGGCCCGTACGAGCTGCGACTCCGCCACGATCTGCGGCACCAGGGCCTTCTGCGCGGGAGCGAGCACGGTGCTCAGGACGCCGGTCCACAGCGCGACGGCGTACACGATCCACACCTGGCCCGGCCCGCGTACGGCCAGCAGCGGCAGCAGGCCGAGCGCGAGCAGCAGGTCGGTGACGACCAGCACCCGGCGGCGATCCCACCGGTCGGCCAGCACCCCGGCCAGTGACCCGAGCACGACGTCGGGCAACCGCGAGACCAGCAGCATGATCGCGGTGGACAGGGTGGAGCCCGTGAGGCGGTAGACGTGGAACGCCAGCCCGGTGCTGATCACCCAGTCGCCGGTCTGCGAGATCAGCCCGGCGAGGAGCAGGCGCCGGTAGTCCCGGTTACCGGCCAACAGCGCGCGAACCCCGCCCCCCTCGTCGCGGGTGCCGTCCGATGCGCGGACCCCGCCAGCGGGGCGGGGCTCAGTCACCGGAGCCCGTGGGTGGCAAGGGGACGACCAGTTGCGTAACCAGCACTGGCCGGGCGCCGGCGGGACGGGCCGAGGGGTCGTCGACGCGGGCCATCAGCGGCCCGAGCAGCTTCGCCACCGCCGCGCCCAGCGCCGTCACCTCCTCCGCCGTGGCGTAGAGGTACAGGTTCCCCAGACCGCCCACCCCCCGCCACGGTTCGGGCTCGTCCTCGCGATGCTGCTGCCACTCGGCCAGGCGTGACAGCGCGCGCTCGGCGATCACCTGCTCCAGCAGGCTCCGGGCGGCCGCCTGCTCCGGCCCGGCCGCGTCGTCGTCCCACTCCTGGAGGGTCTCGGTCGCCTTCCACGGCCGCTCGCGCTCGTCGCGCGCCGCCGCCTGCTCCACGAAGCCGTACTTGGCCAGCTGCCGCAGATGGTACGAGGCCAGCGCCTGGCTGATGCCCATCTCCCGCGCGGCGTCGGCGGCGGTCATCGCGCCCGCCCTCAGCAGCAGCTCGTGCAGCGCCAGCCGCACCGGGTGCGCGAACGCCCGCATCGCGGCCGGGTCGCTGAGCCGTCGCCGCGAGGATTCCAAAGACATGCTTGGAATCTTGGGCGCCCGTCGCCGGAGATGTCAAGGGAGCCTTTGGAATGCGTTGGGTAGGGTCGAGGTATGCGACTCCTCAAGAGCCGATTCGTGCCCCTGGCCGCCTTCGCCGTCTGTGTCTTCGCCGCCGGATGCGGTGAGGTCAACAGCACCATCGACAAGGCCCAAGCGTGCCTCGAAGCCCCGAAGATCGTCGCCGACCTGGGTGCCCAGCTCAAGACGCTCGCCGACGATCCCAAGGCCATGGACAAGGCCCTCGACGACGCCGCCACCAAGCTCAACGACGTGGCCGACAAGGCCGCCAACACCACGATCAAGGAAGCCTCCGACGACCTGGCCAAGACGCTGAGCGGCATCAACGTCACCAACGTCAACGACGCCGTGGACGCCACCCAGAAGGTCCTCACCGAGAGCGCGGCCTATGCCGAGAAGGTGGCCAAGGCCTGCACTGGCTGAATCCCAACTTCTCTAGGGGAAATGGGGACGAATTACCGTATTTCCCATGGAACCCGACCCGCGTTTCACCTTGGCCAATGAACGAACCTTCCTCACCTGGCTGAGCACGGCGCTGGCGCTCAGTGCGGGTGGGGTGGCGATGGCGGCGGTGCCCGAGCACGTGTTCGTGCCGTGGATCCGTACCGCGCTGGCCGTGGTGCTGGTGACGCTCTCCGCTCTCGCGGCGGGCATGGCGTATCCGCGCTGGCGCAACATCCAGCGCGCCCTGCGGCAGCAGGCGCCGCTGCCGCCCCCCGCGCTCGCGGCGGTCTTCGGGTACGGCGTGGCGGCCGTGGCCGTGATCGCCCTCGTGCTGATCATCCTGGCCGCCTGAGTCCGAGGCCGGATCAGGTGACCCCGGAGAAGGAGATCTGGGACGAGGGGCTGCAGAGCGAGCGCACCCGGCTGGCCTGGGTGCGCACGGCCGTGGCGCTGGCCACCGGCGGGCTCGGCGCGGCCGGCCTGTCCCTCAGGCACGGCCTGCCCGTGGCCTCGATGGTGGTGTTCGCGCTGGCCGCGCTCTGCGGCGCCGTGCTGCTGATCAGGACCGGGGCGCGGTTCCGCCGCGTGCAGGAGGCCCTGCACGGCGGCAAGCCGCTGAACCCGGGGCTCGACGTGCTGTTCGCCTGGCTCGGCACCATGTGCGTGGTGGCCGGCGCCATCGTCTTTGTTCTGGCGATTCGGTAAGCGCGGTTGCCAGATCCGGAGAAGGAGGCACACACTCGGAGATGAGGGGGTGACCTCGTTGGAAGAAGAACACAGGATCGTGCCTTTCGAGTGCCGCGGATGCTGGCACGTATGGGAAGAGGAGTACCTCGTCAGGCACATCGACGACCGTCACGGAAACGAGCGGGAGATCTGGTTGCACGGCGGGCTCCCCGTGCTGCCGCCGTCACCAGGGGGCGTCATGTGCCCGAGGTGCGGCTGTCAGCAGGCCACGACCTTCCCGGACGGTTACCTGTCCCGACATCCGGAGCTGATCCCGCCCGCGGAGCCCCCCGCGCCGGACGCGACTCCGCTGCTCAGCCCGGTTCGGAAGTCCATCTACGAACGACTAACCTGACACTTGGTGAGCATTCCATAGCGGAAAGTGTCATAAAGCCCGTCTTGCGGGCGCGCGAAGTCAAGCGGACACTCGGGATCGACGGCGATCAGAAGCCGGGGGGTGGTCCCAGTGACCGAAGGATTCGACACCCGCGAGACGTGGCCTTTCGAATGCCTTCGTTGCTTACATGTCTGGGAAGAGAACTTCGTCGTCAGACATCTCACAGACGTGCACGGCAACGAGGTGGACCTCTGGCTCAGCGCGGGAGTGACCGTGCCGCCGCCCTGGTCGGGCACCTGCTGCCCGCTCTGCGGCGCGTACCACGTGACCTCGTTCCCCAGGGGGTATCTGGCGCGGCATCCCGAACTCGTGCCCGCCCCCGATCCGGAGCCCGAGCCGGTGTTCGCCGCGGCGACGCCGGAGCCGGGCAGGGTGTCCGCGCCGCGGACCCACCTGCCCGGCAGGCTGCTGATCGCCCTCGGGGTGCCCCTGGCGCTGTTCGTCGGGTACGAGCTGTACGCGAACGCCGTGGCCATGGCGCACCACTAGGGAGCTAGCTGAGGCTCTCCAGCCACGCCTGGTGCAGCCCGGCATACCGGCCCGAGGCCGCGATGAGCCGGTCCGGCGGACCGTCCTCGACGATCTCGCCCCGGTCCATCACCAGCACCCGGTCGGCGATCTCCACCGTCGAGAGGCGGTGCGCGATGATCAGCGCCGTCCGGTCGGCCAGGATCGTGCGCAGCGCGCGCTGCACCAGCCGCTCGCTCGGCACGTCGAGGCTGGAGGTGGCCTCGTCGAGAATCAGCACGGCGGGATCGGCGAGGAACGCCCTGGCGAACGCGACGAGCTGGCGCTGCCCGGCGGACATCCGGCCGCCGCGCTTGCCCACCTCGGTGTCGTAGCCGTCGGGCAGGCTCGAGACGAACTCGTGCGCCCCGATGGCCTTGGCCGCCTCGCGTACCTCCCGGTCGGTGGCGTCGGGCCGGCCGAACCTGATGTTGTCGGCGACCGTACCGCTGAACAGGAAGTTCTCCTGCGTCACCATGACCACGGCCGCGCGCAGCGCCGGCTCGTCCAGCGTGCGCAGATCGACGCCGTCGAGCAGCACGCGGCCGTCGGTGGGGTCGTAGAAGCGGGAGATCAGCTTGGCCAGCGTCGTCTTCCCCGCACCCGTCGCCCCGACCAGCGCCACCGTCTGCCCGGCCGGGACCGTCAGGTCGAGCCGGGGCAGGATCGGCATCTCCTCGACGTAGGCGAACCTGACGCCCTCGAAGCGCACCTTGCCGCGCGCCCTGCCGTCCGGCAGCCTGGCAGGCTCGCGCGGCTCGGGCACGGAGGGCTCCTCCTCCAGCACGCCCGACAGCTTCTCCAGCGCCGCACCGGCCGACTGCAGGGTGTTGTAGAACTGGCTGACCTCCTGCATCGGCTCGTAGAACTGGCGCAGGTAGAGCAGGAAGGCGGCCAGCACGCCGACCTTGACCTCGCCCTCCACCGCCAGCCAGCCGCCGTACAGCAGCACGCCGCCGATCGTCAGGTTGCCGATCAGCTTGATCCCGGTCATGAACGCCGCGCCGAGCTGCATGCTGCGCGCGTTCGCGCCCCGGTAGTCGTCGTTGAGCTGCTCGAAGATCTCCTGGTTGCGCGGCTCCCTGCGGAAGGCCTGCACCGCGCGGATGCCGGTCATCGACTCCACGAAGTGCACGATCACCAGCGCCACCGTCTCCCGCGTACGGCGGTAGACGATCGCCGACTGCGTCCGGAACCACCGGGTGAACAGCAGCAGGAACGGCAGCGGGACGAGCGCCAGCAGGCCCAGGTGCACGTCCAGCACCAGCAGCAGCACGGCCGTGCCCGCCATGGTCAGCACGGCCTTGACCAGCGCGTCGAACCCCGACTGGAGCAGCTCCGCGATGGCCTCGATGTCCGAGGTCAGCCGCGAGATGACCCGCCCGGAGGTGTACTGCTCGTGGAAGCTCAGCGACAGGCGCTGGAAGTGGTCGAACACCCTCCTGCGCAGTTCGAGCAGGGTGCCCTGGCCGATCTGGCCGGACAGCGTCAGGAACGCCCGGCGCGTGAGCGCCTGCGTGATCGCCGCGGCCAGGATCACGCCGACCACGGTCAGCAGGACCGCGGGGCCGGCCCCGCTCGTGATCGGCGGGATGCCCTCGTCGATCCCGATGGAGACCAGGAAGGGGATCGAGAGCCCGGCCGCGTTGGAGACGACGACGATCGCGACGAGCAGCCCGATCTTCTTCCGGTACGGCCTGAGCAACGCGCCGAGCAGCCGCCGGGAGCGCTCCCGGAGCAGGACGGACACCTTCTCCGGCAGCTCGTCCTGGTCCTCGGAGGACACGCCCCGCCAGGACGCCGTGGTGGTCGTGGTCATCGCAGCGCTCCTTCCGCGGCGTCGTCGAAGTCGGCGTCCTGGGCCAGCAGCTCGCGGTATTCGGGCACCTGGGCCAGCAACTCCTGGTGCTGCCCGACGTGCGTGATCGTGCCGCCCCGCAGCAGCGCCACCTTGTCGGCCAGCAGCACGGTCGAGGCGCGGTGGGCGACCACGATGCCGGTCGCGTCACGCAGCACGTGCCGCAGCGCCTCCTCCACGAGCGCCTCGGTCTCCACGTCGAGCGCGGAGAGGGTGTCGTCGAGCACGAGGATCCGCGGATGGCTCAGCACGGCCCGCGCCAGGGCCAGGCGCTGCCGCTGGCCGCCGGACAGGGACAGGCCCTGCTCGCCGATGCGGGTGTCGAGGCCCCACGGCAGGTCGTACACGAACATGGCCTGCGCGGTCTGGATGGCCTCGGCCAGCTCCTCGTCGGTGGCGTCGAGCCGGCCGAGCGTGAGGTTCTCCCGCACGCTCATCGAGAACAGCGTCGGCTCCTCGAACGCCGTGGCCACCACCGAGCGGAGGCTGGTCAGCTCCAGGTCGCGCACGTCGTACCCGTCGATCGTGACGCGGCCCTCGGTGGGGTCGATCAGCCGCGGCACCAGGGCGGTCAGCGTGGTCTTGCCGGAGCCGGTCGCGCCCACGACGGCCACCGTCTCACCGGGGCGCACGTCCAGCCAGACGTCGCGCAGCACCGGCTCCTCGGAGTCGTGGAAGCGGAACCCGACGCCCTCGAAGCGCAGGTGGCCGCGGGGCCCGTCGATGGTCCGCGTGCCGCCCTCGATGGCGGGCACCGTGTCCATGACCTCCATGAGGCGGTCGGCGGAGGTCATGGCCTCCTGGGCCATGGCGAGGATGTAGCCCAGGCTCGCGATCGGCCAGACGAGCTGGAGCATCAGCGTGGTGAACGCGACCAGCGCGCCCAGCGTCAGCGAGCCCGTGCCGACGGCCAGCGCGCCCAGCAGCAGCACCAGGGCCAGGGTGATGTTGGGGATGATCTCGAGGAAGGCGAAGAACTTGGCCAGCAGCCGGGCCTTGTCCATCGAGGTGCCGTAGACCTTGAGCGCGCCCTCGTCGTAGCGGTCGAAGACGTAGTGGCGGCGGCCGAAGGCCTTGATCGTGCGGATGCCGAGGGCGGACTCCTCGACGAGCGTGGCGAGGTCGCCCTGCTCGTCCTGCACCTGGCGGGAGGTCTTGATGTAGCGCTTCTCGAACCGCAGCGACAGCCACACGATCGGCACGGCCGAGGCCAGCACCAGCAGCCCGAGCGGCCAGTACTTGTTCAGCAGCAGCACGGTCACCGTGATCAGCTGCAGGATGTTCATGACCAGGAAGAGCATGCCGAAGCCGAGGAAGCGCCGGATGGTCGACAGGTCGGTCGTGGCCCGGGATAACAGCTGCCCGGACTGCCAGTCGCCGTGGAAGCCCATGGGCAGCCGCTGCAGGTGCTCGTAGAGGTCGTCGCGGATCGCGGTCTCCAGGCCGAGCACCGGCTTCACCTGGGCCCACCGCCGCAGCAGGATCAGCAGGGCCTCGACGACGCCGACGCCGATCGCGAGCAGCCCGAGGGGGAGCAGCGCGCCGGAGTCCCCGTGGGCCACGGGACCGTCGATGACCTTCTCGCTGATGAGCGGGAGCGCGATGCCGGCCGCGATGCCGACGATCGCCGCCAGCCAGATGAACACCAATCTGACGACGTAGGGGCGGAGGTAGGACTTCATCCGCCACAGGGAGTTGGAGGAGAGCAGGGGACGTTGAGGTATGTGCGTATCGGGAGGCATCCCTTCTAGGCTAATACGAGGGTTCAACCGATTTTCAGTAGCCCGAAGAGTGCGGTTCTTGTACGTGACGTGCGGAAACAGTGAAAGATCTTGCACATTCGGCTGACCGTTACTTTTGTTGTGATCTGTTGGGGTATGTTCTTGGCCCTGCTCGGCGGCCGTCTACGATGGGGGACTCATGATCGCTGAATCGGAGATGCCGCACCTGCGCCGCTGCGTCGAGCTGGCCGCGCGGGCGCTGGAGGTGGGCGACGAGCCGTTCGGGTCGGTGCTGGTCTCCGGCGACGGGGCCGTGCTGGCCGAGGACCACAACCGGGTGGCCTCCGGCGACAACACGCAGCATCCGGAGTTCGCGCTGGCCCGCTGGTCGGCGGCGCACCTGACACCCGAGGAGCGGGCGGCCGCCACCGTCTACACCTCCGGCGAGCACTGCCCGATGTGCGCCGCCGCCCACGCGTGGGTCGGGCTGGGCCGCATCGTGTACGTGGCCTCGTCGGTGCAGCTCGCCGCGTGGCTGTCGGAGCTCGGCGTCCCGCAGCCGCCCGTACGCACGCTCCCGGTCAACGAGGTCGCGCCCGGGGTGGCGGTCGAGGGTCCGGTGCCGGAGCTGGCGGAGGAGGTCCACGAGCTGCATCGCCGTTTCCACGGCTGAGCAAATATGCCGTTTTACCTGGGATTTGTACTCTCCGTGACAGAGTACGACCATGGTGTTGGGCCGCTCGATCAGGGCCCGGATGACCATCGTGACGGTGGTGGTCTTCGGGGCCGTCGTCCTTCTGGGGATCCTGGCGATCTCGCTGACCTACCCCGTGCGGGCGCGGGCGGACCTCGTCCAGCAGGCTGACGACGCCAGCCGGCACCTGGCCCTGACCATCACCGAGCACCGGTTCAGCGGCCCGATCCCACCGCGGAAGGGCGTCTACCTCTTCCAGGTCGTGAACGCCTCCGGCCAGGTCCTGGCCGCCAGCACCGGCCTCGCCGGCCAGCCGCCGGTCACCCGGGCCTGGCCCACGGGAGGCGATCTGCGAATCCAGACCCGGGTGTGTCCCGGCAGGTGCATGGTCGTCGTGGGGACGAGCAACCCCGCCAGCGCGTACGGGTCCGTCGTCGCCTTCGCCGCCCTGCGGGAGCCGTTCCTGCTGGGCTCGCCGTTCCTGCCCCTGGTGCTGGCCGCCTTCGGGGCGGTGCTGGTGGCGCTGACGGGATGGGGCGCCTGGTACGGGGTCGGCCGGGTGCTGGCCCCCGTGGAGCGGATCAGGGCGGGGCTGGAACGCATCAGCGCCCAGGACCTGAGCCGGCGCGTCGACGTGCCCGACACGCAGGACGAGGTCGCCGAGTTGGCCGCCACGGTCAACGAGACCCTGGAGCGGCTGGAGGGCGCCGTGGCCCGGCACCGGCGCTTCGTCTCCGACGCCTCCCACGAGCTGCGGACGCCGATCACCGGGCTCCTGGTGCGGCTGGAGGCGGGGCTCGCGGACCCGCACGAAGGCGAGTGGCGGGCGGCGATCAAGGACGCCGAGCGGTTGTCGGACATCGTCCACGACCTGCTCCTGATGGCCCGGCTGGACGCGGGGGTGCAGCCCGAGCAGGAGCGGATCGAGCTGGGGAAGCTGGTCGAGGAGGAGGTCGCGCGACACCCCTGCCGGCTGCCGCTGACCATGGACGTGGAGCCTGGGCTCTTCGTCCGCGGCAACCGGCTCCGGCTCGCCCGGCTGCTGACGAACCTGATGTCCAACGCCGACCGCTACGGGGAATCCCGGGTGTGGATCTCCGTGCGGGGGTGGGCGGACCAGGCCGTGGTGGAGGTGCTGGACGACGGCCCGGGGATCCCGGCGGAGATGCGGGACCAGGTGTTCGAGCGGTTCACCCGCCTCGATCACACCCGGTCGAGGGACACCGGGGGCACCGGGCTGGGGCTGCCGATCGCCCGCGACATCGCCAAGGCCCACGGCGGGACGCTGGAGATCGGGGACGGCCCCGGGGCCCGGATGATCCTGCGCCTGCCGCAGAGCCTGCCCGCCCCCGACGCGACGCGACTCTAGGACTTGCCGAGCTCGACGGTCTCGGCCACCTCGGCGTGCCGCTCGGCCTCCTCCTGGGTGAACCGCTCCGCGTCGAGCTTGTCGGCGATGTCCTCGTCCTGGCGCATCAGGGCGTCCAGGGACTGGCCCGCCATCTCCAGCACGCCCATCTCCGCGTACGCCTGCCGCAGCCGCGGGCTCCACAGCCCGATGTCCTTGACGCACGGAACGATCCGGCTGAACAGCAGCGACCTGAACAGCCGCAGGTATTCGGAGTGGTCGGTGGCCTCCATGGCCTCGTCGACCTCGGCCTTCGACAGGCCCAGGTTCTCCCAGGTCTCCCGTCCGCGCAGCCGGTCGCGCATGAGGTAGCAGCCCTCGATGACGAAGTCCTCGCGCTCGCGCAGCTCGGTCTCCGACAGGTTCCGGTAGTGGTCGCGCAGCGCCATCCGGCCGAAGGCCACGTGCCTGGCCTCGTCCTGCATCACGTACGCGAGGATCTGCTTGGGCAGCGGCTTGGTCGTGATGTCGCGCATCACCCCGAACGCCGCCAGCGCCAATCCCTCGATGAGCACCTGCATGCCGAGGTAGGGCATGTCCCAGCGGGAGTCGCTCAGCGTGCTGTCGAGCAGGGCCTTGAGGTGCTCGTTGATCGGGTACGCCAGGCCCACCTTCTCCTGGAGGAAGCGCGCGTACGTCTCGGCGTGGCGCGCCTCGTCCATCGTCTGGGTGGCGGCGTAGAACTTCGAGTCGAGGTCGGGGACCGACTCCACGATCTTGGCCGAGCAGATCATCGCGCCCTGCTCGCCGTGCAGGAACTGGGAGAACTGCCACGCCGCGCCGTGCCGCCGAACCTCGTTACGGGTCTGCTCGCTCATCCGCTCCCAGAGCGGGGTGCCGTGGATCGCGATGGTCTGGTCGGGGACGCCCAGGACGTCGTACGGGTCGACCTCGAGGTCCCAGTCGATGCGCTTGGTCGAGTCCCACTGCTTGTCCTTGCCCTTCTGGTACAGGGCCAGCATGCGGTCCCGGCCGTCGTCGTACTCCCAGGTGAATCGGCTCGCCCCGGCCATCTCGACGTTCCACGTGGAGAGCTCGGCGGGGATGGTGTAGAGGTCGTGGGTCGACATGGAACCTCCCAAGGGGGTTACGTACACCGTACGTACGTCCGCCTTCCGAGAGTTCCACGTACACCGTACGTACGTCAATAGAATGAGGTATGCCTACGGAGCCCCTCTCGCGAGGCCGCATCGTCGCCACGGCCATCGACCTCATCGAGCGCGAGGGCGCCGACGCGGTCTCCATGCGGCGCATCGCGGCCGAGCTCGGCGTCGGTGTGATGTCCCTCTACAACCACGTGCCCAACAAGGACGCCCTGCTCAACGGGGTGGCCGAGGCGGTGCTGAGCGAGATCGAGTTCACCGACGACCCCGGCGCGCACTGGACCGAGCGGGTGCGCATGCAGGCTCGGGCGTTCCGCCAGATCGCTCACGACCACCCGCGCTCGACCATGGTGGTCGTCAGCCGCCAGCTCCACTCCACGGCCGGGCTGCTGCCGGTCGAGCGGGCGCTGGCCACGCTGCGCGGCGCCGGGTTCGACGGGGCGGACGCGGTCAGGATGCTGCGGATGTTCATCGCGTACATCGTGGGCTCGCTGCTGCGGGAGGTGGGAGTGACGCCCACGTTCGCGCCCGTCCACAACCGGCTCGTCAAGGCCGAGGGAGTCGATCCCGCGCTGTTCCCCGAGGTCCACTCACTGGCGCCGCTGCTGGATCAGTGCGATCACGAGGCGGAGTTCGAGTTCGGGCTGGAGCTGCTCATCCAGGCGATCGAGGTGCACGTGGCGCGCAGGGAGGGCACCCGGTGAGCCCCGGGTGCCCTCTCCCGCCTTCGGCTAGTACCAGTTGTGCGATCTCCAATGTCCCCAGGCGCCGCACGGCCTGCCGTACCTCCCCTTGATGTAGGACAGCCCCCACCGGATCTGCGTCTCCGGGTTGGACTTCCAGTCGCGGCCGGCGCCGCGCATCTTGCCCGCGGGCAGTGCCTGCGGGATGCCGTACGCGCCGGACGAGCGGTTGAGTGCGTGATGGTTCCAGTTGCTCTCCCTGGTCCAGAGACTGTCCAGGCAGCGGAACTCCTGCAGGTTCCACGACCGCTGGACCACCTGGCCCAGTGCGATCCTCTTGTTCTTGTTGGGCGTCGCCACCGCCACCTTGGGCTGCGCCTTCGTCGTCCAGGTCCCGATCCGCACCACGGGCGGGCGGTCGGCCCAGGCCGCGGGTGCCCCGATCGCGGTGAACGCGGTGAGCGCGGTGACACTGACGAGCGCGCGTTTGCTGTCCAAATCGATCCTTGCTGTCGGGTCGCGTGCGGACAGGCGCACTTGCATCGAGCGCCCCTGCCGATCCGCGCCCGTGGCTCGGACGCGGAGGGTCCGCGCGGCCCTCCGGGAATCTGGCACCGCCCGATCCCGCTGGGCGGCCCGAAGGGCGCCGCGACGTGTCCTCTAGCACGATTCCTATTACGTTCGGTCACCGCGGGTCGTCCATCTCGACACGCGGTGGAGAGGTGTTTGCGCGAGCGTTGCGGATAAAAGTCCCTCTCGCAGTCCCGGCCTTGCCCGCCCCGCCGTCCGGCTGAACGGGCCTTGCCGCAAACCGCGACCAACTATGGGGTTTGGCCGGGCGGGAGCCGCGGGTAAGCACGGCCTCCCACGACGGGGGGATCGGCGGTGGGGTGCCGCCGATCCCCGTCGGGTCGTTACCGCTGGGCCGGTGACGTGGTCACGTACCGGGCCGTGTTCGCCTCGGCGTCCGTGTGTGACCGCTGGAAGCCCGCCTTCTCCAGGACCCTGATCGAGGCCGGGTTCGACAGTTCGACGCCGGCGCACACCGTGTGCACGCCCGGCGCCGTGAGGGCGAACTCCGTCAGCGCGCGCGTCGCCTCGGGAGCGTAGCCGCGGCCCCGGCGGGAGGCCACGATGCCGTACCCGATCTCCAGGATGCCGTCGGCGGGCGGCCAGAACAGGCCGATGGAGCCGACCACGAGACCGCCGTCGCGCTCGATGATCTGGCGATGGCCGTACTCGTCCAGCCACGCGGGGTGCTCGGCGAACAGGCCGGCGATGACGTGGTCACCCTCGGCGGGGAAGTCGTCGGCCCAGTGCGCGGACCGGGTGCCGTGCAGGACGGCGTCGGCTTCGCCGGAGGTCCAGGAACGCAGGACGAGGCGGTCGGTGGTCAGGTCGGCGCCGGCCACCGAGAAGAAAGAAGACACTTGTGACTCCAGGTCGTTGATACGACCGGCCCGCGCTCTAGGCTCGCGCGGGCCGGAGAAGGGCACGCTGATGACGACTGCCGGCAGCCATATTCATCAACCTCCTTCGCTCCGGAGCGATCAGGCGCCTCTCGCGCCGCCGCGAGCCTAGCAGCCCCGCGACGGGGGAGGGCGCGAGACCGAATCACGTTCCGGAGGCGTAGGGTGCGGTTCATGAGCCTCACTGACATCCAGCTCCACACCCTCGACGACGCCCCCACCACCTTCGGAGAGCTGGCGGCCGGCAAGGCCGTCCTCGTCGTCAACGTGGCCTCGCGATGCGGCCTCACCCCGCAGTACGGCGCCCTGGTCAAGCTTCAGGAGCAGTACGGCCCGCGCGGCTTCACGGTGGTCGGCATGCCCTGCAACCAGTTCGCCGGCCAGGAGCCGGGCACGGCCGAGGAGATCCAGGCGTTCTGCTCGGCGACGTACGGCGTGGACTTCCCGCTCCTGGAGAAGGCCGACGTCAACGGCCCCGACCGGCACCCGCTCTACGAGGAGCTGACGCGGACCGCCGACGAGCAGGGCGAGGCGGGCGACGTGCAGTGGAACTTCGAGAAGTTCCTGGTGGACCGGGAGGGCGCCGTCGTGGCCCGCTTCCGTCCCCGCACCACCCCGGACGACCCCGCGGTCACGTCCGCCATCGAGAAGCTCCTCTGAGCGGAAAATCCTTCGACGCCTCGCGAGCGGTCGGCGAGGATGATCGGATGATGTCCGAGACGAGGGTCGCCGTGGTGACCGGCGTGAGCAGGCGGATCGGGATCGGCTACGCCATCGCGCGAGAGCTGCTGGCGACGGGCGCGAAGGTGCTGGTGCAGTCGTGGACCCCGCACGACGCCGAACAGCCGTGGGGCAGCGATCCCGCGGGCATGGACGGCGTGCTGGAGTCGCTGGGCGGCGTCGGCGACCGGCTGCACCACGTGGAGGCCGATTTCGCGGACCCGGCGGCGCCGGCGTGGGTGATGGAGCAGGCGGTCGGCAGGTTCGGGCACGTGGACGTGCTCGTGGCCAACCACGCCCGCAGCAACCGGCAGTCGCTGGCGGAGCTGACGGCCGCCGAGCTGGACCTGTCGTGGGCGGTGAACGCCCGGGCCAGCGCGCTGCTGACGCAGGCGTTCGCGGCCCAGCACGACGACCGGCGCTCCGGCGGCAGGGTGATCATGTTCACCTCGGGCCAGCATCTGGCGCCGATGCCGGACGAGCTGCCGTACGCGATCAGCAAGGGCGCGATCCACCAGATGACGGCCAGCCTGGCCGACGCGCTCGCGGACCGGGGCATCACCGTCAACACCGTCAATCCGGGGCCGGTCGACACGGGCTGGGCCGACCCCGAGCTCGCCCGGCACGTCGGCCGCTCGCTCCCGGCCGGGCGCTGGGGGCGGCCGGAGGAGGTGGCCCGGGTGGTGCGCTGGCTCGCCTCGGACGAGGCCGCCTGGATCACCGGGCAGGTGATCAACTCCGAGGGAGGATTCCGCCGCTGGGTTCCGTAATCGTGTGATTTCACTCCGTGACGGGTAGGGGTCCAGGCATTGGCCTGACGTCCCGCAGGGAGCACGCGATGACGATCAATCCGTACGCCGGCTCGCCCTTCAGCTATGCCACCGAGCCGGCCGTGGGACCGTACTCGATCGTGGAGCTGATGCCCGGCGTCCGGAACCTGCTGGACTACACCGGGCTCCAGCCGGGCGAGCGCGTGCTGCTGCTCATGGAGCACACCGTCGACCCCGTCGTCGTCCAGGCCATCGCGGCGGCCGCGGCCTACCGGGACGCCGACGTGCGCATCCTGTCCGTGCCGCCGTTCAGTCCCGGCGGGTGGGACAGGGAGGCGTCGCTGCACATCGAGACGGCCGCCTTCCGCGAGGCCGACCTGGTGATCAGCGGCACCTGGTGGGGCGAGGTGCACACGGCGCCGCTCTTCTTCGACCAGATCAAGTCACGCTCCTCCCGCTTCCTGTCCCTGCACATGACGGCCACCGCGGGGGCGCTGCTCACCGGCGGGCGGCTGCCCGCCGAGGTCTTCTACGCGCTCCTGCGCCGGACGCTGGGGCAGATGTCGGGCGCCCGCTCGATCCGGGTGACGTCCGCGCGGGGGACGGACGTGACGTTCTCGGGCCTGGCGTTCGACCCGGACCCCGGCGCGATGCGGCCCGGGGACTGGCGGCCCTTCCCGTACGGGGGCGCCAACTTCTGGCCGGCCGACACCGAGGGCGTCCTCATGATCGAGGACAGCACGGTCACCGGCGTGCCGGAGGAGTCCCTGCGCATCACCCTGGAGGGCAACCTCGTACGCAAGATCGAGGGCGGGGTCGCGGCCGAGCAGCTGCGGCGTTACGCGCCCGGCGGCTTCTACATGCGCCACGGCCTGATCGGGCTCAACCCGAAGGTGCGGGTGGCCGGGGGGAACCAGTTCGAGCGGGAGAAGCACGCCGGGGCCTTCTACTGCGGCATCGACGGCCTGACCGACGGGGAGCCGGTCACGACGGGCCCGGGCTTCGCGCACTGCGACTGCCAGGTCGACCGGCCGACCGTGCTGGTGGACGGGGAGCTCTTCATCGAGAACGGGCGCCTGCTGATGCTCGACGAGCCGGAGATCAGGGAGGTCGCGGCGCGGTTCGGCCCGCCGGACGTGATCCTCGACGACAACCCGATCATGATCCTGCCGCGCCGCTACACGGGAGGTGGAGCCCGCTAGCGGTGGGGGCCGCAGCTGCCCCGGATGATGAGCTCCGTCGGCAGGACCACGCTGCGCGGCTTCCTGCCGCCCGCCCGGAGCACCAGCTCCGCCGCCCGGTAGCCCATGTCGCGGCCCGGCTGGGCGATCACCGTCAGGGGCGGGGAGCACAGCTCGGCCCAGGGTACGTCGTCGTACATCACCAGCGACACGTCCCTGGGCACCCGCAGGTCCAGCTCCCTGGCCGCCAGCACCGCCGCCTCGCCCAGCACGTTGCCCCCGGCGACGACGGCCGACAGGTCGGGGCGGCTCTGGAAGAGGCCCGAGGCGGCGGCGTAGGCGGAGTCGCGGCTGCCGGTGCCGAACACGACGAGCTCCTCGTCCACCGGCGCCCCCACGGCCTCCCTGAAGGCGTTCACCCGGCTCTCCTGGCCGGGGCCGCCGAGGAAGGCGATGCGCTTGTGGCCCAGGCCGCGCAGGTAGCGCACGGCCGTGCGGATGCCGGCCCGGTCGTCGGCCACCACGGCGGGGATGTCCAGCGGGCGGGCCGGTGCGGCGGCGGAGAGGCCGTCCAGGGCCATGAGGTCGGCCACGGCCGCCGCCCGCACGTCCTCGGGGGACGACTGGAGCGGGAGGCGGTCGGCGAAGACCACCGTCATGCCCGCGCGGAGCACCGGGGACCAGGTGTCCGCGTCGCCCGACGGAACGGCGATCAGGCGGTCCACGCTCTGCTCCAGGAGCATGCCGACCAGGTCGGCCTCCTGCTCGGGGTCGCCGCCCGTGGAGCCGATCACGACGGGCTCGCCGGCCGAGCGGGCGCAGGCGAGCACGCCCTCGGAAAGCTGGCCGTAGAAGGTGTCGGTCAGGTCGGGGACGAGCAGGCCGATGCCGCCCGTGCGGCGTTGGCGCAGGTTGCGGCCCAGGGCGCTCGGGCGGTAGTCGAGCTGGGCGGCGACGGCCAGGACGCGCTCCCTGGTCGCCGCACTGGCCGAGCCGCCCGACAGTACTCTGGACACGGTGGCGACGCCCACACCGGCCGCCTCGGCCACATCCTTGATCGTCGCCCGCTTCTCCATGGAAACGATTCCATCATGGTTTCCGGAAAACGGGAAGACACGCGTTCCCACAAGGGCTGGTCACGCTGTAACCCTTGACACCGATGTCCGTTTCGGGTGAGATGCTTGAAAACGTATCCACGTGAGTGGGTCACGGTAACAACGTCCGGGCCACCGCCCTGGAGCGCGAAGGAATGTCATGGCATCCATCGTTCTGACGAACGTCGACAAGGTCTACGCCGGTGGCGTGAAGGCCGTGAACGGGCTCAACCTTGAGATCAAGGACGGCGAGTTCATGGTGCTCGTGGGCCCATCCGGTTGCGGTAAGTCGACCGCACTCCGGATGATCGCGGGCCTCGAGGACATCAGCGGCGGCGAGATCGCCATCGGCGAGAAGGTGGTCAACCACCTCCCGCCCAAGGACCGCGACATCGCGATGGTCTTCCAGAACTACGCGCTCTACCCCCACATGACGGTCGAGGAGAACCTCGCCTTCGGTCTCAAGCTCCGCAAGATGCCCAAGGCGGAGATCCAGAAGCGGGTCAACGAGGCCGCCAAGATGCTCGGCCTGGAGACGTACCTCAAGCGCAAGCCGGCCGCCCTCTCCGGTGGTCAGCGCCAGCGTGTCGCCATGGGCCGCGCCATCGTGCGTGAGCCGCAGGCCTTCCTCATGGACGAGCCGCTGTCCAACCTGGACGCCAAGCTCCGCGTCTCCATGCGCGCCTCGCTCAACCAGATGCACGAGCGCCTCGGCGTCACCACCGTGTACGTCACCCACGACCAGGTCGAGGCCATGACCCTCGGCGACCGCGTCTGCGTCCTGCGCGACGGCCTGCTCCAGCAGGTCGACACCCCGCAGAACCTGTTCGACAAGCCGGTCAACCTGTTCGTCGCCGGCTTCATGGGCTCGCCCTCGATGAACTTCGCCACCGCCGAGCTCGTCCGCGACGGCGGCGACGCGGCCGTCACCTTCGCCGACATCAAGCTGTCGATCCCCGACTCGACCTTCACCGACAAGCCGGGCCTCGACCAGTACATCGGCAAGAAGATCATCCTCGGCATCCGCCCCTCCGACTTCGAGGACGCGGCCTCGGCCGGCAACCACGCCAACGGCTGGGCCACCCTGCCGGTCAAGGCGGAGGTCACCGAGGAGCTGGGCTCCGAGATCAACGTGCTGTTCCTGATCGACGCCCCGCCGGTCGAGCACAAGGACACCGTCGCCGCCGCCGACGCGGGTGACGACGAAGAGGCCGCGCTGCCGCTGTCGGGCGACAAGTCCCTGTGGACCGCCCGCGTCAACGCCCGCAGCCACGCCCGTCCCGGCCAGAACATCGACCTGGTCCTCGACACGCACAACCTGCACTTCTTCGACCCCGAGAGCGGCCTGTCGATCGGCCACGAGGCCAACCGCTAGCCGACTCCTGCATTCCCGGCCGTGAGCCTCGCTCACGACCGCTCGGGCCCCCACCGCGACCCCCTCCCGCGGCGGGGGCCCGTTCCATTGGATCCGGACCCCGGGCACCGGTACGGGGTCAGCGGCCGATGCTCGACGAGACGCGGGCCTGCAGGCCGCGCGGCACGAGTCTGCCGATCGCGACGATGGCCTTGTAACGCAGGTCGGGCACGCTCACCCGCTTGCCCAGTGCCAGGTCGCGCATGGTCTCCCGCACCACGTCGTCGGCCTTCAGCCACAGGAACCCGGGGATCCCCGAGGTGTCCATCGAGGCCCGCTGGTGGAACTCGGTCCGCACGAAACCGGGGCAGAGCGCCATGATCTTGATGCGCGGGTTGCGCACGTCGCTCGCGGCGGACTCGCTGAAGTTCACCACCCACGCCTTGGACGCGCTGTACGTGCCCCGCGGGAAGAACGCCGCCACCGAGGCCACGTTGACGATCGCGCCCCGGTCGCGCTCCCGCATGCCGGGCAGCGCGGCCAGCGTCAGCCTGAGCACGGCCTCGCAGTGCACCTTGAGCATGCGCACCTCGTCCTCGACCGGCACCTCCAGGAACCGGCCCGGGTGGCCGAACCCGGCGTTGTTGACCAGCAGGTCGACGCCGCCGGCGACCCTGGACTCCACCCTGGCCAGCCCTTCCTCGGTGGCGAGGTCGGCGGACAGCGCCTCGACGCCGACGCCGTACCTGAGCTTGAGCTGGTCGGCACTCTCGGAGAGCCGTCGCTCGTCGCGGGACACCAGGACGAGCGAGAAGCCGTCGGCGGCCAGGCGCCGGGCGAAGGCGGCGCCGAGGCCGGAGGTCGCGCCGGTGATCAATGCGGTAGGCATACCTGAACCCTAATGCCGTGCGAGGATGGGCCTCGTGCGACTCGTGGCGGCCTCGACGGCCCTCGTCCTCGTGACCCTCACCGCGTGCGCGCAGGAGCCCGCGCCGGCCCCGCTCGACCCTGTGGAGAGCGCCGCCCCGACGCCGGAGCCCACCGTTACGGAGCCCCTGGAGCACGGAGAGTTACGCTTCAAGCAGATCGCCAAGCTGGAGCAGCCGGTGGCGTTCGCCGTGCGCAAGGGCGACGACCGTCTCTACGTCGCCGAGCAGACCGGCAGGCTGCGCACCTCCGACGGAGACGTCGTGATCGACCTGTCCCGCGAGGTGAGCGGCGGCAACGAGCAGGGCCTGCTCGGCGTCGCGTTCCACCCCTCCGGCCGCTGGGTCTACCTCGACTGGACCGACGCGCGGGGCGACACCCACGTCACCGAATGGGCCTTCGACGGCTCCAGGGCCACGGCCAGGCGCGACGTGCTCACCCAGGACCAGCCCTACCCCAACCACAACGGCGGCCAGCTCGCCTTCGGCCCCGACGGCCACCTTTACATCGCGCTCGGCGACGGCGGCAGCGCCGGCGACCCCCAGGGCAACGGCCAGGACCTGACGACCCTGCTCGGCAAGATCCTGCGCATCGACCCGCGCGGCGGCCGGCCGTACAAGATCCCGGAGGACAACCCGTTCGCCGACAAGAAAGGCGCAAAGCCCGAAATATGGGCTTACGGGCTTCGTAACCCCTGGCGGTTCGGCTTCGACCGCGGCACGGGAGACCTGTGGATCGGCGACGTCGGGCAGAACGCCTGGGAGGAGGTCGACCACCAGCCGGCCGGCTCGCGGGGCGGCGAGAACTACGGCTGGAACGCCCGCGAGGGCAAGAGCCGCTTCCGGGGCGCGAAGGGCCGCGACATGGTCGACCCGGTGATCACGTATCCCCTGGAGGAGGGCGGAAACTGCTCCGTCATCGCCGGATACGTCTACCGCGGCGAGAAGATCCCCTGGCTGCGGGGCCGGTTCCTGTACGGCGACTTCTGCGCCGGCTGGATCAAGGCCGCACCGGCCGATGCGCCGAAGGACGGGGCCGAGGCCGGGAAGGTCGAGCAGCTCTCGTCGTTCGGCGAAGGACATGACGGCGAGCTGTACGCGCTCAGCCTGCGTGGTCCGATCTACCGGATCGAGCCTGCCTGACCCGCTCGATCAGCCCCTCGACCTGGTCGTTCAGCTTGCTGCCCCGGGCCCAGCCCGCGTAGAGGGTGAGGAAGACGACCACCTCGCGCAGCTCGGTCTCGGTGAGCTCGCACGAGCGCAGCGCGGTGTCGAGCTGGACGTCCGTCTGCTCATGGAGCCCCTGGCCGACGAGCAGCCCGAGAAGGAGCAGGCGGCGCTCCCGCACCGACAGGACCGTCCTCGACCAGACCTCGGCGAACTGCCGTTCCGCCGTCATGCCGAAGGAGTCGACGGTCTCCATTGCGGGTTCTGACATTGTGCGCTCCCGGGGCGGTCGGAAGGGATCCTCATATCTTTCGCTACTTCCCCAGATGAACCAATGGGGGTTGCATGAACGTTGTAGCCACCTGAACCGCCCCCAGGGTGACCCGCCACGGAGCGCTACGGACCGTGCACAAAGCCTTAATTGATCTGTAACAAGTAAAGCCAAGGCACGGCCAAGATTTGGTCAAGATTTTTCCCTCCGCTTCGCGCTCATTGTGTCGGAAAGCGGGCACAACAACTCCGTTGGTCCGTAAAGCGGAGGTAAGCCCTGGTGAAAAAGGCACGGGGTTTGATCGCGGTCACGGTCGCGATCCTGATGCTGTCCGCGTGCGCCGGACAGCCCGAATTCCATTACGTACGCGACTCGGCGGGCACGACCTACTTCAAGGTGCCGTCCTCGTTCACGCAGCTCAACGCCGACCCCATTGAGCTGTACCTGTCCGGAGACCAGCCGAACTCGGTGGCGGCCCTCCTCCGGGCCCAGCGGGTGTGGTCGACCGCCTTCGACCAGTCCGCGGAGCCGTCCGTCAACCACCTGCTCGGCTCGACGGAGCCGTTCGTCTACGCCACCGTGCACCAGCTCACGGAGGAGCAGCGGGACGCCATCTCACTGAACCGGCTGCGCGACTTCGTGCTGCCGGTGACCTCGCAGGTGCGCGAACTCTACGCGCAGCAGGCCATGGCGACAGGCCAGCCGTCGATGTTCAAGAACTTCGCCCTCCTCAACGACGAGGTCATGACGATGGACAACGGCGCGAGGGGAGTCCGGGTCCGCTTCGAATACCAGATCGGCGAGGACGTCCAGACGTTCGACCAGACCGCCATCCTCGACGAGAAGGGCGCCACGGTCTCCGTCATGCTCATCGGCTGCCAATCCGTCTGTTTCCGGAAGCGCGCCGCCGAGTTCGACAAGATCGAGAGTACGTTCAAGCTGCTCCGGCTGCCTGGATGAGGGAGCACCATTGACCACGACCAATCACCATGAAGGGCTGCGTGCCCCCGGCAGCGGGCCCTCCGACCCCGAATCCGTGACCAGAAAGAAGATGCAGTTCTGGGACCGGAGCAAATTCCTCATCGCCCTGGTGGTGGCCTTCCTCATCCTCACGTGGAAGGTGATGGCCGACTGGCAGGGCGTCGTCGCGTTCCCCGAGGCGGCCCAGAAGATCGCGTACGAATACCCATGGATCTTCTGGCTGCTCGGCGTGGAGGTCGTGCGGCAACTCCACTTCCTGGTCAGCGAGCACTGGTCGGCCTACCACCGCTTCTGGAGCCACCGGGTGTTCGGCGGCTTCGAGCGCTGGACGCACCGGCGGTTCGACGACTGGACGAGGTACCGGCTCTCGCGGGCGCTCAAGGTCACCTTCTTCGTGGTGCTGACGGCCCTGGTGCTGGGGGCGGTGCTGGACGTCAGCCCGTTCGTGGCGGTGATGCAGGCGCCGGCGCTGCTCTGGAACGCGATGCCGTTCCTGATCCAGATCGTCTTCCTGTTCTTCGTGGTCATCATCCAGTTCGTGGGCCTGTTCTGGTTCCTGTCCAGGGGCGGCGTGGAGACGTACTTCCCCGATGACATCAAGACCCGCTTCCACGACGTGTGGGGGCAGGACCACGTGGTCGAGCGCGTCCGGGAGAACATCGTCTTCCTCGAGCGCCCCGACGAGATCGAGCGGCGCGGCGGGTACGTCCCCAGCGGCCTGCTGCTGTGGGGGCCGCCGGGCACCGGCAAGACCCTCATGGCCGAGGCCGTCGCGGGTGAGACCGGCAAGCCGTACGTGTTCGTGGATCCGGGCGCGTTCACGAACATGTTCATGGGTGTCGGCATCCTCAAGGTCAAGGGGCTGTTCAGGAAGCTGCGCAAGCTGGCGCTCCGGTACGGCGGCGTGATCGTCTTCTTCGACGAGGCCGACTCGCTCGGCAAGCGCGGCCGCCTCGCCCAGCAGGGCCCGCCCGGGCAGGGCGGCTTCTCCGGCCTGTCCGGCGTCAACGGCTGCCACGGGCTCAACTACCTGTCCGAGGAGACCCGCCAGGTGCTGGCCTTCCGGGCCGGGCGCGAGTCGCCCGACGAGCCGGGGCGGCGCAACCGCTTCTTCATGGGCGGCGGCATGAACGGCTCGGGCGACCCGGGCACGCTGCAGGCGCTGCTCACCGAGCTGTCCGGGCTCAAGAAACCGCGCGGGTTCTTCAACCGGCTCGTCCGCCGGCTGCTCGGGATGCGGCCCAAGCCGCCGCCCAAGTACCGCATCCTCGTCATGATGGCCACGAACCGGCCCGACGCGCTCGACGAGGCGCTGCTGCGGCCGGGCCGCATCGACCGCATCTACAAGGTCGGCTACCCGTCCAAGGCCGGGCGGGTCCGCACGTACCAGGGCTATTTCGACAAGGTGTGGCACGAGCTCACCCCCGAGCAGATCGACAAGCTGGCCACGATCACCCCGTACGCCACCGGCGCCACGATCAAGGACCTGGTCAACGAGTCGCTGATCACCGCCATCAGGGACAGCCGCGAGGTCATCACCTGGTCGGACGTGCTGCGGGCCAAGCGGCTCAAGCAGCTCGGCCCGCCCGAGGACGTCGAGTACATCGAGCGTGAGCGGCACGCTGTGGCCGTGCACGAGGCCTGCCACGCCGTCGTGGCGTACGTGACCCGCTTCCACCTCGAGATCGACATCGCCACCATCGAGAAGGGCGCCGACTACCTGGGCATGGTCGCCTCGATCAAGCCCGAGGACCAGTTCACCCGGTGGAAGTCCGAGCACGAGGCCGACATCATGGTCTCCCTGGCCTCGCTGGCCGGCGAGCGGATGTTCTTCGGCGAGGACAACTCGTCCGGGGTCTCCGGCGACCTGTACTCGGCCACGTACCTGACCGCCATGATGGAGTCGTACTGGGGGATGGGCTCCGGCGTCACCTCGCTGCCGGCTCTCCAGGAGCTGGAGATCATGGGCGGCAAGGCCATGCGCAAGGCCCGTCCGGGCCCCGGCGGCGCGATCGGCATCACCGAGCGGGAGCCCGCCAGGAACCAGCCCGACCTGACCCCCGACGTGCTGGGGGAGCGGATCGAGTTCAACCTGGTGCGGCTGCTGGAGAAGACCGAGGAGTTGCTGCAGGAGCACCGCAGGGAGGTGCTCTGCGTGGCGCACGCGCTGGAGACGCACAAGACGCTCAACGGCGACGACGTGGTGGCCATCATCCGCCGGGAGCCCGGGCCGCTCATCGACGGCACGATCTACGCCTCCGACGAGCTCTGCCAGGAGCTGGAGGACTACCACCGCGACGCGGCCAGGGCCCACAAGGAGCACAGCCACATCGAGCGGGACCTTCCCGGGCCGGTGGAGGAGCCGGTCGAGCTGCAGCCGGTCGCCTACGGCGGTCCCGGCGTGTCGGCCGTCCAGCCGGCACCCCTGGCGGCGCAGCCCTCGGTGATCCAGGCTCCGCCCCTCATCACGCACGAGGTGAACGGAGAGGCGGCCGAGCGCCCCGAGTTCGTGCCGTGGGCGGCGGCCTCGCCGCCTCCCACGCCCGTGCCCGTCGTGGTGGGGACACCGACCGCCGCCGCGGTCCCGCCTCCGCCTCCGGCGCCGCGGCGCGCGGGCCGGGTCTGGCTGGTCGTCGCCAGCCTGCTCGGGCTCGTGGCGCTGTCCATCATCGCGGCGCTCGCGGTGACGGGCACGGTGGCGGGCGTCGGCACGAACGCGGCCACCTCGACCGTGGCCTCGCCGGGGTTGCTGCTCCTGCTGTTCGTCGTGGTGGTCGCCGTGATCGTGGGCGCCGGGCTCGCGCTCGTCGCGATCAAGGGGGTACGCGCCGCGCAGGCCAAGGCCGAACGCGAACGCGACCAGGCCCACGCCCGCGCCCAGCTCCTGGCGGCGGCGATGGATCCCGACACGGCGATGCGGCTGCTCGGCTACGACGGGAACGGAACGGAGGGCCGTACCTGACACGACGGTTCTGACGGCATGGCGTGGCGCCCCCGGCGCCACGCCATCTTTTACCTTTGGGTTGCCTGATTAACACGGCGTTCACATTCGGGCAAAAACCGGGAAACGGCCGTCCGTAAGACTCGGCGTGGCTGTGAACACCGTGAAGAAAAGGACCGCCGTGAGCTACAAGGCTGAGTACATCTGGATCGACGGCACCGAGCCCACGGCTCTGCTGCGCTCGAAGACGAGGATCCTCGCCGACGGGGCCGAGCCGCCGGTCTGGGGCTTCGACGGCTCCAGCACAAACCAGGCCGAGGGCCACTCGTCGGACCGCGTGCTCCGCCCGGTGTTCGTCTGCCCCGACCCGATTCGCGGCGGTGACAACGTCCTGGTCCTCTCCGAGGTCGAGGAGATCAACGGCGACGCGCACGTCAGCAACACCCGCGCTCTGCTCCGCCCGATCGCCGAGAAGTACGCCGCTCAGGAGTCCTGGTTCGGCATCGAGCAGGAGTACACCTTCTTCAAGGGCAGCCGCCCGCTCGGCTTCCCCGAGGGCGGCTTCCCCGCCCCGCAGGGCCCGTACTACTGCGGTGTCGGCGCCGACGCCATCTTCGGCCGCGAGATCGTCGAGCTCCACCTCGACCGCTGCCTCGCCGCCGGTCTGGCGATCTCCGGCATCAACGCCGAGGTCATGCCCGGCCAGTGGGAGTTCCAGGTGGGCCCGGCGGGCCCGCTCGAGGTCGCCGACCACCTGTGGGTGGCCCGCTGGCTGCTCTACCGGACCGCCGAGGAGTTCGGCGTCGAGGCCACCCTCGACGCCAAGCCCGCCCGCGGCGACTGGAACGGCGCCGGCGCGCACACCAACTTCTCGACCAAGGCCATGCGCGAGGGCTACGACGCCATCATCACCGCCTGCGAGGCGCTCGGTGAGGGCGACAAGCCGATGGAGCACATCACGCAGTACGGCGCGGGCGTCGAGAGCCGCCTGACCGGCGCCCACGAGACCGCCCCGTGGAACAAGTACAGCTACGGCGTGTCCAACCGCGGCGCGTCCGTGCGCATCCCGTGGCAGGTCGAGGTGGAGAAGAAGGGCTACATCGAGGACCGTCGCCCGAACGCCAACGTCGACCCGTACGTGGTCACCCGCCTGCTGGTGAACACCTGCTGCTCGGCCCTGGCGAAGGCCGGCCAGGTCTGACCTGCCCGCAAGCGACGAAGAACGGGCCCCTCGCCTCCGAGGGGCCCGTTCTCGCGTTTGATCACGGCAGGCGGAAGGCCAGGTCGGGCTCGATCTCGGCGACGTCCATCTGGGCCTTCTGCAGGCGGCCCGAATGGTCCCAGTTCATCGCCTGCCAGCGGGTGAACTGGTCGAGCACCCACATGCCGGACTGGCGGCTGCCGTTGCCGGACTTGCCGTTGCCGCCGAACGGGAGGTGGGCCTCGGCGCCCGAGGTCGAGTTGTTGACGCTGACCATGCCCGCCGAGATGCCCTCGCGGAAGCGGAAGGCGTGCTGCGGGTCGGTGGTGTAGATGGAGCTCGACAGGCCGTAGCCGGGCAGGTTGGCCAGCTCGATGGCCTCGTCGAGGGTGCTGAAGGTGGTGACGCCGACGATCGGGCCGAACGTCTCCTCCAGGAACAGGCGGTCGGTGGGCCGGACGCCGTCGACGACCACCGGGTGATAGTAGAGGCCGCTACCGCCGTCGAAGTCACGGCGCGGGTTGTCCCCCGTAATTTTCCCGATATTTCCGGACACGACCTGGTGGTGGGGCTGGATCCAGGTCAGGTACTCCTCGTACCGATCTGCGAACTTCTGGTCGAGCAGCGGGCCCGCCAGCACGTCCTCCTCGGGGTCGCCGATCCTGGCCTCGCCCACGGCCCGCGCGAACCGCTCCACGAACTCGTCGTGCACGCTCTCGTGCACGATCACCGTGCCCAGGCTGGTGCAGCGCTGACCGGCCGTACCGAAACCGGAGAACAGCGCGCCCTCCACGGCCAGGTCGAGGTCGGCGTCCGGCATGATCACCATCGGGTTCTTGCCGCCCAGCTCCAGGCAGGCCGACTGCAGGTGCCGCCCGGTCAGCTCGCCGATCTTCCGGCCCACCTCGCTGGAGCCGGTGAACCCGACCTTCTGCACGCTCCCCTCGCCGAGCGCCTGCTCCAGGCCCTCGTACGTCGCGGCGCCGTCGGCGAACACGATGTTCAGCACGCCGTCGGGCAGCCCGGCGGCCACGAAGAGCTGGTACATGGCGTGCGCGGAGGCGGCGGCGTACTCGGCGGGCTTCCAGACGACGGCGTTGCCGCAGAGCAGCGCCGGGACCAGGTACCACGAGGGGACGGCGACCGGGAAGTTGCCCGCGGTGACGACCGCCGCCACGCCGATCGGGTTGCGGAACGTGAACAGGTTCTTGGCCGGCATCTCCGACGGGACCGTCTGCCCGTACAGCCTGCGGCCCTCGCCCAGGAAGAAGTCGCACGTGTCGACGATCTCCCGCACCTCGCCGAGGGCCTCGGCGTACGGCTTGCCGATCTCCTCCGTCACCAGATGGGCCAGCCGCTCGGCGTTGGCCTCGACCAGCCGGCCGATGGAGGCGATCACCCGGCCGCGCACCGGCGCCGGCACCTTGGCCCACTCGCGCTGGGCCTCCTTGGCGGTGCGGCAGGCGGCCGCGAACGTGCCGGCGTCGGCCAGCCCGACGTGGGCCACGACCTCGCCGGGGCGCGCCGGGTTGGTCGACGGGTACGTGGTGGCGCTTCCCGTCTCCTTGCCACCCACGATGGAAACGATCTGACGGCTCACCGGTGTCCTCCTCGTAGTTCCTTCGGTCAGACAATCATCTCGCCGGAAAAAACCCAACCTGGAAAGAACCCAAGAGGTCAGCCGCTCTCCTGGGCGAGTTTGCGCAGCTCCGGCCCGAACCTCGGGTGCGCGAGCGCGGCGGCGAACTGGGCCTTGAGGTAGTTGAGCGGCGAGCCCGTGTCCCACCAGGTGCCGTCGATCACCTGCCCGTACACCGGGTGGTCCGCGGCGTGCCGGTGCAGGGCGTCGGTGAGGTAGATCTCGCCCTGCGGGTTCTCCTGCCACCTGCGCGTCTGCTCGTGGAGCTCCTCGATGACGCCCGGGGTGACGACATATCCGCCGATGGCGGCGTACCGGGAGGGGGCCTGCTCGGGGGACGGCTTCTCCACCAGCCCGGAGATCAGCAGGCGGCCGCCGCCGAGGTCCTCCTTGACGATCGGCACGCCGTACCGCGAGGCGTCCTCGACGGCCATCGGCATCAGGGCCAGCACGGGGGCTTGGGTGGCGTCGTACGCGGCCTTGAGCTGCTTGGCCCTGGGCACCTCGGCCACGAACACGTCGTCGGCCCACAGCACCATGAACGGCTCGTCGCCGATGACCCGGGCGGCGTTGAGCACGGGCGTGCCGTTGCCGTAGGGGCCGTTCTGGTACAGGTACGTGATGTGGGCCAGCGACGACAGCTCCGCCACCGCGTCGGCCAGGTCGTCCTTGCCCGCGGCGCGGAGCTGGAGCTCGAGGTCGGCGTCGGGGGCGAAGTGCCGCTGGATGAGGTCCTTGCGGGACGAGGTGACGATGGTGATCTCGTCGATGCCGGAGTCCACGAGCTCCCGGATGGTGTGCTCGATGACGGGCTTGTCGCCGATCGGCAGCATCTCCTTGGGCAGCGCCCTGGTCAGCGGCAGCAGCCGCGAGCCGAGGCCGGCCACGGGGATGACGGCTTTGTGGACCATGCGTCTCTCCTTGTTGAAGCGCTCCCCACGGCTAATGCCGGGAGATTCCAGCCAGTCCGGGACTTGCCGTAGCGAGGTCCTGCACTGCTGTTGCTTGACGGTTCGCCTTCCGGCCCACGCGGCTGCGTGGTTTGCGCGCCCCAACCCGCGCTGCCGGTCTGGCCTGCGCGAGCTCCGCCCTCCCAGCGGTGAGTATGTTCTTGGCGGCGTTCACGTCCGCATGGTCACGGTGCCCGCACGAGGCGCAGACGAAGACCGCTTGGCTCTTGCGGGACTTCGCTTCCACATGCTTGCACTCATGGCACGTGATGGACGTGTTCACCGGGTTTACAGTAATCACAGAGGTGCCCGTGTGCCGGGCCTTGGACCGGACGGCTAGTTCGATCCGATGCCACCCCTTATCCAAGATGGCCCGATTCAGTCCGGACTTGGCAGCGGCCTTGTTGGGCAGGAACGCCCCGGGCCGTTCGGGGTCCGGCTTAGGCGCAACCGTCGCGGTCATGTTCTTGGTCTTGAGCGCCTCGAACACGATCAGGTCGTGGTCGAGGGTCAGCATATGGGCGGTCTTGGCGGCGAAGTCTGCCCGCCGCCTGCGGATCTTCGCGGCGAACGCCTCCACCCGGCGCGCGGCGCGACGGCGGCGATTGGACCCCTTGCGGGTGCGGGCCCAGTCCCGCTGCAGCTTGGCGGCGTGTTCTATCTCACGGCCAGTCGCGAACACCTTGTGATGAAACCGCCCCTGGCTGGTGGTCACGATCTTCGCTACGCCGCGGTCCACCCCGATGGCGGTCTCGGGTATGGCGTGCCGGACGGGAGCTTGGATACCGTCGTCGACCAGGAAGCTGACGAACCACCGCTGGCCCTCACACAGCACGGTAGCGTTCTTGACCGCCCCGCCCAGCGGCCGGGTCCACCGCAAGCGAACCCAGCCCAGCTTGGGCAGCTTGACACGTGCCCAGCGCCGGTTGAGCCGCTCCACCGTGATCTTTCTGCCCTCAGGGAACCGGAACGACGGGCGGGTACGCGTTTTGGACTTCCAGTGCACCCTCCAAGTCCCATGCCGAGTACATGCGGCATCCAGGTCGATGAGCGTCTGTTGCAGGCAGTGGCCAGGAACCTCGGCCAACCATTCCAGCTCCGGCTCGCGCTTGGCCTCCACAAGCTGGCGGGCCTGCTCGTGGTAGCCGATGAACGCCTCCCGCCGCCGGTAGGTACGACGCTGCTCCAAGGCGGTGTTCCACACCGCCCGGCAGGCCCCGCTGATCCGCTCGGCGAAGGCGGCTTGCTTGGGCGTCAGGTCCAGGAGGTATTTGCGGCCGGTCAGCATGGGTCTATCTCGACCAGCAGGTGCACATGGTCGGGCACGACGTCGAATTCCACCAGCCATGCCCCCTTCTCCTCGATCACCTCACGAATAGCTGCTTGAGCCGCTCCTCGACCCGGCCGTCCAGTACGCGGCGTCGGTACTTGGGGCGCCACGCCACATGGAACGCGCACTGAAAGGCGATCTTGCTGTTGATCCGCAGCGTCACAGCCACGCGGATCAGTATCCGGCACTGGACTCTCGACCGTATGAAGTTTCGAAAGAAGGGCCTACCCCATGGCGCAAATCAGGGGGCAGCGCTCTAGATCTTCGATCGGCCGCAGTGACGTGCGGAAAACGCGGCTAGGCCGTGAAGTCGGCGAAATCGAAGCCTGGGGACACGACGCAGCTCACCAGTACCGCCTCGTCGGAGGCCGGGCGGGCCGACTGCCACACGCCGCCGGGCACGATCGCCTGGGGCACCTGACCCTTCTCCACGTCGGCCCCCAGCGTGACCACGGAGTCGCCGATCGTCAGGCTCAGCGGGCCGCCGCGGTGCCACAGCCAGACCTCGTCCGACCTGACCACGTGCGGCACCGACTCCTCGCCCGGCTGCAGCAGGAAGTAGATGCCCGTGGCGCTGGCCCGTGGCCCGGGGTAGCCGTCCGGGTGGAAGGTCACGGACGATCTCCACGTCTCCCTGAACCAGCCGCCTTCGGGGTGGGGGAGCAGGTCGAGGGCCGCGGCGACGGGCGGGCGCTCGACGAACGCCACGGGGGCGCCCGTCACGTCCCTGCGCAGGAAGAGGTTCCCGTCAAGGACGAGCTGCCCGTCGAGCGGGCTGGCCAGGGCCGCCGCCTCGTCGGGCACCTGGATGGACGGGCCGTCGGGGTAGGTTCGCAGCTCCACCTAGGAGAGTTTATGCCGATAAATCAGGACAAGATGGGTGGTTCATTTCCAGTCGATGGGCATCTCGCGGACGGGGCGCGAAATGTCGGTGGAGGTGGCTAGTCTGCGGCAGGTGATCGAACGGTGGAGCCGTGATCAGGTGCTCGCCCTGGCCCCGGACGCGGCGTCGCGGTCGGCCGCGCAGAAGGTGGCGGCGCCCGGGAAATGGTCGGCGTGCGGGACGACGGGCACGGTCGTGTACGGCGAGTGCGAGGGCAGCGGCGCCAGGCCCTACCTCGCCTGCGTCGATCTGACCGAGCCCGCCTATCGGTGCAGTTGCCCGAGCCGGAAGTTCCCGTGCAAGCACGCGCTCGGGCTGCTGCTCATGTGGGCGGCCGATGGGGTGCCCGTCGAGCAGGGCGCGCCGCAGTGGGTGACCGAGTGGGTGGAGGCGCGGGCCGAGCGCGCCGCCAAGGAAGCGGCCAAGATCGAGGAGGCGCGGGCGAAGAAGGCCGCCGAGGTGTCCTCGGGGGAGGCCGACGGTGGGGCGCACGGCGGTGGGGCGCACGGCGGTGGGGCGCACGGCGCCGGGCGGTCCGGTGGATCGTCGCGGTCGGGCGCGGAGTCCGTCCGCCACGGGCGCGTCGCCGCCGGGCTGAGCGAGCTGGAGCGGTGGCTCGACGACCAGGTGCGGCAGGGGCTGGCGGGGGCCGCCGAGCACGAATGGGAAGGGCTGGCCAAGCGGCTCATCGACGCCCAGGCGCCCGGCGTGGCGGGGGTCGTCTCCAGGCTGGTCCGGGTCCGGGCGGACGACGACTGGCCGGGGCGGCTGCTGGAGGAATACGCGCTGATCCACCTGCTCGCCGTCGCCTATCGCCGGCGGGCGGAGCTGCCCGGGGCGCTGGCCGAGACCGTGCTGAGCCGGGTCGGTTTTCCGGTCCCCAAGGAGGAGGTGCTGGCCGGGGCCGCGGTGCGCGATCAGTGGGATGTGCTGGGCAGGCGGGACGAGGAGCAGGACCGGCTGACCTCCCGGCGCGTCTGGCTGCGGGGGCGGCGCAGCGGGCGGGCGGCTCTGGTGCTCTCGTTCGCGCCGCAGGGGCAGCCGCTGGACGCCTCCCTGGTCACGGGGACGACGATCGAGGCCGATCTCACGTACTACCCGGGTGCCGCCCCCTTGCGCGCGCTGGTCGCCACCCGGCACGACCCCGGCGCGGACGATGCCGCTCGATACGGCTCCGGCGGGGGTGGCGCGGACGCGGGGACGCCGCCCGGGGTGTCGCCGGAGCAGGCGCTCGACGAGGTGGCCGGGGTGCTGGGCGAGGATCCCTGGACCGAGTCGTGGCCGCTCGTGCTGGCCGGGGTGGTCCCGGGGCGGGATTCGATCGGCGGCCTGCCGCTGCATCGCGCGGCCCGCGACCCGTGGCGGCTGATCGCCGTCTCCGGAGGGCATCCGGTCACCGTGGCCGTCGAATGGACGCCGCGCGGGCTGCGGCCCCTGACCACCTGGGACGACGAAGGAACGGCGGTGATCCTGTGACCGGCTGGGAGGAGTTGGCCTCGACGGCGCTCGTGGGGACCGATCGCAGGCCGTACCAGGGCGATCTGCTCGATGCCGCCGCCGTGGAAGTGGCGCGGCGAAGGGCCGGCCGCAAGACCGGCGCGGCCGAGCCGCAGGAGCAGGCACCCAGCGCGGCCGAGCAAGGGGAGCAGCCGGCCGGCGCGGCTGAGCAGCGGGAACAGGTGCCCGGCAGGGCCGAGCAGCGGGAGCAGGCGGTCGGGCAGGGGGACGGGTCTTCCGCAGCGTCCCTCGAAGCCCAGGCCGCCCCTGCCGAGGAGCGGGTGGCTGTGGGGAGGCGGGCGGCGGAGCGGCTGGTGCGGATCATGGGTGGCGAGCACGAGCGGCTGCTGCCCGAATGGCTGGCCGCGGCCGCCGCCACCGGCCGGAGGGTGCCGCCGTACGTGCTGCCCGAGCTCCTGGAGAAAGGACGGCGGGATCGCTCGATCCGGGTGCACCTGGGAGTCCTGGCCGGGCAGCGGGGCCGGTGGCTGGCCGGGCTCAATCCCGCCTGGGACTACCTCCTCGAGGAGCCGACCGGGGAGACGTGGGAGCTGGGCGGTGCCGCGGACCGGCGGGCGCACCTGCGTACGCTCAGGACGGCCGATCCCGAGCAGGCCAGGCGGCTGCTGGAGAGCACGTGGGAGCGTGAGACGCCCGACGACCGGGCCGAGTTCGTGGAGGTGCTGGCCGACGGGCTCAGCATGGAGGACGAGCCGTTCCTGGAGAGCGCGCTCGACGACCGCCGCCGGGAGGTGCGTCAGGCCGCCGCCAACCTCCTCACCCGCCTGCCCGGCTCGCGCATGTCCCAGCGCATGGCCGAAAGGGCGCGGGCCTGCGTGACCATCTCCCGGAAGGTCATCGCCGTCGACGCCCCCCACGACTGCGACAAGGCCATGGAACGCGACGGCATCCGTCCCAAACCGCCCAGGGGCATCGGCGAGCGGGCCTGGTGGCTGCAGCAGATCCTCGCCCGAGCCCCGCTGTCGATCTGGGGTCACCCGCCCGCGGCGCTGCTCACGATGAAGATCCCCGACTGGGACGCCGAGGTGAAGGCCGCCTGGGTGCGCGCCGCCGTGCTGCAGAAGGATCCGGAGTGGGCGCGGGCGATGTTCGGCTGGGACCCGATCGCCGACCTCCTGGAGTCCCTGCCGCCCGACGAGCAGCAGGAACTTGCCGCCGATTTCGTGAAAAAGCATGATCTGGACAGTCAGTTGATCATGGTGTTGGGCGGAGTGTCGTCCCACTGGCGCGAGGGCCTGGCCACGGCCGTCCTCCGCAAGATCGTGAAGGTGGCCACCACGCAGCCGTGGAACCTCGGCGAGCTGGTCAAGCTGGCCGGCGAGCGCATCGACCCGGCCCTGTTCCCGCTGGCGCTGAGCTATTCGCCCGTGGAGTCCGTCCAGCAGGTGGCCGCCCTGCTGCGTTTCCGTGCCGACATGTACAAGGAGCTTCACCCATGACTGTTCTGCGTCCGCACGCGGAAGACCAGTACGCCGAGGAGCTGGCCTTCCTGGCCAAGGACGACGACCGGCCCAGGCCGCCCGGCTGGAAGCTCTCCCCGTGGGCCGTGACCACGTACATCCTGGGCGACGGAGACCGCATCACTCCCAAATACGTGGGCGCGCGCCGCATCGTCGAGGTGGCCGTCGCCACGCTGGCCACCGACCGCGCGCTGCTGCTGCTCGGCGTGCCCGGCACGGCGAAGACCTGGCTGTCCGAACACCTGGCCGCCGCCATCAGCGGCGACTCCACGCTGCTCGTGCAGGGCACCGCGGGCACCGCCGAGGAGGCCATCCGCTACGGCTGGAACTACGCCAGACTGCTGGCCGAGGGCCCCTCGATCGAGGCGCTGACCCCGTCGCCCGTGATGCGCGCGATGGCCGAGGGCCGGGTCGCCCGCGTCGAGGAGCTCACCCGCATGCCGTCCGACGTGCAGGACGCCCTGATCACCGTGCTGTCGGAGAAGACGCTGCCGATCCCCGAGCTCAACCGCGAGGTCCAGGCCGAGCGCGGCTTCAACGTGATCGCCACGGCCAACGACCGCGACCGGGGCGTCAACGAGCTGTCCAGCGCCCTGCGCCGCCGGTTCAACACGGTCGTGCTGCCGGTCCCGGCCACCGCCGAGGAGGAGGTCGACATCGTCGCGCGCCGCGTCACCCAGCTCGGCCGCGCCCTGGAGCTGCCGGAGACGACGACCGGGCTGGCCGAGATCCGGCGGGTGGTGACGGTGTTCCGCGAGCTGCGCACGGGCGTCACCGAGGACGGGCGCACCAAGGTCAAATCGCCCAGCGGCACCCTGTCCACGGCCGAGGCCATCTCGGTGCTCACCAGCGGCATCGCCCTGGCGGCCCACTTCGGCGACGGCGTGCTGCGGCCCTCCGACGTGGCGGCCGGGATCGTGGGAGCCGTGGTCCAGGAGCCGGTCTCCGACCGGGTGGTGTGGCGCGAATACCTCGAGACGGTGGTGCGCGAGCGTTCCGACTGGCGCGACTTCTACCGCGCCTGCCGCGAGGTGTCATGAGCGAGCGCAGCGAGCGACCCATTGGACACCGTCGCGAAGCGCGCATGAGCGCCCTCCCGGCTCCCGGCGGCGCGGGCGGGCCGATCGTCTCGGTGCTCGGCGTGCGGCACCACGGGCCGGGCTCCGCGCGGGCCGTGCGGCAGGAGCTCGAACGCCTGCGCCCCGACGCCATCCTCATCGAGGGCCCGCCTGAGGCCGACCCGCTCGTCACGCTCGCGCCCGAGCTGGAGCCGCCCGTCGCGCTGCTGGCCCACGTGCCGGGGGCGCCGGCGCGCGCCGCGTTCTGGCCGTTCGCCGCGTTCTCGCCCGAATGGCAGGCCATCCTGTACGGCACCGCGGCCGGCGTCCCGGTGCGCTTCTGCGACCTCCCTGCGGCCCATTCGCTGGCCGAGGACGAAGATCGGGGCCAGACCGAGGATGAGGACCGGGGCGAGACCGGGGACGACGACCGGGGCGCAACGCCCGGCCTGCGGGCCGATCCCATCGGCTCGCTCGCCGCGGCCGCCGGATACGACGACCCCGAACGCTGGTGGGAGGACGTCGTCGAGCACCGCGGCGACACGCCCTTCGAGGTGATCGCCGAGGCCATGGCCGCCGTACGCGAGGGCTACGAGCCGGACGAGCGGGAGGCCAGGCGCGAGGCGTACATGCGTAAGACCCTCCGCGCGGCCCGCAAGGAGGGCTACGGGCGGATCGCGGTGATCTGCGGGGCCTGGCACGTCCCGGCGCTGACCGGCCCGCTCCCGCCCGCCGCCAGGGACAACGCCGTCCTGCGCGGGCTGCCCAAGGTGAAGGCCGAGCTGACGTGGGTGCCGTGGACGTACGGGCGGCTGGCCTCGTGGAGCGGCTACGGCGCGGGGATCATCTCGCCCGGCTGGTACCACCACCTGTTCGGCGCGCCCGACCGGCCCGTGGAGCGGTGGCTGGCCCAGGCCGCCGCGGTGCTGCGCGACGAAGGGCTGGCCGTGTCGTCCGCGCACGTCATCGAGTCTGTACGCCTCGCGCATACCCTGGCCACGCTGCGCGGCCGGCCCCTGGCCGGGCTCGGCGAGGTCACCGAGGCGGCCAGGGCCGTGCTGTGCGAGGGCGACGACCTGGCCGTCGAGCTGATCCAGCGGCGCATGGTCGTCGGCGACCGGCTCGGCCAGGTCACCGACGGCACCCCGATGGTGCCGCTCCAGCGGGACCTGCGCGATCAGCAGCGGCGGCTGCGGCTCAGGCCGGAGGCGCTCGACCGCGAGATCGACCTCGACCTGCGCAAGCCGCTCGACCTCGACCGCAGCCACCTGCTCCACCGGCTCGGGCTGCTCGGCGTCGACTGGGGCGCGCTGGGCGAGTCGCGCGGGAAGGGCACGTTCAGGGAGACGTGGACGCTGCGGTGGCGGCCCGAGCACGACCTGGCGCTCATCGAGCAGGCCGCGCTGGGCACCACCGTGGCCGGGGCGGCGGCGCAGCGGGCCAGGGACCTGGCCGCGACGGACCGGACGGCTCTGGCGGACCTGACCTCGCTGGTCGAGCAGTGCCTGCTGGCCGACCTGCCGCAGGCGCTGCCCGAGGTGCTGGCGGCGCTGTCGGCCAGGGCGGCGCTGGACACCGACGTGACGCACCTGATGGCGGCGCTGCCCGCGATGGTGCGCGCCCGCCGCTACGGCGACGTGCGCGGCACCTCGGCCGAAGGGCTGGCGGTGATCGTCCGTTCGATGCTGGAGCGGATCTGCGTCGGGCTGCCGGTCGCGGTGACGGGGCTGGACGAGGACGCGGCGGCCGGCCTGCTCAAACACGTGGACGCCGTGCACGCGGCCGTCGCGCTCCTCGAGACGGACGACACCGGCGATGAGGTGTCGCCGCGGAGCCGGTGGCTGGTCACCCTGCGGGGCGTCAGCGATCGGCAGGACCTGCACGGGCTCATCGAGGGGCGGCTCACCAGGATCCTGCTGGACGCGGGGGAGCTCGACGACGCGGGCGACCGCATGGCCAGGGCGATGTCCAGGGGGCAGGTCCCGGTCAGGGCGGCGGCGTGGGTCGAGGGGTTCCTGGCGGGCGGCGGGCTGCTGCTGGTGCACGATCCGCGGCTGCTGAGTCTGGTGGACGGGTGGCTCACGGGGCTGTCCGGCGATCAGTTCACCGACGTGCTGCCGCTGCTGCGCCGTACGTTCGGCGGGTTCGCCGCGCCCGAGCGCAGGGCGATCGGGGAGCGCGTCCGCTCGGCCGGGAGCGGCGCGCGGGAAGGGCAGCGGCAGGACGTGGACGAGCGGCGTGCGGCGGCGGCCGTGGCGACCGTGCTCGCGATCCTCGGAAAGGACGACGGATGACCGACGACGAGCGCCTGCGCAGGTGGCGGCTGGTGCTGGGCGGCGGCGACGCCGACGGCACCGGGCTCGGGCTGGAGGGCCTGGACGCGCGGATGGACGCCGCGCTGTCGGCCGTCTACGACCAGGGCGGCAGGGAGGGCGGGCTCGGCGCGTCCGCGCCCCGGGTGGCCCGCTGGCTCGGCGACATCCGCTCGTACTTCCCCTCCACGGTCGTCCAGGTCATGCAGAAGGACGCCATCGAGAAGCTCAACCTCACCAGGCTCCTCCTGGAGCCGGAGATGCTGGAGGCGGTCGAGCCGGACGTGCACCTCGTCGGCACGCTGCTCGCGCTCAACCGCGTCATGCCCGACCAGGCCCGCGAGTCGGCCAGGGCCGTGGTGCGCAAGGTGGTGGACGAGCTCGAACGCAGGCTGGCCCAGAAGACCAGGGCCGCCGTGACCGGCGCGCTCGACCGTTCGGCCAGGACGCACCGCCCCAAACGAGTGGCCGACATCGACTGGGACCGGACGATCAGGGCCAATCTCAAGAACTACCTGCCGGAGAAGAACACCGTCGTCCCCTCGCGGCTCGTCGGCTACGCCCGCAGGCAGCGGTCGGTGCAGCGCGAGGTGGTGCTCTGCATCGACCAGAGCGGGTCGATGGCGGCCTCGGTGGTCTATTCGAGCGTGTTCGGGGCGGTGCTGGCCTCGACGCGGTCGCTCAAGACGTCTTTGGTGGTGTTCGACACGGCGGTGGTGGACCTCACCGACCAGCTGCACGACCCGGTGGAGCTGCTGTTCGGCACCCAGCTCGGGGGCGGCACCGACATCAACCGGGCCATCGCCTACTGCCAGGGCCTCATCACGCGCCCCACCGATTCGATCTTCATCCTGATCAGCGATCTCTACGAGGGCGGCGTCAGGGAGGAGATGCTGCGCCGGGTGGCCGCGATGACGCAGGCCGGCGTCCAGGTGATCGTGCTGCTGGCGCTCTCCGACGAGGGCGCGCCGTTCTACGACCACGAGAACGCCGCCGCGCTGGCCGCGATGGGCGTGCCCGCCTTCGCGTGCACGCCCGACGCCTTCCCCGACCTGATGGCGGCCGCGATCGAGCGGCGCGACATCGCGCAGTGGGCCGAGCGTCACCTTGCGATGTGAGCGGTTCACCGTGCGCCCCGCCACGGGGCGTCAGTGGCCGGACTCGCCCGGCCTGGCCTTGCGCGGCAGTAGGTAGGACAGGGCGAACGTCAGGACCAGCAGCCCGACCTCGACCCACACGGTGACCTGCATCGACGAGCCGAAGCTCCACTGGCGCGCCAGCAGGTTGAAGAACAGCGTCCCCAGCACGGCGGTGCCGAGCGCGCCGCCGAGCTGCTGGATCGCGGTCAGGGTGCCGGAGGCCGACCCCGACTCGTGCGGCTCGACGCCGGCGAGCACGATGTCGAAGAACGGCGCCATGGTCAGGCCCATCCCGATGCCGACGAAGGCGAGGCTGGGAGCGAGCTGCCAGCCGCTGACGTCGACCCCGGCCAGGTGGATGGTCAGGGCGAGCGCGGCCGCGCCCGCGGCCATGACGGCGGTGCCGATCTGCAGCAGGCCGCGGCCCAGCCTCTCCTGCAGGCCGGACATCGCCAGCCCGAAGCCGACGACGCCGCCGAGCGCCTGCGGCAACCCGGTGAGACCGGCCTCGAGCGGCGTGAAGCCGAGGCCGAGCTGGGTGTAGAGGTTGAAGACGAGGCCGAGGCCCATCATGCCGGAGAAGAAGGCCAGGCCGGCGACCAGACCGCCGGTGAAGGCGCGCTTGCGGAAGAGCCCGGGCGTGACCAGCGGGTCCTTGCCGGACCTGGCGCGGCGGGACTCGTACCGGGCGAAGATCGCGAACATCACGATCGAGGCCGCCATGGACACGAACGTCCACACGGGCCAGCCCAGCTCGCGGCCCTGGATGAGCGGGTAGATCAGCAGGAACGAGGCCAGGGAGACGAGGAAGACGCCGACGAGGTCGAGCCTGGTGGCGTTCGAGAGACGGTACTCGGGCAGGAAACGCATGCCGGCCAGCGCGGCGGCCAGGCCGAGCGGCAGGTTGATCAGGAAGATCATGCGCCAGCCCGTGCCGAAGAAGTCGGCGTCGACCAGCCAGCCGGCCAGCACGGGACCGCCCACGGACGAGATCGTCATGACCGGGCCGAACATGCCGAAAGCCTTGCCCAGGTCCTGCGGCGGGAACATCTCCTTGATCAGCCCCAGGCCCTGCGGGAGCATGACGGCCCCGAACAGGCCCTGCAGCACCCGGCTCCCGATCAGCATCTCCGGGCTCATCGCGACCCCGCACAGCAGCGAGGCGGCGGTGAAGCCCAACGCGCCGATCACGAACATGCGCTTCCTGCCGAACAGGTCGCCGAGGCGCCCGCCGGTGATCAGGCCGACGGCCATGGCCAGGGTGTATCCGGCGCCGAGCCACTGCACGATGCTGTCGCTGCCGCCCAGCTCCTTCTGGATCGTGGGGGCGGCGATCGTGGTGACGAGCGCGTCGAGCAGATCCATGACCTCGGCGGCCAGGATCACGAACAGTGCGACCCAGCGCCAGCGGTAGGGCTGGGTCTCGGTCGTCGCCGCTGAGGCGGTGACTGTCATGGGGGGCTCCTTAAAAACGGTGTTCTATTAACGAACGCTGTTCGCTACGAACACCGTTTTAGTGGCGAACAGCGTTCGTGTCAAGTACAGTGTTCGTATGGCAACCGAGGACGTCCCGCTCCCCCCGTGGCGTAAGTCGCGCAAGCCGGCCCAGCTCAGGCGGCAGCTCAGCCAGGACCTGATCGTCGAGGCCGGGCTGCGGATCGTCGACGCCGAAGGGTTCGACGCGCTGAGCATGAGACGTGTGGCCCAGGAGTTCGACACGGGCCCCGCCTCCCTCTACGCGCACGTGGCGAACAAGGACGAGCTGCTGGAGCTGATCTACAACCGGGTGCTCGGCGAGATCCGGCTGCCCGAGCGCGATCCGGGCCGCTGGAAGGAGCAACTGCGGGAGTACATGCTGGAGGTGCACCGGGTGCTGGCGAAGCACAGCGACCTGGCCCGGGTGGCGCTGGCCAACATCCCCACGGGGGAGAACTCGATCCGCATGGGCGAGTTCGTCTTCGGGCTGCTGATCGAGGCCGGCATGTCGCCGAGGGACGCGTCCCTGTCGATGGACCGCATCTCCCTGTACATCGTCGGCGACGCGTACGAGGGCTCCGTCCACTTCGCCAGGATGCGCGCGGCCGGTATGACCGACCCGCAGGAGTACTTCGAGTCCTTCATCGGGCAGATCGCCGGCTACTACCGGGCGCTGCCGGCGGCGCGGTTCCCGCACATCACCAAGTTCGTGGACGACCTGGTCGCCGACGACGGCGAGCAGCGCTTCCGCTACGGTCTCGAGCTGCTCCTCGACGGCATCGAGGCCCGCATGCCCCGCACGCCCTAGGCCCAATTGCCGAGGGCGGCCTAGGACCCCCGCCGGAGGTGCTGACGTGGGGGTTAGCCATACCTTGCCCGGTATGACGATGACGGTTGAGAGATCCGCGGCGGGCGTGGTGTCGCCGCAGTACCGGGCGATCAGCATCGGGCTGGTCGCGCTGGTCATGCTGGTGGCCTTCGAGGCGATGGCGGTGGCCACGGCGATGCCCGTGGTGGCCCGCGAGCTGGGCGGGATGCACCTGTACAACCTGGCCTTCAGCGCCACCCTGGCGGCCAGCGTGATCGCGACGGTCCTGGGCGGGCGGTGGAGCGACGTGCGCGGCCCTCTGCAGCCGATCGCGGTCGGCGTGGCGGGCTTCGTGGCCGGGCTGCTGCTGGCCGGGTTCGCGCCGAACATGGAGGTGTTCGTCGCGGGCCGGTTCGTGCAGGGCCTCGGGGCGGGATTGATCCAGGTATCGCTGTACGTGCTGGTCGCCCGGGTCTATCCGGGAAGCATGCATCCCAAGGTGTTCGCCCTGTTCTCGGCGGCCTGGGTGGTGCCGTCCATGGTCGGCCCGGCCATCGCCGGGTTCGTGGCGCAGAACATCGACTGGCGGTGGATCTTCATCGGCGTCTCCTTGATCGTCATCCCGTCGGCGCTGCTGCTCTGGCGCGGCACCGCGGGGCGTGAGGTGAGCGACGGCATCGCCGCGCCCGCCCCCGGCCTCGGCCGCAAGCTCGTCTGGGCCACGCTGACCGCCGTGGCCGCCGCCCTGATCCAGTACGGCAGCGCGCTCGGGCTCGCCGGCCTGCCCCTGCTCCTCGCCGGGATCGTCCTGCTGGCCGTGGCCCTGCCCAGGCTGCTGCTGCCCGGCTCGCTCAGGGCCGCCCCCGGCCTGCCGACCGCGCCCGTGCTGCGTGGCCTGGCCTTCGGCTCGCTGACGGCCGCCGAGGTGCTGATCCCGCTCATGCTGATCAACGAGCGCGGCCTGACCCCCACCGGCGCGGGCCTCGTGCTCACCGTCGGCGCCCTCGGCTGGTCCACCGGCTCCTGGATCAAGGGCCGCGGCACGATCAGCCACCTGGCCGCCATCCGCGGCGGCGCCGCCATGATCACCGTCGGCATCGCGCTGATGACGCTCGTGCTCATCGACTCCCTGCCGCTCGCGCTCGCGTTCGTGGCCATGGCGATCGCCGGGCTCGGCATCGGCGCGCTGCACCCGACGGTGTCCGTACTGGTGCTGGAGATGTCCAAGGAGGGCGAGGAAGGCCAGAACAGCGCGGCGGTCGGCGTGGGCGAGTCGGTCTTCACCGTGGTGGCCGTCGCGATCAGCGGCGCCCTGTTCACCGCCACCGCCGGGAACTACGCGATCGGCCTGTCCTTCACCGCCGTGCTCGCGGCCGTGGCCTTTCTGCTGGCCCCCCGTTTTGCCCAGTCCCGTACAGCAGGCACTATGGAGGGAGCCGCGTCATAAAAGGGGGATACATGCCGCGAGTGCGGGAGCTTGAGGTCTTCCGGCTTGTCCTGCCGTTCGGCAGGAAGTCGGAGACCCTGCTCGTGAAACTCACCGACCACGGCGGCATGACCGGCTGGGGCGAGTCGATCGCCCCCCAGCCGAAGACGTGGTCCAGGCTGGAGGAGACGCTGGCCGCCCTGCTGATCGGCGTCGACTGGGAGCACCCCGACACGGTGTCGAGCGGCGACCCGGCGGTCGACATGGCCTGCTGGGACCTGTGGACCAGGATGCGCGGGGTGCCGCTCGCCGAGGCGATCGGCGGCACCCGCACCTCGCTCATGGCCACCGTCCGGCTGGCCCCCGACCCGTCCGTGGAGAGCCTCGTGGCCCGGGTCAACCAGCAGATCTGCGCCGGGTACGGCCACGTCACGCTGGACATCAGGCCCGGCTGGGACGTCGAGCCCGTGCGGGCGGTGCGCCAGACGTACCCCGCGCTGACCCTGGCCGTCGACTGCGGCAACGCCTACACCGACCTCGGCCAGCTCGTCGCCCTCGACTCCTACGGGCTGGAGGTCATCGAGCGGCCCTTCGCCGTCGGCGACGTCTACGCACACGCCTCGCTCCAGGACCAGATCTCCGCCTCGGTCGCGGTCGAGGTCGTCTCCACCGCCCAACTGGACGACTACCTGACCGTGCGGGCCGCCAGGGTGCTGCTGCTGCGGCCGAACGCGTTCCCCTCGCTGACGGAGGCGCGCCGGGCGCACGACCGGGCCGCGGCGGCGGGCCTGGACATCCAGTGCGCGGGCGGCCAGGGCGCGGGGCTGGCCAGGGCGGCGACGGTGGCGGTCGCGAGCCTGCCGGGCTGCACGCTGCCGTGCGACGTGACGCAGCCGCCGCGCCAGAACCAGATCGTCACGCCGATCGTGGACGCCAACGCCGGCGTCATCGCGGTCCCGCTCACCCAGTCGGGGCTGGGGCACGACATCGACGAGACGCGGGTGCGAAGGCTGGCGAAGGACACTTTCCACGCGTAAGGGTCCTACCCGATCATTAGGCCGTGCGACTGACGCGGTGGCGGATGTTATGGATCCTGCTGACAAAGAATTTCCTGTCGTGCTTCCTTCCTGAATGGGCGAAGCTCCTCATCGGCCTGGCGGCGATCCTCGGCGCCGGCGTCGCGGGCACGCTCCTCAGCCTGGAGGACGGAAGCATCGTGGGAGTGCTCCTCGTGAGCCTCGGGCTCGGGGCCTGCGCGGTCGCCTTCGCCACGGACCGATGGCGGCGCCGGTTCCGGTGGCGCTGTCCCGCGCTGCCGCTGGACGACCAGCCGCGGCTGCGCGAGCTGGTCGCGGACGCGGCGCGGCTCGCGGGCTTCGACGCCGTGCCCGAGGTGCACGTGTCCGCCTGGGCCGAGGTGCGGGCGAGTCGGACCAGGCGGGGCGAGCCGATCCTGCTGGTGGGGCTGCCGTTGTTGCTGGCGGCGGATGAGGCGGAGCTGCACACGCTCATGGTCGGGGAGCTGCTCGCCGCCAGGCGGTGGAGCTGGCACGAGCGCTGGGCCGTCCACCTGTTCGTGGCACACCATTCGGACTGGTCCTGGCTGGGTGAGGAGACCGCGTCGCTGCGAGAGACGCACTGGGCCGAGACGCGCTCCATCGTCGGGAGCGAGCGCTTCGCCGCCGGTATGCGGGCCGAGCGGCTGCTGTCAGGCGCCTTCGGCTGGCACACGACCCGTTACGTCGCGCCGTTCTCGGGCAGCGGCGGCGCCGCGGACGTTTACGAGAGCTTCCTGTGGAAGATCCAGAGGGACGGGCTGCTGACCCGCGTCCGGCCTGCGCCCGCTCTTCCCGGCATGGCCGAGGTGATCGACTGGGACACCGCTCAGCCGATCGGCGACGGGGTGGCGCTCATGCCGGTGCCTTCGGGCGTGATGGCGACGGTGCCCCCCAAGCTGGCCACCAGGCTCGGGAAGGTCGTCTCGCACAAGCTGATCGGCCGGGGCGGGTTCGCGCTGGGCATGAGGCCGTTCCGCATGGCGGACCTCCCCGTGGAGGCCTGGGCGCGGGTCGGCGAGTACCAGCGTGAGGTCGTGCTGGCCTCCCGGCCAAGCTGCTCGGCCGGGAGGCCACCAACCTGGACGTCGTCGAGCTCGTGGTCGCCGGGCGCGCAAATGAGCTTGAATGGTGGCATAAGGAGCAGCCCTGCCCGCATCCCACACCGGGCGTCTGCGTGCTGCTCCCGCTGTTCGACGTGGCGCTGCGGCGCAAGGGATATGTGCACGAGCACACCTTCGCCCAGCGCGAGCTGGTCGGCCCCCTCGGGGACCGGGTCGGCCTGGTGGAGCTGGCCGCCAAGGCGGAGCGTGGCGAGCCGTACGGGATCTTGCTGGGAGGACTGATGACGGGACGGGACGCGGACGCCGACGCCAACAGGCTGGCCGCCGAGTCGCTCGCGCACGGCGACCCGACCGGCTGGTTCGAGCGGCTCTACGCCGAGTCGGCCAGTGGCGACGCGATCGTGCCGTGGGACTCGCGGTCCCCGCACTTCCTGCTGACGGAGTGGGCCCACCCCGGCCACGGGCGGGCGCTGGTCGTGGGCGCGGGGCTGGGTGACGACGCCGAGCATCTGGCGGGCCTCGGCTACGAGACGGTGGCGTTCGACGTGAGCGAGTCGGCCGTCCGGCTCGCCCAGGAGCGCTTCCCCGGGAGCGAGGTGCGTTACCAGGTCGCCGACCTGCTGGCGCCGCCCCCGGAGTGGCGGCACGCGTTCGACCTGGTGGTCGAGATCATGACCGTGCAGGCCCTGCCGGAGCCTCTGCACGGCAGGGCCATCGCCGCGATCGCGGAGTTCGTCCGGCCCGGCGGCACGCTGCTGGTGATCGCGTCGGGCCGGGAGGAGGGCGGGCCGGTGTTCGCGCCGCCGTGGCCGCTGACCCCGTCCGAGATCGGGGGCTTCGCGACCGGCGGGCTGGAGAGCGGGAAGGTCGAGGACCTGCGTGACGGCGAGCGTCACCGCTGGCGGGCGGCCTTCCACCGGCCCGCGTGATCAGACGAGGTTGCCCAGGGGGTCGCTCAGGATAGCGTTCAGCGTCGAGACGTAGCCGTTCGCCAGGGCGAGGGAGTTGACGATGCGCTGGCTGACGGTGGGGTACCCGCCGCTCGGGATGAGGCTGGCCGAGCCCAGGGTGACGGCCGAGCCGAGAGCGGTGAACAGGGCGGCGGTGGCGAGCAGGTGAGCGCGTCGGCGCATGCGGACCTCCTGAGTGATGGTTCGAACACCGCTCAGGAGATCACGGCAGGTCGGGGGAGGGCCGCGCCGCCACAGGGGCAAGAGCGGATCTTTACGGTTCGGGCCGCGGCGGAAGACCGATGGGCTCGACCCGCTTCAGGATCACCGCGTACGTGAAGGCGCCCAGCAGGGCCACGCACGAGATCACCATCAGGGGGACGGCGAAGGACGACGTCCTGTCCGCCAGGAAGCCGATCATGATGGGGCTGATGATGCCGGCGAAGTTCGAGGCGAAGTTCTGGATGCCGCCGATCGAGGCCACGTACCGGTCGGCCGGGGCCACGTCGGCGGGCAGCGCCCAGATGTTGGAGGCGGCGAACGTCGAGCCGGCGTAGGCGACCGAGAGCAGGGCCAGCGCCATCCACGCCTCCGGCACCCAGACCGCGACGCCGATCACCGTCGAGACCAGGAACCCGCCCGCGATGAACGTCTTCCTGACCCGCGTGAGCGAGTCGCCCCTGGCGATGCGGCGGTCGGACAGCCAGCCGCCCAGCCACTCGGCGCCGATCGCCACCAGGCCGGGCAGCGCGCCGAACAGGCCGAGCTTCAGCAGGCTGAAGTCGCGCTCCTCCACCAGATAGGTCGGGAAGAACGTGAGGAAGAAGTAGACGACCATGTTGAGGCAGAAGAAGCCCAGCATCATCGCCCAGATCGTGCGGTAGCGGAACAGGTCGCGCCAGCGCATCCTGGCCGCGTCCCCGTCGTCGTCGCCCTCGAAGCGGGCCCCGCCCTCGCGCAGGTACGCCAGCTCCTCCTCCGTGATCTTCGGGTGGTCCTGCGGATCCCGGTAGGTCCGCCACCATCCGACGGCCCACGCCAGCCCGATCACCCCGATGATCGCGAACGTCCACCGCCACCCCAGCCACGCGATCAGCCCCGTGACCACCGGCAGCGCGATGACACCTCCGACGCGCGAGCCGGAGTCCCAGATCCCGGTGGCCAGCGCCCGCTCGTGCCGGGGGAACCACCGGGCCACGACCTTGGCGCTGGTCGTGGCGGCCGGGCTCTCGCCGATGCCGAGCAGCAGCCGTACGCCGAACAGCGCCGCGAAGCTACTGGCCAGCGCGGTCAGCGAGGTGAACAGCGACCACCACACGGAGGCGAACGTGAACGTCCTGCGCGGGCCGTACCGGTCCACGAACCAGCCGGCGGCGAGCTGGAAGAAGTCGTACGACCAGAAGAAGGCCGCCAGGATCATGCCCTCCTCGGTCTTGGAGAGCTTGAACGTCTCGCCCATGAACGGCAGGGCCACACCCAGGCTCGCGCGGTCCAGGTAGTTGATGACGAGCCCGGCGAAGACGTAGCTGATCATGTACCAGCGCAACCGGCCGTGGACAGTGGTTCGGAGGGTTGTGGCCATCGCGATCCTCAGTAATATTTCCTATTGGATATTTCCGCTATGTTGCATACATCGCACGATGCCCGTCAAGACCCGTCAAGAACTCGGACCGGAGCGTGAAGGTTGGCCAGTGAGCTCGAAAAGCGCCTGATGGGCCGCGTGCCGGCGGCTCGGCGGAGCGTTCTCACCGAGGACGTCCACGAGCGCGTCAAGGGCCTGATCATGAACGGCGACCTGGAGCCCGGCGTCCGCGTCAACATCTACGCCCTCGCCAGGCTGCTCGAGGTCTCCCAGACGCCGGTGCGCGAGGTGCTGTCCGCGCTGGAGTCCGAGGGCCTGCTGACCAAGGAGGCGCTGCGCGGCTACTCCGTGGCGCCCCTGCTCACGCCCGGCCAGATCGCCGACCTCTACCAGCTCAGGCTGCTCCTGGAGCCGTGGGCGGCCGGGCGCGCGGCCGAGCTGGTGACGGCCGAGGCGGGGGGGCGCGTGCGGGCCGAGCTGGCCAGCGTCCCGAAGGCGCCCCAGGGCACCAGGTACGAGGACTACCACGGCCTGGCCGACCACGACGCCCGCTTCCACGACCTGATCGCCGAGCTCTCGGGCAGTGGCGCGTTGCGGGAGTCCCTCCGGCGTACTCACGGCCACCTGCACCTGTTCCGCATCGAGTACGCGGGTCGGCGCGACGGCGACCCCACGCTGGCCGAGCACGCCCGCATCGCCGAGGCCGTCGTGGCGGGCAGGGCGGAGGCCGCCTCCGAGGCCATGCGGGCCCACCTCGCCGCCGCCCGCGACCGTTTCCTCCAGCTGGGACCCTGACCACGAAGATCGTGCGCCCCGACGCAGCTTCAGCCGCCGTTCGCGCGCATGCTCTTCGCCGCGCGGGCGGCGGCGCGGCGGATGCCCGCGTACCCCGTGCAGCGGCACAGGTTGGAGGCCAGCACCGCGTCGAGCCGCCGCTCGTCCCGGTCCAGCTCCGGCTCCTCGGCCAGCGCGCCCGCGAGCAGCATGAGGAAGCCGGGGGTGCAGAAGCCGCACTGCAGCGCGTGCTCGGCCGCGAACGCCTCCTGCAGCGGGTGCAGCTCGTCGCCGTCGGCCAGCCCCTCGACGGTGCGGATGTCGGCGCCCTCCACCTGTACGGCCAAGGTCAGGCAGGAGCGGATGGCCGTGCCGTCCACCAGCACGGTGCACGAGCCGCACACCCCGTGCTCGCACCCCAGCGTGGTCCCGGTGAGGCCCAGCCGGTCGCGCAGCGCGTCGGCCAGGCTGGTCCGCGGCTCCACGTCGATCTGGTGGGTCCGGCCGTTGACCGTGAGGCGGACGTTCATGGGGTCCCCGCGTGGTGGACGGCTCGGGCGAGGCAGCGCCGTACGAGCGTGGACAGCGTGTGCCTGAGGTAGGCGGCCGGCGCGTGCGGCGCTCCGGGCGGGTCCGCCTCGGCGGCGGCCAGCGCGCCGGCCTCCGCGAACAGCTCCTGCTCCGGCCGCTCGCCCGTCATCAGCCGCTCGGCCCCGACGGCGCGGAGGGGGACGTCCGCCGCGTTCGCGAGCCCGATGCGGACCCACGCGACGCGGCCCTCGGCCAGCCGCAGCATCACCAGGGCGGCGGCCAGGGCGAAGCCGCTGTGGGTGCGGCGGTGCTCGGCGAAGGCCGCGACGGCCCCGGCCGGCGGGCGCGGCAGCAGGACGCCGGTGACCAGCTCCTCCGGCAGGCAGGCGGTCACGAACGCGCCGCGGAACCATGAGCCGGCGGGCACCGTACGCGGTCCCGCGGGGCCGTTCACCTCGATCCCGGCGTCCAGGGCCATGGCCAGCGCGCACCACTCCGACGCCGGATGCGCCCAGGCCAGGCTGCCCGCGAAGGTGCCCCGGGCGCGGATGGGCGGGTGGCCGACGTACGGCGCCACCTGGCGGAACAGCTCGGCCAGCGGGTCGTCGAACCGGGCGCGCTCCAGCTGGGCGTGCCGGACCAACGCGCCGAGGTGCACGGAGCCGTTCTCGACCGTGACCTGCGAGAGCCCGGGGATGCGGTTGACGTCCACCACCAGGGCCGGGCGCGTGGTCCGGTAGCGCAGCTCGATGAGCAGGCTCTGGCCACCGGCCAGCACGCGGCTCTCCGGCCCGTGCTCGGCCAGCACGGCCACCGCCTCCGGTACGGAGGCAGGCGCGACGTAGTCGAATTGTGCCGGTTTCATGTCCCCCATCCCGGGCATCCGATATCGACGTTGGTACCGAAAGCGGGGGTGTCCAAACATTGCGGTACATCGGGATGCCGCTCGCGCGGCGGGAGGATCGCGACCTGGTCACCGGACGGGCGCGCCGGGTCGCCGATCTGGAGATCCCGGGCACGCTGGAGCTCGCGTTCGCCCGCAGCCCGGTGCCGCACGCGGTGATCCGCGGGGTCGACGTCGCCGCCGCGCTCAAGGAGGAGGGGGTGGCGGGCGCGTGGTCGGCCGCCGACCTGCCGTACCTCGCCGCCCGGTCGGTGCCCGGCGAGGAGGGCATGCCGCCGTGGCCGCTGCTCGCCACGGGTCGCGTCCGCTATCCGGGGGAGGCGCTCGCGGTGGTCGCGGCCGGTACGCGCGCCCAGGCTGAGGACGGTGCCGAAGCCGTCCGGCTGAACCTCGAGCTCCTGCCCTTCACCCGCACCGACACCCCTCGTACGTCCGGCGGCTCGTTGACGGCGGAAGCGCCTCGGCTGTTCGACGACCGCGACAACCTGGCCGCCGAACGCACCTTCGGCCGCCCGGCCGACGACGTGTTCGCCACCGCCCCGGTCGTCGTCGAGGCCGCCTACCGCGAGCAGCTCATCCTCCCCACGTCCCTGGAGCCACGGGCGATCCTGGTGGACCCGGGACACGCGCACAGCCTCACCGTGTGGGTCTCCCACCAGGCACAGCACCGGCTGCGCGACGCGCTCGCCGCGGCGCTCGGGCTCGACCGGGAGCGGATCCGGGTGATCGTCCCGGCCACCGGCGGGGCGTTCGGCGCCAAGAGCCAGACCTACCCGGAGTATCTGGTCGCCGCCCTGCTCGCCGTCCACCTCGGCCGCCCGGTCCGCTGGTGCGAGGACCGCGCCGAGGCCATGCTGGCGGGCCCGCGCGGCCGCGGCCAGCACCAGCGGGTACGGCTGGCGGCCGACGAGGACGGCACCTTCCTCGCGTACGAACTGCTCGTCGACGCCGACATCGGCGCGTACCCGCACATCGGCGCCTTCGTCCCCATGATGACCGGAGCGATGAGCACCGGCGCCTATCGCACGCCCAGGGTGCACACGCGCGTCAGGTGCGTGCTCACCAACACCGCCCCGACGACCTCCTACCGCGGCGCCGGCCGCCCCGAGGCCGCCTACGCCCTCGAACGCACCGTGGACCGGCTCGCCCGCCGGCTCGGCCTGGACCCGGCCGAGCTGCGCCGCCGCAACTTCATCCGCCCCGACCAGTACCCCTACCTGACGCCGACCGGCCGCACCTACGACTCGGGCGACCACACCGCCGCCCTCGACCGGGCCCTGGCCGTCGTCGGCTACGACGAGGTCCGCGCCGAGCAGGCCCGCCGCCGCGAGGACGGCGGACGGCCGCTCGGGGTGGGGATCGCCACGTACGTCGAACGCTCGGGAGGACCGCCGGACAGCGACGAGTTCGGGAGCGTGGAGGCGTGCCCGGACGGGACGTTCATCGCCCGTGTCGGATCGACGTCCACCGGTCAGGGCCATTTCACCGCGTTCGCCCAGGTGGTGGCCTCGGTTCTGGACGTGGAGGTGGACCGGGTCCGCGTCGTCGAGGGCGACACCGGCGAGGTCCCCTACGGCTTCGCCACCTTCGGCAGCCGGTCCATGCAGGTGGGCGGTGCGGCCCTGTGGCGCGCCGCCGAAGCCCTCGTGGCCGCCGCCCGCCGCCGCTGCGCGGAACTCCTGGGGGTGGGGGAGGAGGACGTCTCGTACGCCGCGGGCCGCCTGATGGTGGGCGGCGACCCCCACACCGGCCTCCAGAGCGACACCGAGGAAGGCCCAGCGCCCCTCGCCGAGACCGGCCCCCTCCCGGGCCCGCCCGTCGCCGAGCCCAGCCCTCTCCCGGGGCGGCCCGTCGCCGAGCCCGGCCCTCTCCCGCGCCTACCCACCGGCGAGACGGCGGGGCTGCCCAACGTCGAGGTCGGCCCCCTTCCCGGGCTGCCCATCGGCGAGCTGGTCGCCCGCACCGGCCCCCTGCGCGCCGACGAGATCGTCGCCCCACCCCAGGCCTTCCCGTACGGCGCCCACATCGCCGTGGTCGAGGTGGACCCTGACCTGGGCACCGTCCACGTACGCCAGTTGGTGGCCGTGGACGACTACGGGGTGGTCGTCAACCCCATGATCGTCACCGGCCAGGGCCACGGCTCCATCGCCCAGGGCCTCGGCCAGGCCCTCTACGAGCAGGCGGTCATCGGCGAGGACGGCCTGCCCTACGCCTCGACCCTCCTGGACTACCTCCTGCCCACCGCCGCCGACATGCCCCCGGTCACCCTCCTGGAGACCGTCACCCCCAACCCCAACACCCCCTTGGGCGCCAAGGGCGCGGGGGAGGCCGGCTGCATCGGCATCCCCCCGGCCATCGTCAACGCCGTCTGCGACGCCCTCGACATCGACCACATCGACATGCCCCTGACCCCCGCCGCGGTATGGGCGGCAACCACCGAAACCCGGTAGGCGAGCCGGAAAGCCCACAGCTTCACCTCGACCTCGCGCGCGGCGGCGGCCTTGAAGACGGCGCGTGCACCGGACCCCAGCGTCACCGCGGCGACCGTGTTGGCCGCGAACCCGGACAGCGGCTCATACCCCGTCACGTGTTGGGACAGCAGGCACTCGATCACCTCTGCGTCGATGCGCTCGGCATCGCTCACCACTGTCGGAGTCCGCAGGTCACAAGATTCGCGCGGACCGAACACCACCCGTCCGGAAGTGCGTCTGCTCGTCACGCGACGGACCGCAAGAAGGCCAGCGTGCGGGAAAGCAGCAGCGCGGCGGCGTCCGGGTCGTAGGAGGGCAGCGTGCGGTCGGCGAAGTAGTGCTGGTCGCCGGGATAGAGGAACAGCCGACCCTGCCCGGCCGACTCGACCACCTCCCGAGCGAAACCGATGTCGCCCTCGCCGACGAAGACGGGATCGGCATCCATGCCATGCACCTGGACCGGCACGCCGTCCGGCCAGGCGTCGCCGAACTCCGAGAGCGGTGCGCAGGCGTAGTACAGCAGCGCGCCACGCGCGCCCGATCGTGTCTGCGCCAGCTTCTGCGCAGAGAGCACACCGACCGAGAAGCCGGCATAGACCAGGTCGGAGGGCAGGTTCTCGACCGCTTGGGTACCACGCTCGATCACCGCACCGAAGCCGAACTGCTGGACGTAACCCATCCCCTCCTCGATGCTGCCGAACGTGTGGCCCTCGAAGAGGTCGGGCGTGTGGACGATGTGCCCGGCCTGGCGGAGTTCATCGGCGAACGCGGTGATGCCCGGAGTGAGCCCCAAAATGTGATGGAACAGAACAACGGTTGCCATATCAATGCAGCATATTCGGATGTCCTCGCCCGCTGTGGCATACTCCTCATTCGCTTTGATCAACATCTTGCGGGTGGGATATGCGACAGGGTTTATGGCGGCTGATCAGCGGTGTGTTCGCGTTGCTTCCGACGATGTATTCCCCGTGCGGCTGGGCCAGGGCAAACCCCGGCTCCTGCGAGATCATGAGCTCGGACGCCGGTTTAGGGTTCGCCACTCTCGCCTCGGTGGCGTTCAGTGGGAATGCGCTGGTCTGGCTGACGGTTATCGAGTCCACGCTGATGGTATTCGCATTTCCCGCGCTGCTCGTGGCGCTGACGGGCAGGTGGCCTGGACGCCGGTTCACCCAGACCGTGATCGCGCTGCTGATCATCGGTGGGATCGTGAACGTACTGGCGAACGCTCTGGGCAGGGTGCTGAGCAGCGAGAGTTTCTTTCTTTTCGTTTTCGAGAAGATGCCCTCGGGTGGCCTGGAGCTGCCGTCCATCTGGCTCGGCTTCGCGCTCATGGCCGCCGCCTACGCCCTGCGCCGAGCCGCCTGCCAAGAAGAGGAGATGAGCATCACGGCGATCGAGCCCATGTCGACGGTCAGCGACACCACTTCACCATGATGAGGCAAGGGTTGCCCGGCCACACCTCGCCGATGCCGGCCCGGGGAGACCGCCATCAAGTGGATTTCGGCCGCCTCCGCGAAATGCCGCCGGTACAGCAGGACGCCGATGGCCTCTGCGCCGGCGTGAGCAGGGAGGCCGGGAAGGTGGGTCGCCGACTCCACGTATTCCGCGTTGGCTTCCGGGATCCCGAACCACGTCGGCAACCGGTCAAGGAGCCTTGCGGTGACGAGCCGCAGCGCTCATAGTCAACTTTGGTGAACAGCCATCGATGACTTTCGCGGGCAGACCCCGGCCACCGGCGGCTCCTAACGTTCTGCGCATGCTCAACACACTCATGGCGCTTGCCGTCCTCACGACGCCGGTCAGCGTCGCGACGCCGCAGCCGTCCCTGCCGTGGAGCTCCTGCCCGGTCGCGAACGCGCCCGAGCTCCAGTGCGCGGACCTGTCCGTCGCCCTGTCGCCCAAGAGCGACCGCACGATCACCCTGAAGGTGGCCCGCCTGCCCGCCACCGGCGCGAAGAAGGGGTCCGTGCTGATCAACTTCGGCGGCCCCCAGGGGTACCAGATCGCCTTGCTGGGCTCGCGTACCCAGATCTTCGACAAGATCCGTACGTCGATGGACGTCGTGACCTGGGACCCGCGCGGCTATCCCGGGCTGAGCGGCGCGGTGCTCCAGTGCGACTGGGGCTTCGTGCGCACCCCGGCGTTCCCCGCCGACCAGGCCGGGTTCGACCAGCTCGTCGCGGCGAACAAGGCCAGGGGCGACAAGTGCCGTACCACCGACCCCGAGCTCTTCGACCACATGGACGCGGCCTCCGACGCCCGCGACGCCGACGCCATCCGCAAGGCGCTCGGCGAGGACGAGATGAACTTCCTCGGGCTGTCGTACGGCAGCATGATCGCGCAGTCCTACGCCCGGCTGTTCCCGCAGCGCGTACGCACGATCTACCTCGACGGCGCCGGCAACCACAGCCTGCGTGACTGGGACCGGGAACTCGACTCGATCGCCCGCGACAACGAGCGCTTCATGGACCGGTTCTTCGCCTGGGCGCCCGCCGGGACGGAGAAGCGCTGGCGGGCGCTGATCGCCAAGGCGGACCGCGAGCCGATCCCCGCCCCGAAAGCCGACGCCCGCTACGACGGCACGCAGTTGCGCTCGCTCGCGTTCCTCAAGCTCCGGCCCGGCCCCACCCGATGGGGCGACGTCGTGGCGGCCATCACGGCGGCCGAGGCCGGCGACGCGTCGGGCTTCGCGCTGTCGAGCCGCCAGCCGTATCCGGGCCTGCCCGGCGGCGGGGTCAAGGAGTGCCTGGACTTCCCGCGTCCGGCCTCCCAGCGGGACGTCGCGCGCACGGTGAAGCGGCTGCGCGCCATCGCGCCCAATACCGGCGCCGCTTTCCCCTTGGCCTGGCACCTGCCGCTCACCTGCGCCGGCTGGCCGACCCGGGTGACCAACCCGCCCACGCCGATGCCCCGTACATTGCCGCCGCTCCTGGGCGCGGGCACCTGGCAGGACTACGGGTCCACCCGCCGAGTGGTCGAGCAGATCCCCGGCAGCCGCACGATCGAACACGACGGCCCCGGCCACAACCTCTTCGGCGCGATGGCCAACCCCTGCGTCATCGACCTCGTCAGCAAGTACGTCACCGAACGTCGGCTGCCACCCCGGGGGACCACGTGCCCGTGAAGCGACGCAAAGGGAGACGCTGGTGGATCGCGGGCGCCGCCGTCGCAGCCCTCCTCACCGCCGCCGTGGTGGTGACGGCGATCGCCTTCCCGTCCGTCGCGGCCACCACCTGCCCCGGCTGTTACGGCCTGGAACGGCTCCAGCCCGGCGTGTACGCCGAACCCGGCCTGCCGCCGGACCGGCGCCGGCACGTGAGCGAGGTCGTCGAGCAGGCGAACCAGCGGGTGCGTGACTACTTCGGCGGACGGAAGAGCGCTCCGGACCTCCTCGTGTGCCTGTCCGACGACTGCTACCGCAGGATCGGCGGCGGCCGCGAACGCGGCATCGCCGTGCTCAACCGGTCGGTGATGCTGTCCCCGCGCGGCGTCGATCCCGTGATCGCCTCGCACGAGATGACCCACGTGGAGCTGCACGCCCGTCTCAACGGCGCCGACGTTCCGCAGTGGTTCGACGAGGGTCTCGCCGTCGTGGTCAGCGACGACCCCCGCTACCTCGCGCCGACCGGCGACCGGTGCCTGGCCGGCTCCCGTCAGCCCCTCCCGGTCACGCTGGACGAGTGGCTGCGGGCGGCATCGGCGGATCCCCAGATGTACGCCAAGGCCGCCTGCCAGGTGAGTCGCTGGGCGGGGACGAACGGCGGGAAGGAGGCCGTACGAACTCTCGTCGAACGGCTGTCAGCCGGACAGGCCTTCCCCGACCTCCAGATACCGGCCTGACGAGCGCCTGGCCCTTCACCGTCGAAGATCAGGGAAGGCGAGCGAGCAGTTCGCGCCCGGAATCCCATCGGCCCAGCCCGCTCGCGGAGTTGATGTGGCCCGCCGAGCCGACGCTGACATGGTGGAGTCGCCAGTCGGCGGCCAGCCGCGACGCGACCTCTGGGGAGCAGTAGGGGTCGTCGTCGCTGGAGACGACCAGGCCGGGCACGTGAAGAGGGGTCGCGTCCACCGCGGTGAAGGTGGGGGCCTCGGCAGGGAAGTTCGGGCCGGTGTTGTCCGGCGGGGCCGCGAGGAACACTCCGCGGATGTCCGGCTGACGCCAGGCGACCCAGCGAGCGGCGGCGAGGCAACCCAGGCTGTGCGCGACGAGCACCACGTCGGCCGATGGGTGCTCGTCAACGGCCCGATCAATCGCGTGACACCAGTCGTCCAGATCCGGTTCCTCCCAGGAGGACGGGGAGATCCGTGCAGCGGCGGGTCCCCACTCCGCCTGCCAGACGGTCTGCCAGTGGTCCGCGTCGGAGCCGTTGATCCCAGGGACGATCACGTAGCGCATGGCCTGTCATTCCTTCGTCGTTCGCGGCGTTCGTCCGCGTCCAGGGCGTCAGTATGTGCGAACGGTCGAGTAGAGTCGCCTACCGCTGATGGATGGAAGGTCGATGACGGGCGAGACGACGGTTTCATTGGATTCGGTCGACCATGCGATCCTGGACATCCTGCAGTCCGAGGGGCGGCTCGGTGTCACCGAGATCGGCCGGCGGGTCAACCTCTCGCAGCCGGCCGTGTCGGCGCGCATCAAGCGCCTGGAACAGTCAGGTGTCATCACCGGCTACCGCGCCGTGGTCGACCCCGCCCGCCTCGGCCTGAGCATCCACGCGGTGATCCGGCTGCGCACCACCCATGCCCGCATCTCCGCGTGCCTCGACCACTTCGCGCGGTTGCCCGAGGTCACGGACGTCCATCGGCTCACCGGTGAGGATTGCTTCCTGATCGACGTGCACGCCTCCAGCGCCGGGCGCCTTGAGACGATCGTCGACGGCATCGCCCGCTTCGGGCCCGTCACGACGTCGCTGGTGCTGCGGACCTACGAAACGAAGGCGATCACACCGCCCCGCCCGGCCTGAGCGGCCGGCGCGGCGCGAAGAGCCCGCCGGGCTGCGGGAGGCGCTCGACGCGACCGTGGCCGCCGGCGCCCCCGGCGTGCTGGCCCGCATCGACGACGACCGCGGCACCTGGATCGGCACCGGCGGCACCGCCGACCTGGACACCCGCGAGCCGATGCCGAGAGAGGCGCGGTTCCGGGTCGCCAGCGTGACCAAGAGCATGGTCGCCGCGGTCGTCCTGCAACTGGTCCAGGAGGGCAGGCTGAGCCTGGACGAGCCGATCGGCAAGCGGCTGCCCGGTCAGATCGACGGCGGCGACCGGATCACCGTGCGGGAGTTGCTGAACCACACCGGCGGCCTGGCCACCTACGACCACGCCGCCGAGTTCGCCGACCCCGAGCAGTACGGCAAGCGGACCTACACCCCGCGGCAGCTCATCGACGAGGCCGAGCGGCTGCCCCGGCCCGAGCGGGGCCGCTTCTCCTACTCCAACACCGGCTACATCCTGCTCGGTCTGCTCGTGGAGCAGGTGACGGGCCACAAGCTGAGCGCCGAGCTGGACCGGAGGATCTTCCGCCCGGCCGGCATGACGCGCTCCTACCTGCCCACGACCTGGGACGGCATCCGCGGCCCGCACGCCACCGGCTACCACCTGCCCACGGGCGCCGACCCCGGCCTGCCGGGCTCGCTGCGGCCCATCACGCGGCTGAACCCGTCCTTCGCCATCCCCGGCTACCAGACCTTCAGCTTCGCCGACGCCACGGGCGAACGCCGGATGACGCTGTCGGTCAACGTGCAGCGCAACGACCGGGCGGTCGCGCGGATGCTGCTGGCCGCCGTGGACGCGCTCAACCGCTACTTCTGCGGTGAGCCGTACAAGCTGCCGGGCGGGGCGGCGCAGCCGCGCTGAGTCAGCCGCCGTGAGCTTGGTCGAGGGCAACGTGCACTACGCCGGGGCCCGAGCCGCGGGACCTCGTCGGCACCGCGGGTCCAAGAGGTCAGCGCAGTACGCAGGGCTCCAGCATGCCCTGCTTCGTCGCGCACGGTCGGAAGCCCGACTCGGTCAGTCGTAGCTGGGCTCGTTCGTGTGTGCGGGCGAACTGGAGGAAATCGGCCGCGAGAGAGCCCGGCTTCGGCCGGGTCTTGGTGTAGAGGTACTCCACTGTCCAGAACGGGTAGCCCGACGTCGCCGCGGTCGAGACGTCGAACGCCTTGCCGTCCAGCGTCAGCGCCACGATGCCGCCCGACTTGCGCTCCTCGACGATCGACAGCGCGTCCGCGTAGCCGATCGCCCCGGGTACGGCCGCCACCTGCCCGATGACCTCGGCGTTGTCGTCGCGTTCGCAGCGGATGACCGGGGCAGCGGGGTTGCGGTCCTTCTCGCGGCATTCGTCGGAGGAGAGCATGTTCTCGCCGGTGCCCAGCACCTGGTGCTCGAAGAGCTGGCGGGTGCCGGAGTTCTGGTTCCGGCTGATGATGCGGATCGGCAGGGACGCCCCGCCCCGGACCTGCTTCCAGTCGACCCACGTGCCGTCGTTGATCTTGCGGAGGTCGTCGATGCCTATGGTGCTCAGCCCGACCTCCTTGTTGACCACGACGAAGTAGACGACGATGGCCAGCTTCTCGCCGTACAGCTGGTCGTGATAGTTGCTCTTGCCGTCCGACAGCGCGATCACGTCGGGCGAGCCCGACTCGAGCACGGTACGCACGCCGCCCAGCGAGCCGTTCGGCGTGGTCTCGATCCGGGCGTCGCCGCAGGCCTTGACGTACTCGTCGGCGATCGTCCGCATCGTCGACATGAACACGCTGGAGCCCTCGATCCGCAGTTGGCCCGACCCGCACGCGATGGACCGGTCCTCCGGCTGGGCGAGCCGGCTGAGCACGAGCAGGGCGCTCAGCACGATCACCAGCGCGCCGCTGACGCGCGGGAGCGTGACCCTGCGGACCTTGCCCTCGTCCCTGATCACGCCGGCGTCCTTGAGCTTGCCGGTGTGCTTGACGAGCTTGGTGATCTCGCGCTGGTCCGGCTCGCCTTGGTCCTGCTCGCCCTGGTCCTGCTCGGTCGGGACCGGCTCGCGCAGGACCACGACGAGCTTGGCCTTCTCGCCCCGCTTGAGTTCGAGCTTGGTCAGCTGTACGCCGTGCCAGGTCGGCTCGGCGGCCTCCGTGCCGTTGGTCGCGGATCCGCCGATCCAGCGGGCCAGCCGGTCGGTGAGCCGCCGGCGTACCGTGACCAGGTTGTCGCGGGCGGGCTTGTCCTCTTCGGGGAAGAACCGCAGCCCTTCGCGCAGCAGCTTGCGCAGGTCGGCGGTGCTGGCGTCCGACACGCGGGCGTTCCACACCACCCGGCCGCCGAACGTGAACGACAGCGGCCGGTCGAAGTCGTCCGGGTCGATGTCGTAGCTGCCGCTGTTGCGCAGGCGGATGACGACGATGCTCATCCGCTCCAGCAGCCGCGCCACCTGGTGCAGCTGGGGCGGGCCCTCGCCGTCGCTCAGCGTCTCGGGCCCGACGCCGATCTTGGAGTTGTAGAGGACGCGGAAGCTGATCCGCTTGCGGCGTACGACGAGCCGGTCGACATAGGGCGCCACCAGCAGCAGCGCGATCCCGAACAGGACCGGCCCCACGCCTCCGAGGAAGTCGACCAGCTGCTCCAGCAGCCGCAGCAGCGCCACTGACGCCCCCTTCGCAAACTGGTTCAATTCTCGCTTTGCCGAGACACGCGAGCCGGGCGGTGCGAACCGTTCACCAGGAATTCGATCGCTGGACACGGAGGTGGCCGGGCAAAGAGGGCTGTCAGGCCGCCGGCGGCATCGGATCCCGCCCGTAACACCCGGCGGTTCTCGATCGCGGCCCGGGCCTCGCCCCGCTCGGCCTTCAGCCGGGCCTGCCGCACCTCCTCGTCGAACGCGAGCAGATCGACCTCTTCGGCGGCGGTCTGCAGGAGATGGCCGGATCCCCTGGTGAGGATGCGCGCGCCGGGCGGCAGCGCCCTGCGCAGCCGGGCGACGTACGTCTGGAGGTCGGCCACCGCGGACGGGGGAGGGTTCTCCTTCAGGCCAGGGCGGCCTCCAGCAGGAGGGTGCCGGCGCCCAGCAGGGCCGCGTCCCGGCCGCCCCGGGCCGGGGCTATCTCCAGGTCGCGCGTCGCCAGCGGCAGGCAGCGTTCCCACACCGCCGCCCTGATCGAGGTGATCAGCGGCTCCGCCGCCGACAGGCTGCCGCCCACCGCCACCACGTCCGGGTTGAAGAAGTTCACCAGCACCGTCAGGACCTCGCCGATGCGGCGGCCCGCGGTGCGGGCCAGGCTCGTGGCCTCCGGGATGGCGTCGTTGACCAGGGTGACGATGTCCGCCGTGCGGGTCACCTCGATGCCGGACTCGCGCAGGGCCGCCATGAGGGCGGCGCCGCTCGCGTACGCCTCCAGGCAGTCCGGATGCCCGCAGGCGCACACGACGGAGGAGTCCGAGCGCACCCGCACGTGGCTGATGTCGCCGGCCGCGCCCCTGCCCCGGTGCAGGTGGCCGTTGACGATGACGCCGCAGCCGATGCCGGTGCCGGCCTTGACGATCATGAGGTTCTGGCTGCCGGGCCACCAGCGCGCCTCGCCCGCGGCCATCAGGTTGGCGTCGTTCTCGACGAGGATCGGCAGGTCGTAGCGGGCGGCCAGGTGGTCGGCCACCGGGAACTCGTTCCAGCCGGGCATGCGCGAGGGCGTCACCACGCGCAGGCTCGACGGGTCCACCGGGCCCGGGATGCCGGTGCCCACCCCCCGCAGGGGGACCGACGGGGGCACGTGGGCGGCCAGCAGCTCGTCGAACGCGTCCGCGATGTGGTCCAGGGTGACCTGCGGGCCGTCGGCGATCTCGCAGCCGCGTTCCTCGATCACGAGCGGCGTGCCGCTGAGGTCCAGCAGGCCGAGGCGTACGTGGTGGGCGCCCAGGTCGGCGACGGCCAGCACGCCGGCGCCGGGGGAGAGCCGCAGCCGGCGCGGACGGCGGCCGCCGCGCGAGGTGCCCGAGCCCTCCTCGGCCAGCAGGCCCGCGTCGATGAGCTCCTCCACACGCAGCGACACGCTGGACGCCGCCAGGCCCGATAAGCGCGCGAGGTCGGCGCGTGACTCGGCCTTGCCGGTGGCGACGAGTCTCAGCAGGTCGCCCTGTGCCCCCTGCACGGGCAGCCGCTGCTTCATGTGAGATACCTACCATGTCCAGACTTAGGCCGACAACGTATTGACTTGCTACGAAATCTCCCACTACGGTCCGGCCTATCTTCGAAATCGAAGGAAGTGACCATTCATGAAGAGGTTTGTCGCCCTCATCGCCGTCTCGCTGTTAGGGCTGGCGGCCTGTGGTGAGTCGAGTAGTCCCGCCGTGCCCGGAGCGCCGTCCGAGAAGGGCAGCGACGTCCTGGCCAAGGCGCCCGTCGCGGCGGCGGCCGACATCCTGCCCGGCTCCACCATGGAGAAGATCAAACAGCGCGGCGAGCTCCTCGTGGGCGGCTCGCTGGACGCGCCCCTGCTCTCCCAGCAGAACCCCGCCACCGGCGAGGTCGAGGGGTTCGACGCGGACATGGGCAAGGCGCTGGCCAAGTACATCCTGGGCGAGCCCAAGGTGAAGATCGTCAACTCGGCGTCGGAGACCCGGGAGGCGCTGCTGGCCAACGGGACCGTGGACGTCGTCTTCCAGACGTACACGATCACCGAGGAGCGGGCGAAGCAGGTGGCGTTCGCGGGCCCGTACTACACCTCGGGGCTGACGATCGCGGTGAAGAAGGGCGCGACGGGCATCGCCAAGCCGGAGGACCTGAACGGCAAGAAGGTCCTGGCGGGCGCGAACACCCCGGCCATCCCCGCGATCAAGAAGCTGGCGCCGCAGGCGGAGATCATCACCTTCGGCAGCGACCCGGAGTGCGTCCAGGCGCTCAAGCAGGACCGGGGCGTGGCCTACGTGCAGGATGAGACGATCCTCATCGCGGACGCCAAGAAGGACCCGTCGATCGAGATCGTGACCAAGCCTTTCACCGTGGACCCGTACGGGATCGGGCTCAAGCACGGTGACGACCAGTTCAAGAAGTTCGTCAACGACTGGTTGAAGAAGACCCAGGACACCGGGGTCTGGCAGGACATCTGGAAGAAGTCCATCGGCACCGTGGTGACCGGCGACGCTCCCCAGCCGCCGCAGATCGGCTCCGTGCCGGGGTCCTGATGTCCGTTCTCCTCGATCACCTGCCCGAGCTGTGGCAGGGGCTGATCGTGACGTTCCAGCTCACCGCCGCGTCCTTCGCGGGCGCGGCGGTGCTGGGGGCACTGGTGTGCGCGCTGCGCGTCAGCCCGGTGCGGGTGCTGCGCGCCATCGGCACCGCGTACGTGGAGTCCTTCCAGAACCTGCCGCTCCTCGTCCTGCTCGTCCTGGCCTTCTTCGGCCTGCCGGAGATCGGCGTCAAGGCCGAGCCGCTGGTCACCGCCATCGTGGTCATCGCCGTGTACGAGGCCGCGTACGTCGGCGAGGCCCTGCGCTCCGGCGTGAACTCGGTGGGCAGGGGGCAGGGCGAGGCGGCGCGGGCGATCGGGCTGACGTTCGGCCAGTCGCTCAGGCACGTGGTCCTGCCGCAGGCGCTGCGCACGGTCGTCCAGCCGCTCGGCAACATCTTCATCGCCACCACGATGAACACCGCCCTGGCCGCAGCCGTCGGCGTCGTGGACCTGACGGCCGCCGCCAACCGGGTGAACCTCGTCGAGGCGCAGCCCATCCCGATCTTCGTCGGCGCGGGCCTGGCGTACGCGCTGATCGCCGCGGCGGTGGGCTTCGCCACCGGCCGGCTCGAACGCAAGCTGGTGATCCTGCGGTGAGCGTCCTCTTCGACGAGCCCGGCCCCAAGGCGCGCAGGCGCATCCGCGTCGCGACCGTGCTCGGCGTCCTGGCCGCCGTCGCGCTCGCCGTCCTGGCCGTGCGGCAGTTCGCGGCGAACGGGCAGCTCGACGCCGCCCGCTGGCAGCCGTACGCGACCTGGCCGATGTGGCGCTACCTCCTGACGGGACTGTGGTCCACGTTCCTGGCGGCTGTCGTGTCGGCGGCGCTGTCCATGGCGTTCGGCCTGGTCCTGGCCCTGGGGCGGCTCTCGCACCGCCGGTGGATCCGAGTCCCGGCCGCCGCCTACGTCGAGGTCGTCAGGGTCGTGCCGGCGCTGCTGCTGGTGTACGTGGTGCTGTTCGCGCTGCCACGCTACGGCCTGGACCTGCCGCTGTTCTGGAAGCTGGTCGTGCCCCTGACGGCCTCGAACGCGGCCGCCTTCGCCGAGATCTTCCGCGCCGGCATCAACTCCGTCGAACGCGGCCAGACCGAGGCGGGCCTGGCCGTCGGCCTCACGCCGCTCCAGACCATGCGCCTCGTCGTGCTGCCCCAGGCGGCCCGCCGCGTGCTGCCGTCGATCGTCAGCCAGTCCGTCGGCCTGCTCAAGGACACCTCGCTGGGCTTCGTCGTCAGCTACGGCGAGCTGCTCTACAGCGGCAAGGTGCTGGCGGCCTATAACGGCCTGCTCATCCAGACGTATCTGGTCGTCGCATTGGTCTATCTTGCGGTCAACGTGTCCCTGTCCAAGCTGGCCCGCACGCTGGAAGCGCGCCAGCCCGTCACTTTCAGGAGGAGAGCCGCTCGTGCCTGACTACGCCGTGCTCGCCGAGGTGATCCGTTCCGGATTCGTGGAGAGCGTCCATTACGGCAGCGCCGTCGGCCTGGATCCGTCCGGGCGTGCCGAGGTGGCCCTCGGGAAGGTGGACGCGCCGGTGCTGCCGCGCTCGTCCGCCAAGCCGTTCCAGGCACTGGCCTGCCTCACCGCCGGCGCGGCGCTGGCGGGGCCGCGGCTGGCCATCGCGGCGGGCAGCCACACGGGCGAGGACTTCCACGTGGAGCTGGTCCGCGAGATCCTCGACGACTACGGCCTGGACTTCGGCGCGCTGGCGTGCCCGCCGTCGTGGCCGGAGGACGCCCCCACCATGTACGGGCTCATCAGGCAGGGCGCCGACCAGTCCCGCGAGCGCATGAACTGCTCCGGCAAGCACGCCGCCATGCTCGCCGCCGCCGTGGCCAACGACTGGGACGTGCCCGGCTACCTGTCGGCCGGCCATCCCCTGCAACTCCAGGTCCGTTCGGTCACCGAGGAGCTGGCGGGGGAGAAGACCGCGCACGTGGCGGTGGACGGTTGCGGCGCGCCGCTGTTCGGCCTGTCGCTGACCGGGCTGGCGCGGGCCGTGCAGGGCCTGGTGCTGGCCGCGCCGGGCAGCGCGCCCCACCAGGTCGCCGACGCCATGCGTGCGCACCCCGAGTACGTGGGCGGGACCGGGCACCAGAACACCGAGCTGATGCGGGCGCTGCCCGGCGCCGTGGCCAAGGGCGGCGCGGAGGGCGTGCTGGTGGTGGCCCTGGAGTCGGGCCACTCGGTGGCGGTCAAGGTCATCGACGGCAGCCCGCGCGCCACCACGGCCGTCGCCCTGGCGGCCCTGCGGCGCATGGGCTGCGACGTCTCGACGGCGGCGGCGTTCGAGCAGGTGGACGTGCTGGGCGGCGGGGCCTCTGTGGGCCGGATCGTCGCCCGCGGGTAAGTCGAGGGAGGTCAGAGCATCGCGGGAGGTCAGAGCATCGCGGGAGGTCAGAGCGAGCCGTCGCAGCCGTCCGTGATGCCCTTCGCCGGGCTCTGGCCGGCCTTCTTGGCGGCCGCCGTCTTCTTGGGAGAAGGGCCGGCGGAGGCGGTGGCGGCGACGGGCGGCTTGGTCTCGCCCGAGTCCCGCATCGCCTTCGCCGCGATGGTGCGGATCCTCTCCCAGTCGGGATAGCCGGTGTTGATCAGCGGCGGCACGAACTGCACGCTCGTCACCTTGGCGTTCTTGACCTTCAGCGCCAGTGGCACCAGGTTCTTGAGCATCCCCCGCGGGATGTCGGTCCTGATCAGCTCCTTGGTGGCCAGCGCGATCCGGTTGAAGCGGGCCAGCACGGTCGCCGGGTCCGCCTGGGTGAGCAGCGCGCCGAGCACGCAGCGCTGGCGGCGCATGCGGGTGTAGTCGTCGCTGAACGTGCGCGAGCGGGCGTACCACATGGCGTCGGCGCCCTTGAGCTTGCGCGTGCCGGCCTTGACCAGGCCCTCGTTGTACTTGCCGAACACCACGTCCTGCTCGACGGTGATCGTGATGCCGCCGATGGCGTCGATGAGCCGGGCGAAGCCCCACATGTTGACCAGGGCGTACCAGTCGACCTTGACCCCGAGGGTGTAGCCGATCGTGTCCATCAGCACCCTGGGGCCCTGGTGCTGCTTGCCGCCGAAGATCTCCGGGTGCGCGTCGGCGTACTCCCAGACGCTGTTGAGCAGGTCGCTGCGCCCGCCGCCGGGGTCGGGCGGGAGGCGGAAGCCGTTGGGGAAGTGCTGGGCCATCGGCGTGCCAGGGCGGAAACGCACGTTCTCCAGGTTGCGCGGCAGGCTGAACAGCACGGTGTTGCCGGTCTTCACGTCGACGCTGGCCAGGTTCATGCTGTCGGTGCGTACGCCGATCCGGTTGTCGTCGGCGTCGCCGCCCAGGAGCAGGATGTTGACCCGCTGCCGCCCCGCCCACGGGTCCTCCGGCCGCTCCGCGGCGGCGGCGTCGGACGGCGGGGCGTCGGACGGGGTCTCCTGGAAGATGTCGTTGACCGTGCTCTGCAAGGTCCACACGTACTGCGTGACCACGCCGAAGGGGAGCACCACGGCGACGGCGAGGAGCCCCGCCAGCGTCCCGGTGACGATCTGCCCGCCTTGTGGCAGCCGACCCGGCCGCAGCACGATGAACGAGTGCACGATCACGGCGAACCAGGTCACGCCCAGCACGGCGGCGCTCACGATGATCGTCGTCATCCGCTCGATGAGCGTGCCCACCAGGTTGTCGGTCGTCAGCGCGAACGCGACCAGCGCCAGGAGGCCGACGACGTAGCAGGAGATCAGGGCGAGGCCGGTTTTGCGCCAACCGGCGCGCAGATGGGCCGCCCCGGGCGCCAGCGCCGCCAGCGCCAGCCACCCGAGAACCGCTCCGGCGCTCGAGGGTTCCTTTGCCTGCCGCACGCCTTCCCCGTTTCCCCGAATTACAACAATAGGCCTCTTACAGAGGCGGCAGCCTACGCACCTAATACGAAATATGTCTTTATCGGAGGATGAACATCAGTAGCCGAACAGACTTCACCGAAATCGCGTACGAAGTCGCCGACCGGATCGCCACCGTCACATTGAACCGCCCGGAGCGGCTGAACGCCTTCACCTTTGCGATGCGCGGAGAGTTGATCGAGGCGTTCGACCGCGCGGACGCCGACGACGGGGTGCGGGCGGTGGTGGTCACCGGGGCGGGCCGCGCGTTCTGCGCCGGGGCGGACCTGAGCGGCGGCGGGGACACCTTCGCGCACGGCGCGGACGGCGCCCGCGGCGAGCTGGTGGACGGGGTGCCGCGCGACGGCGGCGGCACGGTCGCGCTCAGGATCGCCCGCTCGCTCAAGCCGGTCATCGCCGCGATCAACGGCCCCGCCGTGGGCGTCGGGCTGACGATGACGCTGCCCATGGACGTCCGGCTGGCCTCGGCGCAGGCGCGGTTCGGGTTCGTGTTCGCGCGGCGCGGCATCGTCACCGAGGCCGCGTCGAGCTGGTTCCTGCCCAGGATCGCCGGCATCGCCCAGGCCATGGAATGGGCCGCGACCGGCCGGGTCTTCCCCGCCTCCGAGGCGCTCGAAGGGCGGCTGGTCTCGCGGGTGTATCCGCCCGAGGAGCTGCTGCCGGCGGCGTACGCGCTGGCCCGCGAGATCGCCGACAACACCTCGGCCGTCTCCGTGGCCGCCATCCGCAGGCTGATGTGGTCGGGCCTGTCGGCGTCCTCGCCGTGGGAGGCGCACGCGGCCGACTCGCGCGTCATGGCCGAGCTGGGCGGCGCGCCCGACACTGTCGAGGGGGTGACGGCGTTCCTGGAGAAGCGCCCGGCGGACTTCCCGATGCGGGTGAGCGAGGATCTGCCGCCCGGTGTCCCGTCATGGCCGGACAATCCTTATGGTGTCTAGCATGTACGAGATCACCGTGCTGCAGCTGCCGGACGACTTCGAGGGGGAGGTCGTCGCGACGCTGGTCTCCAGGAAGGCGGGATCCCGCAGGGCGGTGCTCTACCTGCACGGGTTCACCGACTACTTCTTCCAGGACCACCTCGCCGACCACTACATCCAGCGCGGCATCGACTTCTACGCTCTCGACCTGCGCAAATACGGGCGTTCGCTGCTGCCGCACCAGACCAGGGGCCTGATCAGGAGCGTCACCGACTACTTCCCCGAGATCGACGAGGCCGTCCGCATCGTCAGGCAGGACCACGACGAGCTGACGATCAACGCCCACTCGACCGGCGGCCTGGTCGCCTCCCTGTGGGCCGACCGGGTCCGCGGGCGGGGGCTGGTGCAGGGGATGGCGCTCAACAGCCCGTTCTTCGACCTGAACGTGCCCGCCCCGCTGCGCATGGCCGCCGACCTGTTCAAGACGCCCCTCTCGTACACGCGGTGGGCGCTCCCGCTGGGGGTCAGCACCGTCTACGGGCAGACGCTGCACCGCAGCGAGGGCGGCGAGTGGGACTACGACCTGGAGCTCAAGCCGCTGGGCGGCTTCTCCGTGCACGCCATGTGGCTGGCCGCCATCCGCCGGGCGCAGCGGCGGCTGCAGGCGGGGCTGGCGGTGGACGTGCCGGTCCTCGTGCTGGCCTCCACCAACGGGCTGCGGGTACGCGACCTCGTCCCGGAGGCCCGCTCGGCGGACATCGTGCTCGATCCCCAGCACATCGCCCGCTGGGCCACCTCGCTCGGCCCGCACGTCACGTGCGTGCGCATCCCGGACGGCCTGCACGACCTGGTGCTGTCGGCAGAGCCGGCGCGCAAGCAGGTCTTCGCCGAACTGGACCGCTGGATGGACGCGTACGTCTACCAGGGGAAGGAGAACAGCCCGTAGTAGGCCGCCGCCACCAGCAGCAGCCCCGTGCCGCCCAGCACGCCGGCGACCGCCACGTGCTGCCAGCGGCCGGGCCGCATGCCCTCGCGCAGCGCCGACACGAACGCCGCCACCGCCGTCACCTCCTGGATCAGCATGAGCGCCGCGAGCAGCCGCACGATCAGCCAGCCGGCCAGCACGGCCGGCCAGGCGCCCGCCTGGTTGACCGAGAACAGCACCAGCAAGGTGATGAACGCGATCACCGAGGCCAGCAGGCCCAGGCCCGTCCAGACCATCCGGCTGAGCCGGCGTCTGATCGGGGGCCACAGCCTGGCGTTCGTCTCGGCGGGGACCTGGGGACGGCCGCGCAGGCGTACGACCATGGCCGCGACGGGGCCCGCCACGTAGCCGACGGCGGCCAGGCAGATCGTCAGCCCGAGCATCGTGCCGCCCGCGTACCAGGGGGCGGCCGGCACGTCGCTGGCCTCGAACCGCTGCACCGGCGTGGCGCCCGCCATGTGCAGGGCGGGCCGCGCGGTGCCGGGCAGGCCGGTGATCCAGTTGGCCAACGTTTCCAGGTAGCCCTTGGTGAAGGGGCCGCCGTTCACCCGCATGGCGTGGTCGCCCTTGGCCATGAAGCGGATCGTGTAGTCGTCGTTGCCTGCTCTGTTCATGCCCTTGACGAGCGCCTGGGTGGACTCGACGAACGGGATCGAGGGGTCGGTGGTGCCGTAGAAGGCCAGGACCGGCTGTTTGATCCCGCTTAATGCCGGCAGCGCGTCATATCTGAGGAAGTTGAAGCCGACCCCGCCCATGGCCCGGGTCAGCAGGTCGCGGGCGCCGATCGGGGCCCGCAGCCGGAGCAGCTGCTCGTTCAGCGCCCAGGCGACCTGGCGCAGCGGGGAGACGTTCGGGGACGACACCAGGATCACGAACCCCACCGCCGTGCTCTTCGCCGCGGCGATCGGCACCACCCAGCCGCCCTCGCTGACCCCCCACAGGCCGATGCGGGCCGGGTCGACCTCGGGGCGCGTGCGCAGGAGCTCCACCATGCGCAGGGCGTCGTCGGCGAGCAGCGAGAAGTCCCGCTGGCGGAAGTTGTAGCCGACCGTGCGCTTGTCGAACGCGATCGTCACCACGCCCGCCTTGGCCAGGAACTCCGCCTGCGGCGTGAACTCCGTCCGCGACCCGTTGCCCGACCCCGACACGAACACCATCGCCGGGTGCCGCCCGGGCGTCACCGGCAGCCGGAGCGTCCCGTCCAGGCGTTGACCCTCCGCCGAGACGGAGATCTCCTCCCTGCGGACGGGATCGACCGCCACCACCGGCCGCAGCTCACTCGTGGGCTGCGCCGGGATCGTCTGGAAGGCTGGATCCACCTTGAGCGGCGGCGGATCGAACGCGGGCGGCAGCACGTATCCGACCGTCGCGAGAGCCACCAGCACCAGACCGGCGGCGACGCTCAAGGTGCCACGGCCAGTGCGCATCGGCCTCCCCATGTGCGTTGGTTTGCCCGCCGATCTTCTAGCCTACTCCCGGCCTGCGGGACAGATGAGGCCGCATTTGTCGGTGAGAGCTGTTAGCTTCCTGCGACATGCGGATCCTGCACACCTCAGACTGGCATCTGGGGCGCTCGTTCCATCGCGAGAGCCTGCTCTCGGCGCAGGAGGCGTTCGTCGACCACCTGGTGGAGACGGTCCGGGCGGAGCGGGTCGACGTGGTGGCGGTCGCGGGCGACGTCTACGACCGCGCGCTGCCGCCGGTCGACGCGGTCGCGCTCCTGGACTCGGCGCTCGGGCGGCTGCGCGCGGCGGGGGCGCGGGTGGTGCTGATCAGCGGCAACCACGACTCGGCGCTGCGGCTGCGCTTCGGCTCGGGCCTCTTCGAGGCCGCCGGGGTGCACGTACGCACCTCGCCCGACCTTTCCTGGGAGCCGGTGCTGATCGACGACGTGGCCTTCTACGGCATCCCCTACCTGGAGCCCGAGCTGGTCCGCCACGCCTGGGAGCTGCCCGACCGGAGCCACACGGCCGCCCTCACGTACGCGATGGACCGCGTCAGGGCCGACGCCGCCCGACGCCGCGCCTCGGTGGTGCTGTCGCACTGCTTCGTCGTCGGGGGCCAGGCCAGCGACAGCGAGCGCGACATCAGCGTGGGCGGGGTGGCCCACGTGCCGCTGTCGGCCTTCGACGGGGTGTCCTATGTCGCGCTGGGCCACCTCCACGGGCGGCAGCGCATGTCGGAGACGGTGCGTTACTCGGGGTCGCCGCTGGCGTACTCGTTCTCGGAGGTCGGCCATGTCAAGGGCTCGTGGCTGGTCACGCTCGGCTCGGGGGCCGACTTCGTGCCGGCGCCGGTGCCGCGGCCCGTGGGGCGGCTGCGGGGCGATCTGGAGGAGCTGCTGACCTCTGCCCGGCACACCCCGTACGAGGACCACTGGCTGCACGTCACCCTCACCGACGCCGTCCGCCCCAAATCGGCCATGGACCGGCTCCGCGCCCGCTTCCCCCACACCCTCGCCCTCTCCTTCGACCCGGTCGGCGCCGCGCCCGCCGCCCAGCCCGTTCAGGTGAGCGGGCGGCCGGAGGCGGAGGTGGCCCTCGATTTCGTCAGGGAAGTACGCGGCGAGCCTGCCGCACGTGACGAGGAAGACCTGCTAAGACAGGCCATCGAGGCGTCGAGGGTGAAGGAGACGATGGCGTAGATGCGGCCGCACCGGCTCTCGCTGACGGCGTTCGGGTCGTTCCCGGGCACCGAGACGGTCGACTTCGACGCGCTGGCCGAGGCCGGCCTGTTCCTGATCCAGGGGCCCACGGGGGCGGGCAAGACCACCATCCTCGACGCGCTCTGCTTCGGCCTCTACGGTCAGGTGCCCGACCCGCAGCGCAACGACGCCCGCAGTCTCCGCTGCGACCACGCCCCGCCCTCGGCCGGGCCCTCGGTCACGCTGGAGGTCACCATCCGCGGGCGGTTACTCCGCATCCAGCGCTCGCCGTCCTGGCAGCGGCCCAAGCTGCGCGGGACGGGGTTCACCGAGGAGAAGCCCAAGGTCGTCGTCTCGGAGTGGCGCGGGTCGGAGTGGCAGGGCCTGACCACCCGGCTGGACGAGGCGGGCGACCTGATCGGCGGGCTGCTGGGCATGAACGCCGCCCAGTTCTGCCAGGTGGCGATGTTGCCTCAGGGCAATTTCGCCAAGTTCCTGCGGGCCGAGGGGGAGGAGCGCCGCAGGCTGCTGGAGCGGCTGTTCTCGGTCAAGGTCTTCACCCAGGCGGAGTCGTGGCTGGCCGAGCACCGCAAGCTGGCCTTCCGGGAGGCGCAGGAGCTCCGGCAGGAGGTCGACTTCGCCGTCCAGCGGGTCGAGGAGGCGGCGGGCGACGACCTGGACGAGGCCTCCGAGCCCGAGGACGATCCCCTGCGGTGGGCGGGGGCGCTGCTCGACGCCGCGCGGGCCGTCGTGGGCCGGGCGGGCGAGGAGCACGAGACGGCCGGGCAGGCCGCGCGTTCGGTGCGGCTGCGGTTCGAGCAGGCCGCCGCGCTGGCCGACCGGCAGCGCCGGCACGCCGAGGCGCTCACCATGCGCCGCACCCTTGACGAGCGGGCGGACGAACGGGCCGACCTGCAGGCCATCCTCGACGACGCGGCCAGGGCCGATCGGGTGCTGCCTCTGATCACGGCGGTCAGGCAGCGTTCGGAGGCCGCCGCCAAGGCACGCGCCCTCGCCGCCGACGCCCTCGCCCGGGCCCACCCCCTCCTCGCCCGGCAGGCGGCCGACGCCACCGGCCACTCACCGGGCGGCTCGGCTTCGGAGGGCTCAGCTGTCGTCGGGCCCGTGCCGGGCGGGCGGTCGGCAGGTGAGCCGTCGGCGGCCGAGCTGGCCGCGCTGGAGCGGGAGCGGCAGGCCGAGATCGCGCGGCTGTCGGAGCTGCTCACCGAGGAGGCCCGGCTGTCGGTGGTCCGGCGTGACCTGCTGCGCGTGGAGGAGGAGCTGGCCGAGCTGGTCGGCGCCGACGAGGCCGTCAGCGCGCGGCTGGCCGCCCTGCCCGCCCTCATCGAGCGGGCCGAGGGCAGGCTGGCCGAGGCGCGCATGGACGCCGCCAGGATCCCGGCCGCGCAGGCCGTACGCGACGCCGCCGCCCACCTGATCGAGATCGACGACGAGCTGGCCAGGCTGGCGGCCGAGCTCGACGCGCTGGCCCAGCGCGAGGCCGAGGTGTCCGCCGCCGAGGCCGAGCTGCCCGAGCGGATCGCCGACGCCGCCGCGGCCCTCGCCGACGTGCAGACGCAGGCGGCGGCCATCCCCGCGGCGTCCGCGGGCCTCGACGCCGCCAGGGCCGCGCTGGAGGCCACCCACCGCCGCGAAGCCCTCGCCGCTGAGCTGGAGGCGGCCGCCGCCGCCCACCAGGCGCTCGTGGACCACGCCCAGGCGCTCCGCGAACGCTGGCTCGACCTGCGCCAGGCGCGCATCGACGGCATGGCGGCGGAGCTGGCCCGTGACCTGTCCGACGGCCGGCCCTGCGCGGTCTGCGGCTCCGACCACCACCCCGATCCCGCCTCCCCGGTCCCCAGCGCGCCGTCGGCCGACGACGAGCACGAGGCCGAGAGCGCCCACGAAGCCGCCCTGGCCCAGCGCGAGGCCGCCGAACGCGCCCTGGCCTCCCTCGAGTCCCGGCATGCCGACGCGGTCGAGGCCACCGGGGGTCTGGACGTCGATACGGCCGAGGCGCAGGTGCTGGGGGCGGAGCAGGAGCTGGCCCGCCTCGAGGCGGTGGCCGACCGCGAGCCCGCCCTGGCCGCGGCGCTCGAACGCGTCGAGATCGAGCGGGAACGGGTCAGGGACCAGGCCAGGGAGATCGCCGAGACCCTCGCCGGCCACCGCGCCCACCACACCCACCTGGAGTCCGAACGCACCCGCCTCCTCCAGACGACCCTGCCCACCGCAGACCTGGACCCGGAGTCCGCACGTCTGGACGGGCCGGCTGTGCTGGCGCGGGCCGAGCGGGAGTTGCGCAGGCTGCGGGCGTCGGCGGACGGGGAGCCGGTGCTGGCGCGGGAGGCGGCGGCGCTCGGCCGGGAGCGCCTGGAGCTGGAGGAGGAGAGGCGCCGGGTCGAGGCGCGGCTGGCCTCGTACCGCACCCGTCATGAGGAGCTGAGCGGCGACGCCGGACGGCTCGGCGCCCGGCTGGACGCGGCGCGGGGCGACGATCCCACCCTGACCGCGCGCCTGTCGAGGCTGCACGACGAGGCCGGGCTGCTGCGGGAGGCCCTGGAGGCCACGCAGGCGGCGGTGGCGTCCATCGACGAGCTGGGCAGGGCCCGGCGGGCCGCGGAGGAGGCGGCTGCCGAGGCCGGGTTCGCGGATGTGCCGGAGGCGGAGGCGGCGTTCCGGAGTCCCGTGGAGCGGGAGCGGCGGGCGGAGGCGCTGCGGCGGCTGGACGACGAGCACGCCGCCGTCACGAGCGTCCTGGCCGACCCCGAGCTGGTCGCGGCCGCCGCCGCGCCCGCGCCCGACCTGGGCTCGATCGGCAGCGAGCGCGACCGGCTGGAGGAGGCGCACACGAGGCTGTCGAGCGCGCGCGACCGGGCCGTGGCCAGGGCGGAGCGGCTGGCCCAGCTGCACGGCGAGCTGTCCGATCGCATCGAGCGCTGGCGCCCGGCGGCCGAGCGGCACCGGCTGGCCGAGCGCATGGCGGCGCTGGCCAGCGGCACGTCCGGCGACAACCAGTGGAGCATGAGCCTGTCGTCATACGTGCTGGGGGAGCGGCTGCGGCAGGTGGTGGACGCCGCGAACGAACGGCTCGACCACATGTCGGCAGGCCGCTACCTGCTGCGCCACGACCTGCGCAAGACGGCGGGGTCCCGGGGGCGCTCCGGGGGCGGGCTGGGGCTGCGGGTGGCCGACGGGTGGACCGGCGTCGACCGCGACCCGGCCACGCTGTCCGGCGGTGAAAGCTTCATCACGTCACTGGCGCTGGCGCTGGGGCTGGCGGACGTCGTCACGGCCGAGGCCGGGGGCACCGAGCTGGGCACGCTCTTCGTGGACGAGGGCTTCGGCACCCTCGACGAGGACACCCTCGACGGCGTGCTGGACATCCTCGACGGGCTGCGCGACGGCGGGCGGGCCGTGGGCATCGTCAGCCACGTCGCCGAGCTGCGGTCGAGGATCACGGCGCAGCTCAAGGTCACCAAGACCCGCGCCGGATCCACCCTGTCGCTGACAGGGGTGGGCTGAGCGGCGACGGCGGAGCGATCTCGCGTAGATTGCTCGCACGAACCCCATGAAGGAGTGGAACCCATGCGCGTCGTCGTCACCGGAGCCCATGGCAAGGTCGGCCGGGCGGCCGTCAAGGCGCTGGCCGAGGCCGGTCACGAGGTGACCGGCGTGGATCTCACGCGCCCGATCTGGGAGCGGCACGAGCCCGGCGAACCGGCCTACAAGCAGGCCGAGCTGACCGACGCCGGGCAGGCGTACGCCGTGGTCCACGGGGCCGACGCGGTCGTGCACGCCGCCGCCATCCCCGACCCCACCGCCAACGCGCCGCACGTGGTCTTCCAGAACAACCTGATGGCCACGTTCAACATGATCGAGGCGGCGATCCGCCTGGGCGTCCCCCGCTTCGTGAACATCTCCAGCGAGACCGTCCCCGGCTACTTCTTCGCCGACCGGCCCTTCCTGCCCGACTACGCGCCGGTGGACGAGGAGCACCCGGCTCGGCCGCAGGACCCGTACGCGCTGTCCAAGCACTTCGGCGAGCAGCTCATGGACGCCGCGGTGCGCCGCTCCGACATCAGGTGCATCTCGCTGCGGCCGAGCTGGGTGCAGCACGAGGGCAACTACGAGCGCAACATCGGACCGCAGGTCCGCGACGCCTCCTTGATCGGCGCGGGGCTGTGGAGCTACACCGACGTGTACGACCTCGCGGACGCGATCGTCCTGGCCGTCGAGTCCGGCCTGCCCGGGCACGAGGTGTTCTACATCGCCGCGCCCGACAACGCGGGCGGGCACGACTTCGCCGTCAAGCTGCGGGAGCACTACGGCGACCGGATCGAGCTGCGGCCGATCTCCCGTCCGGACTCCTCGGGCATCTCGTGCGACAAAGCCCACCGCCTGCTGGGCTGGACCCCGAAGCGGTCGTGGCGCGACTACCTGGACGAGAACGGCCGTACCCGCCAGGGGTGACGACTCAGCGTTCGAGGGAGGTGATCAGCTCCGGCAGCGTGGCCGGGTCGTGGAACAGGGTGGCGCCCAGACCGGCGAGGCGGTCGCCGGGGATGAGGCCGCCGGCGAAGGCCAGGCAGCGCATGCCCGCGCGCATCGCCGCGGTCACCCCGAACGGGCTGTCCTCCACCACCACGCACCGCTCTGGCTCGGCCCCCAGCGTGGCCGCCGCGTGCAGGAACAGGTCCGGCTCCGGCTTGCCCCTGGCGACGTCCTCGGCGCTGAACACCCGCCCGTCGAACCGCCCGGCCAGCCCCACGAGCTCGAGGCTGTGGCGGATCACGCTGTGCCGGCCGTTCGAGGCCACGCAGCTCGGCACGGTGAGCCGGTCGAGCGCCTCCTCGATGCCTCGGACCGTGCGCAGCTCAGCCTTGACCGCCGCCATGTACTCGGCTCTGAGCTGATCGCGCCAGCCCGGCGGCGTCTCGCCCACCTGCTCTTCCCAGTAGTCGTTCGTGCAGCCCACGAACCGCTCGATGTACTCCGTCTCGTCAATCGACCAGCCCAGGCGGCGCAGCGCCGCCGTGCCCACGCGTACGGAGATCGGCTCGCTGTCCACAAGCGTTCCGTCGCAGTCGAAGATGACAAGATCGACAGCCAAAACCCGTTCCTTTCGGAGGTCTCTTTTCGCTGGTGATAGCTTCTTCGTATCGCTTCACAAGACGCTATTCCGCATAGTGAGACAAATGTGACAACGTCCCCCCAAGTCGCCGCACCCAGCCGGTCAAGGATCGCGGCCGCCAGCCTCATCGGCACGGCGATCGAATTCTATGATTTCTACATTTATGGCACCGCGGCGGCCCTGGTGCTCAACACCGCGTTCTTCCCCGGCATGGACCCGGTGGCGGGCAACCTGGCGGCGTTCTCGACGTTCGCGGTGGCGTTCCTGTCGCGCCCGCTCGGCTCGGCCCTGTTCGGGCACTGGGGCGACCGGGTCGGCCGCAAGTCCATGCTTGTGGTGTCGCTGCTGGTGATGGGGCTCTCCACGGTCGCCATCGGGCTGCTGCCCGGCTACGCGGCCATCGGCGTGATCGCGCCCGTGCTGCTGGTGCTGCTGAGGTTCACGCAGGGCATCGGGCTCGGGGGCGAATGGGGCGGCGCGGCGCTGCTGGCCACCGAGCACGCGCCGCCCGGCAGGCGCGGGCTGTACGCGATGTTCCCGCAGCTCGGCCCGTCGGCCGGGTTCATCGTCGCGAACGGGCTGTTCCTCGTGCTGGGGGAGACGCTCAGCGATGAGCAGTTCGGGGCCTGGGGGTGGCGGCTGCCGTTCGTGGCGAGCCTGCTGCTGGTGATCGTCGGCCTGTACGTACGGCTCAAGATCTCCGAGACGCCGGTCTTCCAGGCGGCAATGGACCAGCACCGGATCGCCAAGGTGCCGATCGTGGCCCTCCTGCGGCAGCAGTGGCGGCGCGTGCTCCTCGGCGCCGGCGCCATGACCGTCGCCTACACGCTCTTCTACACCGCCACCACCTACTGCCTGGCGTACGGCACCACCGCGCTCAAGATCCCGAAGACCACCATGCTCGGCCTGACCATGGTCGGGGTCGTGTTCATGGCCGCGGGCACGGTGGTCTCCGCGATGGTCTCCGACCGGCTGGGCCGTCGCCGCACCCTGCTCACCGGGACGGGCGTGGCCGTCGTGTGGGGGCTGGTGATGTTCCCGCTGATGGAGACCAGGTCCGTGTTCCTGGTGGGCGTGGCGCTGGCGGGGGCGCTCGGCCTGATGGGGCTGGTCTTCGGGCCGATGGGCGCGTACCTGCCGGAGCTCTTCAAGACCCAGTACCGCTACAGCGGCGCCTCGGTGGCCTACAGCCTGGGCGGCGTGCTCGGCGGCGCGGTGCCCCCGCTGGTCGCCACGAGCCTGCAGGCCGGCGGGGTGGGCGTGATGGGCGTCGGCGCGTACGTCTCGGCGATGGCCCTGCTGAGCCTGCTCTGCCTGCTCGCCCTCCCCGAGACGGGCGAGGACAGCCTCCAGTAGCGCTTTGTCAGGTCGGCGCGTCGTGGGCGGTGAGCGCTGCGGCAGCCAAGGCGACGACTATGCCGGCGGCGGTTCCGGGCGGCCGTTGGCGACCCAGGTGGGGTGGAAGCGGCGGAAGATGATGCTCATGTTCTTGTCGCTGCCCGAACTGTTCTGCTCGCCCCACTCGATGGCCGCGCCGACCTGATTGTCGGCGGTCTGCAGCATGCTGGAGTAGCCCCCTTCGACCCCGTTCACGTTCGGCCTGCCGTCCCGTCCCTTCGGCTGGGGCGCGGGAAAGTCGCCGAGCAGGCGGGTGTACGGCCAGCCGACGCCGTCGTCGTAGCTCATCCAGACGCGCATGGGGGTCCGGCTTCGGGAGCCGCTGCCCGGGTGGGGGCCGAGGAACAGGATCCGGTTCGGCGACCCGGCGAAGCGCAGCGTCGAGGCCTGGCAGTCGGGATCGGGCAGGACACGGCCGTCCGGCTCGAGGTGATCGGTGTAGCCGGAGAAGCCGCCGTCGAGGGTGCCGGTGGCGACCAGCCGCTTGAGCAGCGGCGGATCGCTGGCGTTGGCGAACCTGGCACGATCGTTGCGATACAGGTCGCCGCTGAACCGCTGCAGGATCGTGGCCTCGTCGGTCTTGGTGACGTCGGTGTTCGTCAACTCCTGGTAGTGCCAGTCAGTATCCCCTGGCCGCTTGTAGATGTTGCGCCACTTGGCCGGGATGACCAGCGTTCCGTCGGTCATCCTGATGCCGGCGCCGGGGCCGATCGAGTCGTTGAACCATTTCCTGTTCAACGGATCGCTCGGGTCCTTGTGCGGTTTGAGCGTGTCGGTCTTGTCGGTGAGGGTCCAGCCGCCGGTGGGCAGGCCGTTGGCGTCGGTGGCTGACGAGGCCACCCACACCGCGCGGTCGTCCCAGCTGTCGAAGTCGCCGACGCTCGTCCAACTGGCCGCCATCCGGTTGAAGAACAGGTAGACGGTCTGCCCGTCGAAGACCGCGGTGGGGTTGCCGACGGCGTCCGGCCACCCGGTGGCCACCGCCTTGATCCCGGACCAGGTGCCGGGTTTGCCGGAGTCCCTGGAGGTCTTGTAGATGAGGTCGATGTTGCCGTAGTCGTCGTTGTCGCCGACCCGGCCTTCGGCGAAGGCGATGACCGTGTTCCCCTTGGTACGGATCACGGCCGGCGCGCGGAAGGAGTGGTAGTCGACCCGGTAGGCGCCGTTGACGTAGGCCTCGTTGCCTCCGTCGAAGAGCACTTCCGCGGAGGGCGTGGACGCCGCGTCGGCCGGAGTCGCTACGAGAAGGCTCGCGGCGACCAGCGCGATGGCCGCGAGCGATCGGACACATGAAGGGCTCACCGTGCGAAAAGTACAACTACCTGTTGATCGTGGGAAGTCCGGGACAGAAGGGGCCAACAACTAGGTGTGCGGCGCGGCAGTACTTCCGCACGCTCGGAAAGATGGCCGAACTGCCGGGTCGGGGTGTGAGCTCGCCGTTTGTCTTCCTGCGCGTGCTAGGGGTTGTCGTGGCCGGGGAACAGCAGGGACAGTTCCCGCGGGTACGCGGCGATCAGGCGCAGCTCGTCGTCCGTGAGCGGGCGACCGGTCATGGCGTTGCAGAGCTGCACCAGCCGGAACGCCAGGTCCTCCTCGCGGACCTCCACGCCCAGCCCGTCCATGACGTGCCGGAAGCCGGCCTTGCCGCCGTACTCGCCGGTCAGCACCACCCGGCCGTCCCGCGCGTGCCAGTCCTGCGGGAACGGGCCCAGCGTGGCCTCGTCGTACAGCTCGTAGTTGCCGTGGTCCTTGAGCGCGCCGTCGGCGTGGATGCCGCTCTCGTGCGCGAACGCGTTGCGTCCCACCCCGACCTGGTTGTACGGCAGCGGCTGCCCGAACGCGTAACCGGCCCACAGACCGAACCTGCGCGCCCATGACAGGTCGAGGGTGTCGCCGATCTCCGCGTCGAGCCCGAAGCCGTGCCGGAAGGCCAGGACGGTCGAGAGCAGGTCGGCGTTGCCGGAGCGCTCGCCGATGCCGTTCACGCACGTGTTGATCCACGCGTCCTGCCCGGCGTCGAGGTCGCCGAGGGCGCCCGAGACGGAGTTGGCCACGGCCATGCCCAGGTCGTTGTGGCAGTGGGTCTCGACCGGCATCGCGGTGGCGGCGGCCAGCTTGGCGAGGCGCTCGCGGATCCTGTCGGGCGTGTCGCCGCCGATCGTGTCGCAGTAACGCACCCGGTCGGCGCCCGCCTCCTTGGCCGCCAGCGCGAACTCCAGCAGGAACCCGTCGTCCGTCCTCGAACCGTCCTCGGCGTTGACCCCCACGGTCTCGGCGCCCGCGGCCTTGGCCGTGCGCACCGCGGCCGTCATCTCCCTGACGATCGCGCCCCTGTCCAGCCGTCCCCGGAACTTGTTCTGGATCATGTAGTCGGACGTCGAGATGGACAGGTTGTAGTGCCTGAGCCCGAGCGGGGCCGCCTTCTCGACGTCCTGCGGCACACCCCGGCACCAGCCCGACAGCCGCAACCCGCCGAACGCCCCCGCCTCGGCCAGCGCCACCTGCGCCTTGACGTACGGGACCTCGTGGAACAGGAAGGGGAACCCGATCTCGGACTGCGCCACGCCGAGCTTGGCCAGATAGAAGTTGACCATGGTCTTGCCGAACTTCGACAGGCCGGTGCGCGCGGTCTGCACGCCGTCCCGGTTGGTCACATCGAGGAAGTGAACTTTTGGCATGCCTTCACGTTGACATGCTCTTTCAACGTGTATCAATATTGATTTTCATCAACCATCCTGTTGGGGTTCGGAGGAATTCGCCGACGTGGAGTGGATCGACGCGGCCACGGCGTCCGAGCGTCTCGGCGTCAAACCGGCCACTTTGTACGCGTACGTGAGCCGGGGGGTGCTGCAGCGGCGGCACAGCGAGGACGGGCGGCGCAGCCTCTTCTCGGCGGAGGAGATCGAGCGCCTCGCCCGCCGCGGCCGTCCCCGGAGCCAGCCGCCGGAGCTCGTCATCGAGTCGGCCATCACGGCCCTGGGCGTGGACCGGCCCCACTACCGGGGCCTCGACGCGCTGGGGCTGGCGCTCACCAGCGACTTCGAAACGGTCGCCGCCTGGCTCTGGACCGCCGACCCCTCCCTCTGGCTTCCCCCACCCCTTCCCACCCCCACCACCCCAGCACCCCCACACCCACCCACCACCCCGGCGGACCCACGCCCGTCTGCCACCCCCGCCCGCCAAGGGGACCTTTGGCCGGAGCCGTGGCGGTGCGAGGACGATGCGCTGCGGGCGGCCGTGACCGCCCAGCGCGGCCTCCCCGACGACCTCCTGCCCCTCGACCGGCTGCAGGTGATCACCACGGTCCTGGGCGCCTCCGACTCCCTGCGCTACCAGCTCGACCCCGCCTCCGTAGCCGCGACCGGCCGCCGCATGATCGCGGGCCTGGTCGACGCGCTCCCGCAGCTCAGCGAGCCCCAAGGCGACTCGATCGCCGAGCGGCTCTGGTCCCGCCTGTGCCCCCACCCCGCCACCCCCGGCCTCCTGAACGCCGTCCAGGCCGCCCTGGTCCTGCTCGCCGACCACGAGCTCGCCGCCTCCACCCTGGCCGCCAGGGTCGCCGCCTCCGCCAAGGCCGACCCGTACGCCGTCGTGCTGACCGGGCTCGGCGTGCTGGGCGGCCCGCTGCACGGCGGCGCGTCGTACGGCGCCGAACGCCTGCTCGCCGAGGTCGCCGAGCCGCACCAGGCCGCCCGGGCGATCGCCGAACGGGTACGCCGAGGCGAGCGCATCCCCGGCTTCGGCCACAGCGTCTACAAGAACGGCGACGCGCGCGGCGCCCTCCTGCTCGACCTGGTCAAGGAGGCGGCGCCAGGGCACGACCGGATCGCCGCCGGGACGGCCGTCCTGGAGGAGATGCGCAGGCGCCGCCTCCCGGAGCGCAACGTAGACTTCGCCCTCGCCATCCTCACCGCCGTCAGCGGCATGGTGAGCGGCGCGGGCGAGGCCATCTTCGCGGTGGCCAGGGCGGCGGGGTGGCTGGCGCACGCGATGGAGGAGTACGACCGAGGCGCCCTGCTCCGCCTGCGCGCCTCCTACACGGGCCCGCCCGTCAAGTGACCGCCCTCGGGCCCGCCCGGAAGGTGGGCACCCTCAGGGCCGCCCGTCAGATGGGCGCCCTCACGCCTCTCGTCAGGTGAATGCCCACAGGGCGCCCCGTCAAGTGGCCACCCTCAGGGCCGGCCGTCAAGTGAGCGCCGCCGTCGTCCTGTCGACGTAGGCGGCCAGGGCGCGCACCCGGTCGGCGTGCTGGTCGTGCCCGACGATCACCGGCGGCTCGTTGTACGGCATCGCGTCCGACGACCGCCGCAGCTTGATGTACTGCCCGCAGGCGTCGATCGCGTACGGCTCCATGTCGTCCTGCAGCGCCCCGATCACCGTGATCCCGTACGTCTCCCCGATCCGCCTGAAGAGCGCGACCGCCTCCCTGCGGTGCTCCTTGCCCAGGTTGCGGCCCAGTTCGTCGAGCACCAGGCACAGGTGACCGCCCCCGGACGAGGCGATGGCCGCCGCGCACACCAGCTTGACGGCCTTCTCGTCCATGAGCGCGGTGTTGGCCCGCCGGTTGTACGGCACGAACCCCTGTCCCTCGCCGCGCCGCCACTTCGGCGTCACCCGCCACTGCCAGCGCTGCTCGGGATCGGCCGGCGCGGGCGGCACCGGGAACTCCAGCGTCGCCCCGTAACCCCCGTACGACGTGTCGAGCTTCTCGAACTCCTCGGCCACCCGCGTGAGCCGCGCCTTGATCGCCGCCGTCAGCGCCGCCCGGTGCACGGCCGTCGACTGCGCCGCCTCCTCGGCTCCCCTGGCCGCCGCCGACAGGTCGCGCTGCCGGGTGACGACCTGCGCCTCGATCTGGCGGCGCTGGTGCCGTTCGTACTCCTCCTGGCCCCGCAGGTAGGAGGCCAGCGCCCCGCACACCGCCGCGAACGTCGCCTGCTCCCGCGCCGTGCTCCCGCCCCGCTCGCTCAGCAGGAACCGCAGCTCCTCGGGAATCTCCGCGTCCTCCTCCGGGAACGTGTCGCGCAAGGCCTGGTCGAAGTGGCGTTCGGCGACCCGCCACCACTCCTCGGCCGCACGTGGCCGCTCCTCCTCGGGCAGCGCGTGCAGCCATTCGCGGGCCGTCTCGACCGTGCCGCCCCAGTCGGCGGCCAGCGCGTCGAGCTTGAGCGCCTCGCGCTCGGCGCCGACCTTGGTCTCCTGGTCGCGTGCCTGCGTTCGCTCGGCCTCGTGCCGGTGCCGCCGCCCCTCCAGGCGTTCGATCTCCATGTCCCTGGTCCTGGCCCGGAAGTCCAGCGCACCGGCGTGCCGCTCGGCCTCGGCCACCTTCGGCGCCAGCTCCCCGATCGCCGCGTTCAGCTCGGTCAGCCTGGCCCGCCGCTCGCCCAGCTTCTCCTCCAGCTCGGCCAGGCGCACCCCGGCCCTGGCCCCTTCCAGCCGACGCTGCGCCTCCGCGACGTCCTCTTCTCCGTCACGTACGGCCTGCGCCGCCGTCTCCTGGACGTCCTTGGCCCGGTTGAGCCGCAGCTCGGCGGCCTTGATCCGAGCCTCACGCCCGGTCGCCACCCCGTCGAACGCCCCCACGACGCTCACCCCGGCCGAGCTGACCAGCACGGACCCGGGCAACTCGGCCAGGGCGGCAGCGGCGGCGTCGAGCTGCGCGGCATCCACGATCACCGCATGCTCGTTCGGCCACCCCCGCAAATCCCCCAACGCGACCCCGGCCAACCGTCCACCGGTACCACTCACCGCGTCGCTGCCGGGCGCCTTCCCGTAGCGTGCTTTGAGGGTGGCGCCGAGCGCGTCGGCATCGCCCGACCCAGCAGCAGCCCCGGTCGCCCCAGCGGCGGCCGAGGTCGTTCCGGGGGCGGCCGAGGTCGCTCCGGTCGTCCCGCGTAGTGCCCGGCCTCCGCCGGCGGACTGTGCCGGGGGTGCGTGGGCGGCGTCGCGGGCCTGCTCGGCCACGTCGAGCGCGTCCAGCAGGCCGGTCGCGCCGATGCCCGCCGCCGCCAGCGTGTTGAGCTGGGCCGCCGCCGGACCGCCCTCGGCGTCGTCCAGCGCCGCCTGCGCCGAGGACACCTCCTGGTCGGCCACCCCGAGCGACTTGAGCGCCTCGTTCAGCCGCAGCCGGACCTCCCGCAGCTCCCGCTCGGCCGTGGGCACGTCACGCCCGTCCGCGAACCTGCGCGTCTCCTCCAACGCCGGGATCAGACCGCGCAGCTCGTCGGCGGAGTTCTCGGCCACCGCGCGGTCGGCGTCCAGCTTGGCCGCCCGCGCCTGCTGCGCCGCCAGCTCCTTACGGGCCTGCGAGACCTGCCTGTCGAGGGTGTCCTCCCGCAGCGTGCCGATCTCCGCCTTGACCATGGCGATCGCCTCGGCCGCCGCCTCACCGGCCGCGTGGTGCCGTTCCAGGTCGGCGGCCAGCGCCTCGTCCTTGCCCGCCGCATCGGCCAGCTTGCGCGCCTGCCTGCCGCGCCAGCACCGCAGCGCGTCCGCCAGCCGGATCCTCGCCTGATCACGCCGGTCGAACGTGGTCACCAGCGCCTTCGACTCCGTCTCGAACTCCGCCAGCCGTTCGGCCGCCTGCGCGGCGCGCACCCGCTTGGCGTGCTCGTCGCGGCGGGCCTCCCGCTCCTGCTCCAACTCGGCGTCGAGGCCGGTGAGGGCCGCGATGGCCTCGAAGACGCGTTCGGGCGAGATCTCGTTGAGCGGCTGGGAGAGCAGGTTCGTGGCCACCTTGCTGCGTACGGAGGTGGACAGGAACGACACACACCGGACCCGGTCGCCGTAGAGCACCTTGGTGAGGTCGCGCGCCACCACGTCGCGCCGCCCTGCGGACTTCGGCAGCGTCGCCCAGATCTCGTCGGCGCGTGCCACCCGCTCGGCCTCGGACGGGGAAGCCGCCAGATGCACCCCTTCCCGCCACCGGATCTCCAGGTGCGGCGCCTCCTGGTTGACCTTGAGCCACACGGTGAGCGCCCCGCCCGAGGTGTCGGGCACCTCGAACAGCTCACCGCTCAGCTCATCCCCGGCCACCTGACTCTCGAGCGCGAACTCGCCACCCCCTGAAACGGCTGCGCCACCCGTGGCCGCTCCGTCGCCTGCCGCACCGGTCGGCGTCGCGCCACCCTGGAGTGTGGTGCCGGCTCGGGCGCGGTCCGACGAGTCACCGTGCTCCGCACCAGCCGGAACGGCGCCCGTCGCCTCCGCCGAGTCGTACGGGGCGAAGCCGTCCATGCCGGGCGGGCCGAAGACGCCCACGATGTAGCCGTGGTCGGCGCTCGCCCACTGGCGGGATCCGGCGCCGCTGGCCAGCTCGGCGTTGAAGAGCAGCTCCGACACCGCCTTGGCGCCCGAGGCGAAGCGCCACTGCTCGTCCCCGAGCAACGCCGTGATCGAGGCGATGAACGATGACTTGCCCGCGCCGTTGGAGTCCTTGGGCCCGGCGCCCGCCACGACGATGAGCGTGCCGGGGACGGTGGGCACCGGATGGGTCGAGAGCCGCGAAATGTTGACCGCCTGCACAGCGATCAGCACCCGGTCTCCGACGACGTTCTCCACCTGCGACACCTGTTACCCCCGTAGTCCTTCCATCAGTCATGACGCTGAATCTGTGTGCCGTCGCGGTCACTTCGCCGATCTTCGGGCTCGTACGGCGGCCGCCAGCGGCGTGTTGGGCCCGGCCGCCAGGATCAGCTCCTCCTGCAACCGCCGCCGGGCCGCCGGAGTGAGCCGGTGGAACTGCGGCCCCGGCACGTAACCGCCCGCCTCCTCCCCGGCCTTGACCTGCCCTATCAGCCCCGCGTGCCGCAACGTCCGCAGCGCCGCCTCCAGCTCGCCGATCGGCAGCTGGGTGTGGCGGCGCAGCTCGTCCACCGGCGTGGGGTGCGGCGACAACCACGAGTCCTCGGGCAACAGCCCCTCGGCCCTCGGGATGGCGACGGAGTGCACCAGGACGAGCGTCAGCACGGCCCGCTCGCTCACCCCCAGCCGCGGGCCCGCCGGAACAGCGGCCCGGACGCCGGGAGCCACCGCCCGCACGGCCCCCGGATCGCCACCGCCCGCCCGAACGCCACCCTCGCCCGCCTCTCCGGAGATGGCCCCGCCCGCCTCCCCGACGGCAGCCGCGCCCGCTTCTCTGGGGATGACCGTGCCTGCGGGACTCTCCACCGGAGCCGAGCCGGCACCGGCAGAAGCACCGTGCGCGGCTCCGCCCGGGACCTCGTGCGCGACCTCGCGCCGGGCCCCGCGTGGAATCTCGTGCGTGTCCTTGTGCGTGTCCTTATGCGGGGCCTCGGTTGCGGATGCCGTGAGGGTGGCGGCTCGGGTGTCGTCGTAGCCGGAGGTCCAGCGGTCGCGGTGCTGGATCAGCGTACGGCCGCGCCTGGCCAGCATCTCGCTCACCGTATGGCGCAGCGCAGGGTCGCGCAGGGCGGCGAAGCGGACCTCCTGCACCGGCTCGGCGGCGTGCTCCACCACCATGAACGCCGCCACCAGCTCCGCCCGCCGCCGCTCGTCATAAGCCCCCAGCAGGTCGTCGAACTCCGCGGACCCGCCCTCGACCCGCCCCCCGAGCCCTGCCTCCGGGTCGGGGACGGGTTCGGCCGGGTGGGCGGCGGCCACGATGTCGGCGTCGCCGACCACGGTGAGCTCGGGGCGTTCGGGCTCGGGCAGGCGGCGGACCAGCTCCTGCAACTGCGCGTGCGACTCGACCGGCCACAGCGCACAGCGCGGGCCGAGGGTGACCACGCCGTCGTCCACGACGACCCACGCCGAGTCGTGCAGGCGCCGCATCGCGCCGATCGCCCAGTTGCGCATCAGGTCGTCGGTGCGGCCGATCAGCGCCCGGTACGTGTCGAGCACCAGCTCCACGGGCGCGGGCTCGCCCGGCCACGGGTCCACGGACAGGTCGGTCCAGCAGCACTTGAGCACCGCCGCCAGCACTCGCCTGGTCTCGCCGGACCGCTCCACCGGAACGGGCGACACCTGGTACTCCTCCAGCAGCGACGGCGTCACCCCGTCGGGCCACACCGGCAGAGCCTGCCCGGTGGAGTCGGGCCGCGTCAGCCGCGCCATGCCCGGCGGCGCGGGCTCCCCGGCCGCCAGCCACAGCGGCCCACCCGAGCGCACCCGCACATGCGCGGTGGGCCCGTCAAGGGCACCCGCCCGAGCCCGCGTCCTCGCGGCGCCCTTCGGACGACCCCCCGCACGGGCGCCGTCGTGCCCGCGCGCCGACGTGCTCGCCTCCGGGGGGTGCGGCGTCTCCGGGGTGTGCGGGGCCGGTTGGTCAGCGGGCCGGGGCTCGTCCCGTGCGGCCGGGGCGTCGCCCGCCGAGAGCGCAGGAGCGTCCGGCGCGGCCGCATCCGGACGGCCGGCCTCCGGGTGGGTGGGGTTCGGGGTGGGCATCAGGTGCGCTCCAAGTAGCCCTTGGAGAGCCAGGCCGGCTCGCGGTCCGGATCGATCGAGATCCCGTCGGACCACGCCAGCCGGTAAGGCAGCTCAGGCCGCAGGTCCACGGTCGTCAGGTCGGCCAGCACGCGACGCGCCGAGGGCCAGTCGGAGCCCAGCACGTCGGCCAGCGCCACCCGAGGGGCGTCGCCCAGCAGCGACTCCGCCACCTCCCGCAGCCGCTCCATGGCCGCGCTGAGCGAGGTGTCGAGCGAGTCGCCGGGACCGGGGTCGGGCAGGTTGGAGCGCGGGGGAGTGGGCTGGGCGGGAGCGGGGCGCGGGGCCTCGTCCACGGCGCGGGCGATGGCGGCCGGATCGTGCCACGGCGCGGGCACGTCGAACACGAACCCGTCGAGCACCGCCGCCAGCTGCTCCCGCGACGCGGTCTGCGAGAACGTGCGCCACGTCTCGGTGGGCAGCAACGTCAGGTTGCGGGTGGTGCCCGCCGAGTCGGCCAGGCGTCCGGCGGCGCGGCGGGAGGCGTCGCTGTAGGCGTAGATGGCCGCCCGCAGGTCGGTGCAGACCCGGTCGAGCTCCGGCCATCGGGTCAGGATGGTGCCGTGCAGCCCCTGCGCGCGCCGGGCGATCTCCTCGGTGCCCCACAGCTTGGGCGCCTGCTCGCGCAGCTCCTCGATGGTGCCCGTGGTGAGCGTGATCAGCTCCAGCGCCCACAGCCGGAACGCCCGCGCCAGGTTGACCGCGCTCTGCCTGGCCTCCTCCATCGTCGTGCGGGGGTCGGCGACATTGAGGTCTTCGAGCGCCAGCAGCCGGTGCATCTCCGACTGCCCGCCGTCGGACATCATCCGCCGGATGAACATCAGCCCGACCACGCTCGTGAACGAGGCCCGGTAACGCAGCTGGTTGGGCTTGGGGAACACCTCGCGGATGGCCCCGAGCCCCTTGAGCACCCGCAGCCGGTTGTCGAACTGGTCGCCCGGATAGGCCCGGCACACGAAGCGCATCTGCTCGTGCGTCATCCACTCCTCGCCCGCCTCCGCGAACGCCGAGAACAGCGTCTCGGCGATGTCGACCAGGGCGGGGTCGTCGACGACCGCGCCGCTGTCGCGCGCCAGCGCGGCGAACATCCGGCGGTAGGTCGACAGGACCGCCTCGTCGGTGAGGACGGCGTCGAGGGTCAGGGGCTGTTCGGACACGGGCACTAAGGTACGGCTTCGCGCCGACAGTCTCGGCACACCACAACCACCTCACGAGCCCTACCAGCCGGTACATACGCACAAGCGACCGGTGAGCGCTAGTGTGATGCCCGATAATACGGGGGCAAACGCTCTGTAATCGTACATACGGGGTGAGTTACGCGTGCAGTTGCGCATGCTCCGAGGTGACCGAAGCACGGCCGTGATCGCCGGGGTGGCCGCCGTGGTCCTGGTGGCCGCGGCGGCGTGGTTCGGCGTGGGCGTGTCCAGCGCCAACCCGAAGCTGGCCGATGTCGGCGCCTGGCTCTGGACCCGGGCCAAGGGCAAGATCGTGCACGTCAACGGCCTGTCCGGCGAGGTCGACGGCTACCTCGGCGACAAGGCCGGCCGGCAGCTGCGCGTCGTGCAGGACGGCGGCAACGTGCTGCTCGTCGACGACGCCACCGGTTACGTCAGCCGCGTCGAGCCCAGCCAGCTCACGGTCTCCCAGACCCGCGACCTCGGCGCGGCCGGCCTGCAGATCGCGGTGTCCGGCGACACCGCGTACGCGGTGGACCCGGCGTCCGGCAAGGTCCAGCGGATCGACCCGGCCACGCTCAACTCCGTCGGCGCCCCGATCACCCTCCCCGGACCGCTCGGCGCGGCCCGCATCGACGGCGGCGGCCGCCTGTGGGTTCCCGTGACCGCGAAGGGCCAGGTCGTACCGGTGTCGAACGGCGCCGCGGCGAGCCCGCTCAAGGTCGGCGAGGCGGGCGAGGAGCTGGCGATCACGATCGCCGGCGGCCTGCCCGTCGTGGTCAACAGCCGGGCCGCCACCGCCACGGTCATCGGCGCGGACGGCGGGGTCGGCGAGATCACCCTGCCCAAGGGCGTGGCCCAGGCCGCCAAGGGCGGCGCGCTCACCCCGGCCACGACCGAAGGCCCGCTGGTCCCGATCCTCACACCCGGCGGCTCGGGGCTGCTCGTCGTGATCGACACCTCGTCCAACTCGGTGCTGAGCACCAAGTTCGAGTCGCAGGACCCCGCCAAACTCGGGGTGCCGCAGGTGCTCGGCAGCAAGGTGTACGTGCCCGACCAGGGCAAGGGCTCCCTCATCGTCTGGGACAGCGCGGCCGGCGGCCGGCCCACCACGCTCCAGGTGACCCAGGCGCCCGGCCCGGTGGACGTGTTCGTCAAGGACGGCCTGCTCTGGGCCAACGACGAGAACGGCGACAAGGCGGTCGTCATCGACCCCGAGGGCCGCAAGCACGACGTCGACAAGGACGACTCCGACGTACCGGGACCGACCAGCACGCCCAAGCCCAAGCAGACGCCGCGCCCGGACCCGTCCAAGACGGACGCCCGGCCCGACCCCGTGCCCACGAGGACGGAGCCGCGCCCCACGGAGACCCGTGAGGCCGAGCCGACCCGCGAGGCCGAGCCCACGCCGACCCCGAGCCGCGAGCCCACCAGGTCGCCCACGCCGACCCCGTCGCCCAGCGCGCCGTCCGCGCCCGGCGCGGTCAGCGCCAGGTCCGGGCCCGGCAAGGTGACGGTGACCTTCAGCCCGGCCACCGGCGGCAAGGTCGAGCGGTACACCCTGAAGACCTCGTCCGGCGCCGGCCGGTCCGTGCCGCAGTCGGTGGACGCGAACGGGCCGTTCCAGTTCGAGTTCACGGGCGGGGACTGCGCGAACGAGTACACGTTCGTGGTGGTCGCGCACTGGGCGGGCGGCGAGGTCGAGTCCCAGCCCAGCGCCGGGGCCAAGCCCTGCGTGGCGCCCGGCTCGCCGACCGGCTTCGCCGCCAAGGCCAAGAACCGGGGCGCCGAGCTGAGCTGGAGCGCCCCCGCGAACGCCGACGACGGCGTCACGTACGAGCTGACCGGCGCGGCGACCAACAACGGCATCAAGGGCACGTCGTTCACGGTGGACGGGCTGAAGAACAACCAGAAGCACGCGTTCAAGCTCAAGGCCAGGAACGCGGCGGGGGAGAGCCCGGACGTGGCCACGACCGAGGTGGACCTGGCCTACCCGAGGCAGCAGTACAAGAACAAGAACAACGCCCAGACCAACACCCTGATCCGGCCCACTCCCGCCAAGAACGGCGACGACAACGTCGGAAAGATCCCGAAGGACCAGTACATCACGGTGACCGTGATCTGCCAGGTCAAGGGCCAGTCTGTCACCGAGTCGCAAGACGGCAGCACCAGTGACATTTGGAACAAAGTTGAAACGCAGTACGGGAACGGGTGGCTCAGCGACACTCTGGTGGCGACTCCGGACGGCGGCTTCCCCGAGGGGCCGCTCTTCGAGTGCACCGACTGAGGAGGGGGGCTCAGTTGACCCAGTACAACTATCAGGACCAGTTCGAGCAGACCGTGCAGCCGTACCAGCAGCAGGGGCTGGAGCAGTCCTACCAGCAGCAGCCGCAGCAGAGCGCGCAGCTGGCCGGGCAGTTCGCGCAGCGCTTCCAGCTGCTCGCCGGCAACATCGAGCGCATCATCCGGGGCAAGCACGAGGCGATCGAGCTGGCGCTGATCAGCCTGTTCTCGGAGGGGCACCTGCTCGTCGAGGACGTGCCCGGCACCGGCAAGACCACGCTGGCCAGGTCGCTCGCGGCCAGCGTGGACGCCGAGTGGCGGCGCATCCAGTTCACGCCTGACCTGCTGCCCAGCGACATCACCGGCGTGTCGATCTTCAACCAGGCGCACCAGAAGTTCGAGTTCCACCACGGGCCCGTCTTCGCGAACATCGTGCTCGCCGACGAGATCAACCGCGCCTCGCCGAAGACCCAGGCCGCGCTGCTGGAGGTCATGGAGGAGCGCCGGGTCACGGTGGACGCCGAGCCGCATCCGGTGCCCAGGCCGTTCATGGTGGTGGCCACGCAGAACCCGGTCGACATGGACGGTACGTACCCGCTGCCCGAGGCCCAGCTCGACCGCTTCCTGATGAAGATCTCCGTCGGCTACCCCGACCACGTCTCCGAGGTGGAGGTGCTCAAGGGCATGCCGACGGGGCCGCAGGTCGAGCGGCTGCCGGTGGTGGCGCGGTCGTCGGACGTGGCCGGGATGATCGACTTCGCCTCCCGGATCCACGTGGCCGATGCCGTGTACGACTACATCGTCGCGCTGTGCTCGGCCACCCGTACCAGCCCTCACCTGCGGCTCGGGGCCAGCCCTCGGGGCAGCCTGGCGTTGCTGCGCGCGTCCCGGGTCAAGGCCGCCGCGGCCGGTCGGCACTACGTCGTGCCGGAGGACGTGAAGGCGCTGGCCGCGCCCGTGCTGGCGCACCGGCTGATCCTCACGCCCGAGGCCGAGCTGCGCGAGGTCACCGCCGCGGCCGCGCTCGGCGAGATCCTCGCCGGGATGCCGGTGCCGCAGGCGGCGTAGGTGCCCACCCCGCCACCGGCTCCCTGGCAGCGGCTCACCGCGGTGCTGACCCCGCTGGGCTGGGGGACCCTCGCCGGGTCCCTCGCGCTGTACGCGGCGGGGTTCGCGCTCGGTTACCCCGAGCCCGTCGTGCTCGCCACCGGCGGCCTGCTCGCGCTGGCCGCCGCGCTCGCGTGGACCGCCCCCAGGCCCAGGCTGGAGGTGCGGCGCGAGGTCACGCCCCTGAAGGTGCCGCGCGGGGAGGCCGCCGTCGCCGTCCTGAACGTGACCAACCTCGGCCGCCGGGGCCTGTCCGGCCTGCGCGCCCAGGACCGGATCGGCGCGGCGGAGCACACCGTCGACCTGCCCAGGCTGCCGAAGGGGGCCGTCCGCACGGTGTCGTACCCGCTGCCGACGGACGCCCGCGGCGAGATCCCGGTGGGGCCGCTGCTGCTCGTCCGGGCCGACCCGTTCGGGCTCACGCGCCGCGTCAGAGCGTACGGCTCGCCCGTCACCCTCCTGGTACGGCCCCGCACGGTCGCCCTCCCCGTCCCCCCGTCCGGCCGGGCCCACCACCTGGAGGGCCCCACCAGCGACAACGCCCCCAGCGGCACGGTCACCTTCCACACCCTGCGCGAGTACGTCGTCGGCGACGACCTGCGCCACGTCCACTGGCGGTCGAGCGCCCGCACCGGGACGCTCATGGTCCGCCAGCTCATCGACGCCAGCCTCCCGACCACCACCGTCGTCCTGGACACCCGCGACCTCACGGAGCTGGCCGTGGACGCCGCCGCCTCGGTCGCGCTCGCCGCCGCCACGGCGGGCTTCCCGGTACGCCTCGTCACCGGCGACGGGCCCGTGCCGGACGCCAAGGACCCCGAGACGGTGCTGGACCGCCTGGCCCTGGTGTCGACGGGCACGGGCGGCGTCACGGAGCCGACGCGCCTGGCCCGGGGCGGCGGCTCCCTGGTCCTGGTCACCTCGGACCCGGCGGAGGCGGGGCGCGTCGCGGGGGTGCGCCGCCGCTTCGACCGCGTCATCTGCGTCTACGTGGGCCCCGGGGCGGTCGCGGTCCCCGGGGTGGCGGTCCTGCCGATCGGCTCCCTGGACGCGCTCCCGCTCGCGTGGGGATCCCGATGACCACCCAGACCCCCAGGCGCGGCCGCCGGCACGGGCGCGCGCCGGACGCGGTCACGCCTGGCGAGGCGGCCGGAGGCCGGACGGGCAGTGCGCCGTCCGGGGGCGTGGCGGGTGGGGCGTTGTGGCGGCGGATGGCGGGGGCGGCGCTGGTCGCGGCCGTCGCCGGGGTGGCCGGGTGGGGGTTCCATCGGGTGTTCCCCGGCACCGAGCTGCTGACCGCCGTGATCCCCGCGGCCACCGCCCCCGCCGTCGTCGCCGCGACCCTCGGCCGGCGTCCCCTCTGGCTGGCCCTGCTCCTGGACGTCGTCCTCTGGTTCGCCGGCACCGTCCTGCTCTACCAGGCCCCGAACCCGGGTGTGTTCGCCGACGTGGCGAACTCCTGGCACGCCCTGCTCACCACCCTCCTCCCCGCCCAGCCCGAGCCGCACCTCCTCGTCCTCGTCCACACCCTCGTCTGGGCGGCCGCCGTCATCGGCGCCGAGACGCTGGCCCGCACCCGCACCAGGATCGCCGCCGCCGTCCCGGCGCTGGTCGTCTACGGCACGGCGCTCGTGCTGGGCGTGGACGGCGAGGGCTCGAACGTCCCCGTGGCGGGCGCGCTGTTCGTGCTGATCGCCGCGCTGGCCCTGCTGCGCGACGACCGTTCCCCGCTCTGGCTCCTGGCCGGGTTGCCGGCCGCCGCCGCGCTGGCCGCGCTGGCGCTGGTCGTGGGCCCGCTGCTGCCCATCGCCGCGCACCCGTACAACCCCCGGCAGGACGCCGACCTCCCTCCGCCGCGGCGCGTCGACAGCGTCAGCCCGCTGGACCGGGTCTCGGCGTGGCTGCAGATCCCCGACAGGGAGCTGTTCACCGTCAAGGCCGACAAACCGCTCAACTGGCGGCTGGCCGTGCTCGACCGGTACGACGGCGTCCGATGGACCACCGGAGCCCGGTTCCAGCCCACCGGCGGCCGGGTGCCCGAGGCGGACTGGACGGGCAAGGCGGACGTCGTCCATCAGAAGGTGACGTTCGACGGGCTCCCGGGCACCTGGCTGCCCGCCGCCGAACGGCCGGAGCGGGTCGAGGGCGTGCGGGGGCTGGTGGTGGACCCCGAGAGCGGCGCGCTGCTGGCCGGTGCCAAGCCCGCCAAGGGGTTCAGCTACGAGGTGACCTCGAAGGTGCCCCGGCCGTCCAAGCAGGAACTGCTCGACGCCACGCCCGCCGACGACCCGGGGCTGACCGCGTTCCCGGCCGGGCCGCAGCAGCGGCTGTTCCGCAAGCTCGCCCAGGAGGCCACCAAGGGCGCGACCGCGCCGATCACGCGGGCGTACCGGCTGCAGAAGTACCTGCGCACCAACGCCAGTTACGACGTCACCGCGCCGCCGGGGCACTCGCTCAAGGGGCTGGAGTTCTTCCTGCAGACCACGCACCGGGGGACGTCGGAGCAGTTCGCGACCACGTTCGCGCTCATGGCCAGGACGCTCGGGCTGCCGTCGCGGGTGGTGGTGGGGTTCAGGCCGGGCCAGACGTCCGGCGGGATTTATCACGTTAAATCTGGCCATGTGATGGTGTGGGCGGAGATCAAGTTCGACCGGCTGGGCTGGCGGCCGTTCTACCCCACGCCGGGCCGCAGCGGCGCCAAGGACGACCATGACGTCGTGTCCTCGGCCATCGAGGAGAGCGAGGAGCTGGAGGGCGAGTTCACCCAGGGCGGGAGCGACCGGCCGAAGACCTCCCGGCCGCAGGCCACGGGGAACGGCGAGGAGCCGTCGAACGGCCCGGCGGTCTGGCTGATCGCGTCGGTGGCGGGCGGGGCGCTGCTGGTGGCGTACGCCGGGGTGGTGGTGGCCCTGCCGTGGTGGCGCAGGCGCAAGCGCCGCCGGGCCGAGGGGCCCGAGCAGCGGGTGCTCGGCGCGTGGCGGCAGACCTGCGACGACCTGGGGCTGAGGGGCCGGTACGCTCTGACGGCGGCGGACGTCGTCGCCGGGCAGGCAGGCTCGGGTGATATTTCCACGCACATCCAGCCATTGGCTGAAATTTCGAACTTCGTCCGGTACGCCCCCGACGCCGTCACCGAGGACGCCGCCACCGCGGCCTGGCAGCGCAGCGACGCCATCCGCAGAGCCGTACGCGCCAGAACCCCCTTGACCACCCGCCTGCGCAATCGCCTCCTGCTGAGATGACGGTGAACATGAGAAGCGTGGAGTCCCAGCTCCTGCACCGCCCCCCGGGCCTGGCGGCCGGCGAGATCGTCAGACATCTGGCGGCGATGCAGGCCCAGGACGTCCCCTCCGCCCTGCTCGCCTTCCGCGCCCGCTCCGCCACCCTCACCAGGCAGGACGTCGAGGCCGCGGTGACCTCCCGCGAGATCGTCAGAACCTGGGGCCCGCGCGGCACCCTCCATTTCGCGCACGCCGACGACCTGCCCTGGCTGCACGCCCTCACCGCCCGCGCCACGAACACCCTGCGCCGCCTCCACGAGGAAGGCGTCACCGGCGACGACCTGCTCGGGCTCATCGCCGGCGCCCTCGAAGGCCAGGGCCCGCTCACCAAGGCCGACCTGGAGGAGCGCCTGGCGGGCCGGGCCACCGGCCAGGGCGTCGTGCACCTGGTGGGGCTGGCCGCGCACCACGGCCTGGCCGTGCTGGGCCCGCTCCGCGCGGGCAAGCCCACGTACGTGCACGCAGCCGACTGGCTGGGCGCCCCCATCACCCCCGAACCCGACCGGGACCGCGCGCTCACGGAGCTGGGCACCCGCTACCGCCGAGCCCACCGGCCCGCCGAGCCCGAGGACCTGGCCGCCTGGTCGGGCCTGCCGCTCGGCGAGGCCCGCACGGCCTGGCGCCTGAGCGCCGCCCCTCCGCCGCCCGCCCGCACAGAGGAGGAGCCGGTGGCCCGCCTCGCGCCCGCCTTCGACGAGTACCTGATGGGGTGGCGCAGCCGCGACCCGATCCTGGCCGCCGAGCACGCCAGGAAGGTGTTCCCGGGGGGAGGCATCCTGCGGCCGGTCGTGCTGGTGGGCGGGGTGATCAGGGGCGTGTGGGGGCGCAAGGGCGCGCGGGCGAGCGTCGAGCCGTTCGACGAGCTGCCGGACGGCCTGCTCGACGCCGAGATCGCGGACGTCCGCCGTTTTCTGGAATGAGAGCGTGAAAGCAAACCGGTGCATCGGGTGATAAGAGATGACCACTGATTCACCGGAAGGCAGCGCATGACGGGGGAGACCATCGCGACGCCGGCGGCATGGACGGCTCGCGCGCACGTCCACGGGGGGACGCGCAGCTCGCCGCCGAACGTTCTCGACGACGCCGACGGCTTCGCCGCGGTGTTCGGCGCCCACTTCGGCGAGATCCACACCTACGTCGCCCAGCGGCTCGGCCCCGATCACGCCGAGGACGTCGTGGCCGAGACGTTCCTCACCGCGTTCCGCAAGCGGGCGCAGTACGACCCGGCCCGCGCGAACGTGCGCGCCTGGCTGTACGGCATCGCCACGAACCTCATCGGCAAGCACCGCCGCCTGGAGGCCCGCACCCTGCGCGCGCTCGGCCGCTGCGCCCCCGACCCCGAGTCCCCCGGGCACGAGGACTCGGTCGCCCGCCGCGTCAGCGCCCAGAGCCTGCGGCCCGAGCTGGCCGCCGCCCTGGCCGAGCTCGACCGCCGCGACCGCGACGTCCTGCTGCTCGTCGCGCTCGCCGGGCTGAGCCACGACGAGATCGCCACCGCGCTCGGCATCCCGTACGGCACCGTCGGGTCCCGCCTGAACCGGGCCAGGAAGAAGCTGCGCGCCCTGCTCGGCGAGATCGAGGTGTTCGTCCGTGGATGAGATGGAGCACATCAAGGACCTGTACGGCCGGCCGCGGTCCGATCCGGACGCCCAGGCCAGGGTGTGGCGGCGGGTGGCGGCGGCGCGCAGGCGCAGGCGGCTGTCGTGGCTGGTGCTCCCCGCCGTGGCGATGGCCCTGGCGGCGGCGTTCGTGATCTATCAACCGGCACCCTCCGGACGATCCGTGCTGCTGGCGGCGGCCGGCACCGCCGCCTCGGGCCACGTTCCGGACGGGACGTACTGGCACATCAAGAAGGTCCGGGACGGGTCCCAGGTGGTCGGGCTCTGGGCGGCCAGGGACGGCCGGGCGTGGACCCTGGAACACGGCCGGATCACGCAGGTCGAGGGACGGTCGGCGTTCAGCATGGCGGGGCGTGACCTGACGTTCCAGCAGATCGAGAGCCTTCCCACGGACCCGGACGCGCTCAGGGAGCGGGTGGCGGGCATGCTGCCGTCCAAGGGCCTGCTCGCCGACGCGCTCAGCGGCCTGCTGTGGACCAAGCCGTCCCCGCCCGCCGTGCGCGCCGCCGCCTACCGCGCGCTCGCCGACCTGCCCGAGGTCCGTTACCTGGGCGAGCGCGACCGCGGTGAGGCGTTCTCGTACACGCTGCCCGACGGCACCCAGCGGACGCTCGTCATCGACCCGGCGACCTCGCAGGTGCTCTCCCGCACCGACGACGGGCCGTCCCCGGGCACAGAGCGCGTGATCGAGGCGGGCTGGACCGACCGGGGTCCCCGCTAGAGCATTCCGACGCCGGCGCGTGGGTTTCGCGCGCCCTGAAACAGGAGTCCCGACGTGTTCTGGCGTGCGATCTCGGGCAAAGCCATCTGCCTGAGCGACCAGTTTCCCTTGATCAAGGTGGAGGAGGTGATGCGCGGGCAGGTCACGTTCGTCGGCCTGCCGCCGGTCGAGCTGGGCACGGACGTCGACTGGACCGCGAACCCGCACGGCAACCGCTCCTGGGCGCTGAACCTGCACACGCTGCGCTGGATGGGCCGGCTGGTCGCCGAGTACGAGCGCACGGGCGAGCCCGCGTACCTCGACCGCGCGAGCAGCCTGGCCGAGCACTGGATCCGCGAGAACCCGCACGGCGGCCGCGAGGTCAGCCCGTGGGCGTGGGCCGAGCACGCGGTCGCGTTACGCGCCCCCGCGCTCGTGTGCCTCAGCGAGCACGTGCGGAGCCGGGCACTGTGGAACAGCCTCGCCGAGCACGGGGAGATCCTCGCCGACTCGTCGCTCTACCGCGCGGGCCACAACCACGGCCTGGACCAGGACATCGGGCTGCTCGTCGTCGGCTGCCGGCTCGGCCGGGCACGCTGGCGCGATCTGGCCATCCGCAGGATGACCGCCTCCGCCGAGCTGGCCATCGACGCTCAGGGGGTGCTGCAGGAGCAGGCCCCCCGCTACGGCCTGTACGTGCACCGGCGGCTCGGCACGGCGCTGCGGGCGATCGGCGAGAGCGGCGCCGCACCGCCCCAGCGGCTCATCGCCCGGCGGGCCGCGCTGGAGGCGTACGTCGCGCACGCCACCCAGCCCGACGGCCGCCTCGCCCCGATCGGCGACAGCCCGGCCGACACCCGCGCCGACGGATTCCCGCACGAGGGGCCGGTGGTGCGGGTGTTCGACGGCGGGTACGTCTTCGGCAGGACCGCCTGGGACGACCCGCGGTCCGCGTTCTACTCGATCAGGTTCGGGCCCGGGCGGCGGCTGCACGGGCACGAGGACCACCTCGGCGTCACCTACGGCGCCCAGGGCCGCCGGATCCTCGTCGAGGCCGGGTTCCACTCCTACGAGCGCACCGGGTACGTGGAGTGGACGCGCTCGCCCGAGGCGCACAACGTGCCCGTCGTGGCCGGGACCTTCCGTCCGGGGACGGCCACGCGGCTCGTCGGATCGTCCGTCGAGCCGTCGCGCCAGTCCTTCGAGCTGGCCGACGACGCCTACGGGGTGACCAGGACCCGGCGCGTCCTCGTCAACCACGGGCCCGACCTGATGGCCGTGCACGACTCCGTCGAGGGCGGGACCCTGCGCAGCCTGTGGCACTTCGACCCGTCGCTGCAGGTGGTCTCCCGGGGCGACGGCCGGGTGGTGCTCGGGGACGGGGACTGGCGGGTGACGCTGCTGCAGCTCCCGGGGGAGGAGCAGGGGGTGCGGCCCGGGCTGGTCTCGACCGGTTACCTGCGGACCGCCGAGGTGGCGACCGTGGTGTCCCCCGCCGCCCCGAGCGTGCTGACCGTGATCGTGCCGGGCGCGGCCGATCCGCGCGTGTCGGTCTCCGGCGACGCGCTGACCGTCCACACCCCGGACGGCCCCGTCACGCTTCACCCGCCGTAGACGCAGACCCGCTATCTGTGGCGGACCGCTGGACGCGGCCCACCGTACAGCCAGTCGACGTAGTCGTGGCCGGCCGGGTCCCTGGTCCGGAACAGCTCGTTGCGCAGCACCCGGGCCACGCCGTCCACGTGCCAGATGTCGCCCCACAGCCGCGCCGTCGTCTGCACGCGCGCCGTCCTCGGCACGCGGATCTCCTGGTACGCGGCCAGCGCCCGGTCCCAGTCGCCGGCCGCCGACTGCTCGGCCAGCTCGTGGGCGTCCTCGATGGCCTGGCAGGCGCCCTGGGCCAGATACTGGAGCATGGGGTGGGCGGCGTCCCCCAGGAGGACGAGCCTGCCCCGCACCCAGGTGCCGATGGGCGGGCGGTCGAGCATGGGCCAGTGGCGCTCTCGCCACAGGTACGGCAGGCCCTTGCCGATCGCGTCGCAGCAGCCGTCGAAGGCCGCCTCCAGGTCGCCGGGGCCGCGGAAGACGGCCACCTGGTTGAGCAGCTCGCCGCCGCGCAGGGCGTACTGGACGAAGTGGCAGCCGGGGCCCAGGTACGCGACCACGTCGGAGACGTCGAAGTCCTCCGGAAGCGGACGGGTGCCCCTATAAGCGACAAATCCGGAATCGTGGAGTTGGTCGGCGACGAGCTGCGCCCGCAGGACCGACTGCAGGCCGTCCGCCGCGACCACCACGTCACCCTCGTGCACCTCGCCGTCCGCGCAGCGGGCCCTGGCGCTTCCGGCGTCCACCCGCTCGACGTGCCGGCCGTTCAGCAGCTCCACGCCCGCGGCCGCGCAGGCCCGCAGGAGGACGGCGTGCAGGTCGCCGCGGTGCGCCACCACGTAGGGGCCGCCGTAGCGGTGCCGAAACCCCTCGCCCAGGTCGAGGTGGGTGAGCTCCTCACCGGTCAGGGCGTCCATGAAGACCAGCCGCCGGGGGAGCACACCCCTCTCGATCACCTGGTCCAGCAGGCCCCAGCGGTGGAGCACGCGGGTGGCGTTGGGGCCGAGCTGCAACCCGGCGCCCACCTCGCCGAACTCGGCCGACCGCTCCAGAACCCGGACCGTCCGCCCGGCCCTCGCCTGCGCGAAGGCGGCCGCCAGCCCGCCGATGCCGCCTCCGACGACGACCACCTCGACCACGAGCACTCCTCTCCACCGACGACGCCCGCGCCCGGCCCGAGCCTTCAGAGCCCGGGCCTTCAGAGCCCGGGCCTTCAGAGCCAGCGGCCGATGGCGGGGGCGGCGGGGTCGGGGGCGGGGCCGCGCCCGGTGACCCAGGCGGCCAGCTCGGCGGCCGTTCCCCGCACCTCCGGCAGGCCGTCCCCATCGGATGGCCAGGTGGTGAGGCGGTCGGTGGGGCGCAGGACCATCGCGGGTTCCTCGCCGCGCCGTGCCCACAGCGCCGTCACATCCTTGACCAGCGCGTCCACCAGCTCGCCCGGCAGATCCTCGAACCGCCCGCCCAGGTCCACGCCGTGCACCCACACCTCGCGGGTCCGCAGCCACACCACCTCGGACGCGGGCACGAGCCGCCCCTGAGCGGTCCGCACCCGGGCCTCCCACCGGTCCCCGGACAGCTCGTCCAGGGCGTCGCGCAGCTCCTCGGACGTCTCCCTGGCCAGGCTCTCCAGCGCGGCGGCGTCCAGCCGGGCGGCCAGGTCCTCGATCTCGGCGTCACGGGCCTCGGCCGAGGCGTACATCGGGCGTTCCTCACCCGTACGCGCCCAGTGCACCAGCCTGCCCAGAGCGCGGGCGTTCGCGGCGACGTGCGCCACCACGTGCCGTCCCGACCACCCGGGCAGCCGGCTCGGCCGTCCGAGGTCGGCACCGCGTACCTGTGCCTCGAAGTACGCGGTGCCGGCGTCCGTCCAGCCCAGGTCAGGCATCTCGGCGTGCCACGTTGACCAGCTCGCCGAGTCCCGCGATCCGGGTCACGACCTTGTTCCCGTCGGCGAGGTAGCGCGGAGGCTTGCGGGCGTGGCCGACGCCTCCGGGCGTGCCGGTGGCGATGACGTCCCCGGGCTGGAGCGTGATGATCCGCGACACGTACGAGATCAGCTCGGCCGGGCCGAACACCAGGTCGGACGTGTCCGTCTCCTGCACCACCTCGCCGTCCACCTCGCACTGCATGGTCATCGTCACGCCCTCGAGCTCGTCCGGGGTGACGAGGTACGGGCCGAACGGCGTGCTCGACTCGAAGGTCTTGCCCTGGAGCCACTGCAGCGTGCGGTACTGGTAGTCGCGGGCGGTCACGTCGTTGATCACCGAGTAGCCGGCGATGGAGGCCGCCGCCTGCTCGGGCGACACGTTCCGGGCCGCCGTGCCGATGATCACCGCCAGCTCGGCCTCCCAGTCGACGGCGTCGGAGACGGCGGGCAGCGCGATGTCGTCGTACGGCCCGACCAGCGCCTCGGCGAACTTGGCGAACAGAGTCGGATGCTCCGGCAGCTCCCGCCCCATCTCCAGGATGTGGTTGCGGTAGTTGAGCCCCACGCAGACGATCTTCCCCGGCCTCGGCACGACGGGGGCGAGGCCGGCCGTGGACAGGGGATGCCGGGGCCCGTCGGCGGCGGCCGCCACCTCCCGCCAGCGCGGATCGGCCAGCAGCGCCCCGACGTCGGGCGCGCCGACCTCCACGGCAAGGTCGCCGTCGATTCTGGCGGCGGTCGTACGGTGCGGCAGCCGCAGCGTCGCGAGCCTCACACGAACTCCTCTCGATATTGACGCAGGCCCTCGAAAACGGGCGTGTCAGCGAAACGGAACAGGTCGAAACGGGTCTCGGCGCGGAACGACCACGCGCACCACGAAGGCACCACGACGAGGTCGCCGCGCGACAGCCGCCGCTCCGCGCCGTCGAGGGTCACGAACCCCTCGCCGTCGAACACCTGGTACACCGACGACCCCACCTCTCTCCGCGCGGCCGTCGCGGTCCCCGCCCGCAGCCGGTGGAAGTCGGCCCTGATCGTCGGCATGACGTCGCCGCCGGTGGTGGGGTTGGTGTAGCGGACGGCGGCGTGGCCGGGCTCGACGGTCCCGGGGTGGCCCTCGTCCTCCAGCGCCAGCTGCTCGTCCAGCGCCCGGTCGGTGTGCTCCCAGCGGTACGCGGCGATCGGCGAGCTGGGCGTGGCTTGCAGCGCCGAGACGGGACGCAGCCCCGGGTGCGCCCACAGCCGTTCCGAACGCGACACGCTCGGCGTCGTCACGTCGGTGACCTGGTCGGGGCCGAACTCGAAGAACGAGGTGTCGGTGTGGTGCACGAGCGGGATGTCCAGCCCGTCGATCCAGGCCATGGGCGCGTCGGTGGTGTTGTGGTGGCCGTGGAAGTGCCAGCCGGGAGTCAGCAGGAAGTCGCCGCGCCGCATGGCGACCGGGTCGCCGTTCACGACGGTCCAGACGCCCTCGCCCTCGACGACGAAGCGGAAGGCGTTCTGGGTGTGGCGGTGCTCGGGGGCGACCTCGCGCGGCCCCAGGTACTGGATGGCCGCCCAGAGGGTCGGCGTCGCGTACGGCATCCCGCCCAGGCCGGGGTTGGCCAGCGCGATGGCCCGCCGCTCCCCGCCGCGCCCGACGGGCACCAGCTCGCCGGCCCGCTCGGCCAGCGGGTAGAGCGTCTTCCACTCCCACACGTGCGGGCGCGCCTTCGGCTTCGGGTGCTCCGGCATCAGGTCGCCGACCTGCGTCCACAACGGGATCAGGTCTTCCGCCGCGAAGTCGGCGTAGAGCCTCTCCTCTGGGTTCATGGAGCCCACGCTAGGAGGTGATTCTGTATACGGCACTAGCATTCTGCTATGAAGAACAGGCCCGCCTACGCCCTGGGCTCCGTCGACAACGTGCTGCTGCTCCTGCACATGCTGCGCGACCAGGGCCGCCTCAAGGTCGCCGACGTCGCCAGGGAGCTGGGCATCGCCCGCTCGACCGCCCACCGCCTGCTGGCCATGCTCGTCTACCGCGACTTCGCCGTGCAGGACGAGCAGCACACGTACCTGCCGGGGCCGTTCCTCACCTCGACGCAGGCCGGCGCGGGCGGGGCGGTCCTGCGCGAGCTGCGCGCCCGGGTCAGGCCGGCGATGGAGGCGCTGTGCGCGCGGGCCGCGGAGACCGTGAACCTCATGCTCCGGGTCGGGACGGAGGTGCGCTTCCTGGACAGCGTGGAGTCGTCGCAGATCCTGCACGTCGGCGACCGCCGCGGCACGATCCTGCCCGCCCGCCGGGCCTCCGGCGGCAAGGTCCTGCTCGCCACCCTGCCCCCCGACCAGCTCCGCGACCTCTACCCCGACCTTTCCGACCACGAGCGCGCGACCCTGACCCGTGAGCTCGACGACGTCAGGGCCCGCGGCTACGCGCTCAACATCGACGGCACGGAACGCGGCGTCTCCGCCATCGGCGCGACCCTCCGCAACGGGAACGGCGTCGCCCTGGCCGCCCTGTCGATCTCGGCCCCCTCGGCCCGCTTCGGCCCGGACCGGGTGGGGTTCTTCGCGGCTCAGCTGAAGGCCGCGGTGAGGGAGGCCGAACAGGCGCTGACCGATTTCCCCGACGCTTGACGTGTGTAACCCCATGGGGGTTATCGTAGGGGTATGCCAAAGATTAACGTCTACCTGCCGGACGAACTCGCGGAAGCGGTCAAGCAGGCCGGGGTGCCGGTGTCGGCGGTGTGCCAGCGCGCGCTGGAGCAGGCGGTCCGCCGGGTGACCGCCATCAGGGAGACCGTCCTGAGCGACCTCGACCTCGAAGAGCCGACCGGGGCGCTGAGGCACCTGACGCCCAGGACGCGCACCGTCCTCAAACTGGCCGCCGACCAGGCCAGGGCGGAAGGGGCCGCAGCCGTCGGCACCGAGCACCTGCTGGGCGCCATGCTGAGCGAGGGGACCAACCTGGCGCTGCACGTCCTGCGGGCCGTGGAGATCGACCCCGAGCAGGTCGGACGCGACCTCGCCCGCCACCAGCCCGCCCCCGGCGCGGCCGGCGGCTCGGAGCCGCGCAACTTCAGCGGGGCGGCGGCCAACGCGCTGGAGTTCGCCGTCACGGAGGCGACCTCACTCGGCCACAACTACGTGGGCTGCGAGCACCTCCTGCTCGGTCTCGTAGCCGAGCCCGACGGGACCGCCGGCCAGGTCCTGCGCGGGCTGGGCGCCGAGCCCAGGCTCACCAGGCGCGCCGTGGTGGCGGCCCTGGCCGGGTACGTCCACCTGCGGGCGCAGACGCAGCAGGACGCCGAGGCCCAGGGCGACCAGGGCCGGCCCGCCGCCGTCCAGGCGATGCTGTCCGCCGCCGTCCGCCAGGAGCTGCAGCCCCTCGTCCAGCGGCTCGAGCGGCTGGAAGCGCACGTGGGACTGGACGGCTGAGGATCGCGAGGTGTCCGCCGCCATCCGCGTCACCCTGGTGGCCCTGATCGTGGTCGGGATCGTGATCGGGGCCACGTGGTGACGCTCAGAGCCAGTCGCGGCGTTTGAAGACGAGATAAAGGGTCAGACAGACGGCCGCCATCAGCACGATCGCGAATGGGTACCCGAATGCCCAGTGCGTTTCCGGCATGAAATCGAAATTCATCCCGTAAATGGTTCCGACCAGCGTCGGAGCGAACAGGATGGCGGCCCAGGCGGAGATCTTCTTGACCTCCTCGCCCTGCTGGATGCTCGCCTCCGTCATCCGGGCCATCTCCGCGTTCTGCGCCTGCGTCACCAGCGTCGAGTTGACGACCAGGATGTCCTGCAGCATCTGCCGGAACGCGGAGATCCGCTCCGACACCGTGATCGCGTGGTCGGCCACGTCACGCAGGTAGCTCTGCAGCTCGTCGTTCATCCCGTGCTTGGAGGCCCCCGCGATGAACGCGTGGAGCATGCCCACCAGCGGCGCCGTGGCCCGCTGGAACTCGATCACCTCGCCGGACAGCTCGTAGACCCGCCGCGACACCGACGGGTCGCCGCCGAAGACCTGGACCTCGATCTCCTCGATGTCCTTCTGCAGCCCGGCCACCACCGGGGCATAGCCATCGACCACGGCGTCGAGGATGGCGTACAGGACGGCCTGCGGGCCCTGCCGCAGCAGCTCGGGCTCGGACTCCATGCGCTTGCGGACGGCCTGGAGGTCGGGGGCCTCGGCGTGGCGTACGGTGATCACGAAGTTGGGGCCGATGAAGACGTGCACCTCGCCGAACGCGACCTCCTCCACGTCGTCCAGGTAGCGCGCGGCCCGCAGCACCACGAACAGCGTGTCGCCGTAGCGGTCGGCCTTGGGCCGCTGGGAGCCGACGATCGCGTCCTCCAGCGCCAGCTCGTGCAGCTCGAACTCCTCGCCGAGCTTGACCAGCTCCCACTCCTTCGGCCGGTAGAGGCCGATCCAGGCCATGCTGTCCGGCATCTCCTTGAGCCGCTCGAAGGCGTCGGCCAGAGAGCCGGGGGTGTCGACGCGCCTGCCGTCGCGGTAGATGGCGTTGTCGATGACGGTCGGCCGGTAGGGCCGCTCCTCCGTGGCACGCGGGTCCATCGAGTGCTCGGGCGCTTCCTCGTGGACGTCGCCGCTGCGCCTGAACCCCTTCACCCTGGCCATGGCCCTCCCTGGACCTAAGAGAGCTCGTCGAGCCGTTGCGTGGCGCGGTCTCTGATGGTCTTGCGCCACATCGGCGTCCAGCCGAACAGCAGCCCGTGCGGCCTGCCCAGCGCCATCTTCGACCAGCGCCTGAAGTCGAATTCGTCGTGGTGGCGGACGATCAGGTCGCCCTCGAACCTGAACAGCGCGTCGATCTCGTTGACGACCTGGCGCCCGGTCCTGGAGAAGGTGTAGCGGGACGTCCAGTGCGCGGTGCCGGTGAAGTCGTCGGCCGTCACGTCGCCGTAGGTGGATCTGAGGCCGTCGCGCACGCCGAGCTGCAGCCGCCACATCGTCATCACGCGGTCACGCCCCTCGACCTCCTGGAAGATCGGATCGCCGAAGCTGACCTCGGGGTGGTAGCAGCGCTCCATGGCCGCGAAGTCCGCGCGCCCCAGAGCGTCGTAGAAAGCGCCGATGAGCGCGACGTGCCGATCGTTCACTCCTCTATCAGATCATGGCCGCTGCGTTGCCCCAGCACACCGCCCGCAACCAGGCATCGCCCAGGTCGAGCCGGGCGAGCGCGTCGAGCTGATGGGCGTAAGGATATGGAATCGTCGGGAAGTCACTACCGAGCACCACCTTGCCTGAAATGCCCAGATCAAGCAATGCCGGCCGCAGCCGCGCGGGGAACGGCATGCCCAGCTCGGCGAAGTCGGTGAACGCCATCGTGGTGTCCAGCGCGACCCGCTCGTAGCGGGCGGCCAGCTCGAAGAACGGGTCGTACTCCGGCATCCCCAGATGCGCGATCACCACCCGCAGCCGCGGATGCCTGCGCAGCACCTCGCCGATCGGCCCGGGGCCGATGTGCCCGCCCGGCACGGGCACCGAACTGGCGTGCGTCACCACCGGCACCCCGGCCTCCGCCAGCAGCCCCCAGACCTCGTCCAGCTCGGCGGCCCGCGGGTCGAACCCGCCGACCTGCAGGTGCACCTTGAAGATCCTGGCCCCGTCCTCCAGTGCCCGGCGCACGTACTCCACGACGCCAGGCTCGGGGTAGAAGGTCGCCGAAGGGAGGCATCCAGGTGTACGGCGGGCGAAATCCAGCGTCCAGGCGTTGAGATCGAGCGCCATGTCCGGCTTGTGCGCGTAGGCGAGAGCGGGGAACGTGCGCACGCCCATGGCCCGCAGCAGCGCGACCCGCTCCTCCGCCGGCCACTCGTACTCGATCTTCCAGCCGTTCCCCATCAGCGGGCCGCCGTGCCTGAAGTGGTGCCACACCCGCCGTTCCATCCGCTCCGGCAGGAAGTGGACGTGCAGGTCGATCAGGCCGGGCAACCCGAGCCCGCGCCACCAGTCCGGAATCCGGGCGTCAGAATCTTGTTCTGTGGCCACGCAGGAGACTCTACCTGGATAGGGTTTCTCCTCGATGGAACAGCTCTGGGCCCACCTGATCAAGGTTCAGCCTGACCCCGACCCCTGGGTCGTGGGGGTCTCGGCTCTCGCCGCGTTCGTGCTCGTCGGTTTCCGCATGCCCTGGCAGGTGACCAGAGGCCTGATCACGATCGCCCACGAGGGCGGCCACGCGCTGATGGCGCTGGTCACCCGGCGCAAACTCGAAGGCATCCGCCTCCACTCCGACACCTCCGGCGTGACGCTGACCAGGGGCAGGCCCACCGGGCCCGGCATGGTGCTGACCGCGCTCGCCGGCTATGTGGCGCCTCCGCTGCTGGGGCTGGGCGCCGCCTGGCTGACCGAGATGGGGCACATCACGCTGCTGATCTGGAGCGTGCTGCTGTTCCTGGTCTGCATGCTGCTGCTGATCCGCAACCTGTACGGCGCGCTGATCCTGCTCGCCACCGGCGGCGCGGTGTTCGCCCTGATCATGTACGCGCCCGCCGAGGTGCAGCAGGTCGTCGCCCTGGTCGCGGTCTGGTTCCTGCTGTTCGGCGGGATCAGGCCGATCATCGAGCTGCAGCGCAAGCGGAGCAGGCGGCAGGCGCGAGACTCCGACGCGGACCAGCTGGCCAGGCTGACGTTCCTGCCCGGGGGGTTCTACGTGTTCCTCTTCCTGCTGGTGTCGGTCGCGTCCGCGGCCTTCGGCGCGTACCTCATGAATCCGCTCTAACCCCCAAAATTCGCACTAAACTCGCCTGCAACAGGGGGGAGTGCCGTGCTGCCAGTCGAGGACGCGCCCGGCTACCGGGTACTCGATCAGGCGGGCCAGGGCGGCTTCGCCGTCGTGTACCGCGCCTACCAGGAGCGCCTCGACCGGGTCGTGGCGCTCAAGGTGCTGTCCGTCGACCGGGTCGACCAGCGCACGATGCGCAGGTTCCAGCGCGAGCTGCAGCTCACCGGCCGCCTGACCGGCCACCCCAACGTCGTCACCGTCTTCGACACCGGCGTCACCCGCTCCGGCAAGCCGTACATCGCGATGGACTACTTCGAGAACGGCTCGCTGCGCGACAGGGTCCGCAAGGAGGGGCCGCTGCCGGTGCCCGACGTGCTGCGGGCCGGGGTGAAGCTGGCCGGGGCGCTGGCCGCCGTACACGAGGCCGGGGTCCTGCACGGCGACATCAAGCCGCAGAACATCCTCGTCTCCCGGTACGGCGAGCCCGCCATCGCCGACTTCGGCGTGGCCCGGGTCGTGGACTCCTCGGAGATCTCGGCCACGTCGCAGGCGTTCACCCCGCTGCACGCCGCCCCCGAGGTGCTCACCGGCCAGCCGCACTCGGCCTCGACCGACATCTACTCGCTCGGCTCGACCCTCTACCACCTGCTGGCCGGCCAGCCCGCCTTCCACAACCCGACGGACCCGTCGATCGCGCCCCTGATGTACCGGGTGCTCAGCGTCGAGCCGCCCCCGATCAACCGCTCCGACGTGCCGCCGCCGGTCCTCGAGACGGTCATGCGGGCGATGTCCAAGCAGCCCGAGGTGCGGTACGGGTCGGCGCGGGAGCTCGCCCGGCGGCTGCAGGAGGTGCAGGCCGAGCTGGGCCTGCCGGTGACCGACCTGGTGGGCCAGGACCCCGGCCCGGGACCGGCGATGTCCACGGTGCCCCGCCCCCGCCTCGACGACCCGCCCACCGGCGAACCCCAGCCCCCGGGGAGCCCTCAGCCCCCGGGGAGCCCCCAGCACACGACCACGGGCAACCACCTGCCATCCACGGGCAACCATCTCCCGACCACCGGCAACCACCTGCCCGGCGGCCCCGGCCGGCCGTCGCCGTTCGCCCCCGAGGCGCGGCCGTCGCCCTTCGCGCCGGAGGCGCAGCCGTCACCGTTCGCGCCGGAAGCGCGGGCGGCGGGCACCGGCGGCATGCACGCCACCGGCCGGCACGGGCCCGGAATCGCCGGCCTCCCTGGGGGCGGGCATCCGGGCGTGCCCACACCACCCGCGATCGCCTCGGCCACCACTCCGCCGGGGCGGGGCGGGATGACCGCGCCGGGCGGAGGGGGGCGCCTGCCGCGGGGCCTCGTGATCGGCGCCGCCGTGGCGGCCGTCGTCGTGGGCGGCACGAGCGCGGCCGTCTACCTGTCGCTCCAGCAGAACGAGCCATCACAGACCACCCAGCCCTCGGCGTCCGAGCCGGGCACCCGGGACACCGAGGCCATCGACAAGCAGTCCGTCGCCGCGCTGACCCCGCGCGGCCTGAAGGTGACCGCCGACCAGGGCGCCCTCGTCGAGCTGAAGTGGACGCTCCCCGCGGCCGCCCGCCGCTACCCGGTGGTCCTCCAGCGCTCCCCGCTCAAGAGGGGCGAGCAGGCCGTCACCGCCCTGGGCCAGGGCGCCACCACGACCCGCGTCGCGGGACTGGACCCGAGCACCGGCTACTGCTTCCTGGTGGGCGTCCTGCTGCGCGTCTCGGAGAGCTCGACGGTCGCCTGGTCGAAGCCCACGTGCATCAGGGGCGCCGTCGCCCGCTCGAACCCGTAGCCCGCGGCGGTCACCCCAGGAGCTTGCGCGCCGCCTGCTCGATCTCCGCCTCCGACAGCAGCACGTGCTCGGCCGCCCCGCCCAGGGGGATGAAGCTGTCGGACGAGGTCACCCGCGCCAGCTTCCCGGTGAACCCGGCGTCGGCCAGCTCCGCAATGATCCCCTCCGACACGCCGCCGGTGTGCCGGGTCTCGTCGGCGATCAGCACGTTGCCGGTCAGCTCGGCCGCCCGCAGCAGGTCGTCCATCGGGAGCGGCGCCAGCCAGCGCAGGTCGAGCACGCGGCAGCCGTACCCCTCCTGGGTCAGCCGCACCGCGGCCCGCAGGCTCATCCGCACGCCGTTGCCGAACGTCACGATCGTCAGGTCGCGCCCGTCGCCGTAGGAGCGCGCCTGCCCGATCGGCACGTGCGTCTCCGGCCAGCGCCCGGGCGCCGCGTACGGCGCCAGCCAGCCCCCGTCGCCCTCCTCGAACAGGTCGCGCGTGTGGTAGAGCGCGATCGGCTCCAGGAACACGCACACCGACCCGGACGTGCGGGCCGCCGCCAGGCACGTGCGCAGCATGGAGGCCGCGTCGTCGGGGCGCGCGGGCGAGGCGATGACCAGGCCGGGGATGTCGCGCAGCGCGCCCACCGCGTTGTCGTTGTGGAAGTGGCCGCCGAACCCCTTCTGGTAGGCGTACCCGGCCACCCGGACCACCATCGGGTTGGTGTAGGAGCCGCGCGAGAAGAACGACAGCGTGGCCGCCTCCCCCCGGATCTGGTCGAGCGCGTTGTGCAGGTAGGCGAGGTACTGGATCTCCGGCACGGGCAGCAGCCCCGACACGCCGGCGCCGAGCGCCAGCCCCAGGATGGCCTGCTCGTCCAGCAACGTGTCGAACACCCGGGCGGCGCCGAACCGCTTCTGCAGCCCCCTGGTCACGCCGTAGACGCCGCCCTTCTTGGCGACGTCCTCGCCGAACACGGTCATCTCGGGGTAGACGGCCAGCGTGTCGGCGAGCGTGCGGTTGATGGCCTGCGAGAGCGTCATCGGCTTGTCGTGCTCGGGCAGCGCCCCGGCGAACGCCTTCTCCCGGTCCGGGGCCGGGGCCGCCATCGGGCTGATCTTGGCGATCAGCTCCGGCTTGCGCGGCGCGATCGGCTCCATGACCTCCTTGGCGGAGCCGAGCCGCGGGCTGCGCGTCGTCTCCAGCGCGATCCGCAGCACGTGCTCGCGCTGGGACTCGTACGTCCTGAGCAGCTCTTCCGGCGTGCTCTGCCCGGCCTCCACGAGCAGCTGCGCCGTGCGCACCAGCGGGTCGCGCTCCAGGTCGGCCCTGATCTCGCGCTGCGTGCGGTACGCCTGCTCGACGTCGGAGCCGGCGTGCCCCATGAGCCGCACGGTGGTCAGGTGGAGGAAGGCGGGGGAGCGGCGCTCGCGGACGTGCCGGGCCGCGCGGACGGCGGCGTCGTACGCCGCGGCGAGGTCGCAGCCGTCGGCGGCGAAGTATTCGATCCCGGGCCGGCGCAGGGCCGACTCCACCCAGCCCTTGGGCGTGCGGACGCTGATGCCGATGCCGTTGTCCTCGCACACGAGCAGCAGCGGCATCGCCTGGCCCTGGTAGGTGGCGTAGGAGGCGGTGTTGAAGCCGCTCAGGGCGCTCGCGTGGTTGATCGAGGCGTCGCCGAAGCTGCACACCGCGACCGCGTCGGCGGGCCAGCGGGCCTGATCGCCGATCGCCGCCGCGGCCCGCTCGATGGCGAACGCCACGCCGACGGACCTGGGCAGGTGGCTGGCGATCGTGGAGGTCTGGGGGATGACGGCCAGGTCGGGATGGCCGAACACCTTGTGCCGGCCGCCCGCGATCGGCTCGTCGGCCGCCGCGGCCAGGCCCATCAGCACGTCGCGGATGCCCTGCTCGGGCAGCCTGCCCGCCTGCTCGGACCTGGTCAGGTAGAACGCGCCGGAGCGGTAGTGGAGCAGGGCGGGGTCGGTGGGCCGCAGGGCGGCGGCGACGGCCGCGTTGCCCTCGTGGCCGGCGGAGCCGATCGTGTAGTAGCCCTCGTCCCGCTCGCGCAGCCAGCGGGCCGCGATGTCCAGCAGGCGGCTGTCGAGCTGACGCTGGAACAGCTTCATGCACTGCTCGCCGGTCAGCGAGCTGCCCTCGCGGACCGGCAGCCCCGGATCTCGCGCGGGGCCCGCCTTCAGCGTCGCAACCGCCTGGGTGAAATGAGTCTCAACTGTGTCGCGCGCCACACCTCGATTATGTCTTTCATCGGCGCCGACGTCTGCCGGACGTGGCTGACATGTTGTGGACCGGTCCGTTTGACCCCGGCATATAACGGTTTGTCAGATTCCTAAACCTTCCGGTCGGCGCGTACGTCTACTTAATTGACACACGTGGCACCCTCAATGCCGCGTTGAACCGTTGGGTCTCTGGAAGGAACCCGCATGTTACAACGCATTCGTGTGGCCGCCCTTGCCATAGCGCTCGGAGCCGGAGCCCTGGTCATGGCTCCCTCCGCTGCGACGGCGGCCGCGGATCCCGTCATCACCCGAGTCGGGATCAGTCCCAATTCTCCGATCGACGTCACCAACGGCGCGGTCACGGCCACGTTCGGCTTCGCCACCAAGGGGGCCGACAAGGCCGAGCTCCAGCTCAAGCCCCCGGGCGACATCAGCGTCGGCAAGCCCGTCGACCTGACGTCCACCAAGGACGGCGACTGGACGAAGTGGTCCGGCACCAGGTCCTTCGACTCCACGAACGTCGGCACGTGGAGCTGGCTCGCCGTCGCCGGCGGCGCCTCCCGCGGCGGCACGTTCGAGGTCTCGGTCAAGAAGGTCCTCGACACCAAGATCGTCGACTTCGACGCCAGCCCCGACTCCGTGGACAAGGGTGACCTGATCAAGGTCTCCGGCCAGCTCCTCGCCGACGACAAGGGGTACGGCGGCCAGAGCGTCGCCATCACCTTCCGCGAGCGCGGCACCGACGCCTACCGCCAGGTCACCAAGGTGACGACCGGTGGCAACGGCTGGTTCAGCGCCACCGTGCGGGCCGACGAGACGGGCTGGTGGCGGGCCGAGTTCGCGGCCACCTCCGCGGCCAAGGGCTCGGTCAGCGACACCGACCGGGTCGACGTCAGGCGCGGCGTCCTGAGCAGCAGGATCGCCGGCTTCGACGCCCGCCCGGAGCCCGTGGACAAGGGTGACCGGCTCACATTCAGCGGCGCCCTGCTGGTCGAGGACCGCGGCGGCGTGGCCGGCGAGCGGGTCTCGATCTTCTTCAAGGCCGACGGCTCGTCCAGGTGGGAGTACGTCACCAGTGACGTGACCGGCCGCGACGGCCGCTTCTGGGCCTCCGCTCCCGCGGAGACCTCGGGCTGGTGGCGGGCCGAGTACGGCGGCACCCGCGGCATCCGCGGCTCGGTCAGCGACGCCGACTGGGTCAAGGTCAACGAGCCGGCGCCGCCTCCTACGGCGTCCAAGGCGGACACGCGGCTGATCAAGTTCAACGCGTACCCCGAGCCGGTCAAGCGCGGCAAGTACCTGAAGTTCAAGGGCCGCCTGCAGGTCTTCGACGAGGGCTCCTGGGAGGGCTACTCGGGCAAGGTCGCGCTGTTCTTCAAGCCCGCGGGCTCGAAGAAGTGGCAGTACGTGAAGACGACCTGGTCGAACGACGGCGGCGGGCTCTACACCAAGGTCAAGGGCTGGAACTCGGGCCGCTGGCGGTTCGTGTTCGGCGGTGACGACGACACCTACGGCGCCACCAGCCGCTCGGACTACGTCCGGGTGAAGCGCTGATCTGACCGAAGGACGAGGCCCGGGACACACCGCCCCGGGCCTCGTGCCGTCTACTCCGCCCGCCTGAACTCCGCGATCCCCACCCCCAGCAGCGCCAGCCCCAGGGCCGCCACGAGGCCGAGCTCGAGCATCACCGGCACCTGGAAGTCGAACCACCGGACCCCGGGGTTCAGCACCGCGTCGACCTGCGCCGGCACGTCCAGGTGCGAGAAGACCGCCTGGCGCAGCGGGTCCACCGCGTACGTCATCGGGTTGACCACGGTCAGCACGTGCAGCCACGACGGCAGGTTGGCCAGCGGGAACATCGCCCCCGACAGGAACATCATGGGCATGATCGCCATCTGCATCAGACCGAAGAAGGTCTGCATGTTCTTCATCCGGGCGGCCAGCATCACCCCGAAGGCCGTGATCGTGAACGCCGCGAGGAACATCTCCGCCAGCAGCGTCACGAAGAGCGCGGGCGAGTAGGGGACCCCCACCAGCCCCGCCATGGCCAGGATGAGGATGCCCTGCCCGGTGGCCACGATGGCGCCGCCCAGGCACTTGCCGACCACGATCGCCCCGCGCGAGACGGGCGCGACCAGCATCTCCCTGAGGAAGCCGAACTCGCGGTCCCACACGATGGAACCGGCCGAGAACATCCCGGTCATGATCACGGTCATGGAGATCATGCCGGGGTACATGAACGTGCGGTAGTCGATCCCGGGGATCGCCCCCCGCACCAGTGACCCGAGCCCCGTGCCCATGACGAACAGCCAGAGCACGGGCTGCACCAGCATGGACGCCATGCGGGTGCGGTCGTTGACGAAGCGCAGCATCTCCCGGTGGAGCACGACCTTGATCGCCCGCAGGTCGTGACCGGCGCTGCGGACCGGCACGCGGACGCTGATGGCCTCTGTCGCCATGACTATCGCCTCGCCATCGCTCTCATGAACGCCATGTTGCCGTCGCCGGCCTCGGCGTCGCGGATCGTGGAGCCGGTGTAGGACATGAACACGTCGTCCAGGGACGGCCGCGACACGCTCACCGATTTGATCGGCATGCCGAGCTCGGCGAACAGCTTCGGCACGAACTCCTCGCCCGAGGCCACCGCGAACGTCACCGCGCCCTCGCGCACGGCCGCCTCCAGCCCGAACCGCTCCCGCAGCGCCTTGATCGCCTCCGCGTCGTCGGGGGTCTGGATCTGCACCCGGTCCTTGCCGACGCTGGCCTTCAGCGCCTCGGGCGAGTCGATGACGACGACCTCGCCGTGGTCGATGATCGCGATTCGGTCGCAGTACTCGGCCTCGTCCATGTAGTGCGTGGTCATGAAGATGGTGATGTCCTCCAGGAGCCGCAGCTGGTTGATGTAGCCCCAGATGGCCGAGCGGGTCTGCGGGTCGAGCCCCACGGTGGGCTCGTCGAGGAAGAGCACGCGCGGGGAGTGCAGCAGGCCGCGGGCGATCTCCAGCCGCCGCTTCATGCCGCCCGAGAACGTCATCACCTTGGCGTCCTTGCGGTCCCACAGCGCGACCATCTCCATGACCTGCCGGATCCGGTCGCCGACCATGCTCTTGGGCACGCCGTACAGCTCGGCGTGGAAGCGCAGGTTCTGCTCGGCGCTCAGGTAGCCGTCGAGGGTGGGGTCCTGGAAGACCAGGCCGATGTTCCTGCGGACCTCGTCACGGTCCCTGACCACGTCGTGGCCCGCCACGGTGGCGCTGCCGCCGGTGGGGTTCACCAGCGTGCAGAGCATGCTGATGGTGGTGGTCTTGCCGGCGCCGTTGGGGCCGAGGAAGCCGAACACCTCGCCCGGGCGCACCTCGAAGTCGACGCCTTTGACGGCCTCGACCTTCCCGTACGTCTTCCGCAGGCCGCGCACGGCGACCGCCGCGTCCGCCGCCATCTCAGCCCTCCGCCAGGATCTGGAACATGGACTTGCGCGTCTTCTTGATCAGCTCCTTGGCCGCCGCGATCTGACGCTCGTCGGCCGTGTGGACCAGGTGGGAGAACGCCTCGTTGAGCTGGGCCCAGAGCAGGCGCAGCTCGTGGTGGTCCGGTGGCACGGCCGTGCGGGCGACCTCGTCCCACGGCGCCTCGTCGGCGTACCTGGCCGCCTGGCCGCGCCCCTCCTCCGTCAGCCGGTACGTACGGCTCCCGCCGGACTCGTCGCCGGACACCAGGCCCTCGTCCTCGAGCTGCTGCAGCGCCGGATAGACGGAGCCGGGGCTGGGCCGCCACACGCCGTGGCTGCGCTCCTCGATGCCCTGGATCATCTGGTAGCCGTTCTGCGGCCCTTCGAGGAGCAGCGCCAGCAGGGCGGCCCGGACGTCGCCGCGGCGCACCCGCGGAGGCGGCGTCTCCCAGTGGACCACGGTGCCGAAGTGGGGCCCGGGCGGGGGCGGCGCGAACGGCGGGCCGAAGCCGCCCGGCCCCGGCGGTGGACCGGGCGGCGGGCCCGGTGGTGGGCCCGGCGGTGGACCGGGTGGGTGCGGGGGGAACGGGGGGTGGGGGTGCGGGGCATCCCAGAAGTCAGGCTCTTCCATGATTACCTCCAACTATCGAGATATCTTGACGATATATCTAGATAGTTGGCACGGGAAGGGCATTTCGGGCAGATCCCTGGAAGTTAGCGAGCGCTAACAGCGGCGGTGACGGCCGCGCGCGCCATGGCGTGCAGCAGCGGCCGCATGTCCCCCGCGCCCAGCTCGCCCGCGCTGTGCGGCGTGGAGTTGAGCAGCCCGAACACGGCGTGCGTCGCGGCCCGCAGCCGCGCCGCCGGGCACGCCGGGTGCAGCTCGGCCAGCACGGTGACCCACTCCTCGACGTAGAGCCGCTGCAGCCGCCTGATCTGGCGCCGCTCGGGCTCGGGCACGTTGCCCAGCTCCCGGTCGTGCACGGTGATCAGCGCCGGCTGCTCGAGAGCGAACGTGATCTGCACGTTGAGCAGCGCGTCCAGCGTCTCCTGGGCATCGGGGTACGAGGTGACCACCGCGGCGGCCGACTCGCGCAGCCGCGAGCTGACGTCGAGCAGCATCTCCGACAGCAGCGCGTCCTTGCCACTGAAGTGCCGGTAGAGCGCGGGGCCCGAGACGCCGACCGCGGCGCCGATGTCCTCGATCGAGACGCCGTGGAAACCGCGCGCGGCGAACAGCCGGGCCGCCGCCTCCAGGATCTCCCCGCGCCTGTTGCGGCGATTCCGGGTAGGGGCGGTAGTGGTCACGTCTCACATGCTAGACGACTACGTTAATGATGACTAACATCTCGAGCTATGAGAGGGGCGTCATGAGCGAGTGGCCGGTGCTGAAGTCGTCCGCCGATCCCGGCGGCGAGGCGTTCAAGCGCAACGTCGAGCTCAACGAGCGGGTCGCCGCCGAGCTGCTGGAGCGGCTGGAGGTCGCCGCCCGGGGCGGCCCCGAGCGCTCGCGCCTGCGCCACGTCGAGCGCGGCAAGCTGCTGCCGCGCGACCGCGTCGACGGCCTGCTCGACCCCGGCTCCCGCTTCCTGGAGCTGTCGCCGCTGGCCGCGAACGGCCTCTACGACGACCAGGCGCCGGCCGCGGGGATCATCACCGGGGTCGGCCGGGTCTCGGGCCGCGAGTGCGTGATCGTCGCCAACGACGCGACCGTGAAAGGCGGCACGTACTACCCGCTCACGGTCAAGAAGCACCTGCGCGCGCAGGAGGTGGCCCTGCACAACCACCTGCCGTGCGTCTACCTCGTCGACTCGGGCGGCGCGTTCCTGCCCAAGCAGGACGAGGTGTTCCCCGACCGCGAGCACTTCGGCCGCATCTTCTACAACCAGGCCACCATGTCCGCCCGCGGCATCCCGCAGATCGCCGCCGTGCTCGGCTCGTGCACGGCGGGCGGCGCGTACGTGCCCGCGATGAGCGACGAGGCCGTCATCGTGCGCGGCCAGGGCACGATCTTCCTGGGCGGCCCGCCGCTGGTGAAGGCGGCCACCGGCGAGGAGGTCACGGCCGAGGAGCTGGGCGGCGGCGACCTGCACGCGCGGGTCAGCGGCGTCACCGACCACCTGGCCGAGGACGACGCGCACGCGCTGGCCATCGTCCGCGACATCGTCTCCACCCTGGCCCCGCGCCGGAGCTCGGCCGCGCGGCCCTGGGACACGATCGCGCCCGAGCCGCCCCGGCACGAACCGCGCGACCTGTACGGGATCGTGCCCGCCGACACGCGCCAGCCGTACGACGTGCACGAGGTGATCGCCAGGATCGTGGACGGGTCGCGCTTCCTGGAGTTCAAGGCCGAGTACGGCTCGACCCTCGTGACCGGGTTCGCCCACCTCCACGGCCATCCGGTGGGGATCGTGGCCAACAACGGCATCCTGTTCAGCGAGTCCGCCATGAAGGGCGCCCACTTCATCGAGCTGTGCGACCAGCGCCAGATCCCGCTCGTCTTCCTGCAGAACATCAGCGGCTTCATGGTCGGCAAGGCCTACGAGGCGGGCGGCATCGCCAAGCACGGCGCCAAGATGGTCACCGCCGTGTCGTGCGCGCGGATGCCCAAGTTCACCGTCGTGATCGGCGGGTCCTTCGGGGCGGGGAACTACGCGATGGCCGGGCGGGCGTACTCGCCCAGGTTCCTGTGGATGTGGCCGAACGCCCGCATCTCGGTCATGGGCGGTGAGCAGGCCGCGAACGTGCTCACCACGGTCGGCACCGCCGACGCCGACGCGATCAGGGCCCAGTACGAGCACCAGGGCAACCCGTACTACTCCACGGCCAGGCTGTGGGACGACGGCGTGATCGACCCGCTCGACACCCGCACCGTCCTCGGCCTGGCGCTGTCCGCGGCGGCCAACGCCCCGCTCGAGCCCGCCGGTTACGGCGTCTTCCGGATGTGACGCATGTTGTTCGACCGTGTTCTGATCGCCAACAGGGGCGAGATCGCCGTACGGGTCATCCGCACGCTGCGCCGGCTCGGCATCACGTCGGTGGCCGTGCACACGGCGTCGGACGCCGGAGCCCGGCACGTGCTGGAGGCCGACCGCTCCCACCAAGTGCCGAAATATCTGGATATTGAGGCAATTGTCGGGGCGGCGCTGGCGTCCGGGGCACAGGCCGTCCACCCCGGATACGGGTTCCTCGCCGAGAACGCCGCGTTCGCGCGGCGGTGCGCGCAGGCCGGGCTGGTGTTCGTCGGGCCACCGCCCGAGGCCATCGACGCCATGGGCGACAAGATCCGCGCCAAGGCCACGGTGTCGGCGGCCGGGGTGCCCGTCGTGCCCGGCGGGGCCGAGCCCGGCGACTCGCTGGAATCCTGGCGCGACTTCCCCGCGCTGATCAAGCCCTCCGCAGGCGGCGGCGGCAAGGGCATGGTGCTCGTACGGTCGGCCGCCGAGCTGCCCGACGCCCTGGAGTCGGCCCGGCGCACGGCGCGGGCGGCGTTCGGCGACGCGACCCTGCTGATCGAGCGGTACGTCGAGAGCCCGCGCCACATCGAGCTGCAGGTCCTGGCCGACACCCACGGCAACGTCGTGCACCTGGGCGAGCGCGAGTGCAGCCTGCAGCGCCGGCACCAGAAGATCATCGAGGAGGCGCCCTCGCCCTTCGTCGGCCCCGAGACGCGCGCCCGCATGGGCTCGGCCGCGGTGGAGGCCGCGCGCTCGGTGGGCTACGTGGGGGCGGGCACGGTCGAGTTCATCGTGGACGGGACCACCGGCTCCTACCACTTCATGGAGATGAACACCCGTCTTCAGGTGGAGCACCCCGTCACCGAGCTGGTGACCGGGCTCGACCTGGTCGAGCTGCAGCTGCGGGTGGCGGCGGGGGAGCCGCTGCCGTTCGGGCAGGGCGACGTGCGGATCGACGGGCACGCCGTCGAGGCCCGCGTCTACGCCGAGGACCCGGCCCGCGGCTTCCTGCCGACGGGCGGCCGCGTGCTGGCGTTGCGCGAGCCGGACGGCGGCGTTCCGGGCGGTCCCGCGCCGGTCGTACGGGTGGACTCCGGGCTGGTCGAGGGCGGCGTCGTCGGCAGCGAGTTCGACCCGATGCTCTCCAAGGTCGTCGCCTGGGCGCCGGACCGGGCCTCGGCGCTCAGGACGCTCGACCGCGCCCTGGCCCGCACGGCCGTCCTCGGCGTGGTCACCAACATCCCGTTCCTGCGGGCCCTCGCCGAACACCCGGCGGTCAAGGCGGGCGAGCTGGACACCGGCCTGGTCGAGCGCGTGCTGCCCGAACTGGTCCCGCCCGCGGACGTGCCCGGCGACGTGCTCGCGGCGGCGGCGCTCGCCTTCCACGCCGCTCTGCCCCGGGGCGACGACCCGTGGGAGGTCACGGACGGCTGGCGGGTGGGCGAGCGGGCCTGGACGACGTGGCGGCTGGAGTCGAGGGACGGGGTGCACGCGGTCCAGGTCCGCGGCCTGCCCGAAGAATCCGCCGAAGTCCGGATAAACGATGAGATCGTGCCCGCGCGCATCCGGCTCGGCGACGGGGAGCTGACCGTCACGATCGGCGGCCGTACCGAGCACTACCTGCGCGTACGCCACGCCGACACGCTCTGGCTCGGCACGGACGGCGCGGCGTGGGCGCTCACCCGGCACCTCATCGGCGACCCCGGCGACCGGCCCGGTGCGGCGGCCACGGGCGACGGCGTCGTCAGGAGCCCCATGCCCGGCACCGTCCTGGTGGTCAAGGCCCAGGCCGGCGACCGGGTCACCGAAGGCCAGCCGCTGGTGATCGTCGAGGCCATGAAGATGGAGCACACCGTCACCGCCCCACGCGACGGCGTGGTCTCCGAGCTGGCGGTCCAGGCGGGCCAGCCGGTCGACATGGACGCGGTTCTCGCCGTGGTCACAGAGGAGTCGTAATGCCTTACCCGATGGAAGGGCTTCCGCAACAGGTCACGATCTACGAGGTCGGCCCGCGCGACGGCCTGCAGAACGAGTCCTCGATCGTGCCCGTCGAGGTGAAGGCCGAGTTCATCGACCGCCTCGCGGACGCCGGGCACAAGGTGATCGAGGCGACCAGCTTCGTGCACCCGAAGTGGGTGCCGCAGCTCGCCGACGCCGACGAGCTGCTGGCCCGGCTGCGCAGGAAGCCGGGCGTGCGCTACCCGGTCCTCGTCCCCAACCTGCGCGGCCTCGACCGGGCCCTGGAACGCGGCGTGGACGAGATCGCCATCTTCGCCAGCGCCACCGAGACGTTCGCCGCCAAGAACCTCAACCGCAGCCTGGAGAGCCAGTTCGAGATGTTCGAGCCGGTCGTGGCCGGGGCGCTGGACAACGGCGTGCGGGTGCGCGCGTACGTGTCGATGTGCTTCGGCGACCCCTGGGAGGGGCCGACGCCGATCGCCCAGGTCGTCTCGGTCGGGGAGCGGCTGCTCGGGCTCGGCTGCTACGAGCTGTCGCTCGGCGACACCATCGGGGTCGGCACGCCCGGCCACGTGACCGCGCTGATCAAGGCGTTCCGCCGCCCCGAGCGGCTCGCCGTGCACTTCCACGACACCTACGGCCAGGCCCTCGGCAACACCCTGGCCGCGTTGAGCGCGGGCGTGACGACGATCGACGCCTCCACGGGCGGCATCGGCGGCTGCCCCTACGCCGAGTCCGCCACCGGCAACCTCGCGACCGAAGACCTGGTCTGGATGTTGCGGGGGCTCGGCATCGAGACCGGGCTCGACCTGGGCAAGCTCGTGTCCACCAGCACCTGGCTGGCGGAGCTGCTCGGCCGGCCCAGCCCCTCCCGCGTCGTACAGGCGCTGTCGAAAGGCTGACCATGCTCAAGGACGAGTACGAAGAGCTGCGCAAGACCGTCGAGTCGTTCGCCCGCGAGGTGGTCGCGCCGGTGATCGGCGACTACTACGAACGGGAGGAGTTCCCGTACGACATCGTGCGGCAGATGGGCGCCATGGGGCTGTTCGGGCTGCCGTTCCCGGAGGAGTACGGCGGCATGGGCGGCGACTACTTCGCCCTGTGCGTGGCGCTGGAGGAGCTGGCCCGCGTCGACTCCAGCGTGGCGATCACCCTGGAGGCCGCGGTGTCGCTGGGCGCGATGCCGATCTACCGGTTCGGCGACGCCGAGCAGCGCGAGCACTGGCTGCCCAAGCTGACCTCGGGCTCGGCCCTGGGCGCGTTCGGCCTGACGGAGCCGGGCGGCGGGTCCGACGTGCCGGGCGGGATGCGCACCACCGCCTTGCTGGACGGGCCCGAATGGGTGATCAACGGGACGAAGGCCTTCATCACGAACTCCGGCACCGACATCACGGCCGTCGTCGGCGTGGCCGCGATCACCGGCGAGCGGGAGATCTCCACGATCCTCGTGCCGAGCGGCACGCCCGGGTTCACGGTGTCGAAGAAGTACTCCAAGGTCGGCTGGAACGCCTCCGACACCCGCGAGCTGTCCTTCAGCGACTGCCGCGTCCCCGCCGCGAACCTGCTGGGCGAGCGCGGCCGCGGCTATGCCCAGTTCCTGCAGACCCTCGACGAGGGCCGCATCGCGATCGCCGCGCTCAGCGTGGGGCTGGCCCAGGGGTGCGTGGACGAAAGCCTCAAGTACGTCAGGGACCGGAAGGCGTTCGGCCATCCGATCGGCCACTACCAGGCCATCCAGTTCAAGATCGCCGACATGGAGGCCCGCGCCCACACCGCCCGCCTGGCCTACTACCACGCGGCCGAGAAGATGCTGGCCGGGGCGCCGTTCAAGAAGGAGGCCGCGATCGCCAAGCTGGTCTCGTCGAACGCGGCCATGGACAACGCGCGGGACGCCACGCAGGTGTTCGGCGGGTACGGGTTCATGAACGAGTTCCCCGTGGGGCGCTTCTACCGCGACGCCAAGGTGCTGGAGATCGGTGAGGGCACGAGCGAGGTCCAGCGCATGCTCATCGCCCGGCAGCTCGGCCTGGGCGACCTCTGACCGTTTCCGGCTGAACGTTTTCGGCGGGGCGAATCGAGGGAGTTTGCGTCCGCGACCTCGGACGATCTAGTGTCGTCAGTCATGACGGCTGACGATCTTCTCATCAGGAGGGCGGAGAAGGCGGACGCGGACGAGGTGTTCGCGCTGGCGCGCGAGTTCGGTCTGACGTTCAGACCGGAGCGCGGGGCCTTCGACGCCGCCCTGCCCGAGCTGCTGGCGAACGAGGACGCCCTGCTGCTCGCGGCCGTCGTGGGCGGGCGCGTGCAGGGCTACCTGCTGGGGTTCGTGCATCTGACCCTGTTCGCCAACGGGCCGGTGGCCTGGGTCGAGGAGGCCATGGTCGGCTCCGGGGCGCGCCGGCAGGGGATCGGCCGGGCCCTGCTGGAGGAGTTCGAGCGGTGGGCTCGCACGCGGGAGGCGGGCTACGTGGCGATGGCCACGCGGCGCGCGCCCGAGTTCTACCACGCGCTGGGCTACGAGGCTTCTGCCACGTTCTTCCGCAAGGTCCTGCGCTAGCCCGGCCGGGAATTCTGTCGTGATCTGATGGCATTCTTAGGGCGTGAGTATCCATGCCGTCAGTCCCCGCTTCGTCGGGCGCGCCCGTGAGCTCGCCGCTCTCGGCGACGCGCTGGTCGGGGCGCGTGCCGGGGCGTCGTCCGCCGTGCTCGTCGGCGGCGAGGCCGGGGTCGGCAAGACCCGGCTGATCAAGGAGTTCACCGATCGGGCCGACGACGCGCTGGTGCTCGTCGGCGGGTGCCTGGAGCTGGGCACCGAGGGCCTGCCGTTCGCGCCGTTCACCGCCGTGCTGCGCGGGCTCGTGCGCGAGCTGGGCCGCGACGGGGTGGCGGCGCTCGTGCCCGGCGGCACCACGCGCGGGCTGGCGCGGCTGCTGCCCGAGTTCGGGGAGCCGGACGGAGACGGGCCCGAGGCCAGGGCGCGGCTGTTCGAGCAGGTGCTGGGGCTGCTGGAGCGGCTGGCCGAAGAGCGTCCCGTGCTGCTGATCGTCGAGGACGCCCACTGGGCCGACCGGTCCACCCGCGACCTGCTGTCGTTCCTGGTCCGCTACCAGCCGACCGCGGCGGGCCTGCTGATCGTGGTCACGTACCGCACCGACGAGCTGCACCGCACCCACCCCCTGCGCCCGCTCCTCGCCGAGCTGGGCCGGGTCGAGCGGGTGCGCAGGGTCGAGCTGCGCAGGCTCACCCGCAAGGAGGCCGTCGCGCAGGCGGCCGGCATCCTGGAGCGGGAGCCGTCCCCCGCCGACATGGACCTGATCTACGCGCGCAGCGAGGGAAACCCGCTGTTCGTGGAGGCGCTGCTCAGCGACGGAGGCGGCGTCGCGCTGCCGGAGTCGCTGCGCGACCTGCTGCTGGCCAGCGTCGAGCGGCTGCCCGCCGAGACGCAGGAGCTGCTGCGCGTGGCCAGCGCCGGCGGGCAGCGCATCGAGCACGACCTGCTCTCCGCCGTCGCCGGGCTCGACGAGAACGCGCTCTCCAGCGCGCTGCGGCCCGCCGTGGCGGGAAACGTGCTGACCGTCGACGGCGAGGGCTACTGCTTCCGGCACGCGCTGATCCGCGAGGCGCTCCACGACGACCTGCTGCCCGGCGAGCACACCCGCCTGCACACCCGCTTCGCCGAGGCGCTGGAGCGCGACCTGTCGATCCTGCCCGCCCCGCGCGGCGCGATCGAGCTGGCCCACCACTGGCACTCCGCCCACGACGCCACCTGGGCGCTGGTCAGCGCCTGGCAGGCGGCCGGCGTCGCCCGCAGGTCCACCGCCTACGACGAGCAGCTCAGGATGCTGTCCAGGGTGCTGGAGCTGTGGGACCAGGTGCCCGACGCGTCCGAGCGCATCGGCTGCGACCGCATCGACGTGCTCAGGAACACGGCCACGGTCGCGCACCTCGCCGGGGAGTACGAACGCTCCATCGCCCTGGCCGGCGCCGCCCTCGCCGAGATCGACCACGAAGCCGACCCGATCAGGGCGGCCAAGCTGCTGCGCCAGCGCGGCCTGACCCGCTACGACCTGGGCCGCTCCGGCTACGTCGACGACCTGCGCGAGGCGGCCGCGCTGGTCGCCTCCGACCGGCCGACCAAGCTCCACGCCCAGGTCCTGGAGACCCTGTCCCGCATGCTCCACGGGCGGGAGGTCTGGTCGGAGCGGCTCGCCACGAGCCGGCTCGCCATGAAGATCGGCCATGAGCTGGGCGACCGCAAGGTGGAGGCGCACGCGCTGATCGACCTCACCTGGGCGCGATTCGGCTTCTCCGAGATCGAGGCGCAGCTGGAGGCGTTCGCGGAGGCGCGCAGGCTCGCCGGCGGCGACGAGGCGTACAACGCGCTGATGCGCTGCGCGATCTCCGAGTCCGACGCGCTGGAGGGGGCGGGCCGCCACGAGCGGGCCGCGCAGGTGGCCCGCGACGGCATCGAGGAGGCCCGCCAGTACGGGCTGGCCCGCACGTCCGGCGCGTTCCTGTCGATCAACCTGGCCGAGCCGCTGGTGTCACTGGGGCAGTGGGACGACGCGCTGGAGGTGGTCGAGCACGCGCTCGACCTCGCGCCGCCGGCTCCCTACCAGGCCAGCCTGCAGGGGTTCGCCACGGACATCGCGCTGGCGCGCGGGGAGTTCGACCGGGCCGAGCGGCTGCTGGGGTCGTCGCGGAGCGTGCTGTCGCGCGGGACCTACCGCGACCAGACGGTCCTGCCGCACCTGTGCAGGGAGGTGCGGCTGCTGCACGCGCGCGGGGAGCTCGAGGCCGCGGTGGAGGTGGCCGCGAAGGCCCTGGAGGAGCGCGATCTGGTGGAGACCCCGCGCTACTCCTGGCCGGTGCTGGTGACCATCGCCGACCTGCTCGGCTCCGTGGTGCCGCGGCAAGGGTCCGGGGTGGGCACGCCGGTGGCGCAACTCGGCGCGGCCCTCCTGACGCGGCTGCGGGCGCTGGGGCGGGAGCTCGAGGCCGACGGCGACCTCCAGCGGGCGCAGCACCTCACCTACACGGCGCTGACGGGTCCCGAGCCGGACGACGGCGCCGCCGAGCCGCCCGCGTGGCGGTTCGAGGCCTGGGACCGGGCGGCGGGGGCGTGGGCGGCGCTGCGGCAGCCGTACGCCGAGGCGCGGTGCCTGGTGGGCGCGGCGCAGGCGGCGCTGGCGGACGGCGACCGGCAGGAGGCCGCGGAGCGGCTGGGCCGCGCGCGGGAGCTGGCCGCCCGGCTGGGCGCGACGCCGCTGCTGGAGCAGCTCGACGCCTTCGGGCGGCGGGCCAGGATCGGGGGCGCCGAGGAGGCGGCCGACGGGCTTCCGCTGGGGCTGACGGCTCGTGAGCTGGAGGTGCTGCGGGAGGTGGCTAACGGGCGGAGCAACCGGGAGATCGCCGAGGCGCTGTTCATCTCGGCGAAGACCGTGAGCGTGCACGTCTCCAACATCCTGGCCAAGCTGGGCGTCGCCACCCGGGGCGAGGCCGCCGCCACCGCCTACCGGCTGCGGCTGTTCGACGCGCCCCTTTGAACGGCAGGGCGAGTGCTCAGCCCGTCAGCTGGGCTTCCAGGCGGTAGCCGTCCACCGTGACGTAGACCTGGTCGCCGGGGCGCGCGTTCAGGCGCATCAGCACCGGCTGGAGGGAGTCGAAGACCGGCTGGTGGCCCTGCCAGACCAGGACGATGGCGTTGTCCCCGGGCCCGGTCACCGACAGCAGGGTGCCGGGGCGCATGCCGAGCTGGGCCGCGTAGCCCTCCGGCACCGGCACGGGGCCGCCCCTGAGGTGCTCCGGGGTCACCTCGATGCGCTGCCAGCGGCGCGGGTCCGAGGACGGGCTCGGCAGCGGCGGAGGCGGCGTCGGGGGATTGCCCGCCAGGTTCCCGGAGAGCATCGGCGAACGGCCGCCCGACAGCGCCGAGAGCGTCGCCAGGGCCGCGGACGGGTCGATCGAGTTCGCCGGGGTCGGCGGGATGGGCTGGCCGCCCCGGTGGTGGTGGCCGTTGGCGCCCGGCGTGCGGCGGGGCAGGGGCTGGGCGGGCGACGGGGCCTCGGCCACCGGGTCGCCGCTCGTCTCCTGGGGCAGGGCGTCGTACCAGGCCTTGGCGGAGTGGGCGCGGATGCCCAGCTCGCCCATCAGCTCCACGACGTCCGCGTCGGGCGGGCTCGAGGCCAGCAACTGCCTCGTACGGTCCTGCAGGCGGTGCAGGTCGCCCACGACCAGCCAGCCGTCCTGGAAGCGGCGGTCGGGCATGAGCGTCACCAGCACGCGCCACAGCGGGGTGCGCAGCGAGGGGACCGTCACGGGGTGGGCCGGGTCGGCGCCGATCAGCTGGTCCTCGGTGGCCGCCGCGCCGAGCCATTCGGTCAGGCGGAACATGTGGCCCGTGACCGGCGCGGACTCCGAGGAGCGCAGCCAGTGCAGGACGCGTTCCTCTGCCGTGCGCTGGGCCTGGGAGAGCGCGTCCCGGTCGACCAGCATCTTGTGGGCGAGCGTCCGCAGGCTGACCGGGTCCTCGGCGAACAGCCGGTGCACGGCCACCGCCAGCTCCAGCTTGTCCAGGCTGCGGAACAGGTTGTCCACGACCCGCACCATCGCGTGGTCGGCGTCGGTCGGCACGGGGCTGCTGGGGGCCGGCGGAGCGGTGGGAACGGGCGCCGCGTAGCTCGGGGTGCCGTTGCTCTTGGAGGCGCCCGGCGCGCCGGGGACGGCGGGCATGGATCCCGTACTGGGGCCGCCGGGGACGGCGGGCATCGACCCGGTGCTGGGACCGCCCGGGATCGCGGGCATGGACCCGGTGCTGGGACCACCCGGGACTGCGGGCATCGACCCGGTGCTGGGACCGCCGGGGGCGGAGCTGTTGTCCTGGCGGGCGCCGGGCTGGGCGTCGGACTGGGGGCTCGCGGGGCGCTGCGGGGCGCGGTCGGGCTGGCCGGGGGCCGGGCGGCCCTCGCCGGCGAACCCCTGCGCCGGGAACGAGCCGCTCTGCGGCTGCGCGGAGAACGAGCCGGTCTGCGCGGGGAACGACCCCGTCTGCCGCGCCGGCCCACCGGCGTCCGGCGCCGGCTGGGCCGGGAAGGAACCGGTCTGGCGGTCCTGGGACGGGCCGGTCTGGCGGTCTGGCGAGGGGGCGACCTGGCGGTCTTGCGAGGGACCGCCAGGGCGGTCGGATATCGAGGGGAAGGAGCCGGTCTGGCGGCCGCTGTCCGGCCCCTGGGCGGCCTGGGGGCCGGTGCCCGAGGGCTGCTGGGCCGGGAACGAGCCCGTCTGGCGCTGGTCCGCGGCGGCGGCCGGGCGCTGCGGCGCGGCGTCGGGGCGCTGCTCGGCGGCGGCGCCGCTCTGGGCGGCGAACATGCCGGTCTGGGGCACCGGATCGGCCTGGACGGGGAAGGAGCCCGTGCCCCGGACGAGCGGCCGGGTGACCTCGGGGTGATCGGCCGCGGGGGCCGCACGCTGGGCCGGGATGCGGCCGAGGATCTCGCGGAAGACGGAGCCGATCACCACTTCGGGCGTCGCCGACGGCGTGCCCAGGTCGCTGGGGGACAGGCGGCGCAGCCGCTGCCAGCCGCCGAGCCCGGTGATCGCCGTACGGGTGTCCTCGGGCCAGCCCGGCAGCGCCGGATCGATGTGGTGGACGGTCAGCGCGGGCAGCAGGTCGGCCAGCGGCAGATGGTCCCAGCGCGAGGAGGCCAGGCGCGCCAGCCGCTCGCAGATCCAGTCGAGCCCCGCCGTGCCGAGCGCCCTCGACAGCGCGAGGGAGTGCCACCATCCCGCCGGCAGCCGCGGATCGGCCAGTGCTTCGGCCACCTGCTGCGGGCGGCTCCAGCGCAGAGCAGGGACTAGGTCGCTCAGGCAGATCGATGACTCGACTTCCATCGGCGGACCTTATCCTCCCCAGTGAGCCGCGCGGTGCTGACCGAAACGCGTGTGGCTAATGGTGTAGCTTACGCGGCAAGCTATCAATCAGTGTGAATAGGGTAAAGACGGTTCAGATCCAAACCGTACCGTGGCCGACCGCCCACCTGGGCCACACATGCGGCACCAGCACGGCAACCTGCCTCCAAAGCCGCCTCCTCGCCGACACCCTGCAGAACCCCGGTGAGGTACCCGGCGGCGAACGCGTCACCCGCTCCCGTCGAGTCCACGACCTCGGTGGACACACCTGCCGCCGCCGCGACGACCTCGCCGTCCACGGCGGCCAGCGCGCCCCGTGCTCCCAGCTTCACGATCGCTGTGCCGTATGTCTCACTCAAGAGTACGGCGGCGCGCTCCGCCGTCGTGGCTCCACTCAGCAAGAGGGCCTCATCAAGATTCGGGAGGATCAGGCCGGCGGGGGCGGATTCGCGGATGAAACGTTCGACCCCGAAGTCGCGCAGCGGGCCGGTGGAGGCCGGGTCGACGCTGATCGCGATCCCGGCGGCGGCGGCCTCGGCCATCGCCAGCCTGGCCAGCCGCAGCCCGCCCTCCGCGAACAGCAGGTAGCCGGACAGGTGGAGCCGGGCGACGCCGTCGAGCAGGGCCGGGTCCCAGTCGGCCTCGGAGATCAGGCCGCCCGCGCCGCGGTTGGTGAGCATCGTACGCTCGCCGCTCCGGTCCACCATCGCGATCACGACGGCGGTGGGGCGGTCGGGATCGACCGAGACGTGCGGCCGGACCCCCGTCTTGGCCAGCTCGGTGGTGTGCCACTCGCTGCTGTCGTAGCCGAGCCTGGCCAGCAGGCGCACGTCGGCGCCGAGGCGGGCGGCCCAGGCGGCGGTGTTCGCGCCGGAGCCGCCGGGGCGCAGGACGATGTCGGCCGCCGTGTCGGTGCCCGACATGACCGGCGAACCATGCAACGCCACCACATCGGTGACCACGTCGCCGATGACGAGCAGGGCCCCGCCCGTCACTCCGTCCGTCACGGGCGCGCCCATGACCGGGCGATCTGCGAGGCCAGGGCGACGTTGCCGCGCACGGCGGCCAGGTTGGCCTCCAGGGAGGCCCCGCCGGTGCCGTCCACCAGGTAGCCGAGCAGGAACGGCGTGATCGCCTGCCCCTTGACGCCCTGCCGCTCGGCGGCGGCCAGCGCCTCGGCCAGCACGCGGTCATGGAGCTCGGGGTCGAGCTGCTGGTCCACGGGGACGGGGTTGGCGACGATCAGCGCCGTCTCCTGGCCGCCGAGCGCGTCCTGGCCCCGCATGATCTCCGCCGCGTCGGCGGGCGACTCGATCCGCCATTCGATCGGCTGGCCGGAGGAGTGCAGGTAGAAGCCGGGGAAGGTGTCCGTACGGTAGCCCGCCACGGTCACGCCGCGCGTCTCCAGGCGCTGCAGCGTCGCGGGCACGTCGAGGATCGACTTGACGCCGGCGCAGACGACGGTGATGCGGGTGCGGGCCAGCGTGTCGAGGTCGGCGGACTCGTCCTGGTCCTCGGTCCAGCCGCGGTGCACGCCGCCGAGTCCGCCGGTGGCGAAGACGCGGATGCCGGCGCGGGCGGCGAGGAACGACGTGGCCGACACGGTGGTGGCGCCGCTGGCCTTCAGCGCCGCCGCCACGGGCAGGTCCCGCTGCCCCAGCTTGCGCAGGCCGGACTCGGTCGCGATGCGCTCCAACTCCACCTCGTTGAGGCCGATGCGGGGCACGCCGTCCAGCACGGCGATCGTGGCCGGGACGGCGCCGGCCGCCCGCACGATCCCCTCCAGCTCGCGCGCCACCTCCAGGTTGCGCGGCTGCGGCAGCCCGTGGGAGATGATCGTGGACTCCAGGGCGACGACGGGCGCGCCACTCGCCAGGGCCTCGGCGACCTCGTCGGACGGCTGCAGAACGGAGTCGGGGGTGCTGCGCATGGTGAGTTTCGTGCTCCTTGGGTGGGTCCTGGCCTACTAGGGCGAAAAACGTATTTTACGGGATTTTGTGCGGAACCCAGCAGCTTGCGGCGCTGATCAGATGGCGGTCCACCTGAGGATCACACAGGGGGTGCGGCGCCCGCCAGTGACCCGGCGGATCGGGAGAAATGTCCGAGAGTGAGCGTTGACGGATGGTGTGGGTGGGGTCGTATGGTGCGGTGATGGGGTCGTATGACGTGATCGTGGCCGGAGGCGGGCACAACGGGCTGGTGGCGGCCGCCTACCTGGCCGGAGCGGGGCGCAGCGTGCTCGTCCTGGAACGCCACGACCACGTGGGCGGGCTGGCGATCTCCACGCGGGCCTTCCCCGGCGTCGACGTACGGCTGTCGCGCTACTCCTACCTCGTCAGCCTCCTGCCCTCCGCGATCGTCCGTGACCTGGGGCTGGACCTGGAGCTGCGCCGCCGCCGCTACGCCTCGTACACGCCCAAGGGCGACACCGGCCTGCTCGTCGACAACGAGGACGCGGCGGCCACGGCGGCCTCGTTCAGGGGCGTCACCGGCGGCGAGGCCGACCACGAGGCGTGGCAGGACTTCTACGCCATGACCGCGCGCGTGGCGCAGGCGCTGGCGCCCACGCTGCTCGAACCCCTCCCGTCCGCCGCCGAGGTCGAACGGCTCGTCGGCCCCGAGGCGTGGCGGGACCTGTTCAGGCGGCCGATCGGGCGGACCGTGGAGGAGCGGTTCGGGGACGACACCGTGCGCGGCGTGGTGCTGACCGACGCGCTCATCGGCACGTTCGCCGACCCCGCCACCGACCTGCTCGCCAACCGGTGCTTCCTCTACCACGTGATCGGCGACGGCACCGGCGAGTGGAACGTCCCCGTCGGCGGCATGGGCGCCGTCTCGGGGGCGCTCGAGGCGGCCGCCAGGCGGGCGGGCGCCGAGATCAGGACCGGGGCCGAGATCGTCGGGATCTCGCCGTCCGGCGAGGTCACGTTCGCGGACGAGGGCGGCGAGCACACGGTGAACGGCGGCCACGTGCTGGTCAACCTGCCGCCGGCCGTGCTCGACCGGGTGCTGGGCAGGCCCGGGGAGGTGCCGGAGGGCGCGCAGCTGAAGGTCAACATGGTGCTGACGAGGCTGCCCCGGCTGAAGGACACGTCCGTGGATCCGCGGGCGGCCTTCAGCGGCACGTTCCACATCAACGAGAGCCGCGACCAGCTCGCCGCGGCCTACGGGCAGGCGGCGCGCGGGGAGATCCCGGAGCTGCCGCCGGCCGAGGTCTACTGCCATTCGCTGACCGACCCGTCCATCCTCGGGTCGGGGCTGAGGGGCAGGGCCGAGACGATGACGCTGTTCGGCCTCCACATGCCCGCCCGCCTTTTCCGGAAAAATCCGGATAAGGCGAGAAAGGCCGCCCTGGACGCCACCTTCGCCTCCATCAACTCCGTCCTCGCCGAGCCCATCGAGGAATGCCTGCTCAGGGCCCCCGACGGCACCCTGTGCGCCGAGGCCAAGACCCCGGTCGACCTCGAGAACGAGGCCGGGCTGCCCGGCGGCCACATCTTCCACACCGACCTGAGCTGGCCGTACGCGGAAGAGGGCGAGCGGTGGGGCGTGGAGACCGAGCACGAGCGCATCCTGATGTGCGGCGCCGGCGCCCGCAGGGGCGGCGGCGTGAGCGGCATCGCCGGCCACAACGCGGCCATGTCGGTGCTGAAGCGCTGACCCCGCTGCGCCTTGGGCTGATCTCCTGGGCTAATCCTCCGAGATCAGCCTCGTGGCCACCTCCATGGCCACGGCCGACCGCTCCGCCTCCGGCACGTCCAGGTCGAAGAGGAACGGCACGCTGCCCAGGATCACCGCGAACACCGCCAGCCGGGCCTCGAACTTCCGCACCGGGCCGGACTCCGGATCCTCCAGCAGGGACACCATCTTGACGATCCCGGCCTGCATCCGCTCACCGGCCGGCAGGCCCTGCATCACACCCTGGTTGACCTGCGCGAACTTGAACAGAGGACGCCACTGCCCCTCCAGCAGTTCGCCGATCCGCCGCAGGATCTCCCGCCTCGATTCGGGGGTCTTGGGCTGCGCGTGCCCCCACTCCACCAGCTCGTCGATCGACTCGGCCAGCCGCTCTCCGACGCTCTCCAGGATCGCCTCTTTGGTGCTGAAGTGGTAGTAGAGCGCCGGCCGGGTGATCTGCAGCCGCTCGGCCACCTCCTGCAGCGTGGTCTGCTCGTACCCCTGCTCGGCGAACAGCTCCAGCGCCACCTGCCGGATCCGGTCCCTGGTGTCCGTCCGCCGCCCTGCCATCCCGCTCCCATCACTTGACGACCGGCCCACGATTGCTTACTTTCGCGTAAGTAAGCAATGCGATCCGGCTTGTACGGGAGCAGACTATGGCCGAAACCTTCCCTGTCCAGCGCACCTGCCCGTTCGCGCCCCCGCCCGAGTACGAGCGGATGCGCGAGCAGGCCCCCCTCGTACGAGCCTCGCTCCCCGGCGGGGACGTCTGGCTCGTCACCCGGCACGCCGCGGCCAAACAGGTCCTGTCGGGCACGGGCATCAGCACCAACCCGGCGACCCCCGGTCACCCCAACTGGGCGTTCAGACCGGAGCCGCCCACCCCCGAGGAGCGGGCCGCGGCGAAGGAGTTCGCGATCGGACACTTCATCGACCTCGACCCGCCCGAGCACGGCCGGTTCCGGCGGCTGCTCATCCCCGAGTTCACCGTCAGGCGCGTCAAGGAGCTGCGGCCCGGCATCCAGCGCACCGTGGACGAGCTCATCGACGACATGCTGGCCAAGGGCGACGAGGCGGAGCTGGTGGAGGCGTTCGGGCTGGCGCTGCCGTCGCTGGTCATCTGCCAGCTGCTCGGCGTCCCCGTCGACGACCGCGAGTTCTTCCAGTCGCGCACCCGCGAGATGCTCTCCAGCGCCGACGGCCCCGACGCGAGCTTCGCCGCGATCATGGGGCTCAGGGACTACCTCGACACCCTGGTCGCCAAGGCGGAGCAGCAGCCCAAGGACGATCTGCTCGGGCGGCTGATCGAGAGCGGCCGGCTCACCCATGCCGAGCTCGTGGGCGTGACCTTCCTGCTGCTCGTCGCGGGCCACGAGACCACCGCGAACATGATCCCGCTCTCCGCCCTCACCCTCCTGCGCCACCCCGCCCAGCTCGCCGCGCTGCGCGAGAACCCGGACAAGTGGCCCATGGCGGTGGACGAGCTGCTGCGCTTCCACTCGGTCGTGGACTGGGTGGCGTTCGACCGGGTGGCCGTCGAGGACCAGGAGATCGACGGACAGCTCGTCAGGAAGGGCGAGGGCGTCTTCGTGCTCGGCGCCTCCGCCAACAGGGACGAGCGGGCGTTCGAGCGGCCGGACGAGTTCGACGTCGAACGCGGGGCCCGCCACCACGTGGCGTTCGGGTACGGTGTCCACCAGTGCCTCGGCCAGAACCTGGCCAGGGCCGAGATGGAGATCGCGCTGCGCACGCTGTTCGAGCGCATCCCCGGCCTGCGGGTCACCGTGTCGGACGAGGAGCTGCCGATCAAGAGCGACGGCCCCATTTTCGGGCTCAAGGCGATGCCTGTGGCGTGGTGATCTCATGGAACGCGCATGATGGCGTTTATCAGGTTTTCATGATGAGCCTCTAGCGTTTGTCGCATGAGTGAGCCTGCACGGTTGCTGGTGGTGGACGACGAGCCCGCGTTGCGCGAGGCGCTGCAGTCGAGCCTGGAGTTCGAGGGCTACAAGGTCGTCACGGCCAACGACGGGCAGGCGGCGCTCGACGCGGTCGCGGCCGACACCTACGACGCCGTGCTGCTCGACGTCATGATGCCCCGGCTCGACGGGCTGACCGCGTGCCGGCGCCTGCGCGCCTCGGGCAACCACATCCCGGTCCTCATGCTCACCGCCCGCGACGCGGTGGGCGACCGGGTCTCGGGGCTCGACGCGGGGGCCGACGACTACCTCGTCAAGCCGTTCGAGCTGGACGAGCTGCTGGCCCGCGTCCGCGCGCTGCTGCGGCGGGGCGCGCTGAGCTCGAGCCCCGCCGAGGGCGCCGACACGCTCACGTACGGCGACCTGCGCATGGACCTGGCGACCAGGGAGGTCACGCGCGCCGACCGCCGGCTGGACCTGACCCGGACCGAGTACCTGCTGATGGAGCTGTTCCTGGCGCACCCGCGTCAGGTGCTCACGAGGGACCAGATCCTCAGCGAGGTGTGGGGGTTCGATTTCGAGCCGACGTCCAACTCGCTCGACGTGTACGTCATGTACCTGCGGCGCAAGACCGAGGCCGGGGGGCAGCCCCGCGTGATCCACACGGTGCGCGGGGTGGGGTACGTCCTACGGGCCACGCCGTGATCTGGCGCAGCCTCCGCACCCGCCTCACACTCCTGGTCGCGGTCGCCGTCGCCCTGGCGGTGGCGGTCAGCGCGGGTGCGTGCTTCATGATCGTCCGGCACCAGCTGTACGAGCAGGTGGACCGGCAGCTCGGCAACCCGCCCGGCAAGAGTCCACGCGGGCAGCTGGAGTGGCTCCAGCGCGAGTGCGGCCCGGTCCCGAACCCCCAGGACCATTACGGCCCGCCGGGCACCACTCAGCTCATCTTCGCCGATGACCGTCCTCCGTGCTACACGAGCGCCGCTCTCGTGGTCACCGAGGAGGACAAAGGGGTGGCCGCCAGCCCGGGGGCGAAGCACTGGCACAACGGGGTCACCGACGACGGCACGGAGATGCGCATCCTCACCGAGAACGTGGGGCCGGGCATGGCTGTGATGGATGCCGTCCCACTCGGTCAGCTGCGCAACACGCTGAAGATGGTGGCGTTGCTTCTCGGCGCGGTGGCCGCGCTGGGGGTGCTGGCCGCGGCGACCGCCGGTTTGCTCATCGCCCGCGCCGCGCTGCGCCCCGTGGGCCGCCTCACTGAGGCGGTCGAGCACATCGCTCAAACCGAGGACCTCGACACCCACATCCCCGTCGAAGGCGACGATGAGATCGCCCGGCTCTCATCCTCCTTCAACGCCATGACCACCGCCCTGGCCGGCTCCCGTGAGCGTCAGAAACAGCTCGTCGCCGACGCCGGCCACGAGCTGCGCACCCCCCTGACCACCCTGCGCACCAACATCGACCTCCTCCTCCGCAGCGAGCAGACGGGCCGCAGCCTCGACCCCGAGGCCAAGAAACGCCTGCTCACCAACGTCAAGGCCCAGTTCGCCGAGTTGTCCACGCTCGTCGCCGACCTCCTCCAGCTGGCCAGGGGAGACACCGAGCACGAGCCGCACGTCGAGCTGCCCTTCCACGAGGTCGTGACGGCGGCCGTCGAGCGGGCCAGGCTGCGCGGCGCCGAGGTGGTCAGCGACCTCAGGCCCTGGTACGTCGTCGGCAGCGCCACCTCCCTCGAACGCGCCGTGCTCAACCTCATCGACAACGCCGCGAAATTCAGCCCCGGCGGCCAGGTCGAGGTGTCCTTGTCGCACGGCCGGCTGTCCGTGCGGGACCACGGCCCAGGGTTGCCGGAGGAGGAGCTGCCGCACGTCTTCGAGCGCTTCTGGCGCTCCCCGTCCGCCCGTGGCCTGCCCGGATCCGGGCTGGGCCTGGCGATCGTGGCGCAGGCCGTCACGGAGGCCGGGGGAGAGGTACGTCTGGCGAATGCGCCCGGTGGTGGAGCGATCGCGACAATGGACCTTCCCGGAACTCTCATGCGTAACTCAGAATCGGATAAGTCCCGTTAAAGACCCGACCCGTGAGCTGGCTGCATGGAGATAACAGCAGTAAGGACGCGCCTGGTCGAGGTGGTCGTCCCGGTCTACAACGAGCAGCGGGCGCTCCGCGAGAGCATCACCCGGCTGCAGACGTACCTCACCGGGAACTTCCCCTACGGCTTCCGCATCACGATCGCCGACAACGCCAGCACCGACAACACCTGGCAGATCGCCACGGAGCTCTCCCAGGAGCTCCCGCACGTGCGGGCCGTGCACCTCGACGAGAAGGGCCGCGGCCGGGCGCTGCGGCTGGTCTGGTCGCAGAGTGAGGCCGACGTCGTCAGCTACATGGACGTGGACCTGTCCACCGACCTCGACGCGTTCCTCCCGCTGGTCGCGCCGCTCCTGTCCGGCCACAGCGACCTGGCCATCGGCACCCGCCTGGCCAGGGCGTCGCGGGTCGAGCGGGGGCCGAAGCGCGAGTTCATCTCCCGCTCGTACAACCTGCTGCTGCGCTCGGTGATGGGGGCCGGGTTCTCGGACGCGCAGTGCGGGTTCAAGGCCGTCCGTACGGAGATCGCGCAGGCGCTGCTGCCCGGCGTCGAGGACGAGCAGTGGTTCTTCGACACCGAGCTGCTGCTGCTCGCCGAACGGCACGGGCTGCGCATCCACGAGGTGCCCGTGGACTGGGTGGACGATCCGGACAGCCGGGTCGACATCATCCAGACCGCGCTCGACGACCTGCGCGGCCTGGCCAGGGTCGCGCGTAAGACGCTGTCGGGGGCGGCGCGCATCCCGGTGCCGGCCCGGGTCCAGCGGGCCGAGCTGCCGAAGGGGATGGCCAAGCAGCTGCCCAGGTTCGCGATCGTCGGCGTGGTGAGCACGCTGGCGTACCTGGCGCTGTTCTCGCTGCTGCGGCAGATCGTCTCCCCGCTGGCCGCCAACGCGGTCGCGCTGCTGGTCACGGCCGTGGCCAACACCGCCGCGAACCGCCGCTTCACGTTCGGCGTCAAGGGCTCGGTCGGGGCGATGCGGCACCAGTTCGAGGGGCTGATCGCGTTCTTCGTCGGGCTGGCGCTCACCTCGGGGAGCCTCGCGCTGCTTCCCGCCGGCGTCTCGCACGGGGTGGAGCTGGTCGCGGTCATCATCGCCAACGCGGCGGCCACGCTCGTCCGCTTCCTGCTGCTGCGCGTGTGGGTCTTCAACCCCAGGCGGAGGACGGCACGATGACCGCCACCGCCATGCGGCCCGGGCACCGGGCCGCCACGAGCCGCAGCCTGCCCGCACGCGTCCTGCTGGGCGCCGAGGAGGACCCGCGCTGGTCGCGGCCCGCCATGTGGGCGGTGCTCGCCGCCGCTTTCGTCCTGTACGCGTGGGGGCTGAGCGGCAACGCCAACGAGTACTACGCCGCCGCCGTCCTGTCCGGCACGCAGAGCTGGAAGGCGTTCTTCTTCGGCGCGCTCGACGCCGGGTCGTTCATCACCGTGGACAAGCCGCCGCTGGCGCTGTGGGTGATGGGGCTGTCCGCGCGGATCTTCGGCTACGGCACGTGGAGCATGCTGCTCCCGCAGGCCCTGGCCGGGGTGGCCGCCGTCGGCCTCGTCTACTCGGCCGTGCGCCGCGCCTGCTCCGGGAGGACGTACGCCGACGCGGCGGCCCTGGTCGCGGCCGTGGTCATGACGCTCACCCCGATCACCGTGGCGATCAACCGGGACAACAACCCCGACACGATCCTCGTGCTGCTGCTCGTGCTGGCGGCCTGGTTCTGCCTGGAGTCGCTGCGTACCGGGCGCCTGCGGCCGCTGCTGGTGTGCGCGCTCTTCGTGGGGCTGGCCTTCAATGCGAAGATGCTCCAGGCCTACCTGGTGGTGCCGGCCTTCGCGCCGGCGTACCTGCTGTGCGCCCGCGTGCCGTGGCTCAGGCGGGTGGGGCACCTGCTGGCGGCCGGCCTGGTCATGCTGGTGTCGAGCGCCTGGTGGATGGTGATCGTCGACCTCTGGCCCAGCGACTCGCGGCCGTACGTCGGCGGTTCCACGGACAACTCCGTCTGGGACCTGGTGATCGGCTACAACGGGCTCGGCCGGATCTTCGGCCAGGGCGGCGGCCCCGGCGGTGGAACCGGTGGCGGCGGCGGTGGCGGCTTCGGCGGGGAGTCCGGGGCCGGGCGGCTGTTCAACGACGTCCTGGCGGGGCAGATCTCCTGGCTGCTGCCGTTCTGCGTGATGGCCCTGGCGTTCGCCGCGGTCATGCGGGTGCGCCGGATCGAGGGCCCGTCCGGGGCGGCGTGGCTGGTGTGGGGCGGCTGGCTGGTCGTCCACTACGTCGTGTTCAGCTTCTCCAGCGGCACCTTCCACCCGTACTACACCACCGCGATGGCGCCCGCCGTGGCCGCGCTGTGCGGACTGGGCGGGGTGGCCATGTGGCAGGAGTATCGCCGCTCGCGGACCTGGGCCTGGGTGCTGCCGCTGGCGGTGGCGCTGACGGGCGGCTGGTCGTTCGTGGTGCTGCGCCGCACGCCCGACTGGGCGCCGTGGCTGGCCTGGGTCGTGCTCGGGGCGACCTTGGCGGCCGTGGTGGTGCTGGTGCTGGCCAGGGTACGGGCGCAGGTGACGGTCAGGATCGCCGCCCTCGCGCTGGCGGCCACGGTGGTCGCCGGTTTGGCCGGGCCCGCCGCGTACGCCGTCACGCCGCTGGGGTCGCAGGTGAACGGGACGAACCCGACCGCCGGCCCGAACGCGGGGCAGATGGGCTTCGGCCGGATGGGCGGCGGCGCGGGCGGTCAGTTCCGGGGCGGTCAGTTCCCGGGCGGCCAGTTCCCCGGCCGCGACTTCCCCGGCGGCCAGACACCCAACGGCCAGCTGCCTGACGGCCAGCTGCCTGACGGGCAGCTGCCCGGTCAGGAACAGCCTGGCGGGCAGGACGCGGGCGATGGGACGGCACGGACCGGCCGGGCGGGCTTCATGGGCGGCGGCCCCGGCGGCGGGATGAGCGACTCCATGGTCAAGTACCTCCTGGCGAACCAGGGCAAGGCCACCTGGCTGGTCGCGGTGAACAGCGCCATGCAGGCCTCGCCGACCATCCTGTCCACCGGCAGGCCCGTGCTCGCCATGGGCGGCTTCACCGGCAGCGACGCCGCCATGACCGTGGATCGCCTCAAAGAGCTCACCTCCTCCGGGCAACTCCGCTACGTTCTGTCGGGCGGCGACCGCGGCGGTCCGGGCCGGGGCAACACCGAGGTGACCACCTGGGTCCAGCAGAACTGCAAGGCCGTGGACGGCCAGGACGGCCTCTACGACTGCGCCGCGTAACGGGAAAGGGGCGCCTTGACGGTGCCCCTACCCATCAACCAGCACATTCTCGGGTCATCTGCCCATCAAGGCCCAAGTCGCCCAAGACAGGATGAAATATGGCCAACGATCCCGGCATCCCCGCGCGTCGCATTTCTCTCTCCCGCTCCTCTGCTGCCTAACCTGCGAAAAGTCGAGCACTTAACTAGGGGGAGAGATCATGGCGATCAAGATCGTCAAGCGCAGTGCCTGGAACGCCCGCCCGCCGAGAGACCCGGACGCCGTCGTCAAGGTTCCGTGGGCGAAGCGCACCGAGTTCGTCGTCCACCACAGCGAGGGACCGACGACGCAGACGCCGCGGCAGATCCAGGACTTCCACATGGACGAGCGGGGGTGGAACGACATCGGGTACAACTTCCTCGTGCGGGACGACGGCACCGTGTACGAGGGCCGCGGCTGGGACGTGCGGGGAGCCCACGCCACGGATCACAACGTCAGCGGCATCGGCTGCGCCTACATCGGGATGAACAGCCCGACCGACGCCGTGAAGATGACGATCCGCGCCCTGTACGACGAGGCCTGCGCCAAAGCCGGCCGTACGCTGGCCAAGCGCGCCCACCTTCAGGTGGGCAACACCGACTGCCCCGGCACGAAGCTGCTGGCCTGGGTGGAGGCCGGCATGCCGGTCCCCGCCGCGGCGGGCGTCAATCTGCCGTCGGACGACGACCGGCTCGCCTGACGCGGCGGGGACGGCACCTCAGGCCGTGACGCCGGACCGGCGCCACGGCGCGAACGCGTTCCCCACGCGGTGCAGGGCCGGGCGCAGCTCCGGATGGTGGCGCAGGATCACGGAGGCCATGCTGCTGTTCGCGATCCAGTCCAGCCCTGCCCTCGTGTAGACGCGCTCGGCGTAGTCAGGGGTGAAGAACCTGTCGCTGTTGAGCCTCCGCGAGGCCATGAGGATGAAGACCCGGAAGGCCGTGTCGCTGAAGGCGAACCCTTCCGGGCGCTTCTCGGCGAACATGCCCACGACCAGGTCGACGTCCTCCAGCCGGTCCGCGTACACCTCGCGCAGCTCCTCCGCCAGCGCCGGGTCGTCCGTGAGCGTGTCGAACCCGCTCGCCGGCGGCAGGTTGAGCAGCCTGCGGAACTCGTTGTAGCGGGGCACGCCCAGCTCCCGGCAGCGGATCAGGTCCGTGGCCGCCAGGTCCACCAGCTTGCCGTCGGGGCGTTCGAACTCCTGCAGCAGGCGCGGGAAGTTGTGCAGGACGATCGCGCCCGGGTGCTCGGTCCCGAAGGAGTACAGCAGGTCGGCGGCGGAGATGGCCGAGGCGACCCGCAGCGCGGCGGGGCCGGACAGCTCGCGCAGCGTGGTGTTGCGGATCGCGGAGTCGTCGCGCAGGTGGCGCAGGCGGTAGTCGTCAGGGATCAGCGGGTGCATCCGGTAGACGGCCGCGAACTCCTCCGTGATGCTGAACGGCACCCCGAAGTGATCGGTGCGCGAACCCGGGATGCCGCTGATCGTCTCGCTCCGGCTGATCCTGCCCAGCGCTCTGTTGATCGGCTCGGAGGCCAGGCCCCACCAGTTGGCCCGCAGGCCGGTCACCGCCGTGGGGTGGCTGATGACCGCGGGCGTCCACTCCACGGTGTGGATCTTGGCGACGAGCGCGGCGTTGATCAGCCTGGCGCGCTCGAACAGCTCGTCGTCGCCCCAGGCCGGATACTCGGCGTGCAGCCGTTCGCAGATGGCGTTGTGCTCGTGCTCGAACAGCCCCTGCATCATCACCAGGCCGAGCCAGAAGCCCGGTTCGCGGGTCGGGTCGGCCTTGCCGCCCGCCATCGCCCTGGTCCCGGACGGGCGATGGCGAATCCTCCCCCGGGTTCCGGTGCGCAGGGCGCGCTGCTCCTCGTCGCTCAGGCCGTAGACCAGCGACAGGTCCCACCAGTGGGTGAGGGTGTTCAGCGAGGTCGCCGGGCCCTCGTAGCCGGGCGGGCGGGTCGGGTCGGGAGGGACCCGCGGGATCGTCAGCAGGGGTTCGGGCCAGTCGTCGCCCGGCTCCAGCGGGATGGTCCACGGGTCCTCCGACGGGCTGATCCCGTGGCTGAACCAGTCCCTGATCATGAACTGCAGCCAGGTCGCGGCCAGGACGTTGAGGGAGCGCGCGGGCTGGAACTCGGTCCGCGTCATGAGCCGCCGGCTGATCGTGCGCGGGTTCGGCGTCATGACCCGCTCGGGAGGCTCGGCGTACGCGTGGTCCAACGGGACGTTCCGCCCGAACCGGGTCCCGGCCATGCCCATGGCCGGATGGTCCACGTCGTTGTACGAGCCGTCGGCTGTGCGCCGTTCGTCGTAGCCCTTTGGATCCGGGGCGGGCGGCGGCGGGCCGACGGAGGGCAGGCGGCCGGTGTCGTACAGGTTCTGTTTGCGCAGCCGGTTGCGGATGCCCACCAGGACCGCCAGGCCGAGCGGGGTGGGCAGCCGGTCCCAGCCGAAGCGGTGGTCGAGCGCCCGGGCCAGCGCGTCGTAGGCGGTCCAGAACCACGAGCGGCGATAGCCGGCCCCGGCGACCGGCGGTTCCCGTCCGGCGGGCGGCCGGACGCGTTCGGGCGCTTCGGCGCGTTCGGGCGCGGGCGCGGTGGCGTGGGCGGAGGCGGCGGTGAGGCGCGCGGCGATACGGAGTCGGTGCTTCATCGGATCTCCCCGTGGGCGGTCGGCGGCGGGTTTTCTGTGAGTGGTCGGCTGCGGGCGGTCGGCTACGGCATCGGCGTGGCGTACTCGCGCGGCCGGGGCAGGCCCAGGAGGCGGTCCGTCGACGCGCGGTCGGGAGGCGGCAGCCGGTCCTGCCCGAGCCCCAGCCCGACCACGGACTCCAGGCCCTTCCGGGGTGGCGGGGGCGGCGTGGCCGAGGTGTGGAACCAGCCCTCCACGTGGTCGTGGAGCACCCCGCGCACGGAGGGGATGAAGGCGGTCAGGAACGGCCGGTCGCGGATGTCCAGCCGCTTCAGCCAGTCCGCCCGCTCGTGGTCGCCGAGCAGGAGCCGGCTCTCCGGGCCGCCGCCCCACGACAGGCCCATCCGGCCCCAGAGCGTGACGGACGACTTCCAGAGCATCCCGCGGAAGGAGGCGTAGCCGATGCCGGTGAACCGCATCGGCAGCCACGCCCGCGGCGGGCGCGGCACGTCCACGCGCATGACCAGTCGCCCGTCGAGGTCGTACTGGCTGCTGACCGTGGACCCGTCGGTCACGAAGTCGAGCGAGGCGCGGCGCTTGGGCATGCCATAGATGCCGAGGCCGCCCTTGACGGAGATCTCGGTGCTCACCGGCATGTCGCCGATGTAGACGCCGGTGCCGAAGGTCGAGCGGAGCAGCAGCGGGAGCAGCGGCGGGGCGGGCCGGCCGCCCGGCGTGCACAGGATCCCCGTGCAGAACTCCACGTACGTGCCGATCGGGGTGTCCTGGTAGTCCACGACCGCGATCAGCAGCACTCCCTCGCCGCGGATCCGGTACGGGCTCAGCTCCTCCGGCAGCGCCTCACGCGCGCCGCGCGGGTCGATCGGGTAGGCGGCGATGAGCGCCGGGCTGCTCCGCGTCCCCACCGGCATCCGGAACGGGATGCCGTCCACGTTGGCGAATCGGCCGGCGACTCTGCCGGCTGGGCGCCGGCGTCGTGCGGTGAAGGTCATCGGTCCCCCCTGTGCCGGGCCGGCGTGCCGGCCAGCTCCTCGATGATCAGCGGAAAGACGTCGCGGTGGGCGCGCTCGCCGAAGAACACGTCCAGATGGCTGTATCCGCAGAGAAGGTGCAAGGAGTGGTGGGGGGCGAAGCGGGAGAAGAAGTCGTAGGACCGGCGCTGGCTCTCCGGGAGGAAGCAGCGGTTCAGCTCGCCCGCCAGGAAGACGATCCGGGCGTCGGTACGCGGTTCCTGCGCCGTGTAGTCGTCCGGCAGGCCGTCGATGTGCTCGTAGCTGACCAGATGGCCGCTGCGCACGCATTTGTCCATCTGCCGGAAGAAGGTCAGCGGCACCGGGCCGAACTCGTGCGGGATCCAGAGGTCGTGCGTGGCCGCGCCGAGGTTCTCGTGCCGCCACAACGCGGGGCACCCGCTGCCGTACGTGAAGCTGACCAGCTTGCACACCGTGCTCCCGCACTCGGCGTGGGCGGCCTTGACCAGCTGCGTGATCAGCGCGGCCGCGCCGGGCGGCGGGTGGTCGCCCCAGGACGGGTCGAGGTAGGGCAGGAACCTGCGCGTGACCGGCACCGCGTACCGGAGCTTGGCCCGCGACCAGCGCGGCACGACCGGGTGCAGGGACACCGCGTTCGTGATGATCGTGTCGACCTGGGGCACCAGGCCCGCGCACGCGGACATCATGAACGAGGTCGAGCCCTGGCAGTGGATGATCGCCTTGATCCGGTCGGCCCCGGTCTCCTCGACGACCTTGCGCACCGCGGCGGGGTGGTCGTATCCCGCCGCCTGGTCCAGGGTCCACGGGTTGGGCGGCAGGTCGATGCTGGCCCGCCAGTCCTCCAGCCAGACGTCGTAGCCCTGCGAGACGAGCATGTCGACGACGCTGGCGGGCACCGGCGCACGGAACACCTTGGACCGGACCCCCGCGCCGTGCACGAGGAGGACCGGGGCCTTGGCCGGCGGGGCGTGCCCGCGCACGTTGACGAGGCGCAGGTTCTTGCCGTCTCCGGCGGTGAAGGGTACGACGCGTTCGTGTGTAGCGGGTCGTCCATGCATACCGATCGCCACGATCTCGGGCCGCTGCCGGCCCCGGGCCGGCAGACCTGGTCTGGACTCCTGGACTTCCTGGTTCCGGTGCTCAGCTCACCGATCGGTTACTCTTGCATTCTACATCTCCCCGACTTTTCGGACCTGTCCGGACGAGGGAGAGATAATGCGCCATAACGGTTCTGACCAGGCAAGACGTCCTGCCCGCGAGCACGCCGACGTCGTCGTGGTGGGTTCGGGGTTCGGCGGCGCCGTGGCGGCCTACCGGTTCGCGGAAGCGGGGCTTCGGGTGGTCGTGCTGGAGCGCGGCCGGTCGTACCCGCCGGGGTCGTTCCCGCGCGCGCCCGCCGCGATGGCGCGCAACCTGTGGGATCCGAGTGAGGGCCTGTACGGCCTGTTCGACCTGTGGAGCTTCCGCGGGCTCGGCGCGGCCGTCTCCAGCGGGCTCGGCGGCGGCTCCCTCATCTACGCCAATGTGCTGCTGCGCAAGCCGGAGCGGTGGTTCGTGAAGGAGAGCCCGCTGCCCGGCGGCGGCTACGAGCACTGGCCCGTCACGCGGGCCGACCTCGACCCGCACTACGACGCCGTGGAGCGGTTGCTCCAGCCCCAGCGCTACCCCCTCGGCCAGCCGCCGTACGACACCACGGCCAAGACCCTCGCCATGCGCGAGGCGGCCGGGCGGCTGGGGCTGGAGTGGGAGCTGCCGCCGCTGGCCGTCGCCTTCGCCCCGGAGCCCGGCGGCCATCCCGCTCCCGGGCTGCCCATCCCGGACCCGGAGTACGGCAACCTGCACGGCCTGCCGCGTACGACGTGCCGGCTGCGCGGCGAGTGCGACCTCGGCTGCAACGACGGCGCCAAGAACTCCCTCGACCACACGTACCTGTCGGCGGCCCGGCACGCCGGTGCCGACCTGCGCACCCTGCACGAGGTACGGTGGCTCGCCCCCGCTCCCGGCGGCGGCTACGCCGTGAGCTACGTGGTGCACGAACCGCGCGAGGACCGGCGGCGGGTCAACACCCGGCGGCTGCCCCAGCGCACGATCACCTGTGACCGGCTCGTCCTGGCCGCGGGCACGCTCGGGACGACGTACCTGCTGCTGACCTGCGGTTCGGAGTTCCCCGGCCTGAGCCCCATGCTCGGGGCCCGCTTCAGCGGCAACGGCGACCTCCTCACCCTGGTCACGGACGCCCGCGACGGCGCGGGCCGCCACCGCTCGCTGGAGGGCAGCCGCGGACCCGTGATCACCAGCGCCATCCGGGTGCCGGACGCGGCCGACTCGGGGCACGGGGACCGCCGGGGCTTCCTGGTCGAGGACGCGGGCTACCCGCCCTTCGCCGAGTGGCTGGGGGAGTTCGCCGGGGTGCGCGGCCAGGCCAGGAGGGCCGGCAGGTTCGTGCTGCGCAGGATCGGGGCCCTGCTGAGCCACTCGCCGAGCAGCCGGATCAACGCCGAACTGGCCGCGCTGCTCGGCGACGGGCACCTGTCCGACGGGTCGCTGGGCCTGCTCGGCATGGGCCGCGACGTCCCCGACGGCGTCATGCGCCTGCGCCGCGGCTACCTCGACGTCGACTGGACGACCGCCACGTCCATGCCGTACTTCACCACGATGCGCGCGGTCATGCGGGACATGGCGCGGGTCCTGCGGGCCGGCTACCGCGACAACCCCCTGTGGCTGGCCCGCAAGGTGATCACGGTGCACCCGCTCGGCGGCGCCCCGATGGGCCGCCACCCCGCGGAGGGCGTCGTGGACGAGTACGGCGAGGTGTTCGGGCATCCGGGCCTGTACGTCCTGGACGGGGCCTGCGTGCCCGGCCCGGTCGGCGTCAACCCCTCGCTGACCATCGCCGCGATCTCGGACCGGGCCTGCGAGCACGTCCTGGAGACCGCGCCCCGGACGGCGGCGCGGCGCGCGGAGGTCTCGTCCGGCCTGAGCTTCACCGAGGAGATGCGCGGCCACGTCATGCCCGGCTCCGCCGACCCGGAGGAGGGCGAGCGGCTGGGACGCGCGAACGGGCACCCGCTGGCGGTCCACCTGACCATCACCGCCGGCGACGTCGAACGGTTCGTGGCCGACGCCGGGCACGAGGCGTCCGCCGCCGGGTGGGTGACCTGTCCCGTGCTCGGCGGCGGCCGCCTGCGGGTGGAGGGCGGGTCGTTCAACCTGTTCGTGGCGGGAGAGGACCCGGCCCGGCGGCGGATGCTCTACCGCCTGCACTTCACCGGCGACGGGGACGCTCCGCTGACGCTCACCGGGGTCAAGGACGTGCACGACGACCCCGGGGCCGACATGTGGTCCGACACCTCCACCCTGTACGTCCGGATCCTGAGCGGGCACACCCGCCCGGCGGACGACGCGGAGGCCGAGGTGGTCGCCGCGGGGATCATCCGCATCCACCTGCCGGACTTCCTGCACCAGCTGACGACGTTCCGCACGTGGGGGCCCGACGGGGCCGCGGGGCTGGTGCGGTTCGGCCGGCTGTTCCTGGGCGAGCTGTGGGAGGCCTACCACGATCTCGCGGCGGGATCGCGGGTGCCCTGACGGCCGCGCGGCCTTGACAACGATGTCAATCGGCTTCTTGATGTTCTTATGGCCGTACCACTGATCGCCGCCCGCGGGATCATGAAGAGCTACGGCCACGTCGAGGCGCTGCGCGGCGCGGACTTCACCCTGCGGCCCGGCGAGGTGGTCGCGCTGATCGGCGACAACGGCGCGGGGAAGTCCACGCTCGCGAAGATCCTCTCGGGCGTCGAACGGCCGGACGCCGGGACGGTCGAGGTGGACGGCGAGCCGGTGGCGTTCGGCTCAGCCGAGGAGGCCAGGGGCGCCGGGATCGAGACCGTCTACCAGGACCTCGCGCTCTGCGCCGACCTCAGCCCTGCGGCCAACTTCTTCCTCGGCAGGGAACTGCTCAGGCCCGGCCTCCTCGGCCTGCTCGGCGTACTGGACAACGCCGCCATGCGCCGGGCCACGCGCGAGGCGTGCGAACGGCTCGGCGTGCGGCTCGCGTCCCAGACCGCGCCGGTCTCCGGCCTGTCCGGCGGGCAGCGGCAGGGCGTCGCGGTGGCCAGGGCGGTGACGTGGGCGCGGCGGGTGGTTTTCATGGACGAGCCCACGGCCGCGCTCGGGGTCGTGCAGACCCAGCGCGTGCTCGACCTCATCCGCGGGGTGCGCGACTCGGGCGTGTCCGTGGTGTTGATCAGCCACAACATGCAGGACGTGATGGCGGTGTCCGACCGGGTGGAGGTGCTGCGGCTCGGACGCCGGGTGGCCCGCTTCGAGACCGCGCGCGTCTCGATGGAGGAGCTGGTCGGGGCCATGACCGGCGCGATCGAAGCACGGGATGGGGACGGCGCGGAGCCCGGGCGGGAGGGCGGCGTATGAAGGGGGTGCGGCTGGGGGAGCTGCAGGTCGTGTGGATCGGCCTGGTGCTGGTCGCGCTGCTGGCGGCGTTCTCGATCCTGGCGCCCACCACGTTCCCCACCTCGTTCAACCTGCTCAACCTCGTCAGCGACGCGGCCATCCTGCTGCTGCTCGCCACCGGCATGACGTACGTGATCATCACGGCGGGGATCGACCTGTCGGTGGGCGGGGTGCTGGTGTTCTCGGCCGTGGCGGCCGCCGAGGTCATGGACGCCACCGGCTCGCTCGCGCTCGGCACCCTGGCCGCCCTCGTGACAGGGCTGGCGTGGGGCGTGCTGAACGGCGTGCTGATCGCCCTGGGCCGCATCCCCGCGCTGATCGTGACGCTCGGGACGCTGGGCATGTCGCTCGGCGGGGCCCTGCTGCTCACCGGCGGGGTCGATCTGCGCGCCCCCACAGACCTGAACCTCGGTCTCGGGCTGGCGCGCTGGCTGGGCGTACCGCTGATCGTGTGGATCTGCGCCGCCATCACGGCCGCGCTCGCGCTCATGCTCGCCTGGACCCGCTTCGGGCGGCACACGTACGCGATCGGGTCCAACGCCGAGGCCGCACGGCGCGGCGGCGTGGCCGTGCGCCGGCACCTGATCAAGGTGTACGGCCTGGCGGGCCTGCTGGCCGGGCTGGCCGGGCACCTGTCGCTCGCCAAGTACGGCATCACCGGCGTGTCCGCCCACTCCACCGACAACCTGCAGGCCATCGCCGCCGTGGTGATCGGCGGCACCTCGTTGTTCGGCGGCGTGGGGACGGTGGCCGGGACGGTCATCGGGGTGTTCATCCCGGTCGTGCTGCAGAACGGCTTCCAGATCCTGGGCGTGCGGCCGTTCTGGCAGCAGGTGGTGGTGGGCGCCGTGCTCGTCGCCGCCGTCTACGTCGACCAGTGGAGGCGCAGGGCCCGGGACCAGTAGGAGGAGGCACCACGATGCGCAAGGCTGTGGCAGCTCTGGGAACGCTGCTGTTGACGATCGCCGCCTGCGGCGGGCAGGGCGGCGGGCAGAGCGGAGGCGGCGGCCAGGTCAGGGTGACGCTCGTGCAGGGGCTGGCGGGCGAGGAGTTCTACGAGACCATGGCCTGCGGGGCGAAGGCCAAGGCCAAGGAATTGGGCGTGGCGCTGGACGTCCAGGGGCCGCAGAAGTTCGACCCGACGTTGCAGACGCCGATCGTCAACTCGGTGGTGGCGAGCAAGCCGGACGCCATGCTCATCGCGCCGACCGACGTCAAGGCCATGATCGCGCCGCTGACCCAGGCCAAACAGCAGGGCATCAAGATCATCCTGGTGGACACGGTGGTCGAGGACCCGGGCATCGGCCTGTCCAGGATCAGCACCGACAACGTCAAGGGCGGGGCGGCGGCGGCCAAGGCGCTGGCGGAGCAGATCGGCGACAAGGGCAAGGCGCTGGTCATCTCCACGGACCCGGGCGTGAGCACCGTGGACGCCCGCATCAAGGGATTCGAGGAGGAGATCAAGGCTTCGCATCCCGGGATCACGTTCCTGGGCGTGCAGTACTCGCACAACGACGTCGGCGAGGCTTCCAAGATCGTCAACGCCGCTCTGGCCAAGGACCCCGACCTGGCGGGGATCTTCGCCGCGAACCTCAACTCCGCCACCGGCGCCGGATCCGCCCTCCAGCAGGCGGGCAAGCTGGGGCAGGTCAAGATGGTGGGTTTCGACGCGGGGCCCGCGCAGGTGAAGCAGCTGAAGGACGGCGTCGTACAGGCGCTCATCGCGCAGCTGCCCGGGGACATCGGGGCCAAGGGGGTGGAGCAGGCAGTGGCGGCGGTCAAGGGGCAGCAGGTCACGCCGTCGATCCCGACGGACGCCACCATCGTCACCGCGCAGAACGTGGACCGGCCGGAGGTGCAGAAGATCCTCTACAAGGCCGGCTGCTGACCGGCCCGGCTCGCCGCTCCGGCGGCGCCGCCCGCGACCGCGCACCCGGGAGACGGGCGGGCGGCATCGAGCGGCGTCCAAAGGGGTGCTGCGACCTCCTACCCCCCTTCGCCCGCCCGGTCGGCGCGAGAGGCGTCCTGAGGCGCTGGGGCGTGGGTGTGGGCGGTGTGGGCCCGTGGTGGGACTCCCTGCCGGAGGGCGCGTGCCGAGGCCAGTTGGTGGTGGCTGCGGGGCGCAGGGCCGTAATTACGCGTCGGAGGCCATAAGCCGTGTTTCGGGCTGAGCGGGATGAACGGTCAGGCGGGGAGGGCGGCGAGGAGGAAGGCGAGGCGGGCGGCGGCGGACTCGACGTCTTCGGCGGTGCCCAGGCGGTAGCCCCACGAGGTGATGTACGCGCCCTCATCCGAGCACGTCACCGTCTCCGTCAGCGTGGCCGAGAAGCGATTGCGGACCGACACATAGGCCGGGTCGCTCGACAGGGCGAGGCTCTGGATGGTCAGGTCAGCGTGACGACCTGCGTGCCAGGCGAATCGCTCGAGGCAGAGCGCGGTATCAAGCATCATGCGTCACCTCCGCAACGTCTCGCGACAGAATTGCACGATCTTGGGTGGGGAGGCAAGCAATTGCTGCGGTTAATGTGATGTTTGTTTGCGGTAATCGTGAAGAATTCCGATGATGACCTCCCTCCCGGGTTCGTCGAACTCCGCCACCTTCGCATAGTCATCGAAGGCCCGGACGTAGAAGCCGATGTCATCGGGATCGCGAAGGATCAGGTCCTTCGTCATGGTTTCCACCCCGACCATGGCCTCGTTGTAGATCCAGAAGCCGTTGATCGGGCTCGACGGCAGCTCCGTGCTGAACGGGATCACGCCGAACTCGACGTTCGGCAGCGTGCTGACGGCGAGTAATCGGTCGAGCTGGCCGCGCATCACCTCGGGCGGGGCGAGGGAGGTACGCAGTGCCGCCTCCGTCACCACGAACCTGAACGTGCGCGTCCGGTCGTACAGGATCTCCTGGCGCTGCATCCGCACCCGCACCGCCGCGTCGATCTGGTCGGCCGCGCTGTAGAGGCGCTTGACCTTGCGGAAGACGTGCCTGGCGTACTCGGAGGTCTGCAGCAGGCCCACGATGATGCCGGGCTCGAACACGCGGAAGAGCTTCGTACGCGCCTCCAGGTCGCGGATGTCCTCCTGGAGGGCGGCCAGGCCGCTGCGGTGGCGTTGCTTCCAGTCGTCGTGCCGTTCGAGCAGCGCGATGGCCTGCCTGATGAGCTCGTCGGTCGTGTCGGGCGAGGCGCGTACGGCCTGCGCCCACACGACCACGTCATCCTCCGTGGCGGTCTGCCGGGCGTTCTCCAGGCGGGAGACCTTGGACGGCTGCCAGCCCAGCCGCTGGGCCAGCTCCTTGCCCGACAGGTGCGCGGCTTCGCGCAGCTGTCGTAACTGGCCGCCAAGGTCGATGCGCGCCTGCTGAAACGACGTCACGCCGCAAGAGGCTAGCCCTGCTTGCGTGGATCATGCCAGTGTCACTCGCAATTGTGATCAAGCGGTGGCCGAGGGTATTCCTCCGCTGGTCGGGAAAGCGGTTGCCGGGCCGTCGGGGAGGACCCGGCGGGCGATTTCGGTGATGAGCTCGCGCGGAACCTCGACAGCGGTCTCGCCGTCGAGCACGTCACGGAGGTCCGCGAGCGCCTCCGCGTCGGTGACTTGCAGACCTTGCACGACGATGGTGCCGCGATCGGTCTCGTACAGGGTGGGACAGGCGCCCGCCTCCGAGGTGGAGCCGAGGAACCGCATTCGCATGACGATCCTTCCCCGATAACAGGTGCAATTGCGCGCAATTGTACGACTCGGGGGTTAAGAAGTGATCGTTTTTCCGGAAATCAGCCGAGAATGCCGTCCATAAACTGATGTGCCCGTTCGAACAGTTGCAGGGTTGTTTCGTGTAGTACGTCCCCTATGTCCTTTGGTGCCTTTCCCGCGAACGCCCGCGCATGCGAACCCTCCAGGACGATGCCGAGCTTGAAGCAGGCCATCACCGCGTACCAGCCGATGGCCGACAGGTCGCGCTCCGACAGCGCCGCGTAGTACTCGATGAGCTCGCGCGGCTCCGGCAGCCCGGGGACGTGGCCGTTGTTGCTGGGCCAGGTGGCCAGCAGCCAGCCGAGGTCGAGCAGCGGGTCGCCGATCGTGCTCATCTCCCAGTCCACGATCGCGGCCACGCGGGGGCCGTCGCAGGCGAACATCAGGTTCGCGAAGTGGTAGTCGCCGTGCATGATCCCCGGGGTGAACGTCCGGGGCAGGTTGCGCACCAGCCAGCCGGCCGTCTCGGGCAGACCCGGAATGTCGGGGCCCGGATAGCCGTCCAGCTCGTCGTACGAGTCGAGCTCCTTGAGCCAGCGCGGCACCTGCCGCTCCAGGAACCCCTCCGGCCTGCCGAACCCCGGCAGCACCCCCGGATCGACCCGCCCCAGCTCGGCCAGCGCGGCCGCGGCCTCCAGCCCCATGCGGTGCCTGATCGCGGCGTCGGAGGCGTGCGGCTCCGGCAGGCCCGTCGAGGGGTTGAACCCGTCGACCGGCTCCATCAGGTAGAACACCGGCTCCCGCTCGGTCTGCGCGGCCACCAGCCTGGGCGCGGGCACGGGCGTGCCGCGCAGCGCCGCCAGCACCCGCGCCTCGCGGCGCAGCACCTCGTTGCTCCTGCTGCGGGCGTGCAGGGGAGGCCGGCGCAGGATGTACGGGCGGCCGCCGCGCTCGAAGCGGACCATGACGTTCTGCGTGCCGCCCAGGACCGGCGCGACGCCCGTGATCGGGCCGCCGGGCAGGCCCTGGGCGTCCATCCACGTGCCGAGCGCGGCGAGGTCGATGGCGCTGACGTCGATGTGGGTGGAGGTCATGATCGCCCTTCGGCAGAATCATATTCTGGTCGCCCGACCCTACGAGAGCGCCGCACACCCGGTCAACCCGACGCCATCCCGTCGCCTGGCGCCGTGCGGTCAGCCCAGCGCCTGCATGAACGGCAGGAACTGGCAGGCGCGCTCGCCCGGCAGGTCGCCGCCGTGGACCATCCTCGCGGTCCGCCACGGGTGGCCCATGCCGTGCGCGACCGCCCACGCGACCAGGCCGTCCATCGCCTCGTCCAGGTCCATGCGCACCTCGCCGCCCACGTCCAGCGCCAGGTCCGCGATCAGCGCCCGCGCGGTCTCCTCGTCCCGCGCCACGACCGGGCCGATCACGGCGTTGTCGTCATTGCGCCAGCAGTGGCCGAAGCCGCCGTCCGCGATCCGTACCCGCTCGCCGAAGCCGAACATCCGCCGCAGCAGCGCCGACCTGTCCGTCCCGAACAGCTCCGCGTCCAGCTTCACGATCTCGTCCAGGTCGGCCTCCGTGGCCGGGCGGGTCCGGCCCGACGGCTCGCCCGCGAACACGCCCGTGTGCTTGACGACCCCGCCGACGGTCCGGAACCCCATCTGCTCGTACAGGGGGCGGCCGTTGTCGGTGGCGAAGAGGGAGACCGTACGGCTGCCGGCCCGCTCCATCACGTGCTCCATGAGCCGCCGGGCCAGCCCCTGCCTGGCGTACCTGGACGCGGTGAGGACCATGCTGACAACGGCTTGGTCGTCGCCGTAGCAGGTCAGGATGTTCGTGGCGGCCAGGCCGTCGCCGTCGGGGGCGTCGATGCCGTACACCTCGCCGACCTCGAGCAGGAGGCCCCACTTGTGGCGCTCGGGGGGCCAGTCGCGATCCTTGGCCAGGCGGGTGCAGTCGTCGAGGTCCTCGTGGGTGAGGCGGCGGATGGCCATGGCTGCACCCTAGGGGACGATGGCACGATGGCACGATTGGATTACGTCGTTGCGGTCGATGTCGGCGGTACCACCTTCAAAGGCGGATTTGTCGCCCGGGACGGGACAATTCTTCATTTCGAGCGACGTGCGACGCCTCGCGGCGCCGACCAGGTGATCGCGGCCATCTCCGCCTTCGTCGCAGACCTCGCGCGGCCCCGCGCCGGGCGCCGCCCGCTCGCCGTGGGGCTGGCGGTGCCGGGGCTGGTCACGCCCACCCACGCCGTCTACTCCGCGGCCTTCGGGTGGCGGGACGTGCCCGTCTCGTCGTTCGCGGACGTGGACCTGCCGGTGGCGCTCGGGCACGACGTTCGCTCGGCAGGGGAGGCCGAGCTGGCCTTCGGGACGGGCGGGGACGACGTCCTGTTCCTCCCCATCGGTACGGGTATCGCGGGCGCGGTCGTCCTGTCGGGCTCGCTGTACGGGGGAGCCGGGGGCTTCGCCGGGCAGATCGGTCACATCCCGGTCCGGCCCGACGGTCTGGCGTGCGGGTGCGGGCAGCGCGGGTGCCTGGCCGCGTACGCGTCGGGCGGGGCCATCGCGGCACGCTACGGATCGGGCACCTCCGCGGACGTGGTGCGCCTGGCCGCCGAGGGGGACGAGCGGGCGGCGGAGGTGTGGTCGTCGGCCGTGGACACGCTCGCCCTGGCGCTGGCCACGTACACCCTGGTGCTCGACCCGGCGCGCATCGTCATCGGGGGCGGGGTCTCACTGGCGGGGGACGCGCTGCTGGTGCCGCTGCGGGAGCGGCTGGCGGGGCGGCTCGCCTTCCGGCGGGCGCCGGAGGTGGTGGCGTCGTCCCTCGGCGTACGCGCCGGGCTCCTCGGGGCCGGGCTGCTGGGCTGGCGATCAATCTCGTAGGTGCGGAGGTATGTCCACCTCCTTCGCCCGCAGCTCCTCGCCCAACGCCTTCGCCTGCGGGTCCATCCTGGGACTCGCGGCCACGCCTCTGCCGAGGAGGCCGTGGATGACGAAGTTGAGCGCCTTGATGTCGGGGAGCTCGTAGCGGTCGACGCGGTGCGGGGCGAGGGCTGGGAGGAGGCGTTGGAGGGTGTCGGGGGTGAGGTGGGCGGCCAGCCAGTCGTACCGTTCCTGGGTGTCGGCCCAGACGCCCAGGTTCGCGTTCCCGCCCTTGTCCCCGGACCGCGCCCCGGCAATCCACCCCAACGGCACCCGCACCTGAGCCTCGACCACCGAGGCCTGCCCCGCGCCTGAGGGCCCGAGCCCCTGTCGGCCGCTCCCGGCTTCTTGCGCGTCGCTCCCGGCCTCTTGCTCGCCGTTCGCAAGCGCCGGGTCGTGTGGTGCCGCTTCTCGCCGACCCGGCGCTGAGAGGACGGCCGGTGCGGGGTGCGGGGTGGTGGCTTGGGCTGCGTCGCCTGCTGCGCTCGCCGTCTCCGCCGCGCCCGGAGGCCGGAGCCCCTGACCGCCGCTCCCGGTCGCGGGCCCGGCTCCTGGCGTGTCGGGGGCGGTGGGAGGGAGTTCGTCGCCGTTGATGAAGATCCGGGGGTGGACCTCCGAGGCGGGGACGAGGACGGGCCAGTAGACCCCGTACGGTGTGGCGTTTCCCGGTGGGGTGAGGGCGTAGAAGCCGGGGTAGCTGGCGAGCCCCGTCTCCACCACGGCGGAGGAGAACGCGCGTCCCGCCCGGCGTTCGTCGGCGTCCATGACGGTGATCCGCAGCAGGCCCGAGTCCGTCAGCTCCACGTCCACCCGGTCGAACGAGTCCCGGGGGACGCGGGCCCAGAGGGCGTCCTGGGCGGCCCGGGCCTTGGCCGCCACGTCCAGGCCCGTCAGCACCAGGGTCATCGTGTTGCGGTAGCCCGCCAGGTAGTTGACGGCCACCTTGAGGGTGTCGGGTGGCGGCTCACCCCGGACACCCGAGATCAGGACGCGGTCGGGCCCGTCGTCCGTGAGCGTGATCGTGTCGAAGCGGGCCACCACGTCAGGACCCAGGTAGCGCGGGCCCCCGAGCTCGTACACGAGCTGCGCCGTGACCGTGCCGACCGAGACCAGCCCGCCGGTGCCGGGGTGCTTGGTGATCACGGCGGAGCCGTCCGCGTTCAGCTCGGCGATGGGGAAGCCGCAGTGCGCCAGGTCCGGTACGTCCTGGAAGAACGCGTAGTTCCCGCCGGTCGCCTGGCAGCCGCACTCGATGACGTGTCCCGCCACCACCGAGCCCGCCAGCTGGTCCAGGTCGCCGGGCCCCCACCCGTACCGCCAGATGCCGGGGCCGGTCACCAGGGCGGCGTCCGTCACGCGGCCGGTCACCACCACGTCCGCGCCCGCCGCGAGGGCGGTGGCGATGGGGCGGCCGCCGAGATAGGCGTTCGCGGTCAGGGGGGTCGCGGTGAGGGGTTCGCCGGTGTCGGCGTTGGTCAGGTCCAGGGGGCGGCCGGTGAGGTCGTCGCCCGTGATGTGGGCGATCGTGGGGGAGAGGCCGAGGCGGGTGGCCAGGTCGTGTACGGCCTCCGCGCAGCCGGCCGGGTCCAGGCCGCCGGCGTTCGTCACGATTTTGATGGATTTATCGAGACAAGGGCCTAGGACGTCCTCCAGTTGCCGGAGGAACGTCGGCGCGTACCCGGGGCGGCCCTTGAGGCGGTTCCCGGCGAGGATGAGCATGGTCAGCTCGGCCAGCCAGTCGCCGGTGAGCACGTCGATCGGCCCGCCCTCGACCATCTCCCTGGCGGCCGAGAGGCGGTCGCCGTAGAAGCCGCTGCAGTTCGCGATCCGCAGCGTCATCGGGCGGCCCACCTGGGCGGCCGCTTCTCCCTGAACGCCGCGATGCCCTCCTGCCCCTCCTCCGAGGTGAAGCGCTCGGCCGACAGCTCGGTCATCCGCCGCAGCCCCTCCTCGAACGACAGCGCGGGCACCTCCCGCACCATCCGCTTCGTGATGGCCAGCGCCTCGGGGCCGCCCTTGATCAGCAGATCGGTGTAGTGCGCGACCGTCGCGTCCAGCTCGTCCTCCGGGACGGCCCGCGAGAGCAGCCCGATCTCCGCCGCCCGGGCCGCGTCGAACACCTCGCCGGTCAGGAAGTACTCGGCCGCCGCCCGGGGCTCGACCCGGCGCAGCACCGGCACCGAGATCATGGCGGGCACGACGCCGAGCCGTACCTCGGAGAAGGCGAAGGACGCCGTCAGCGGCGCGATCGCGAAGTCGCACGCCGCCACCAGGCCCAGCCCGCCCGCCCGCGCCGTGCCGTTCAGCCGGCAGATGACCGGCTTCGGGCTCTCCCAGATCAGCGTGAGCACGTCGGGGAACGACGCCGTCACCGCCGCGCCCGAGGCCTTCTGCTCCTTGAGGTCGGCGCCCGAGCAGAACACCTTCCCGGTGCCGGTCAGCACGATCACCCTGGCCTCCGGCTCGGCCAGCGCCCAGTGGAGCCGGTCGGACAGGTCGGCGAGGAGCCGTACGGACAGGGCGTTGCGGTTGGGCGGCGAGTCCAGCGTGACGGTCGCGACGCCCGCCGCCAGGTCCTTGTGCACCAGGCTCGTCATGCAGTCTCCTCCTGGATGATCGCCAGCACCGCGCCCGCTTCGACCTGCCGGCCCTTTTCGACGTGTACGTCCGACACCACGCCGTCGGACGGCGCCGCGATCCGATGCTCCATCTTCATCGCCTCGAGCACCAGCACCGGCTGCCCCTTCGTCACCCGGTCGCCGGGCTCCACCTCGATCCGGAGCACGCTGCCCGGCATGGGGGCCAGCAGGGAGCCGGGCGCGACGTGCTCGACCGGCTCGGGGAGGCGGGGGAGCGGGGTCAGCTCGGCGCACCCGCCGACGTGGTCGACGTAGACCTTGCGGTCCTCGTCGTAGCGGGCCACCTCGAAGGTGTGCCGGACGCCGTCGCGTTCCAGGATCACCTCGTACGGCTCCGCGCTGATCACGGTGACGCCCTGGGGGAGCGGGTCGTAGACGACCTCGGCCTCCTCGAAGCGGGCCCGGCGGGGCTGGGAGCGCACGTTGCGCCAGCCGCTCGGGAGGCCCGCCAGCACCGTCGCCCGGCGGCGGTTCTCGGCGGCCATGGCGAGCGCGGCGGCCAGCACCGGGAGCTCGCCGGGCCCGTCCCGGGAGCTGCCGTCAAGAGGGCCGCCGGGGGCGAGGAAGCCGGTGTGAGTGTCGCCCGCCCCGAAGGCCGAATTTGTCAGGATTTTTACCAGTAAATCGCGATTTGTCACGACCCCGTGGAGCTTCGCCCGTCGGAGCGCCGTGACCAGTTTCCGCACCGCCTCCGCTCGTACCCGCCCGTACCCGATCACCTTCGCCAGCATCGGGTCGTAGTACGGCGAGATCACCGACCCGGACTCCACCCCCGAATCCACCCGCACCTCCCCGGAGACCTCGAACCGCCGCAACACCCCGCTCTGCGGCAGATAATCCCCGTCCTCCGCATAAAGCCGCACCTCCACGGCATGCCCGGCAGGCTCGGGCGGCGTCGCGGGCAGGGCGGCCCCCTCGGCCACCTCGAGCTGCAGCCGCACCAGATCGACCCCGTAGACCAGCTCGGTGACCGGATGCTCGACCTGGAGCCGGGTGTTCATCTCCAGGAACGCCACCCGATCCCCCTTGACCAGGAACTCCACGGTCCCGGCCCCGACATAGCCGATCTTCCGCGCGGCCCTGACCGCCGCCTCGCACAGCCGCTCCCGCAGCTCGGCCGAGATCCCCGGCGACGGGCACTCCTCGACGACCTTCTGGTGCCGCCGCTGCACGCTGCACTCGCGCTCGCCCAGCGTCCACACCGTGCCGTGCCGGTCGGCCAGCACCTGCACCTCGACGTGCCGGGCGTTCTCCAGCAACGGCTCCACGAACACGGTCCCGTCGCCGAACGCCGCCGCCGACTCCCGCCGCGCCGACTCGACCTCCCGCGCCAGCTCCCCGGCCTCGCGGACGATCCGCATGCCGCGCCCGCCCCCACCGGCGGACGCCTTGACCAGGACCGGGAACTCCCCGGGCGCCTCCGGGTCGAGCGAGGGGAGCACGGGCACCCCCGCCTCCGCCATCAGCCGCTTAGCCTCGACCTTGGACCCCATGGCCGCGATGGCCTCGGGCGGCGGCCCGGCCCACACCAGCCCGGCGTCCAGCACGGCCCGCGCGAACTCCGCGTTCTCGGACAGGAAGCCGTATCCGGGATGTACGGCGTCCGCACCGGAGGCGCGGCAGGCGTCCAGGATGCGGCCGATGTTCAGGTACGTGTCGGACGGTCGGGCGCCCGGCAGCCGAACGGCCAGGTCTGCCTCGGCCACGTGCGGCGCGTCCGCGTCGGGGTCGGAGAAGACGGCGACCGTCGAGATGCCGAGCGACCCGCAGGTGCGGAAGACGCGGCGGGCGATCTCACCCCGGTTCGCGACGAGCAGGCGGGCGATCATGGCCGGAACACCCCGAATCCCGCCGGTTCGGGCACCGGCGCGCTGTTGACGGCCGACAGGCACAGGCCCAGGACGGTACGGGTGTCGCGCGGGTCGATGACCCCGTCGTCGTACAGGCGGCCCGAGAGGAAGAACGGCAGCGACTCCGCCTCGATCTGGGCCTCCACCATCGCGCGCATCGCCGCGTCGGCCTCCTCGTCGTACACCTGCCCCTTGGCCTGCGCGGACGCGCGGCCCACGATGGACAGCACCCCGGCGAGCTGCGCCGGGCCCATCACCGCCGACTTGGCGCTCGGCCAGCTGAACAGGAAGCGGGGCTCGTACGCGCGCCCGCACATGCCGTAGTTGCCCGCCCCGTACGAGGCGCCCATGACGACGGTGAGGTGGGGGACGGTCGAGTTGGACACCGCGTTGATCATCATGGCGCCGTGCTTGATGATGCCGCCCTGCTCGTAGTCCTTGCCGACCATGTAACCGGTCGTGTTCTGGAGGAACAGGAGCGGAGTGCGCGACTGGTTCGCGAGCTGGATGAACTGGGTGGCCTTCTGCGACTCCTCGCTGAACAGCACGCCGCGCGCGTTCGCCAGCACGCCCACCGGGTAGCCGTGGACGCGCGCCCAGCCGGTCACGAGGGAGGCGCCGTACAGCGGCTTGAACTCCTCGAACTCGCTCCCGTCCACCACGCGCGCGATCACCTCGCGGGGGTCGAACGGCACCTTCAGGTCCTCGGGGACGATGCCCAGCAGCTCCTCGGCCGGATATCCGGGCTCCCGCGCCGCCTGCGGGCTCATGCCCTGTTTGCGCCAGTTGAGGGAACGGACGATCCGCCGCCCGATCCGCAGCGCGTCGTGCTCGTCCTGGGCCAGGTGGTCGGCGAGGCCGCTGGTCCTGGCGTGCATCTCGGCCCCGCCCAGGGACTCGTCGTCCGACTCCTCCCCGGTGGCCATCTTCACGAGGGGCGGGCCGCCCAGGAACACTTTCGCTCGTTCCCGCACCATCACCACGTAGTCGCTCATGCCGGGCACGTACGCGCCGCCTGCCGTGGAGTTCCCGAACACCAGCGCGATGGTCGGAACGCCCGCCGCCGACAACCGGGTCAGGTCGCGAAATATCTGGCCACCCGGGATGAAGATCTCCTTCTGCGTCGGCAGGTCCGCGCCGCCGCTCTCGACCAGGTTCACGTACGGGAGCCTGTTGCGCAGCGCGATGTCGGCCGCCCGGAGGGACTTCTTCAGCGTCCACGGGTTCGACGCGCCGCCGCGGACCGTGGGGTCGTTCGCGGTGATCACGCACTCGACGCCCTCGATCACCCCGATCCCCGACACCATTCCGGCCCCGACCGGGAACTCGCTGCCCCAGGCGGCCAGCGGCGACAGCTCCAGGAAGGGCGAGTCCGGGTCGATCAGCAGCTCGATCCGCTCCCTGGCCAGGAGCTTGCCGCGCCTGCGGTGCCGTTCGACGTACTTCTCGCCGCCCCCGGCCACCGCCTTGGCGTGCTCGGCGTCGAGCTCGCCCAGCTTGGCGAGCATGGCCTCCCGGCGCCCGCGATAGTCGTCGCCCTCGGTGTCGAGCCTGCTCCTGATCACGCGCCTTCCTCCCGCAAACCTGACGTTCCCGTCAACCCGATGGCCCTGGCCCACAACCGCGTCAGGTGATCGACCGCCACCTGCTCGTCGGCCCGTTCCCCGAGATCCAGCCACACGTGGGCGAAGTGCTCCACCATCCCGCCCAGCATGACGGCGGTCAGCCGCGGATCCAGCTCCGGATCGGCCAGCCCCTGCTCCTGCAGCCGCTTCAACCCCTCCGCGCCCCGCCGCACGAACACCTCCCGCAGCTCGAGCAGCAACCGCCCGAACCTCTCCTCGGACGTGGCCGCCTGCTCCACCATCCGCACCAGCCGCGAGTTCGCCGCCCAGGCCCGCAGGTAGAGCCGGTTGGCCGCCTCGATCCGGGCGTACGGATCGTCCGGGTCCGCCGCCGCGCCGACCACGCTGGCCGCGAACATCTCCCCGACCACGGCCGCCGCGACCTCGCCGAACAGCGCTTCCTTGGAATCGAAGTAGGTGTAGAACGTGCCGTGGGACACCCGGGCCCGCCCGCAGACGTCGTCGATCCGCACGGCGTCGTACCCGTGCTCCTCGAACGCCTCCCGCCCAGCCTGCAGCAGCGCGGCCCGCGTCCGCCTGCCTCTGGACGTCGGCACCGAAGACCTGACGATCACGTCAACTACGCTAACGCAAAAAGGGCCCCGTACAAGGGGCCCTTTTCAGCGGATGTCGTCGTCAGGTCAGGTGCAGTGGCTCCAGCCGGACTTCCACGTCTGGCCGCCCCAAGAACCGCCCCAGATCACGCACTTCTGCTTTCCGGGCAGACGGATCGGGCCGGCGTACGCGGTGAAGTTGCCCGGGTTGCTGGCGCTGGAGCCACCCTTCACCTGAAGGATGGCGTTCATCTGCGCCTTCTCCGGGTACAGCATGCGCGACATCGTGACCACGCAGTTCTTGCCCGCACCGGAGTTGTACAGAAGATAGACGGTGGCGTTGCCGGTCGCGATGGAGCGCGAGTCGATGACCTTGTAGCCGGAGCCGCACACTGACGCCGCGTTGTACGGGTTCGGCTTGCGCGGACCATAGGTCTTGGTCGGCTTGCTGCTGGGACGGGTCGGGACCGTCGTGCCGGTGCCCGGCTGGTCCGTCGACTCGCCGAGCGGCGGCTCCACCACGGGGTCGACCATGTCGGACGGCTTCTTCTTCGTCTTGGTCTCGGACGGCTTGGGCGTGGGGTGCGGCCGCTTGGTCGTGGTCTGAGGCTGGGGTGCCTGGGTGACCGGGTTCGGGACCTCGGCGATGGGTTCCGGCTGCTTGGTGTGCTTGGCCTTCTTGCTCTCCGTCGGATCGATGCTCAGGGTGGGCACCGACACCGAGGTGTCCGTGGGCAGCGGCACCGGGGTCTGGTCGCCGGGCGGCGGGTCGACGGGCTGGCCGCCGCCGGAGCCGTCGCCGCTGGTCTTGTTGGAGGAGTTGCCGACGGCCACCACCGGGACTTCCTTGGTGTTGGCCTGCACCACCACGGCGCCGACGACCACGAGGAGGGCGGCGGCCGCGGCTCCGGACAGGGCGAGCGTCAGCGTGCGGCGCTGCTTCGCGGGCGCGCTGTCACCGGGGCCCGACGGGCCGCCGGGACGGGTGGGACCGCCCTGCGCTCCGGGCCTGCCCGGTCCGCCCGGCGTTCCCCCCTGGAAGGGCGACTGGCCCTGAGGCGTGCCGGGGCCGTGCGGCGGCATCCCGGACGCGACAGCACCGTGCTGCGCGGCCGCACCGTGCTGCGGTGGCATTCCGGGTGCGCCCGCACCCTGCGGGCCGTTGCCGGGCATTCCGGGGTGGGAGCCGACCGGCCCGGCGGGCATACCCGGCTGGGAGCCGGCGGGCATCCCGGGCTGAGGCGCACCGGGGGTCCCCGGACCACCGGGCGTTCCGGGCATACCAGGTGTCCCCGGCTGCTGGGTGCCCTGGGGCTGGTTGCCCGGCATGGGGGACGCGGCCTGGGCGGCGGCCGCGGCGGGGCGGCCGTACGGGCCCGTCTGCGGGACGGGCGGGACGGGGCCGGTGGGCTGGGTCCAGGGGCCCGGGTAGACGTCCTGGCCCTTCGCCGCAGGGGCGCCACCCTCCACACCCGCACCGGCGGCGGCGCCGCCGATCAGCTGCTGGCCCGTCACCGGCTCGATGGCGGACTTCGGGGCCGGCTGGCCGGTGAGGCGGACGATGAGCTCGTCCGCGCTGGGCCGCTGCGCGGGGTCCTTGGAGAGGCAGAGGCCGACGAGCTCCCCGAGCACGCCCTCCATCCGCCCGAGCTCCGGCTCCTCGTTGAGGATCCGGTTCATCACCACGGGAATGGAGTCGGCGCCGAAGGCGGGCTTGCCCGTCGCCGCGAACACCATCGTGACGCCCCAGGCGAACACGTCGGCCGCCTCCGACACCGCAGCCCCGCTGAGCTGCTCGGGCGCCAGGTACGAGGGCGTGCCCATGGCCATCCCCGTGGCCGTCGCGCCGGGCGAGTCCAGGGCGCGGGCGATGCCGAAGTCGATCACGACGGGACCCTCGGGCCCCATCAGGACGTTGGCGGGCTTGAAGTCGCGGTGCAGGATGCCGGCGCGGTGGATGGCCGCGAGCGCCGTGGCCGTGCTGATCGCGAGCCGTTCGAGCGCCGCACCCCGCCGCGGCCCCTCGTTGATGACCATCTCACGCAGCGACGGGCCCGGGACGTACTCGCTCACGATGTACGGACGGCTGCCATCCAGGTCGGCGTGGAGCACTGGAGCGGTGCAGAACCTGGCCACCCGCTGTGCCACCGCCACCTCGCGCAGGAACCTCGTCCTGGCGTCGGCGTCGGCCACCAGGGCGTTGTGCAGCAGCTTGACCGCTGCCTGCTCCCCGGAGTCGCTCTTACCCAGATAGACAACGCCCTGGCCGCCCTCGCCGAGCCGGGCGACGATTTCATACGCCCCCAGCCGCCGCGGATCGTCCGCCGCCAACGGCTGGAACTGATTCACGTCGGACCCCCATTACAACCCATTAGATGGGGCAAAACGCTACCAGCGTGATGGTTGGGACGTCTGCCGGACCTGTCAGAAGTTTCATGTTTTGACGAAGGAAGTCAGGCCGCTGTAAGCCCTTCGTCGCAGGTCGGACGGGCTTCCGGCCCCAATGTCACGGCTTGGTCAAGGTGCCCACAGTCCGAGATTCTCCAGGCCAGAGCTAGATCGCCTTGCCCGGGTTGAGGATCCCCAGGGGGTCGAAGACCGCCTTGATGCCCTGCTGGACCTCGGTGACCACCGGCCCCGACTCCAGGTCGAGCCAGCGCCGCTTCAGCAGGCCCACCCCGTGCTCCCCGGTCAGCGTGCCCCCGAGCTCCAGCGCGCGCGTGAACACCTCGTCCGCCGCCGCCCACACCTCCGCCGGCGGCTCGGGCATGCCGCGGTCGAAGATGAAGACCGGGTGCAGGTTCCCGTCGCCGGCGTGCGCCACCGTGAGGATCTTCACCCCGTGCCGCGCGGACGTCTCCTCGATGGCGGTGATCATGTCGGGCAGCAGGGACCGGGGCACGCACACGTCCTCCACCAGGCACGCCCCGAGCCGCTCCTTGGCCTGGTAGTCCAGCCGGCGCAGCTTGATCAGCTCCTCGGCCTCCTGCGGGCTGGAGGACACGGCCACGAACGAGGCGCCGTTCTCCAGGCACAGCCGCTCCATGCGCTCGACCATGGCCTGGCTGTCGGTGGCGTCGGACTGGCCGATCAGGGTGGCCTGCGTGTCCGGTTCGAGCCCGATGTTGAGCCAGTCGTCGAGGGCCTCCAGCGAGGCGCGGTCGATCAGCTCCATGAGGGACGGCTGGCAGCCCGCCGCCATGATCGCCGACACCGCCGCGCCCGCGTCCCGGAGCGAGCCGAACTCCGCCGCGAACGTGGCCGGCGGCGCCGTGGGCGCCCGCTTGAGCCGGACCGTGGCCGCGGTGATGACGCCGAGCGTGCCCTCGGAGCCGACGAACAGGCCGGTCAGGTCGTAGCCCGTGACGCCCTTCATCGTGCGCCGGCCGGTGCCGATCACGCGGCCGTCGGCCAGCACCACCTCGAGCCCGAGCGCCGAGTCCCTGGTCACGCCGTACTTCACGCACCGCAGCCCGCCCGCGTTCGTGGCCAGGTTGCCGCCGATCGTGGAGATCTCGTACGACGAGGGGTCCGGCGCGTACATGAGCCCGTGCTCCCTGGCGGCCCTGTCCAGGTCGGCGGTGATGACGCCGGGCTCGACGACGGCGATCTCGTCGGCGGGGGAGAGCTCCCTGATCGCGTTCATCCTGGCCAGCGAGAGCACGATCGAGCCGTCACCGGCGACGGCGGCCCCCGCCAGGCCCGAGCCGCCGCCCCGTGGCACCACGGGCACCCGGTGCTCGGTGGCCCACCTCAACGTCGTGACCACGTCGTCGCGCGAGGCGGCCAGCACCACGCCGAGCGGCTTGCCCGGCGCCACGAACGTCCGGTCGCGGGCGTAGGAGTCGATCACATCCGGGTCGGTCAGGACACGACCTTCGGGCAGAGAGCTCACCAACGCATCAATCGGCTTCACACCATGCACTTTAGGTGGAAACCACTCGGCCGGAGGGTCCGGCCGGACACGCTCCGCCTCCCGGTTTGCGCAGGTCGTTACTTAAGGCCAAACTGCCCAGGTGGAAGTCAGGTGCCCGGTGTGTTCGGAGACCGACCAGGTCGCCGCGGTCCCCGGAGCGGTGGCCTCCGGGACCACGTACAAGATCGGCAGAGTGCGGCTGCCCGGCGTGCGCGAGGTCGCCGACCTGCCCACGGCGGCGGCGCTGGGCGCCTCGAAACACGTCATGAGCCGTACGCAGCTCGCGGTCTGGCTGTCGTTCCCCAGCCGCCACTACACCCCGTGGGCCAGGAACCAGGGCTATCTCCTGCTCCTCGTGGCGGCCCTGGTGCACCTGGTCGTGTCGCTGGTCATCGCCATGGGCCAGGACCCCAAGTGGGGCGAGGTGCTGCTCGCCCCGTTCTGCCTGACCGGCCTGTTCTGGGGGCTCGGGCTGCTGAACGTGCTCGGCTCGTACGGCGCCAGGAAGCGCGACACCGTCGAGGCCCCGGCCAGGGAGAAGGCCCTGGCCGTGTGGGAGGGCCTCTATTACTGCGCGCGCGACAACGCCGTGTTCGAGCCGGGGGTCGGCGTCTCGTTCCATCCGAGCGAGACGCGCGAGTACATCTTCGGCTTCAGGAACGGCCGCTAGCTCAGCCCAGTTCCTCCGCCACCGCGCGGGCGCAGACGGCCAGGCCCTCGATGGCCTGCTCCAGCTCGTCCAGCCCGGGGAAGGTCGGGGCGATCCGGATCGTGCGGTCGGCGGCGTCCTTGCCGTACGGGTGCGTCGCGCCCGCGGGCGTCAGCGCGATGCCCGCGGCCTTGGCCCTGGCCACCACCTCGGCGGCGTGCGGCACCTCCAGGCTGATGAAGTAGCCGCCCGCGGGGCTCGTCCAGGTGCCGAGGTCGCCCAGCCGCTCGGTCAGCACCTTGTCGACCAGCTCGAACTTCGGCCCGATCAGCTCCGCGTGCCGCCGCATGTGCGCGGCCACGCCCGCCGGGTCACCCAGGAACTCGACGTGGCGGAGCTGGTTGAGCTTGTCGGGGCCGATGGACTGCTTGCCCGTGTTGTGCAGGAACCACTCGACGTTCGCGGGCGAGGAGCCGAAGAACGACACGCCGGAGCCCGCCAGCGTCACCTTGGAGGTGGAGGCGTAGACGAACACGCGGTCGGCGTCGCCGTGCTCGGCGGCGAGCGCGAGCAGGTCGGCCAGCTCGTCCGGGGTGTCGGTGAGGTGGTGCACCGCGTACGCGTTGTCCCAGAAGATCCGGAAGTCGGGCGCGGCGGCCGGCATGGCGGCCAGCCTGCGGACCGTCTCGTCGCTGTAGGTGACGCCGGACGGGTTGCTGTACTTCGGCACGCACCAGATGCCCTTGACGCTCGCGTCGGCGGCCACCAGGCGCTCGACCACGTCCATGTCGGGGCCCTCGGCGTTCATCGGGACGGGCACCATCTTGATCCCGAACCGCTCGGTGATCGTGAAGTGCCGGTCGTATCCGGGGACCGGGCACAGGAACGTGACCTCCGGCTCCTCCACCCACCGCCGCGCGGCGCCCGGCACCCTGGTCAGCAGCGCGTGCACGATCGTGTCGTGCATCAGGGCCAGGCTGGAGTTGCCACCGACGACGAGCTGGCCGGCGGGCACCTGGACCAGCGGCGCGAACAGCTCGCGCAGCTCGGTCAGGCCCTGCAGGTTGCCGTAGTTGCGGCCGTCGGTGCCGTCGGCCGCCCGGTAGGACGTGGGCAGCTTGAGCAGGTCGTTGGAGAGATCGAGCTGGCGCGGCGACGGCTTGCCCCTGGTGAGGTCGAGCGAGAGCCCTCGCTGGACGAGGGCGGCGTAGTCAGCCTGAGCAGTCACGGGATCTTCTCCTCCGAAGTCGGGTCCGGCTACGAAGGATAGAAGACCTCACCCGGTGAGCCCGCGGATATCCGCAATGTGGGACATGTGGCGCGTCAGGCGAGGAGGCGGCCGGGGGCGTTGCGGCGCAGGAAATCCTCCACCTCCGCCAGGGACAGCCCGGGGCGGTGGGCCAGGATGAGCCGGTCCACCCCCGCGTCCGCGTAGGCGCGCACGGTCCCGGGGTCGAGGGGGCGGGCCGGGGTGACCGAGATGTGCAGGGTGGTGCCCGCCGCCGCGGCCTCGGCGCGTACGGATTCGATCTGGGCCGCCGCCGCCCGCAGGCCCAGCATCCAGCCGTACCAGCCGTCGGCCAGCTCGGCGGCCCGCCGGTGCGCGGCGCGCGTGTGGCCGCCCATGACGACCGGCACGCGTCCGAGCGGGCGCGGGTGGGCGTCGACACCCTCGAACGAGACATATCGGCCGTGGAAGGCGGGCTCCTCCTGCTCCCACAGCGCGCGCATCGCCCGCAGGTACTCGGCCGTCCGCTCGCCGCGGCCCTCCAGGGGCACGCCGAGCGCGCGCAACTCCGGCTCCAGGTAGCCGGCCACGGCCCCGAACACCAGCCGTCCGCCGCTGAGCACGTCCACGCTCGCCAGCTGCTTGGCCAGCACCAGCGGGTCGCGCTGGGGCAGCACCACGCAGCCGGTGGCCAGCAGGATCCGCTCGGTGTGCGCGGCCAGGAACGCCAGCGAGACCACGGCGTCCAGCAGCGGCGCGCCGGGTTCGAGCGGCGAGGGATCGACCCGGGGGCTGGGCAGGACCACGTGGTCGGCCGTCCACAGCGAGTCGTAGCCCAGCTCCTCCGCCAGCGCGGCGATCCTGGCGGCGCCGCGCCGGTCGGCGCCGGCGTAGCCGTTGGGCAGGTGAAATCCGAGCGTCATGGGCACGCCTGGAAACGCTAGGCCGGATTCAACCGATCCACCAGCGACGATCACGCATGGGTCGCATGCCGCGCCCGCATGTCAAACCTTCCGGTGCGAATGTCAAAGAACGTCTTCCCGAGCGGCGCTGCTTGGCGTGGAATGGGTAGATCGGGGCAGGCCATGGTGGGCCGCATCCGGCGGTCCGCCGCAGGTAGCCGAATCGCGCCTGAGGTGGGCGGCGTCCAGCGGTCCGTCGCAGGTAGCACTCCGCACTGGAGGGAGCAGCCGTGACGACTGTTCGCGAGACCTCGATCGAGCAGGTCAGGCGCCGCCGCACCGGGACCGTCCTCGCCTCCTGGCTGTCGACGACCGACCACAAGGTCATCGGGTATCTCTACCTGATCACCTCGTTCGGGTTCTTCCTCGTGGCCGGCCTCATGGCCATGGTCATCAGGGCCGAGCTCGTCTCCCCCGGCATGCAGCTGGTCAACCAGCAGCAGTACAACCAGCTGTTCACCATCCACGGCACGGTGATGCTGCTGCTGTTCGCCACCCCGCTGTTCGCGGGGTTCGCGAACGTGGTCATGCCGCTGCAGGTCGGCGCGCCCGACGTGGCCTTCCCCCGGCTGAACGCGGTCGCGTACTGGATGTTCCTGTTCGGCGGGCTGATGGTGGTGGCCGGGTTCTTCACCCCGGGCGGGGCGGCGGACTTCGGCTGGTTCGCCTACACGCCGCTGTCGACGGCGCTGTACTCGCCGCAGATCGGCGGCGATCTGTGGATCATGGGCCTGGCGCTGTCGGGTCTCGGTACGATCCTCGGCTCGGTCAACTTCATCACCACGATCATCGGCATGCGGGCGCCCGGCATGACCATGTTCCGGGTGCCGCTGTTCACCTGGACCGTGCTGCTGACCAGCATGATGGTGCTGATGGCGTTCCCCGTGCTGGCCGCGGCGCTGCTGGTGCTGGAGTCGGACCGCAAGCTGGGCACGCAGGTCTTCCACAGCGAGAACGGCGGCGCGCTGCTCTGGCAGCATCTGTTCTGGTTCTTCGGCCACCCCGAGGTCTACATCATCGCGCTGCCGTTCTTCGGGATCATCTCCGAGGTGATCCCGGTCTTCAGCCGCAAGCCGCTGTTCGGCTACCTGGGGCTCGTCGGCGCGACGATCACCATCGCCGGGCTGTCGATGACCGTGTGGGCCCACCACATGTTCCCGACCGGCCAGGTGCTGCTGCCGTTCTTCTCGCTCATGACGTTCCTCATCGCGGTGCCGACCGGGGTGAAGTTCTTCAACTGGATCGGCACGATGTGGCGGGGCCATCTGAGCTTCGAGACGCCGATGCTCTTCGCCGTCGGGTTCCTGGTGACGTTCCTGCTCGGCGGGCTCACCGGGGTCATCCTGGCCTCGCCGCCGCTCGACTTCCACATCAGCGACACGTACTTCGTGGTCGCGCACTTCCATTACGTCGTCTTCGGCACGGTCGTGTTCGCGATGTTCTCCGGCTTCTACTTCTGGTGGCCGAAGATGACCGGCCGGATGCTCGACGACCGCCTCGGCAAGGTGCACTTCTGGACGCTGTTCATCGGCTTCCACACCACGTTCCTGGTGCAGCACTGGCTCGGCATGCTCGGCATGCCCAGGCGCTACGCCGACTACAGCCCGGGCGACGGCTTCACCGCGCTCAACGAGTTCTCCTCCGCCGGGGCGTTCCTGCTCGGGGCCTCGACGCTGCCGTTCCTCTACAACGTCTGGAAGACGGCCAAGTACGCGCCCAAGGTCACCCTCGACGACCCGTGGGGGTACGGCGGCTCCCTCGAATGGGCCACCAGCTGCCCGCCGCCGCGCCACAACTTCGTCAGCATGCCCCCGATCCGCTCCGAACGGCCCGCCTTCGACCTGCACTACCCCCGCGAGCAGGCGGAGCTGCCCCCAGTGGAGCAGCACGGGGTCCAGCACGGGGTCGAGCACGACGAAGCCTCCGAGGCCGAGCCTCGCCCGGAGAATCCCGACTGATCATGAAATTTCGCCTATCTAGGGAGATCGGCGATGTCAGGCACGCGAATCCCCTTCACCCCCGAGACGGCCCCCTGCGGGAAGAAGTCCGGCGGTGAGCGCCTCGTCGACGACGACGGCTACGGCCTGGTGATCCGTGACCAGTTCTTCGACTGCGGCTGCCGCCGGATCCGGCACGAGTACCACGACGGCAGCATCCACCTGTCCGCCATCCGGCACGACGGCAAACGGGTGAAGGACCCGATACAACCCGACCACGGGAAGTGACGTAATGATCGACGTGCTCATCGTCGGAGGAGGCGGAGCGGGCCTGCGGGCGGCCGTCGCGGTCGCCGAGAGTGACCCGTCCCTGAAGGTGGCGGTCGTCTCGAAGGTCTATCCGATGCGCAGCCACACCGTCTCCGCCGAGGGCGGCGCCGCCGGGGTGATCGGCGTCGGCGACACGCTCGACGAGCACTGCTACGACACGATCTCCGGCGGTGACTGGCTGTGCGACCAGGACGCCGTCGAGGCGTTCGTGGCCGAGGCGCCCGAGGAGCTGATCCAGCTCGAGCACTGGGGCTGCCCCTGGAGCCGGGAGAGCGACGGGCGCGTGGCGGTCCGCCCGTTCGGCGGCATGAAGAAGATGCGCACCTGGTACGCGGCCGACAAAACGGGCTTCCACCTCTTGCACACCTTGTTCCAAACAACCCTGAAATATCAGGACGTGTTGCGGTACGACGAGTGGTACGTCACCAAGCTCGTCGTCGACGACGGCCGCGTCCACGGCGTCGTGGCCGTCGAGATCAGGACCGGCCGCATCGAGACCATCGCCGCCAGGACCGTCATCCTGGCCACCGGCGGCTGCGGCCGCGTCTTCCCCTTCACCACGAACGCCGCCATCAAGACCGGCGACGGCATGGCCCTGGCCTACCGGGCGGGAGCGCCGCTGAAGGACATGGAGTTCGTCCAGTACCACCCCACGGGCCTGCCGTTCACCGGCATCCTCATCACCGAGGCGGCCAGGGCCGAGGGCGGCTGGCTGATCAACAAGGACGGCTACCGCTACCTGCAGGACTACGACCTCGGCAAGCCCACGCCCACCCCGAAGCTGCGCAGCATGGAGCTGGGCCCGCGCGACCGCCTCTCCCAGGCGTTCGTGCACGAGCAGCAGAAGGGCCGCACGGTGGACACCCCGTACGGCCCGGTCGTCTACCTGGACCTGCGCCACCTGGGCGAGGGCAAGATCGACGCCCGCATCCCGTTCGTGCGCGAGCTGTGCCGCAGCTACCAGAACCTCGACCCGGCCACCGACCTCATCCCGGTGCGCCCGGTCGTGCACTACATGATGGGCGGCGTCCACACCGACATCGACGGCGCCACCCCCGTCGCCGGGCTGTTCGCGGCCGGGGAGACCGCCTGCGTGAGCATCAACGGCGCCAACCGGCTCGGCTCCAACTCGCTGCCCGAGTGCCTGGTCTTCGGCCGCCGGGCCGGGATCGCCGCCGCCGGGTTCGCCAGGTCGCACCGGGACGGCGAGCCGGCCGCCGTGCGGAGCCAGGGGGCCGACGAGCGGCGCCGGTTGGAACGCGTCCGGGAGGGCAGCAGCACCGGTGAGCGGATCGCCGACCTGCGCGAGGAGATGCAGCACACCCTGGAAGGGGCCGCCGGCATCTACCGCACGGGCGACGTGCTCACCAAGGCCGTCGACACGCTCGCGGAGCTGCGCGAGCGCGCCGAGGAGGTCCGCATCGACGACACGAGCACCGCGTTCAACACCGAGCTGATCAACCTGCAGGAGCTGCACACCATGCTGGAGGTCGCGCAGACCATCGTGGCCTGCGCGCTGAACCGGCAGGAGTCGCGCGGCGCGCACCAGCGCACCGACTTCCCGGCCAGGGACGACGCCGCCTACCTCGCGCACTCCCTGGTGCACCGCGCACCCGACGGCACCCCGTCCGTCGGGCTGCTCCCCGTGACGATCACCCGCTGGCCTCCGGGAGAAAGGGTGTACGGACGTGACTGATGGGACGGCGACGATCAGGGTCGAGGTGGCCCGGTACCGGCCCGGCGAGGACGAGGAGCCGGTGTTCCAGGGGTACGACGTGCCGCTCATGGCCGACTGGGCGGTCCTCGACGGCCTCAACCACATCAAGGACCAGCTCGACGGCAGCCTGTCTTACCGCTGGTCGTGCCGGATGGGCGTGTGCGGCTCGTGCGGCATGACCGTCAACGGCGAGCCCAGGCTGACCTGCGGCACCTTCCTCACCGAGTTCGGCGCGGGCCCGATCAGGATCGAGCCGCTGAAGGGCTTCCCGGTCATCAGGGACCTGGTCGTGGACATCGACGGGTTCCTGGCCAAGCTGTCGTCCGTGCGGCCCTGGCTGATCAGGGAGGGCGAGGAGCTGCCGCTGACCGCCGAGTACGCCCAGACGCCCGAGCAGCTGGAGGCGTACAAGCAGTACAGCATGTGCATCAACTGCCTGCTCTGCTACTCGGCCTGCCCCGTCTACGTGCTCGACCCCGACTTCCTCGGCCCGGCCGCCATCGCGCTCGCCCAGCGCTACAACCTGGACTCGCGCGACATGGGCGACCGGTTCGACGTGCTCAACCAGGAGGACGCCGTCTGGGGGTGCACGTTCGTCGGCGAGTGCACACGGGTCTGCCCCAAGCACGTGGACCCGGCCGAGGCCATCCAGCGCTACAAGCTGACCGCCGCCCTGCGTTCGGTCCTGCCGTGGAGCAGGCGATGACGACCGCCTACCGCCCGCCGCGCGACAACCTCTGGTTCGTCCGCACCCGCCACTGTGCGATGTTCGTGCTGCGCGAGCTGACCAGCGTCTTCGTGGCCTGGTCGATCGTCTTCGTGCTGATGTTCGCCGACGCGGTGCGCGGCGGCGCCCTCCAGGAGTTCGCCGAGCTGGCCGCCCGGCCGTGGATGATCGCGATCAACGTGCTCGCGCTGGCCGCGACCGTCTTCCACACGATCACGTTCCTCAACCTCGCCCCCAAGGCCACGGTCGTCCGCCTGGACGGCTGGCGGGTGCCCGCCTGGATGATCCAGGGCGGCAACCACTCGGCCTGGGTGGCGATCTCCCTCCTGATCGCCTACTTCATCCTGAGGTCGCCATGAGACGCACCCTGGAGCCGTACCTGTGGCTGCTCTTCAGCGGCGGGGGAGTGGTGGCGGCGCTCGTGCTGCCGGTGCTCGTGCTGCTCTTCGGGGTGCTCATGCCGCTCGGCGTGGTCGACTGGCCCGCCCCCGAGCAACTGCGCGCGCTGCTCGACCCCGTGCCGGTACGGCTCGCGCTGCTCGGGGTCGCCGTGCTGTGCCTCTTCCACGCCGCGCACCGGATCAGGTTCACCAGCGAGGAGGTGCTCGGCATCGCCAGGTTCGACCTGGTCATCGCGGTGATCTGTTATGGCGGCGCCGTCGCGGGCGGGATCGTGGCGGGGCTCATATTGTTCTGATTCCTTATGCCAACGGTGCGCTAAATGTCCCCCTTTGATCACATTTCAACGACGTACTTTACTATTCGTTGAAACACCCTCTAACGTCCGGCATTGCACACCCCTATGGCCATGCGCCCGGCGACCCCGGGCAGAGAGGGTTCCTGGTGCCCAGCACGAAGCGCTTATTAGCAGCATTGCCGGCGGTCGCCCTTCTCGGCGCCGCCCTGTCCGCGCCCACGGCTCAGGCGGCGTCCGTCGCGAACTACGAGCCCACCGCCGCGGACTACTACATCAACTACGCTTCTCCGGCGGTCGAGAAGGACCGGCAGGAGCCGTCGGTCAACGACAAGAACCAGCGCTCGCTCAGTCCGGCACAGAAGTTCGACCGCAAGTTCACCAGTGGAAACCCGGCAGCCGGCCGCATTCTCGCCGCCCGCGAGAACGAGGCCATCAGGACCGGCCGCAATCCCGCTGAATGGATTTTCAAGAACTCCAAGCAGACCCGCACGGCCAAGCTCCTGACGATCCTCGTCGAGTTCAACGAGCAGGCCAACGACGACTTCTCGGGCTTCAACCGGCCGCGCACGACCGACAGCGAGGCGAACGACTGCGTCGTGGAGCCGCCCGGCACGCTCAAGAACGGGCCGCTCCACAACAACATCCCCAACCCGGCCACGCTGCCGCACAAGGACAACAACTCCTTCTGGGTCAAGGACTTCAGCCCCGCGCACTTCAACAAGATGCTCTACACCGACAAGGGCATCACCGAGCGCGTCCGCCCCGACCTGAAGGACCCGCGCGACGGCAAGCCCGGCATCGACATCTCCGGCTACACGATGAAGAAGATGTACGAGGAGATGTCCAAGGGCGCCTACTCCGTCACCGGCTCGGCGGCCGGCTGGATCAAGGTCCCGCACTCCGAGGCCTGGTATGGCGCCGCGGCCTGCGGCGCTCCTCCGCAGGACATGTCCGGCCACCCCGACAACCCGCGCGGCGCCCAGCAGTTGCCGATCGACGTGGTGGAGAGCCTGGTCAAGGCCCAGCCGAGCTTCCCGTGGGCCGACTACGACGTCGAAGACGTCGCCGACGCCGACGGTGACGGCAACTTCAACGAGCCCGACGGCGTGATCGACCACCTGGTGCTGGTGCACGCCGGCAAGGACAAGTCCTCCGACGGCGGCGCCGAGGGCACGTACGCGATCTGGGCCCACTCCAGCGCGGTCGCCGGCGGCTACAAGATCCCCGGCACCGACAAGAGGATCTCCAACTACATCGTGCAGCCCGAGGACTCCGGCGTCGGCGTCTTCGCCCACGAGTACGGCCACGACCTGGGCCTGCCCGACCTGTACGACACCTCGGGCCAGGCCAGCTCGGCCGTGGACTTCTGGGACCTGATGTCCAGCGGCTCCCACTCCGGCCCGATCTTCCAGTCGATGCCGTCGCACATGGGCCTGTGGGACAAGTGGGTGCTCGGCTGGGCGAACCCGAAGACGTTCAACCCGGGCGACGCCTCCAAGCTCGTCACGGTCGGACAGTCCTCGCGCACGCCGAAGCTCACCGAGGACGGCGTCCGGGTCAACCTGGCCTCCACGCCGCTCAAGATGATCGACGTCCACAGCGGCTCGAACGCCTGGTGGAGCGGTCTCGACCAGGACTGGGCCAACCTCACGGTGACCCGCGACGTGCCCGTCCCCGCCGGGACCGATCTCAAGTTCTGGATGTGGAACAACTACGTGATCGAGCAGGACTGGGACTTCGGCTTCGTCGAGGTCTCGACGGACGGCGGCCAGACCTGGGCCCAGCAGAAGGTCTTCGACGAGGCCGGCGCCGAGGTCAGCACGCCCGACGACTACCCGGACCCGAACAAGAACCTGCACGCGTTCGGCGAGAAGAAGTACGGCCTCACCGGTGACAGCGGCGGCTGGCGGCACGACTACGTCAACCTGACGCCGTTCGCCGGGAAGACGATCAAGCTGCGGATGGCGTACAACACCGACGCCGCCTTCCAGGAGCGCGGCTGGCACGCCGACGACTTCCAGCTCACCAACGGCGGCACGGCCGTGTGGAGCGACGACGTCGAGGGCGGCGACAACGGGTGGAAGGCCGTCGGCGGCACGTTCACCAACACCAGCGGCACCGGCTGGACCCGCAACAACGGCAGTCGCGAGATCTCCCGGTTCTACCTGGCCGAGTGGCGCAACTTCGACGGCTTCGACAACGGCCTGCAGTACACCTACGACACCGACTACCTCCGCGACGGGGCGTGGAAGGTGCAGAAGCTGAAGTACAACGCGCCGGGCCTGCTGGTGTGGTACCGCGACTCGACGTTCATCAACAACAACGTCGCCGGCACCCTGAGGCTCCCGCCGAGCCTCGGTCCCAAGGGCAGCCTGCTGGTCGTGGACTCGCACTTCGACCCGCTGCGCCGCACCGGGACCGCGGCCGAGAAGGACCCGACGCTGCAGAAGAACCTCCAGGGACGCGTCCAGTCGTCCAACGCCGCGTTCGGGTTCGGCAAGACGTACCCGTTCAAGGAGTGCCTGGAGGCGGCGGACGAGCCGTTCAGCGCGTACTGCACGGACCTGCCCGCGCTGAAGGGCGTCCCGGCCTTCACCGACGCGAAGACCTGGTTCCCGGGCCTTGAGGCGATCGGCAACGGTCTCTACTACCGTGACTCCGACGCCTCGGTGGTCGTGCCGTCGAAGGGCGACCAGACGTACAGCACTCGCGTGGTGCACCAGGACGGCACCCCCGCCACGGAGCTGTACGGCCAGGTGGCCGCCGGCTCGGTGCTCGGCACCGGCAACCCCGGTGACGAGGGCAAGGCGCTGGGCGTGCAGTTCAAGCTGGTGAGCCCGCTGCCGGGCAACCTGGGCGCCATCGTCCAGGTCGTCCCGCCGAAGAAGTAACGATCAAGAAGGCCGCCGGGGTGTCCCGGCGGCCTTCCGCGTGCCGGCGGCCGACCATAGGCAGCGCGGTCTGCGCCTACCATTGGTGACCATGAGCGAATTGCGCACCAAAGACGAGCACACCGAGGCGATCCGGAGAGATCGCAAGGTGGCAGTGGTGGTGAACACTCGCTCGCGCCGCGGCCGCCGCCACTATTTCGAGGTGATCGAGCAGATCCACAACCTCGGCTTCGAGCCGCTGGTGGAGCTGTCGGTCTACAACCCCAAGCGGCTGCGCGAGCTGCTCGACGCGGCCCTGGCCACCGAGCCCGACCTGCTCGTCGTGGGCGGCGGCGACGGCACGCTCTCCTCGGCCGTGCGCCATGTGGCCCACCGCGACGTGGCGCTCGGGGTGCTCCCGCTGGGCACCACCAACAACTTCGCCCGCAGCCTCGGCCTGCCGCTCGACCTGGCGGGGGCGATCAGGGTGTTCGCCGAGGGCAAGGTGGCCGACATCGACCTGGGGATGGCCGACGACCGGCCGTTCGCCAACCTGGCCAGCTTCGGGGTGTCCGTCGAGGTGGCGGGCAAGGTCAAGCCGTGGCTCAAGCGCATCGTGGGGCGCCCGGCCTACCCGCTGACCGCCCTGACGATCCTGCCGGGGCACACGCCGTTCCGCGCGTACATCACGGTCGAGGGGCAGCGCCACGAGCTGCTCACCCACCAGCTCAACATCGCCAACGGCCGCTTCCACGGCGGCTGGCAGGTGGCCAAGGACATCAGCATCGACAACGGCATGCTGGTGGCCTACCAGCTCGGTTCGGGCAAGAAGCTGCGCCTGCTCGGCGAGACGCTGATCAGGGCGACCACCGGACGGTGGCGCAGCATGGCCGGCGGGCCGTTCGTGGTGGGGCGGGAGATGCTGCTGGAGACCGACCCGCCGATGGCGGCCGACGTGGACGGCGAGGTACGGCTGCGCACCCCGATCCGGCTGCGCGTGGTCCCCAACGGCGTGCGCGTGATGGTGCCCGCCTCTTTCGAGGACCGCTGACCACCCGGGGCCTCAGGAGTCGGCGAGCCGCCGGTACGCCGGGGTGAGCGCGCGGGCCAGGTCGGCGGGCGGCGGGAAGACGCGCAGGAGCAGGTCCGGAGCGGCGGCCGCGGGGCGGCGCTCTGGCCGGTGCGCCGTGGCGCCGGGCGCGTAGAAGTCGGCCAGCCGGTCGGCGAACGGCACGTCCCGCACCTCCAGCCTGGGCGCGTCCTCCGCCAGCGAGCCGAGCAGCTGCTCCCGGGTCCGGCCGCGCCAGGCCAGCACCAGGAACGGGTCGTCGTCGAACGACTCGGCCAGCAGGTAGAGCACCGCCGACAGGTGCTTGCACGGGAATCCCCAGTCGGGGCACGAGCAGTCCATGTCGAGATCGCGCGGGAACAGGTCGATCCCGAGCGCCGCGAACAGCTCCTCGATCTCCGGCGGCATCTCTCCCGCCAGCAGCTTGGCCCGGTGGACGGCCTGCTCGGCGATCGCCTCCTCGATGACGGCCCAGCGCCGCTCGTCGTACGCCTCGATCCTGACCACGATCGCGTACGGCTCCCGCCGCGAGCCCTGGACGGCGGCCCTGACCTCGCCGGGGGACAGGTCGATCGACAGGACCTGGCCCTGGCGCGCGTAGGAGCGGCCCCGCGAGAGCCGGCCCTTGTCGCAGACGCGCTCCAGGATGTCGATGAAACGCCTGGACCACCACGTGGAGCCGATGGTCCCGCGCTGGGTGCGGGCCCTGATGCCGCCCTCGACCTTGATCGGCCTGGTGGCCTGGAACCAGTCCGGCACTATCCGCCCACCCCCTCCGCCGTGAGCCTGAACACCTCGCGCAGCTCCTCCGTCGACAGGTCGGTCAGCCAGTCCTCCCCGGTGCCGACCACCCGCTCGGCCAGGGCCTTCTTGCGCTCGATCATCTGGTCGACGCGCTCCTCGAGGGTGCCCGCGCAGATGAGCTTGCGCACCTGCACGTTCTTGCGCTGCCCGATGCGGAACGCCCGGTCGGTGGCCTGGTCCTCGACGGCCGGGTTCCACCAGCGGTCCACGTGGACGACGTGGTTGGCGGCGGTCAGGTTGAGCCCGACCCCGGCCGCCTTGAGCGACAGCACGAACAGCATCGGCTCCTCGTCGTTCTGGAACCGGTCGACCAGGCGGTCGCGGGTCTTCTTCGGCAGGCCGCCGTGCAGCCACAGGACCGTGGTGTCGAGCCGCTGGGCGAGGTACGGCTGCAGCATGGTGCCGAACTCCGCATATTGCGTGAAAAGCAGGGCTTTTTCGCCTTCGGCCAGGATTTCTTCGGACAGCTGCTCCAGCCGGGTGAGCTTGCCGGACCGGCCCGCCAGGCGGGAGCCGTCCTTGAGCAGGTGGGCCGGGTGGTTGCAGACCTGCTTCAGCTTGGCCATGGTGGCCAGGACCAGGCCGCGCCGCTCGATGCCCTCGCTGTCGTCGATCTTGGCCAGCATGTCGTCCACGACCGCCTGGTAGAGCGTGGCCTGCTCCGTGGTGAGCGGGCACCACTCCTTGACCTCCAGCTTCTCCGGCAGGTCCGAGATGATCGACTTGTCGGTCTTGACGCGGCGCAGGATGAACGGGCCCGTCGCCCGCTTCAGCGCCCGCGCGGCCTGCTCGTCCTGCTGGGCCTCGATGGGCTCCTGGAAGCGGGTCCTGAACCGCGAACGCGGCCCCAGCAGCCCCGGGTTGGCGAACTCCATGATCGACCAGAGCTCGGCCAGGTGGTTCTCGACCGGGGTGCCCGTGAGGGCGAGCCGGCCGCCGGCGGGGATCGAGCGCACGGCCTGGGCCTGGAGCGTGCCGCTGTTCTTGATCGCCTGCGCCTCGTCGCACACGACCCTGCGCCACTCGTGCCGCTTGAGCGTCTCGAGGTCGCGATGGGCGGTGCCGTACGTGGTGATCACCAGATCGGCGGCGGGGATCAGCGCCGCGTCGCGCCCGCTGCCGTGGTGCACGTAGACGCGCAGGCCGGGCGCGAACCTGGCGGCCTCCCGCTGCCAGTTGCCGACCAGGGACGTCGGGCAGACGAGCAACGTGGGCGCGCCGGCCCGCTCGTGGACGAGCAGGGCCAGCGTGGTGATCGTCTTGCCCAGCCCCATGTCGTCGGCCAGGACGCCGCCCAGGCCCAGCTCCGACAGGAAGCTGAGCCACGCCAGGCCGCGCTCCTGGTAGGGCCTGAGCGTGGCGTCCAGCCCCGCGGGGGTCGCGATGGGCGTCAGCCGCCGCTCGGCCTGGCCGGACAGCAGGTCGCCGAGCACGCCGTCGGCGTCGATCTCCAGCAGCGGCAGCTCGGCGTCGTCCTCCTGCACCACGTGACGCAGGAGGTCGGCGGCGCTCGCCTCCCCCGTACGGGCGCCCTCCACGGCCCTGAGCGCGGCCTTGAGCTGCCGGTCGTCCAGCTCCACCCACTGGCCGCGCACCCGGACCAGCGGCACCTTCAGCCGGGCCAGCTCGGCCAGCTCCGCCTCGCTGATCGTCTCGTCGCCCAGCGCCAGGTCGATGCGGAAGTCGACCAGCTCCCGCATGCCGAACCCCTGCCCGGTGGCCGCCGTCTGCGCCTTGGCCCTGGTGGTCAGCTTCAGTCCCAGCCTCGTACGCCCGGCCCAGCGGGGCAGCTGCACCCCGAACCCGGCCGCCTGCAGCAGGGGCGCGGCCTGCCGCAGGAACCCGAACGCGCCGGCCGTGTCCAGCGCCAGCTCGCTCGGCGTGGGCCCGCGCAGGGCGCGGTCGAGCTCCGGGTAGAGCCGGACGGCCCGGCCCAGCCCGGCCAGCAGGTCGCGTTCGGGCCTGCCGGGCAGCCCCGTCACCGTCTCGCCGGTCCAGACGTGGGCCGCGGGGACGTACAGGCTGGGGTCGTCGGCGGCCTGCAGCGCCAGCTCGACCCGCCAGTCCTCGGTGTCGGCGGGCTCCAGCAGCCGGAAGCACACCCGGGTCGCGCCCTCGGCCGACGCGACGCTCTCGTGCCACCGCTCCAGCTCCTCGCGCAGCCCGGGCACGTCGGGGCACTGCGGCGCGGCGCCGGTCAGGGCCGCCAGCCAGCGTTCGTGCAGCGTCCTGGGCCGGGCGACCAGAGGCTCGATGAGGGTCTGGCGGACGAGGGCGTCGGCGAACGTCTCAAGGGCGTCGAGCAGGACGCCGGCGGACGGCCGCTCGACCTGGGAGGTACGGCACGCGGGCGGCATGGCCAGCGCCAGCTCCCGGAAGTAGCCGGCGTCGGCCCCGGTCACCACCGGCCGCCACACGGCCCGCGCGTCGGCCTCCGGCACGGCCCACATGGCCATCGAGTCCTCGGGGGAGTCCTCGGGCTCGCGGTCGCGGCTCGTGGGCGAGGGGACGAGCTGCGGGATGACGCGGCCCCGGCGTACGAGGTCGCGGGCGAAGGCCGCCACGGCGGCCCAGTGGCGCATGGTCGCGGTGCCGGTGTGCCCGTCCAGAACGTGCAGGGCCTCCGAGACGGGCGGTACCACGGCGGGCACCTGCCAGAGGCGCAGCCGCGGCCGGGTTGTCTCCGCGAGCCGGCCGGTCTCCGGCGAGGGCAGCGGCTCCTTGGCTGAGCCGGGCAGGAGCAGCTCCAGCGTCCGTGACGGCGGGTCGTCGAGGCCGAGCGTGGCGGCGACGCCGGACGCGGAGGAGGCGAACGGGTGGGGCGCGGGCCCCGTCGGATGGCGCTGCGGCCGGCGCGGGGCGGCCCCGGGGGACGCGTCGCCGGCCTCGGCGATCTCCGCCCAGAAGGCGAGCCCGCCGGCCGCCCAGACCCCGTGTACCAGCACCCCGGCAGGCTACCGCGTCGGCGCCTCCCCGCCGCCGCGCCCGCGGCCGGGGGCCCGCGAGGAGGGGAAGATCGGGTCCGCCTAGGATCCTGCACATGAGGTTCTCAGGGGCAGAGGGCAGGTGGGCGGCCCGGTTGGGGGCGCTGCGGGACATCGTCCGGCAGGACCTCGTCACCCGCCAGCTCGCCGCGCACCTCCCCAAGACCCCCTGCCGCATCCTCGACGTGGGCTCCGGCCAGGGCACGCAGGCGCTCAGGATGGCCGCCAGGGGCCACCACGTCACCGCCCTCGACGCCTCCCGCGACCTCCTCCGCCTCCTGGAGGCCGGGATCCAGCCGGGCATGAGCATCCGGACGGTCCAGGCCGAGGCAGGGCGGCTGCGGGAGCTGTTCGGGCCGGGGAGTTTCGACATCGTCCTGTGCCACGGCGTGCTGATGTACTTCGACGACCCCGACCCGCTGCTCGCCGACCTCGCCCGCCTTCTCGCGCCAGGCGGCCGGCTGTCGCTCCTCGTGCGCAACGGCGACGCCCTCGCCATGCGCAACGGGCTCATGGGCGACTGGGCGGGGGCGCTGCAGGCGTTCGAGGGCACCGGTTACGTCAACCGGCTCGGCGTCCCAGCCAGGGCCGACCGGCTCGACGAGCTCACGCGGCGGCTGGCCGTACAGGGGCTGGAGGTGCCGCAGTGGTACGGCGTGCGGGTGTTCTGCGACGCCGCGCCGGACGGAGCGCCCGTCCCCGAGGAAATTGACGAAATTCTGGCGGTGGAGGAACGCGCGGGCCGGACCGACCCCTACCGGAGGGTGGCGGCGCTAATCCACCTCATCTGCGCAAGAGGTGAGGAAAGGCTTATATAAGCCCCACCTGAAGTTGTAGCATATTGGTATGAACCCTCCCGGATCGTGGTGTGAGCGGCCCAAGCCGCAGGCTCCCTCGTGCGAGCTCCCCTCTCCGTGGAGCAAGCCCAAGCAGCCGGACAATTGGTGCGAAGTGCAGAAAGACCCGGTGCTGTCGGCCCTCGGATTTCTGCTCAAGGTCGCCAAGCGGTAAAACCGCATGATAGAAGGCCGTTTGTTTGGGTAGTCGCCTTCCTCAGCGGAGGAGGCGAGCGTTGTGAACGACACCCACAAGCTGGTCAACGACCTCTCCGAGCAGTTCTCCAGGCTCGTGAGGGACGAATTCCGCCTGGCGAAGATGGAGCTGGCGGAAAAAGGCAAGCGCGCGGGCTTCGGAGCGGGGCTGTTCGGCGCGGCGGGAATGGCCGCGTTCTTCGGCGGCGCCGCACTCGTGACCACCGTCATTCTGCTGCTGGCCCTGGTCCTGCCGGCGTGGGCCGCCGCCGCCATCGTGGCGGGCCTGCTCTTCGTCATCGCCGCGCTGCTCGGCCTTGTCGGTAAGGGCCAGGTGCGACGCGCCGGGTCGCCGGTCCCGTCGGAGACCCTCGCGAGCGTCAGGGCCGACATCGACATGGTCAAGGAGAGGGCGCGGCGATGAGCGAGACCGACCCTGGATACAGCGAGCAATATGCCGGAAACGTCGGCGCCCGGAGGCAGACCGTGGGCACGCCGACCGAATGGGAGTCCATCAACGTGCCGCCGACCAGGCCGGGCGCGGCCGAGAACGCCCGGCGGGTGGAGCAGGAGCGGATGGCACACGAGACATTCGCCCCCGAACCCCCCTACGACGACGAGCGTGCCCAGGCCCTGGAACGCGAGTGGGCCGAGGCGGAGTCGCCGCGTCATCACCACCACAGCAGGACGCACCACACGCGTGAGACGGCACGCGGGACAGGTCACCACGAGGAGGGCAACGTGCGCAAAGAGATCGAGGAAACCCGCAGGGAGCTGGGCGAGACCGTCGGGGCGCTGGCGGCCAAGGCCGACGTCAAGGCCAGGGCCGCCCATGTGGCCGAGACCGCCAAGGACAGGGCCGCGGGCATGGCCGGATCCGTCAAGGAGAAGGCGTCCGAGGTGGCGGGCAAGGTTCGCGAGGGCACGCCGCACCAGGTGAAGGACGCCGCCGGGCAGGCGCGCAAGCGGCCCGTGCTGCTCGTCGCCGCGGCCGGCGCCGTGATCGCCTTCGTCGTCCGCCGCATGATGCTGCGGCGCAACCGCCACACGCACCGGTAGAAGGGGACGGGTACGGCCGGCGCCCGCACGGGCAGATACCCTGCCGTGGTGATGCGTCGAACGATCGCCGCCGCCACGCTCGCCCTGCTGGCGGCCGGGTGCGGCGGAGGCTCAGCGGTGAGCGACTTCGGCACGGTGGTCAAGGGCGCCAAGGGCACCACCGTGCCCGTCGAGCTGCGCCCCGGCCAGCGCTTCTCGCTGGCCGTCGCCGACAACCCGTCGGTGGGCGACGAGTGGAAGCTGGTCGCCGTGCCGGACCCGAAGGTCGCCTCGTTCATCAGCGAGGAGCACAAGACCGAGGGCGGCGGGGTCGGCGCCGGAGGCACGACCTACTTCGTCTTCAACAGCAAGCGCCCGGGCACGACGGAGATCAAACTGTACGACTGCTGGCGGTGCGGCCAGGCCACGACGCCACCGGACGAGCAGAGCAGGCAGCAGTCGGGCGAGGCCGTCTTCACCGTATCGGTCAAGTAGAGCGCCGCCCGGTTACTGTGGGGATCATGGATTTCATCCGGGTGCGCGCCTCCTCCGACGGCGCGGAGACCATCTCCTATTGGACCGGCGACGTGTACGGCTGGCAGGACGACGGCGGGCCGCACCACCTGTTCGGGTTCGAGGGGCTGAACGTGGCCAGGGCGGTCGAGGCCGACGGCGGCTGGCAGCTGCTGACCAGGGAGGCCGCCCTCTACCTCGACCCGAAGACGAGGGAGGTGCTCGACACCTGGGACAACCCGCTCACGGAGCGGACGGTCGAGGTGCAGCACGTCTTCAACGACCCGGTCAACCAGCGGCTCGGCGCCTACCCGGTGCCGACGACCCGCCTGGGCGACCAGGTGGTCTACAACATCGACATCCGCCTGGCCTACCCCTCGCCCCTGAAGGTCGCCGACTACCCCGACAACTCGGCGAACGACACCTACCGCGCGATGGAGCTGTTCCAGTTCTTCGCCTCGGCCAAGGACCTGGACTCGGGCGTGCCGGACGTGCCGTGCGTGTTCTCGTGGTGCCGGGTCTCGCCGTGGCTGCCGTGGATGGCGATGGGGCAGCGCGCGGGCGGGCTGGTCTACCACTGCCGGGGCGCCAAGGTGGCCGAGGTGCCGCAGCGGCTGCGCGAGCGGGTGGGCGAGCACTTCCTGCACGCCCCCGCCGAGTGGTCGGCGCCCAACGTGACGAGCTGGACGGCCTTCGCCGAGCGGGCGGGGCGGCCCCGCGGATGAGGCGGATAGGGTCGGGCGGTGAGCACTGACCTGTTCTGCGAGATCATCGCGGGTGAGCGATCGGCGACCATGGTCCACTCCGACGAGGTCGCGGTCTCGTTCCTGGACGTCCGGCCGGTCTTCAAGGGGCACGTGCTGGTGGTGCCGAGGATCCACGTGGAGACGCTCGCCGACCTGACCGACGTGGGGCCGTTCTTCGAGCGGGTGCAGGCGGTTGCCCGGGCGGTGGAGGAGGGGCTGCAGGTCGCCGGCACGTTCGTGGCCATGAACAACCGCGTCAGCCAGAGCGTGCCCCACCTGCACGTGCACATCGTGCCGCGCAACAGGAAGGACGGGCTGCGCGGCTTCTTCTGGCCGCGCACCGCGTACGACTCCACCGAGGAGGCGGAGTCGTACGCGGACCTGATAGCGAAGGCTCTGTGAGCGAAGCTAGGCTCTGGCGGCGTGGAGTACGTGGTGGGCGTCGCCGTGGTCGCGGTGCTCGTGAGCGTGCCCGCGATCGTGCTCTGGCGGGTCATGCGGGGCCGTCGCGAGCTGGGCACCAGCCCGGCGGAGCGGGCCACGTTCGAGACCCTGCACACCGCCTCGCTGGCCGGTCCGCCGCTGCGGGCCGGGCTGACCGCCGACGGCGCCGAGCGGGCCTCGCGGCACCTGCGCGCGCTGCTCGGCTCGGCCGCGCTGGCCATCACCGACGGTGAGCGGCTGCTCGTCTACGACGGCGCCGGCGAGCACCACGCCGACCAGGCGTTCGAGCACGCGGCGGCCACCTTGAAGGACGGCCGCACCCAGGTGCTGACCATCGACTGCGAGCTGCTCGAATGCCCGATCCGCCAGGCCGTGGTGGTGCCGCTCACCACCGACGACCGGGTCGTGGGCGCCCTGGCCGCCTACGGGCAGGACGCCTCCGCCGGCCTGGTCAGGGCCGCGCAGGAGGTGGCCGGGTGGGTGGACTCGCAACTCGAGCTGGCCGAGCTGGACCGCTCGCGCACGCTGCTCATGGAGGCCGAGGTACGCGCGCTGCGGGCGCAGATCTCCCCGCACTTCATCTACAACTCGCTCACCACGATCGCCTCCTTCGTGCGCACCGACCCGGAGCGGGCCAGGGAGCTGCTGCTGGAGTTCGCCGACTTCACCCGCTACTCCTTCCGCCGGCACGGCGAGTTCACCACGCTCGCCGAGGAGCTGCGCTCGATCGACCGCTACCTGATCCTGGAGCGGGCCAGGTTCGGCGACCAGCTCCAGGTGACGCTCCGGATCGCGCCCGAGGTGCTGCCGGTCGCGGTGCCGTTCCTGTGCCTGCAGCCGCTCGTCGAGAACGCCGTCAGGCACGGCCTGGAGAGCCGCAACGGCGTCGGCCGCATCACGATCATCGCCGAGGACGCCGGGGCGGAGTGCCGCATCAGCGTCGAGGACGACGGGCTCGGCATGGACCCCGACCGGCTGCGCCGCATCCTCGCAGGTGACATCGCCCCCACGGGCGGCGTCGGGCTGGCGAACGTGGACGAACGGCTGCGCCAGGTCTACGGCGACGAGTACGGCCTCGTGGTCGAGACCGCCCAGGGAGCGGGCACCAAGGTCAACATCAGGTTGCCGAAATATCACCCAGGTGTCTCTGCCCGTTGACCTCGATCTTTCTTGTCGGTTTTATCACTGTCTATGGCGCAACTACGGGTCCTCGCGGTCGATGACGAGCTGCCTGCCCTCGAAGACCTGTCGTACCTGCTGCGTGCCGACCCCCGCATCGGCGAGGTGGCCACCGCCAGGGACGGCGCGGCGGCGCTGCGGCTGCTCGACCGCGCCATCGCCGACGGCCGGCCGATCGACGCGGTCTTCCTCGACATCCGGATGCGCGGGCTCGACGGCGTGGTGCTGGGGCGGCTGCTGTCGCAGTTCGCGAACCCGCCCCGGGTGGTGTTCGTGACGGCGTACGAGGAGCACGCCGTGGACGCGTTCGAGATCAAGGCCGAGGACTACCTGCTCAAACCGGTACGCCCGGAGCGGCTGGCGGAGGCGATCCGGCGGGTGGCGGTCTCGGCCGACGTGCCCGCGGAGGCGGGGGAGACCGACACCATCCCGGTCGAACTGGGCGGGGTGACGCGGTTCGTGTCCAGCGCCGACGTGATCTACGTCGAGGCGCACGGGGACTACGCGCGGCTGCACACGGCGACGGGCAGCCATCTGGTGCGCATCCCGCTGGCCACCCTGGAGGAGCGGTGGGCCTCGGCCGGGTTCGTCCGCGTGCACCGGAGCCATCTGGTGGCCGTCAAGCACATCGAGGAGTTGCACATCGACTCGGGCAAGTGCACGGTGCGGGTGGGGGACACCGAACTGCCGGTCAGCCGCCGCCACACGCGCGAGCTGCGCGACCTGCTGGTGCGCAGAGCCAGAAAGGCGAGGTCGTGATGAGCCCTGAACCGCGTCCCGGGCGCCGGGCCCCGCTGCCCCGCGCCGAGGCGTCCCGGCGCGAGACCCTGCGCCGGGTGGCCGTGATGAGCCCGCGTACGGCCGCCGCGCGCCGGCCCCGCTACCCGGCCACCCGGGAGATCGACGAGCAGACCAGGCTCGGCGAGGTCTACATGCGCTCGTTCCTGCGCACCCAGGTCCGGCTGGCGCTGTTCGTCTGCACGGTGCTGGCGTGCGTGGTCGGCGGGCTGCCGCTGCTGTTCCTGCTCATCCCCGAGCTGCGCTCGGTCCACCTGCTCGGCGTCCCGCTCCCGTGGGCGGTGCTCGCCGGGCTCATCTACCCCGCCTTCGTCATCGGCGCCTGGCTGTACGTGCGCCAGGCCGAGCGCAACGAACGCCACTTCGCCGAACTGGTCAAGCGCCGATGAGCCTTACGGCGGTCCTGATCGTGGTGGTGGCGGCCGTGCTGATCGGGGCGTTCGGGATCAGGGTCTCCCGCACCACCTCCGACTTCTACGTCGCCTCCCGCACCGTCAGCCCGCTCTGGAACGCCTCGGCCATCGGCGGCGAGTACCTGTCGGCGGCCTCGTTCCTGGGCATAGCCGGGCTCATCCTGTCGTTCGGCGTGGACATGCTCTGGCTGCCCGTCGGCTGGACCGGCGGCTACCTGGTGCTGCTCGTGCTGGTGTCGGCGCCGCTGCGGCGCTCGGGGGCGTACACGCTGCCGGACTTCGCCGAGGCCAGGCTGGAGTCGATGGCCGTGCGCCGCACCGCGAGCGTGCTCGTCGTGCTGATCGGCTGGTTCTACCTGATGCCGCAGTTCCAGAGCGCGGGCCTGGTGCTGCGGGAGATCACCGGCGCGCCCGTGTGGGTGGGCGGCCTGCTGGTCGCGGTCGTCGTGGCGGTGAACGTGCTGTCCGGCGGCATGCGGTCGATCACGTTCGTGCAGGCGTTCCAGTACTGGCTCAAGCTGACGGCGCTGGCCCTGCCGCTGGTGTTCCTGCTGATGGCGTGGAAGGCCGACGGCGCGCCCGCGGTCGGCCCGCAGGACGCGGCCACCTGGCAGGTGCCGCTGGCCGGGGGCAAGGAGTACGGGCTGTACTCGACGTACTCCTTGATCCTGGCCACGTTCCTGGGCACCATGGGGCTGCCGCACGTACTGGTGCGCTTCTACACCAACCCGGACGGCCGGGCCGCCCGCCGCACGACGCTGGTGGTGCTGTCGCTGCTCGGGGCCTTCTACCTGATGCCCGCCGTGTACGGCTGGCTCGGCCGCCTCTACGCGCCCGACCTGGTCCGCACGGACACGGTTGTCCTGACGCTGCCCGCGCGGATGGTCGGCGGCACGCTGGGCGAGCTGCTGACGGCGCTGGTGACGGCGGGGGCGTTCGCCGCGTTCCTGTCCACGTCGTCGGGGCTGACCGTGTCCGTGGCTGGGGTGATCGCGCAGGACCTGCTCAAGGGCAGCGTGCGCTCGTTCAGGATCGCCACGCTGATGGCGGTCGCGGTGCCGCTGGCCCTGGCGCTGTGGGCGCGGGCGCTGCCGGTGGCGGACGTGGTGGGGCTGGCGTTCGCGGTGGCGGCCTCGTCGTTCTGCCCGCTGCTCGTGCTGGGCATCTGGTGGCGCCGCCTGTCGACCACGGGGGCGCTGGCCGGGCTGTTCGTGGGCGGCGGGCTCGCGTGCGCGGCCGTGCTCGTCACGATCGTCGCCGGTCCGTACGACGGGCCCGCCGGCGCCTTGCTGGGCCAGCCGGCGGCGTGGACGGTGCCGATCGCGTTCGCGGTGATGGTGTCAGTGTCCTTCCTGACCCCGCACCGCGTGCCGCCCGGGGTCGCCAGGACCATGGTCAGGCTGCACACCCCGGAGGACCTCGACCTCGACCGCGGCGACTGGCGCCCCCGCTCGTCGTGATCCCACCAGTGATCCCGCCAGTGATCCCGCCGGCGATCAGGGCAGATGCGCCTCCTTGATCCGGGCCCGCTGGAAGGTGTGTTCGGCGCCGCAGTCGTGGCAGTAGCCGGACACCGTGCCGCGGGTGAGCTCGATGTCCTCCATGTAGTGCTCACGCCGCTGCCAGACGATGACGATCGGCTCGCCGGTGACGGAGGCCACGGACAGGGCCTCGGCGGGCGTGCCGGGCTCGCCGCCCTGGAGGATCGCGGTGGCGTCCCATGCCGGGTCGGGCTCCACGGGCAGGCGGCGGCGCTGGGGCGCCTCCGCCTTGATGGTGCCGTCCGGGGCCACGGCGACCGGGGCGTGGCCGCCCTGCCGCAGCAGTTGGAGGGTCTCGTCGGGAGGCAGGGCGCTGAGGGCGACCGTGGGGGCGATGGCGCGCAGCGCCAGCTTGCGCAGGGCCCTGGTCCCGCACAGCTCGGTGATGAGCGCCGGGTCCTCCGCGGTCACCACGGAGGCGGCGGAGGTGACGCGGACGGCGCCGTGCCTGCGGGCGACGTCGGTGACGAGGTAACGCAGCGGCTGGGGGACGGCCTTGGCGGCGACGCGGGCCAGCTCGTCGAGCAGGCCGTCGGCCGTCGCCCCCGCGTCCAGCGCCCGGCGCACGCTCTTGTGCGAGAAGCGCCACACGCTGGCCCGGTCGCGTGACTCCAGGTCGGCGCAGCCGTTCAGGAACGCGGTCAGCTGCGGCGCGGGCACCCCTGACACGATCGCGGTCAGGTCGTTCTGCAGGGTCACGGTGTGGGTCGGCGTGGGGAAGCGGCCGGCCACGCCGGCGCCGTCGAGGTGGGCGCGGCCGAGCTCGGTCAGCGCACCCTCCTGGACCATCCCGAGCAGCTCGCCCTCGCGCAGGGCGGCGGTCACGAACTCGGCGGCGGCCGGCGCGAACTCCTTGACCGCCCGCGTCCGCCAGCCCACGGCCGGGAGCGACCCCTCAGGGCTCGACCCCCGCCCGGGAGGCAGCGTCCGGAGCACGCGCAGCGCGGCCCGCCGGATCTCGCCGGCCCCGCTCTCGAACTGGTACGGCGGAGCCTGCGGCGTCATGTGCTCCTCGCAGCAGCCCGTCACCCTGAACGTGGCCGCCTGCGGCATCGCCAGCCAGGACTCCACCAGGGCCTGCCACCGCGAGGCCGGATCCAGGCCCAGCCACTCGTCGGCCAGCGTGGTGCCGGCCAGCCTCTCGCCGGCCTCGGAGGCGATCAGGTCGGTGCCGAAGGCGAGGTCGAGCCAGAGCACGACCGCCTGCTCGGGAACGTCCAGCGCCTTGGCCACCCGCTTCAGCTCCCGCGCGCCCACCCCGCCCGCCTTCAGCTCGGCGATGGGCTGCGTTCCCGTCAGCTCGATCAGCGCCTCCACCTGGTCAACGGCGGCCAGCGCGGCGGCGAGCCCGTCCGCGGGCCCGGTGAGCTCCACGGACGGCACGTCCGGCTGGCCCGTGAGCTCCGGCTTCCAGCCGTCGCCGCGCAGCGCGAGCGCGACCTCCATGGGCATCTCGTACTCCCAGCCGTCCCGCACCACGAACCCGGCCTCGGCCAGGCGCGTGACCGGATGGTCCGCATCGACGGTGCCGTACCAGACGGCGTGCTGGAAGACCGGCTGCCCGTCCGCCATCGACTCCAGCAGCGCCACCGCCTCGCGCGGCAACGCGGCGGCGCGGGTGCGGACGGCCCGGCCGTCGCGCACGATCTCCGCCGCCTGGGCGAGCACCTCCGACTTGCGGCCCTTGGGTCTGCCGCCCAGCCCCTTGACCAGGGACTTCAGATCCTCGGCGGTCAGCTCGCGCAACGGCCGGCCCAGCCCGAACGGGTTCGCCCACAGCCCCTGCGGGTGCGGGGATCTCACCGTGCCCCCGTCGCCGCCCCCGTCGAGGGTCACGAGGCCCCACGCGGCCAGGGTCTCGATCGTCTCGCCGAGCCGGTCGCCGGGGTCGTGGAGCAGCTCGGCCAGCGCCGCGCGGCCGGCCTCGCCGCCCAGGATCTGCAGCGCCTGGCTGACGAGGTGGCAGTCGGCGTCGAGCGCGAGCAGGGCGGGCACGGCCAGCTCCGGCGCCGCGAGCAGGCGTTCGAGCGCCTCGGCGGAGGGGACGGCGGCCAGCTCCGGCCGGTTGCGAAGAAGCCGGGCGAGGTCGGCGGCGGGAAGAGGCACAACTCGACCCTAGCGAGACGAACGCCGCTCACGCATGGTGTTCAGGAGGGCGGCAGCTCGCCCGAGCCTCTGGCCACCAGCTCGACCGGGACCTTGACGCGGCGGGGCGACGGCGACGGGTTCAGCAGGAGGTCCACCGCGCTGCGGGCCAGGCGGGCCGTGTCGTAGCGGACCACCGTCACCCCGGGGTTGAACACGTCGGCCAGGGCGAAGTCGTCGAAGCTCACGTACGCGGGCCGCTCCGGACGTTCCCGCAGCGCCTGCAGGATGCCGATCGCGGCGCGGTTGTTGGTGGCGAAGAAGGCCGTCGGAGGGTCGGGCAGGTCCAGGAGGCGGCTCACCTCGTGGGAGACCCGCCACGGGTCGAAGAGCCCGCGGACCGTCAGCGCGTCGTCGGCCGTCAGCCCGGCCGCGCGCAGGGCCGCGCGGTAGCCGGTCGCGCGGTCGTGCACCGAGCTGATGCCCTCGTCGTCCGAGACCAGCGCGATCCGGCGGTGGCCGCGGGCCAGCAGGTGCTCGGTCGCGGCCCGGCCGCCCCGCACGTCGTCCAGCAGCACCACGTCCGCCGACTCCAGGCCCGGGGGCACGCGGTCCACGAACACCGTGGTGAGCGAGGCGTGCTCGGCCAGCCACGAGTGATCGGCCGCCGAGGGGACGACGATCAGGGCGTCCACGCCCCGGGCGTACATGGACTCGATGAGCATGCGCTCCTTGTCGGCGCTCTCCTCGTACGAGCCGAACACCACCAGCGCCTCGTACCGGGCCGCTGCGGACTCCACGGCGGCGGCCAGGCGGGAGTAGAACTCGTTGGAGATGTTCTCCATCACCAGCCCGAGCGTCAGCATGGTCGCGCCCCTGGCCAGGCGGGCGGCGGCCTCGTTGCGGCGGTAGCCGAGCGCGCTGATGGCCGCCTGCACGCGCTCCTGCAGCGAGGCCCGGACGTGCGGCTCCTGGTTGACCACGCGGGAGACGGTCTTGAGGCTCACGCCCGCGTGCCTGGCCACGTCGGCCATGGTCGGCTTGCGAGTGGTTTCACCCCGGGAGGCCGCCCGGTCACCCAGATCCCTGGCTGTCATAGTCTGCCCCCATGGATGACGAATGGATCTGTGGCCGGTTGGGCGAGGACGAGCCCTGGGCGTTGGGCGCGGTCAACCCACCGGTGTTCGAGAACTCGCTTTTCACGTTCGGGAGCGCGCAGGAGCTCGGCGAGGCGATCAGGAACGAGGACGAGAGGTACGTCTACTGGCGGGGGACCAACCCGACGGTCGATCTCGCTCAGCGTAAGCTCGCCGCGCTCGAGCGGGGAGAGCGTGCCAAGTGTTTCGGGTCGGGAATGGGGGCCATCTCGGCGACCATCTCCTCGCTCGTCAAGGCCGGGGATCACGTGCTGGTGCTGGGCGCAGTGTACGGGCCGACCACCCAGTTCCTGCGCTACCTGGAGAAGTTCGGGGTCACGCATACGCACGTGAACGACCTCGCGGAGTGTGACAGCGCTATCAGGGCGAGCACCCGTCTACTCTACTTCGAGTCCCCTTCCTACATGGCCTACGCCGTGGTCGACATCGCCGAGGTCACCGCGTGGGCGCGGGAGCGCGGGCTGGTGAGCGTGATGGACAACACCTGGTCCACGCCGATCTTCCAGAAGCCGCTGACCATGGGCGTCGATCTCGTCGTGCACTCGCTGTCGAAGTACATCGGCGGGCACAGCGACCTCGTGGGCGGCGTCGTGGTGGGCCCGTCCCGGCTGATCAGGCCGCTGGCGCTGACCGAGTACCAGCTGTACGGGGCCGCCATGTCGCCGCACGACGCGGCCAAGGTGATCAAGGGGCTGCGCACGCTGCCCGTGCGGATGGCCGCGCACCAGGAGCGGGGGCTGGCCGTGGCCGAGTTCCTGACGGGGCATCCGGCCGTGCGGGCGGTGAACCACCCCGGGCTGCCGTCCCATCCGGGGCACGACCTCGCGAAGCGGCAGATGTCGGGGTTCTCCAGCCTGTTCAGCCTCGTGCTGGACACGGAATCGCGCCAGGAGGTCGGACTCTTCCTCGACAAGTTGAGACATTTCAGGATTGGGGTGTCGTGGGGTGGTTTTGAGAGCCTGGTGAACGCCCCCGCCCTGTCCACCGAGGAGAGCGTGCGGGCCACCATGGGCATCCCCGTCGGCCTCGTGCGGCTCTCGGTCGGCCTGGAGCCCGCGGACACGTTGATCAAGGATCTCGGTCTAGCGCTGGAGGGGGTCGGTCGCCTAGCGTGACTGACAGCGCGTGACTGACAGCGCTGTCTGAAGCTGGAGGCTCAGCATGAGAACCCCCCTCCTGGCGGCCGCGGTCGCCGCCACGCTCTTGCTCGCGGGCTGCGGCTCCGGCTCGTCGTCCCCCGGCGAGGTACGGCTCCGCATGATCGAGAGCCTGACCAGTCCCGAACGCACGAAGCTCATCAAAACGCTGCTGAAGGACTTCGAGAAGGCCAACCCGGGCATCAAGGTGGAGCTGATCTCGCCGCCGCTCGACAGCGCCGACCAGAAGATCACCCAGATCCTGCAGACGAAGAAGGACCTGGACGTGCTGGAAGTACGCGACCACACGGCCAAGTCCTTCTCCAACAACGGCTGGCTGGCCGAGCTGCCCACCACGGAGTGGCCCGGCTGGTCGGACCTGACCGAGCTGGCCCAGAAGAAGGCCGTCGAGGTCGGCGGCAAGGCGTACCTGATCCCGTACGGCTTCTACGAGCGCACGATCTTCTACCGTACGGACCGGGGCATGACGCAGCCGCCGGCCACCTGGCAGGAGCTCTACGAGGCCGGCAAGAAGATGACCTCGGGCGACCGGTTCGGCTACTCGTTCCGGGGCGGCAAGGGCGGGGCCGACTACGCGGTCATGATGATCAGCGCGTACAACGGCGAAGCCCTGAATCCCGAAAAATCGTTCTATCTCAAGGACAAGCGGACGATCTTCTCCACCCCCGAGGCCGCCCAGGCCATGGACCTCTACGTGAAGATCTTCAAGGAGGCGTCGCCGCCCGACTCCGTCTCCTGGGGCTACCCCGAGATGGTCCAGGGGTTCACCTCGGGCGTCACCGGCATGCTCATCCAGGACCCCGAAGTGATCAAGACCGTCCAGGAGAGCGGCATGTCGGCCTGGTCGACGGCCCCCATCCCCAAGGGCCCGTCCGGATACGCCTTCCAGCCCGTCGGCTACGCCGGATGGGGCGCCACCTCCTTCACCACGCACCCGAAGGAGGCGGTCAAGCTGGTCCAGTTCCTCTCGGAGGCCAAGCAGAGCATCGCCTTCGCCAAGGGCAACTCGCTCATCCCGATCTCCAAGCAGGCCCAGAGCGACCCGCAGTTCTCGCAGGGCGCGTGGAAGGCGTACCTGCAGGCCCAGCAGGACCCCAAGCAGGTGATCACGATCAGGCCCGTCGACTACCCGGGCTGGAGCCAGTTCCTCGTCGACTCCGACCGTGACGTCCAGGCCCTGATCACCGGCAAGAAGACCACGGCCGAGGTGCTCAAGTCGTGGGACGCCTTCTGGACGGACCAGGCCAAGAAGGTCTCATGAGGCTCTTCACCGCCCGCCGGGCCAGGTTCATCGCTCTGTGCCTGCTGCCCGGCGTGGTCTTCGTGACCCTGTTCACGTACTACCCGATGATCCGCGGCACGGTCATCGCCTTCCAGCGCTACAACCTGTTCGACATCACCTCGACGCCCTTCGTCGGCCTGGAGAACTTCCGGGCCGTCCTGGCCGAGGACCGGTTCTGGACGGCGCTGCGGAACACCGGCACGTGGGTGGTCGTCTCGCTGTTCTTCCAGTTCTTCCTCGGCTTCGGGCTGGCGCTGCTGCTGCGCCGGCACTTCCGCGGGCGGGGCCTCTACCAGGCGTGGGTGTTCTTCCCCTGGGCCATGTCGGGGTTCCTGATCGGGCTGCTGTGGCGGTGGATGTTCAACGGGCAGTTCGGCGTGATCAACGACCTGCTGCTCAAGACCGGCCTCATCGACCAGCGCATCGGCTTCCTGGCCACCCCCGGGTGGGCGATGACCTCGGTGATCGTGGCCAACATCTGGTACGGCGTCACGTTCTTCGCCATCATGATCATGGCCGCCCTGCAGTCGGTGCCGAAGGAGCTGTACGAGGCGGCGGCCGTGGACGGCGCGTCGCGGCTGCGGCAGTTCTGGCACGTGACGCTGCCGCACATCCGGCCCACGCTCGCTCTCATCGTGCTGCTGCGGATCATCTGGATCCTCAACTTCCCCGACCTCATCTACTCGATGACCGGCGGCGGCCCGGCCGGCGGCACCGACATCATCACGACCTTCCTCATCCAGCAGGTCATCGGCGGCGACTACGGCCGGGCGGGCGCGGTGGGCCTGCTCATCCTGGGCCTGCTGCTGTCCTTCAGCGTCTTCTACCTGAACGCGACGAGATTCGAGAAATCCAGATGAGACGTGTCGCGACCGTGTTGAAGACTGGGGCGAAGGTCGTCGTGCTGGCGGCCTGGCTGCTGATCACCCTCTTCCCCCTCTACTGGATCGTCGTCACCTCGCTCAAGCCCAAGTCCGAGATCTTCTCGATGCCGCTCAGGTACTGGCCGGGCAACCTGACGTTCGAGCACTACGAGGAGCTGTTCTCGTTCGCGGACTTCGGCGCGTACCTGCTGAACAGCCTGCTCGTCTCGCTCGTCGCGGCCGGTGTGGTGACCGCGATCGGCGTGCTGGGCGGCTACACCCTCGCCCGCTTCGCCTTCCCCGGCCGGGGCGCGCTGATGCTGGCGTTCCTGGTCACGCAGATGATCCCGCTGTTCATCGCGCTGGGCCCGCTCTACCTGCTGATGTCCGACCTCGACCTGCTCAACCGGCTCGCCGGGCTGATGCTGGTGTACGTGGCCATGCTGGTGCCGTTCGCCACGATCATCATGCGCGGCTTCTACGAGCGGGTGCCGGTCGCGCTGGAGGAGGCCGCGCAGGTGGACGGCGCCTCGCGGCTGGTGGCCATGGTGCGGGTGGTCATCCCGGTCATGCTGCCGGGCATCGCGGCCACGTTCATCTTCGCGTTCGTGCAGTGCTGGAACGAGCTGTTCCTGGCGATCACGTTCATCGACAGCGAGGACGCCAAGACCATCCCGGTCGCCATGAACTCCTTCATCACCCAGTACGACATCGACTGGGGTTCCATGGCCGCGGCCACCGTGATCTCGGTGCTGCCGACCCTCGTCCTGTTCGCCGCCATCCGCCGCTACATCGTCGAAGGGCTCACCGCGGGCGCTGTTAAGGGGTGATGCATCCGATGAATTTCGGTTGACCACCCTTGACTAAGGTCATCTTGCGTGTCATACAGGCGAAAGACCCGATGTCTCGTCTGTGAGGTCCCGCATGACACCCCCCTCTCACGACCCGACCCGCCGTGCCGTGCTCGGCGGCTTAGGCCTCGCCCTCGTCCCCGCCGCCCCGGCGCTCGCGGAAACCGAGCCCGCCGAGCCCACCGGGGCGGCCCGGGGCTGGCAGCTCCGGCAGCGCGTGCCCTGGGCCGAGTTCATGAAGGGCCAGGACCTGCTCTGGGGCAGGATGCCCAGGACCTGGTCCGAGGGCCCGTTTCTCGGCGACGGCCTGCTGGGCAGCATGGTCTACCAGGAGCCCGGCCAGAACAAGATCCGCTTCACCGTCCAGCACGGCCGCGTCCAGGACCACCGGCCCCAGTTCGGCAGCGGCTGGGGCACCTGCCGCCTGCCCGTCGGCCACGTCACCCTCGACCCGGTCGGCACGATCACGGCGATCGACCTGCGGCTCAGCCTGTGGGACGCCGAGGTCACCGGCACCGTCACCACGGACAAGGGCAAGCTGTCCTTCTCCGCGTTCATCCACGACGAAGTCCTCGTCGCCAAGGCGGAGGCCGGCGGCGAGGAGCAGGTCCGCTGGACCTTCCACCCCGAGGACGCCGTCAGCCCCCGATCGGTCTCCGAGGCCCCGCCCAGCGGCTACACGCCCAACCCGCCCTGGACCACCGCGACCGCGGGCGACGTCGAGCAGGCGCTCCAGCCGCTCACCGGGGGCGGCCAGACCGCCACCGCCTACCGCGTCAAGGACGGGACGCTCCTGGTCACCGTGGGCCACAGCTTCCCGTCCGCGACCGAGGCCCAGGAGAGCGCGCTCGCCAGGATCCGGAACGCGCCGCCGTACGGGATCACGCGGAAGCGGCACCGCGACCGGTGGCACGACTTCTACGGCAAGAGCTTCGTCTCCCTGCCCGACCAGCGGCTGCAGAGTTTCTACTGGATCCAGCTCTACAAGGTCGCCTCCGCCAGCCGGACGGGCGGCCCGGTCATGGCCACCACCGGCCCCTGGCTGGAGTCCACCCCGTGGCCGGCGGTGTGGTGGAACCTCAACGTGCAGCTCGAGTACTGGCTCATCCACGGCTCCAACCACCTGGAGCTCGACTCGCTCACCAGCACGCTCGACCGCAACCGCGACCAGCTCGTCGCCAACGTGCCCGCCGCCTACCGCGCCGACTCGGCCGGGCTGGGACGCAGCTCCGACATGTTCTGCAACCGGAGCGTCGGCGCGCCCGGCACGGGCGCCGAGGTGGGCGACCTCACGTGGGCGCTGCACAACGTGTGGCTGACCTACCGGCACACCATGGACGACAAGCTGCTGCGTGACACGGTCTTCCCGCTGCTGCGGCGGGCGATCAACTACTACCTGCACTTCCTGGCCGCCGGCGCGGACGGCAGGTTGCACCTGCCCAGCACGCTCTCACCGGAATACCCGGTCACCCCGCCCCAGGACACCAACTACGACCTGGCGCTGATCCGGTGGGGCTGCCGGACCCTGATCGAGTCGGCCGAGCGGCTCGGGATCGACGACCCGCTCGCGGCGAAGTGGCGGGAGGTGCTGGACACGCTCGTGGACTACCCGGCCGGCGCCGACGGCTTCATGATCGGCGCGAGCACGCCGTACGCGCAGTCGCACCGCCACTACTCCCACCTCCTCATGATCTACCCCCTCTACCTGGTCAACTGGGACCAGCCGGAGCAGCGCGAGCTGATCGAGAAGTCGGTCGCCCACTGGCAGTCGCTGACGGGCGCGCACCGCGGCTACAGCTACACCGGCGCGGCCTCGCTCTACGCCATGATGGGCCGGGGCGACACCGCGCTGTCCTATCTGGACCGGTTCTTCGACCCGGCCGCCCGCTACCCGTGCACGGCCAACACCCACTACGCCGAGGCCGGGCCGGTCATCGAGACGCCGCTGTCGGCCGCCCAGTCCCTCCACGACATGCTCTGCCAGAGCTGGGGCGGGATCGTCCGCGTCTTCCCGGCCGTGCCCGCCTCGTGGGCGGACGTCGCGATCCACGACTTCCGGACGCAGGGCGCGTTCCTGGTCTCGGCCGTGCGCAAGGGCGGCCGCACCTCGTTCATCCGCATCAGGAGCGTGGCGGGGGCGCCGCTCAGGCTCAAGCACGGGCTCGACGGGCCGGTCACCGCCGTGCTGTCCGACGGCCGTCCCGCTCGGGTGAAGGACCTGGGGGAGGGCGTCGTGGAGATCGCCCTGGGCAAGGGGAGCGAGGTGCTCGTCCACACGGGCGCGCGGCCCGACCCGGTCATCGGACCTGTGCCGGTGAGCAAGCCGGGGGAGGCCTGGGGGCTGCCGCCGATCCCGCCTCCCGGGCCCACCACACCGGTGGACCTGTCGGCGTACTTCGGCAACGACGGGGTCTCCACGCACGAGGCGATGACGGACGGCGACTTCGACGGGTCCGGCTACACCTATCCGGCCGAGGAGCTGCCGCCCGCCGGGCCGCTCGTCCACGAGGGCCTGAGCTTCGTCTTCCCCGCGTACGGGGACGGGGCCGGGAACAACGTCGCCGGCCAGGGACAGACGATCGCCGTGCCGTCCGGGAAGTACGCCAAGGTCCGGCTGCTGGGCGCGGCCAGTTCCGGGGCCGTCACCTCCACGCTGACCGCCGCGTACGCCGACGGGACCACCGCCCAGGTGCCGTTCGTCCTGCCCGACTGGGGCGGCCAGCCCGGGGCGGGGGCCTCCGAGGTGATCCGCTGCACCCACCGCCACGGCCGCACGGGCGCCAACTCGCTGCGGGTCGGGCTGTTCGAGGTGCAGGCGGCGCTCGACCCGGCCAGGGAGCTGCGCTCGCTCACCCTGCCCGCGCTCACCCGGCCCCAGCTCCACCTGTTCGCGCTCTCCGTGGAGGCGCCCCGATGAAACGAGCGATCAACCGCTCGTCGCGCTCAACAGACCTTTCACCGCAAGCCATCCCCAACTAATCGCCGGACCCCAGCGACTCGCCGAACAACGTCACCAGGGGCCTCCACGACGGGTAGGTTGCGCTCTTACGTTGGGCGTGATCCGCATCACAGTGGAGGTCTCGTGACTACTAAAGAACATGACGCATCGGTCTATGAGGAAGTTCAGGAGAGCAGTGAGTTCCAGGATCTGAAACGGCGATTCCGCGCCTGGACGTTCCCGATGACCGTGGCGTTCCTCGCGTGGTACCTGCTCTACGTGGTGCTGTCCGGATGGGCGCGCGGCTTCATGGGGATCAAGCTGCTCGGTGAGATCAACGTCGGCCTCGTCTTCGGTTTGCTCCAGTTCGTCTCCACGTTCCTCATCGCGTGGGCGTACGCCAGGCACGCCGAGAAGAAGCTCGACCCGATCGCCGACAAGCTCCGCCACGAGGTTGAGGAGAAGACCAAGTGAGCTCCCACACCTTGGGGATGATCCTCTTCCTCACCTTCGTCGCCGCCACGCTGGGGATCACGTTCTGGGCGAGCCGGCAGACGAAGACGGCCGCCGACTACTACGCCGGCGGGCGGTCGTTCACCGGCGTGCAGAACGGGCTGGCCATCGGCGGCGACTACATGTCGGCGGCCTCCTTCCTCGGCATCGCCGGCATCATCGCGCTGTCCGGCTACGACGGGTTCCTGTACTCGATCGGGTTCCTGGTGGCGTGGCTGGTCGCGCTGCTGCTGGTCGCCGAGCTGATGCGGAACTCGGGCAAGTTCACCATGGCCGACGTGCTGGCCTTCCGGATGAGCCCGCGTCCCGTGCGCACGGCGGCGGGCGTGTCCACCATCGTGGTCAGCATCTTCTACCTGCTGGCCCAGATGGTCGGCGCGGGCGCGCTGGTCGGCCTGCTGCTCGGCATCACCTCCCCGGCGGGCAAGGCGTGGACCATCGTCGGCGTGGGCGCGCTGATGATCGTCTACGTGGTCTTCGGCGGCATGAAGGGCACCACCTGGGTGCAGATCGTCAAGGCCGTGCTGCTGATGAGCGGCGCCGCGCTGGTGACGGTGCTGGTGCTGGGCAAGTTCGGCTTCAACCTGTCGGCCCTGCTCGGCCAGGCCGCCACCACCAGCGGCCCCAAGGCGAACCCGGGCAACTTCCTGATCCCCGGCCTGAAGTACGGCACGGAGGCCCAGGGGCTGGCCGGCAAGATCGACCTCATCAGCCTGGGCCTGGCGCTGGTGCTCGGCACCGCGGGCCTGCCGCACATCCTCATCCGCTTCTACACCGTCCCCACCGCCAAGGACGCCCGCAAGTCGGTCCTGTGGGGCATCGGCATCATCGGCGTGTTCTACCTGCTGACCCTCGTCCTCGGCTTCGGCGCCGCGGCCCTGGTCGGCAAGACCGCGATCGTCGCCGGTGACGCGGCGGGCAACACGGCCGCGCCGATGCTGGCCGAACGCATCGGCCAGGAGATCTTCGGCTCGGTCGGCGGCACGATCCTGCTGGCGCTCATCGGCGCCGTCGCCTTCGCCACGATCCTCGCCGTCGTGGCGGGCCTCACGCTGGCCTCCTCCTCCAGCTTCTCGCACGACCTGTACGCGCACGTCTTCAAGCGCGGCCAGGCCAGCGAGCGCCAGGAGGTCGTGGTGGCGCGCGTCGCCGCCCTGGTCATCGGTGCCGTCGCGATCGGCCTGGGCATCCTGGCCCAGGGCCAGAACGTGGCCTTCCTGGTCGCCCTGGCCTTCGCCGTCGCGGCCTCGGCCAACCTGCCCGCGATCCTCTACAGCCTGTTCTGGAAGCGGTTCAACACGACGGGCGCGGTCTCGGCCATCTACGGCGGCCTGATCTCGGCCCTGATCCTGGTCATCTTCTCGCCGGTGGTCTCAGCGCCGGCGCCCCCGGCCGGCGTCAAGCCGACCGCGCTGATCGTCGGCGTGGACTTCCACTGGTTCCCGCTGAGCAACCCCGGCATCCTGTCGATCCCGATCGGGTTCCTGTGCGGGTGGCTCGGCACGATCCTCAGCAAGGAGTACAACGCGGCGAAGTACGCCGAGATGGAGGTCCGCTCCCTCACCGGCGTCGGCGCGGAGAAGGCGACCGAGCACTGACGTTCCCCCTGAAGGCGCCTCACCCCTCCCCTCCGAAGGCGCCTGCACCCGAGGGCCCGGCCTCCCGCGAGGCCGGGCCCTTCGCCGTGCCGCCCGGCCTCAGGCGGGCGCCCGGCGCCCGACCAGGTACAGCAGGGCGCCCACCAGCAGCGACGCCAGCGCGATCCCGCCGACCAGCCAGAACCACATCCCGTACGCGATCTCGGCGCCGAACAGCGTGACCTTGCCCGCGTCGTTGGAGATCAGCGGCGTCCACGACCCGGAGAGCGTGGCCACCACGCCCACGAGCGAGGCCAGCGCCCCCACGACGGAGGCCACCCAGAACACCGCGGGCGAGGCCAGCCGCCGGGCCTCGAACTGCTCGCGGTAGCGCCGCAGGATGATCAGCACGTCCACGAACAGCACCACGATCGACAGGCACCAGATCACGGTGACCGCGGCCTGCAGGACGTTGTAGACCTCGGTCTGCGCGTCGGCGGGCCCAGTGGCGGTGTTCGCCGAGGCGAAGGGCACCACCACGAACGCCGCCACCGTGAAGACCCCGGCCAGCACGGTCTGGATCCAGACCGCCACGTCCGGCACCTTCTGCGCGTTGACGTGGCTGGCCGCCTTCGGCAGCCGCCGGTCCAGCCCGGACACGAAGATCAGCCGGGCGAAGGAGTAGTTGTAGACGACGGTGATGATGAAGAACATGGCCGCCAGCACGAGCGCGACCAGCTTGCCCGCCCAGTCGCCCAGCCCGATCCCCACGGCCTCGGCCACGGCGGTGATGTCCGCCGCCTCCCCGGCGGGCACCGACACCATCACGCCCCAGGTGGCGACCAGGTAGGCGACCATGACGGCCAGCGACCCCCACAGCAGGTACCGGGTCACGGCCCGCTCCTGCCTGATCTCCACCCCCATGTTCAGCGGCACCTCGACGCCCAGCAGCGCCAGCACGGCCAGGCCGAAGAAGCTCCAGCTCGCGAAGTTGAGGCCGTGTTCGGCCGACGGGCTCCAGGCCGCGAAGTCCCACGGGTTCGTGGCCGCCGCGTGCCCCTGGGCCAGGTGCGCGATCCCGGCCGCGAACATCAGCAGGATCGCCAGCCCGTACGCCAGGAAGACGACGTTCACCACGTTCTGCGTCAGCCGGAAGCGCAGGACCGCCAGCACGGCCGCGAGCAGCAGGATCACCACGATCAGCCCGCCCTGTGCCGCCACGGACAGCTCGCCGAGCGCGGGGAAGACGTAGCCGAGGAATGAGATCGTCAGCGTCCCGGTCGCCACCATCACCAGCACGCCCGGCCACCAGGCGCAGAACCCGGCGAAGAACCCCCAGAACGGCCCGAACGCCTTGGTCGTCCAGAGGTAGATGGAGCCCTCGCCGGGGAACATGGCGCCGAGCTGGCCCGTGACGATCGCGCACGGGACGAGGAACAGCGCGAACGCGATGATCCACCACCCGAACGCGGCCGGGCCCGCGGACTGGATGACGGCGGCGTTCGTGATGAACAGGACGATCGAGACGAAGATCGCCACCATGTCGAAGGTGGTCAGCACCCGCGGCAGGATCCCGCCGGCCACCCGCTCGGACAGCAGCTCGTTCTCGGTCATGGGCGACCTCCTACCTGCAAAGATCCGCCGGGCCACGGCCGTCGTCAAGCACGTGCGCCTGATGGGTGGTTACATCACGAACATCTTTACATCAATTGTAACTTTACTCGAAGTGGTGTTATCTGGGGTTCGTGACAACGACTCACCAGATGCCCTTACTCGCTCGCGTGGCGCCCGCGATCGGGCTGTGGTTCGTGGCGCCCCTGACCGCCGAGTTCCTGATGGGGAACATCGCGCTCACCGATGTCGTGACGCTGATCTCCACGACCTTCCTGTACGGCGCCGGCGCGCTGGTCATCCGCGAGGTCGCCCGGCGGACCGGGCGTGGCCGGCCGACGATCCTGGCGTGGGCGCTGGCGTACGGGATGTTCGAGGAGGCGTTCTTCACCCAGACGTTGTGGAACCAGAACTGGTACGGCGTGCGCATCCTCGACTACGGCTACGTTCCCGCGCTGGGGACCGGGGTGCCCTGGCTGCTGTTCATGGTCGGCGTGCACACGATCTGGAGCATCAGCGTCCCGATCGCGGTCGTGGAGACGCTCGCCGGATCGCGCCGCACCACGCCGTGGCTGGGAAAGGTCGGCCTCCGGGTCGTGTCGGTGGTCTTCGCGGTCTTCTTCGTGCTGGGCGCCGTCGGCACGGGCATCTACGGCGGCTGGTTCGCCTCGCCGCTCCAGTACGCCGGCGCCGGCGCGCTGGTCGTCGCGCTCGTCGTGCTCGGCCTGCGCCTGCGCCGCAGCGTCCCCACGGTCGAGGGTACGGTGCCCGGCCCGTGGGCGGTGTTCGCGTTCGCCCTGGTGGCCGGCGCGTTCTTCGTGCTCCTCTACGCGTGCGATCCCACCGGCCTGTCGCCCTGGCTGGCCGGGCTGCCGGTCCCGGCGTGGTTGAGCGTGCTGCTCTATCTGATGTTGTTCGCCGGGGTCGGCGTCCTGGTGAGGCGCTGGTCGCGCCGGTCCGGCTGGTCGGACGCGCACCGGCTGGCGCTCGCGGCGGGGGCCATGCTCACGTATGCGTGGCACTCGTTCCCGTGGAAGGTGATCGTGCCCGCGAGCCCGGCGGCCGACCTGACCAGCAACGTGATCATGACGGTCGCCGCGGTCGTCCTGCTGGTGTTCGCGGCCCGGCGGGTCGCCGCCTGAGCAGCCGGAGCGCCAGCAGGGTCAGCCAGGCCCAGCCAATGGTGACCGCCACGCGCTGGAAGAGCCCGCCGTGGGCGACCAGCGCCGGGTTCTGGCTGAAGGCGATCGTGGCCAGCGCCATCGCGACCGTGAACCCGGCCCCGCTGGCGGCCGAGTACGCCGCCCATCCGAGCTTCCGGTCCCGCGCGAACCCGACCGCGAAGACCAGGCAGGCCGCGATCAGCGCTGCGAATCCCGCCAGCGAGAGGTAGTCGTGCAGCGCCGCGTGCGTGCTGCCGAACTCGGTCAGCAGGTCGGGGGTGCCCTGCGGGTAGCCGCTCACCGGGTCGGTGGTGAACACCCCGGCGCCGATCAGACCGGCGCCCCAGACTCCCACCAGGACCGGGCCCCAGAGCCTGTGGAGCGCCCGCCGCAGCCCGGCGGCGAAGGCCAGCGTCAAGAGGCCGGCCACGACGAAGTTGACCGCCTGCACCCAGCCGCCCGGCCCGAGCGCGAGCGAGCTGACCGGGTGGCGCAGTGGGTCGTAGTGGGCGCGGAGGGCGCCCTCGACGAGGAACGCGACGACGAACAGCGGCCCGGCGACCACCCCGCACAGCAGCAGCCGGCTGGGCGTCGGGTCGCCGGGCCCCGCGATGGGGGCGGGGCCCGCAGGTGTGAGAGTTCGCATGCTTGTCAAGCTAGACTGACAGGCGCGCCGCTGTCAATCCAGCCTGACAAGGAGCCTCATTCGAAGAAACCGACCACGCGGCTGATGCGGTCGCCCGCGAACTCCACGACGTCGTAGCCGGTGGCCACCGGCGTGTCCGAGCCCGGCGCGCCGAGCCGCCAGGTGAACAGTGCCGTGTCGTGATGGGCGCCGATCAGCGTGCCGAGGGTGAACACCAGGTCGCCGAAGTTCTCCTGGGCCCGGCCGATCGCCTCGGACAGCTCCGCGTGCCCGCGCAGCCCGGCGTAGTCGGGGTCGGAGTAGACGGAGTCGTCGGTGAGCACGGTCTTGATCAGGAGGTCCCGGGCGGCGGCGTCGCGCTCGTTCCAGACGTCCAGGTACCTGCCGATGAGGTCGTCGATCATGACGTGATTCCTTCCGTGGTTCGGTTCGGTTCGAGTGCCAGGGCGGCGAGGCCGCCCAGGGCGGTGGCGGCCGCGGCGGCCCAACCGGCCGCGTGCAGCCCGCCCAGCAGGTCGGAGGAGGAGGCGGTGGCGACGGCGACGAAGGCGGCCAGCCCCATCGCGCCGCCGACCTCCTTGGCCGTGCTGGCCAGGCCCGACGCGACGCCCTGCGCCTCCGGAGCCACCCCGGCGCCGGCCGCCGCGAACAGGGCGACGAAGGCCACGCCGCCGAAGAATCCCCAGACGAGGCTGCCCGGCATCAGCGTCCAGAAGCCGCCGCCCGCGGGCATGCCCGCGGTCAGCAGGGCGATCCCGGCTGCGGCGCCGAGCATCCCGGCGCTGAGCGTCGTACGGATCCCCCACCTGCCGAGCATCACCGGGGCGGCCTTCAGCGCGGCGGCCATGCAGACGAGGGTGAGCGGCAGGAACGTCAGCCCCGCCTCCAGGGCGCTGTAGCCGAGGACCGGCTGCAGGTACGTGGTGAGCACGTAGTAGGCGCCGCCCAGCGTGCCCTGGAACACGGCGATCACCACCATCGTGGTGGCCGGGCCGCGCCGCCGGACCAGCCGCAGCGGGATCAGCGGATCCCGGCCACGCGCCTCGACCAGGACCAGCAGCCCCAGCAGCGCCAGGCCCGCGACCAGCGACCCGGCGCCGCGCACCGACCCCCATCCGGCCTCCGGCCCGCTCGCCAGACCGAACACCACCAGCGTCGACCCCGCCGTCGCCAGCAGCGCGCCCGGCACGTCGAACCCGCGCAGTCCGGACGCGGGACGGCCGTCGGAGGGAAGCAGCCGGGGCGTGGCGAGGACGGCGCCGACGGCCAGGGGGACGTTCACGAAGAACACCCACTCCCAGCCCAGGGCGCTGGTGAGCACGCCGCCCAGCAGCGACCCGGCGGCCAGTCCGGCGCTGCCGGCCATGCCCCAGGCGCCCAGCGCCCGGTTGCGCGCGGGCCCCTCCTCGAACCCCCGGTAGATCAGCGCGAGCGTGGCCGGGGTGAGCAGCGCCCCGCCGACGCCCTGGACGGCGCGGGCGGCGATCAGCACGCCGGAGCCGGGGGCCAGCCCGCCGGCCAGGGAGGCCACGCCGTACAGCGCCAGTCCGAGCATGAACGTGCGACGGGCGCCGAGCTTGTCCACGGCCCGGCCGCCGAGCAGCAGCAGCCCGCCGAGCCCGATGGCGTACGCGCTCACCACCCACTGCACGGATCGCGCGCTGAAGCCCAGCGCCGTCCCGATGTCGGGCAGCGCCACGTAAACGATGTTGTAGTCGAGAGCCACGATGAGCTGGGTGAACGCCAGGAGCGCCAGCCTGGGCCCGGAACCGCCCACGCCGGTCGGCGCACGAGAGGTGGCAAGCGTCACTCGGGAATCCCCTCTCTTTACACGGCGCGAACTTTCTACACGCCGTTCAATTCATACACGGGGAACAGTAGCCCAACGCTGTAGACTGTCAAGCGTGGGTGATCAGACGACGATGACCAGGCGCGAGCGGCTGCGCGCGGAGACCACGGCGGAGATCAAGGAGATCGCGCTCAAGCTCATGGCGGCCGGCGGCCCCGACGCCATCTCGCTGCGCGCCATCGCCCGCGACATGGGCATGACGGCCGGCGCGATCTACAGCTACTTCGCCACCCGCGACGACCTGGTCACCACGCTCATCGCCGACCTCTACACGGCCCTGGTGGACAGGGCGGAGTCCGCCCGCGACGCCGTTCCCGCCGCCGACCCGGGCGGCCGCGTCCTGGCCTGGGCGCAGACCGTACGCGAGTGGGCCCTGGCCAACCCGCAGGGCTTCCGTCTCATCTACGGCGACCCGGTCCCCGGCTACCAGCCCCCGGAGGACGGCCCGGCGAACGAGGCCGAGCACCGGGCATGCCGGGGGCTCACGGGCCTGGTCGCGGCGGCCTGGACCGGGCCGGGCCCGGGCTCCTACACCTGGTCCGACTTCGACCCCGGCCTGGCGGCGGACATCCAGGCCACGTTCCCGGACCTGCCGCCGGACGCGGTGGCGCTCACGCTACGGGTGTGGGGCCGCATGCACGGCCTGGTCGCGCTGGAGATCTACGGCCACCTGCGCACGCTCACGCGCGATCCGGCCGCGATCTACCGCGACGAGATGATCGCCCTGATCACGTCCCTCGGACTGACCCCGCCCGCCTGACCTCAGCCGCCTCCGGGGCGGAGAAATTTGGTACGGGCGTCGGTGGGGACCGCGGCCATCATCTCCAGGACCTCCGGCGTGATCACCGGGCCGTCCCCGAGCCGGATCGCGCCGATGCGGCTCTTCACCTGCCCGTCGACCGGGTCGACGGCCTCGAAAGTACGCCGGTCGAGGTCGTCGGGAAAACTGAGACGAAAGAAGCCGAGCCCTTCTTCGATTTCGTAGGAGTGGTCATCGACCTTTCGATAACCGTGCTCCACGGGATCGCCCGTCAGGCCGAAGGCGTCCGCCAGAACGGCCGTGACGTTCGGCGAGGCGGGCAGCGGCAACGGCCCTCCCGAGACCCTGGCCGCCTCCCGGGACCTCACCAACTGGATCGGCGAGGCGGGTGATCCACGGGAGGCGCGCGACCGCCTCGCGGACCTGATCCCGCTCTTCGAACGCGCCTGGGGCAGAGAGCATCCCAACGAGACCCTGCTGGCCAGGGAGCCGCACGCCGACTTCACCGGCCGCGCGGGAGACCCGTCCGCCGCCGTCCTGCTCCCGGTCCGCGAGCGGGCCTCAGGCGCTGACCATCCCCTCACCCGCGCCACCCGCGCCCGCCGGGCGGCCGAGAACCCGTCGGTCTGAACCCCCGACCAGCACGGTCGAACGCAAGGTAACCATCACGTCACTGAACACCGGCCCCTGTTGTTTCTTGATCACTGCGGATATTTGATGGGACGGCTGGTCACTTACCGACTTACTCCCTAAGGGCGGCAAATGACAACGAACCTCCCCTCGTTCCCCGCCGTGGACGAGAACCCGCTCGACACCTGCATCCGGTTCCGGGAGATCGCTCCCGTGGTCGAGGTGGAGTTCCCGGGGGGTGTGCCCGCCTACCTGGCCCTGACCCACAAGGCCGTACGGGAGATCCTCGCCGGCGACAACAGGACCTTCCTCAGGGATCCCCGGCACTGGCCCGCCCTGCACGACGGATCGATCCCCGAGGACTGGCCGCTGCGCGCCATCATCCAGGGCGGTCACCTGTCCACCATGGACGGCGACGACCACAGGCGCCTGCGCGGTCTGATCAGCAGCGCGTTCACGCCGTCCCGGGTGCAGGCCCTGGAGCCGCGGATCCAGCAGATCATCGATGAGCTGCTCGACGAGGTGGTGGCCGCCGGCGACGGCGTCGACCTGGTGCCCGCCTTCACCGAGGCGCTGCCGATGTGGGTGATCTGCGAGTTGTTCGGCATCCCCGCCGAGGACCGGCTCCGCCTGCGGAACTGGACCTCCACGCTGCTCGCCCACACCACCCCGCCGGAGGTGGCGTTCGCGACGCAGAACGACCTCCAGGCCTTCCTGCACGAACTGGTGGAGCGCAAGCAGCGGGAGCCGGGCGACGACCTCACCTCCGGCCTGGTCCAGGCGCGCGACGAGGGCGACAAGCTCACCACCGACGAACTGGTCGGCGTACTGTGGATCATGCTCGTCGCCGGCCACGAGACCACCGTCCACCTGCTCGGGTACGCCATCGTGGCGCTGGCCCGGAATCCCGATCAGCTCGCGCTGGCCAAGGCGGGGGAGCGGTGGGCCGACGTGGTCGAGGAGACCGTGCGCTACCGCCACTCGGTGATGATGACCAGCTTCCGTTTCACGGCGGAGGACGTGACCGTCGCCGGGGTGCACATCCCCAAGGGCCAGGCCGTGGGCGTGGTCTACCAGGCGAGCGGCGTCGATCCGGTGGAGTACGGGGAGAGCGCGAACGCGTTCGACATCACCCGCGAGCAGACCGGGAACCTCGGCTTCGGCCACGGCCCGCGCTACTGCATCGGGGCGCCCCTGGCCCGGCTGGAGAGCCGGCTGGCGCTCGCCACGCTGTACCGGCGGCTGCCGGGGCTCAGCCTCGCGATCGACCCCGACGACATCCCGTACTCCCCGTCGTTCTTCACGATCGGCCCGCTGTCGCTGCCGGTCAACCTCGGTGTCGCTCAGCCCTGACGTGCCGCCGGGCTGGGAGCATGGATTTCGCCTCCTGGCCCGGCGAAAGGGATCATGTATGGTGAGCCCGGCATATCCCCCCAACGGCCTGGAGCTCGCCGTGCCGCACATGTCCCGCCGCCAGGTTCTCTCCCTGCTCCCCGCCGCCGGCCTGCTCGCCGCGGCCGGCCCCGTACGCGCCGCCGCGGGGATCGACCACGCGCGGCTGCTCGCCAACACCGTGGCGATCTTCGCGGGCACCCCGGACGTCAACGCCCGGCCCGAGGTCGCCGGCAAGCTCGCGTCGATCACCGCGACCGCCCGGCAGCGGCTGACCGCCATGGACCAGGCGGGCACCGGGGAGCTGTTCTCCGGACTGAGGCTCGGCACCGACGACGCCAACCTGCGGCTGGCGTACCAGTACCTGTTCGAGATCGCGCTCGCGACCCGCACGCCGGCCGGGCAGCTCGACGGTGACACCGCCGTCCAGCGGCGGGTCCTCGACGGTCTGCAGTGGTTGCACGAGCGCTACTACGGCGACCAGTCGGCGGGCTACTACGGCAACTGGCACAACTGGGAGATCGGCATCTCCACCCACGTGAGCAGGACCCTGGCCCTGCTGGCCGACCGCGTACGGGAGGACCGGCCCGACCTGACGGCGACGTACATCGCCTCGATGGACGCCTACCTGCGCAACGGCAAGAACGGCGACGTCGACCTCGACTCGCGCTTCCACACCGGGGCGAACCTGGCCGACATCACCGCCAACCGGATCGTGCAGGGCGCGCTCACCGGCGACGACGCCCGCGTCGGCAAGGCCATCTCCGACCAGGCCACCGTCTTCGCCACGATCGACCCCTACAACCTCCAGCACGGCAACACCGACGGCTACTACCGCGACGGCTCCTTCATCCAGCACCACTCGGTCGCCTACACCGGCTCCTACGGGAAAGCCCTGCTCACCCGCGTCGTCCAGACCCTCAAGACCCTGGAGGGCGCCACGAGCGGCGGCACCTCCGAGGACCTGGCCGGCGTGGTGTACCGCTGGGTCGCCGACGGCTTCGCCCCGCTGATCTTCGAAGGCTGGATGATGGAGATCGTCAAGGGGCGGGCGGCCTCGCGCACCACCACCGGCTACGCCGACGTCGGGGTGGTCGTGGAGGCCGTCGCCGACCTGGCCGACCACGTCGAGGGCGCCGAGGCCCTCGCGCTGAAGAAGTACGTCAGGTTCCTGCCGGCCGCCGACACGGCCGCCTTCGTCTCCCCGGTCAGCGTCGCCCGGTACGCGGCCATCCGCGCCGACTCCGCCATCCCGGCCGCCGACCTCAATCCGTCCGCGCGCTGCGTGGCGTTCAACTCCATGGACAGGACCGTCCACCGACGGCCCGGCTACGCCTTCGCCCTGGCGCGCAGCTCCGAGCGGATCAGCAAATACGAGTACATGAGCGGCGAGAACCTCATGCCCTGGTTCCAGGGTGACGGCGCGTACTACCTCTACCTCGCGGGGGAGGACCAGCGCGAGGTGTTCGGCGTCGACTACTACACGGCCGTCTCGCCGTACCGGCTGGCCGGGATCACCGCGCCGGTGGAGGAGCGGCGCACGGTGCCCGAGCTGTACGGCCGGCTCTGGTACGAGAACCCGGGCCACCCGCTGAACTTCACCTCCTCCTCGGAGTCCCAGAACACCTACGTGTACTTCCCCAAGGCCGGGAACGTCTTCTCCGGCGGCGCGACGCTCGGCGCGTACGGCGCGGCCGGGATGGTCCAGTCCGACGACGCCGCCTACACCGCCAAACAGGCGGGCATCCTGCCCGACGACTTCGTCGCCTACCGCAACGCCCGCGCGACCAAGTCCTGGTTCATGCTCGACGACGAGATCGTGGTGCTGGCCGCGGGCGTCTCCGGTGAGGGCGGCCGGGCCGCGGTGACCACCGTGGACAGCCGCATCGCCGCCCCGGGCGACGCGGTCGCGCTCACCGGCGAGAGCTGGGGCGGCCGGGCCTGGCAGCCGGGCGACACCACGCCGCCGCGCTGGCTGCGCTACGCCAACGGCACCCGCGCCACCGCGATCGGGTACGCCTTCCTCACCCGCCAGACCGTCGCGGCCGGGCTGGAGACGGTGACCCGCAGCCGCCGAGTCGTGCGCACGTCCAACCCCGACACCGGCGTGACCAAGAACGTCTTCACCGCCTCGATCGCCCACCCCGCCACCGGCGACGTCCCCGCACTCGCCTACGCCCTGGTCCCGAACGCGACCGAGGCCCGCCTGCGCCGCTACGCGGACGGCCCGCTGACCGTCCTGGCCAACGACCGGCACGTGCAGGCCGTCAGGCACAAGGCGCTCGGGATCGTCGCCGCCAACGTCTTCTCCGACGGCCCCCGCCACGCCGGACACCTGATCGTCGACGGCCCCGCCTCGGTCATCGTCAAGTCTGGCGAGCGCACGGTCGTCGCCCTGTCGGACCCCACGATGAAACGCGACCGCGTCAACGTCGTCCTGACCGGCGCGCCCCTCAGGCTGGAGGCGGCCGACGAGGGTGTGACGGTACGGCGCGTGCCGGGCGGCACCCTCGTCCAGGCGACGACCCGCCACTCCCACGGCCGCACCTTCACCGCCACCCTGCGCTGACCCGCCGAGCCCGCTCCTCCATCGCGCGGATCGGACGTCGTCAGGGGCTGCCCACCGGCCCCTCATGGTGATCACGGCGGCCGAAGGAGCGCCGGTAGGCGGCGGGCGTAGTGCTCGAAACGGGCCGCGCTTTCCCTCTCGCCCTTCGAGGGGGATGATGCCTTCGTGGCTGGTCGCGACGCGTTGACGGCCGCGGTGATCGCGGCCGGGCGCGACGCCGCCGGTGAGGGATGGGACGGGGCGCACCGCATGTACGCCCTGACCGACCGCGACACCTATCTCGGGGTCGCCTACCCCCTGGACCCGCTGGCGGAGGTGCCGCCGGACGCCCTTCTGGCCATCCCCCTCACCCCGCTCGGCCCGGGCGATCTCGGGACGGAGCTGGCCAAGGTGACCTGGCCGGACGACGTGCACGGATGCGTGCTGGTGACCGAGGTGACCGTCGTGACCCGCCTCGGCAGGCGGCGGCGCGGCAAGAGCTTCGGCGTACGCCGGGCGCAGCTCGCGGTCGGCGTGTTACGCGACGGCTACCACCTGTCCCTGCTCAGGTTGCGGGACGAGGACGAGTGGCGCCTTTGCCCGGATTCGCTGTCGACCGACGGCCTGGTGACGGCCTTGGCCGGGACGTTCTGATCGGCCGCGCTCCTGAGGATCACGCGCCATCCGGAACGGCCGGGGGAGTGGACCTCGTCGATCCGGACGTTGTCCGAGCCGATCATGACGCCGCGGCCGTCCGGTACGCGCTCGGTCCGGCCGCCGTGGCCCTGGACGACGTCGGCCGCCGGCCTCTTCGCCGTGACGAGCCGCGTCAACATCGCGCCCAGGTCCCGGTCGGTCATCCGGCCCGCCGGGTCTCGATACATCTGGCCGATCGCCCGCATGGCGCCCTCGTTCTCGGCCAGGGCTCGTGCGAGCAGCGCGTCGGGCCGTTCGAGGCGGTAGTGGAAGTGGTTGTTCTGGACGTTGCCCCGGCCGACCACGACGCCCGCGGAGCCGCGTACCACGATCTCGCCGCCGGGGCCGAGGACGCCCGACAGGCGGACGCGCTTCGGCACCGACCTCGCGGTGACGGCGTCGTCGCGGGCCATGACCCTGGCCGCCTCCTTGCCGAGGAGGGAGCGCATGGCGCGGTTGGCGCGGGCGCTGGAGGGGTTCTCGACGAGGTTGGCCAGGGCGCGTTCGTGGGCGGGTGTCGCGGTGAGGACCTCCGCCAGGGAGATCGGGCGGTCGGCGAGCTGGTAGTGGAAGTGGTTGTGCTGCCGGTTGCCCGAACCGACCACCACGCCGCAGGAGCCGCTGATGTCCACCCTGCGGGTCCGCTCGCCCAGCAAGGTCTCCTTGACGGTGACGCCGTCCGCGGACTGCCGCCCGACGGTCAGCACGGTCTCCGCCGCGGCCTGCGACGCGGCGCCCTTCGGCGGCTCGGTCTCCACCGAGGCCGGCGACTCGGCGCCCTTCGGTAGCGTGGTCTCGCCTCGTACCGGCTGCCGCTCACGCTCCGGCCGAGAGCCCGGCACCTGGGCGATGACCGTCTCCACCCGTCTTCTCAGGCGCGACGCCTTCGCCGAAGGCGTGTCCTCCTGCAGGAGGACGGCCGCCAACGGGTGCCGCGCGGGCTGCCGCCGCAGCTCCGCCTCCAGGCTCTTGATCTCGGTCAGGAGCTTCCGCGCCCGAGCGGACCGGCTCGGCGACGGCGCGCGCTCCTCCAGCCCGCGCACGGCCGCCGTGAGCCGGTCGAGCTCCGCGGCGATCTGCTTGCGCCGCTCCTCGAGGCGTCGTGCCGCCTGCTCGTGCGCCGACACGCCGAGCGGCGCCGGGTCCGGCCGGGCCTGCGCGGACAGCGACTGAGCCGCCGGCTGGGCCCGCTCCTCCGAGCGTGCCGCCGGTCTCCTGGAATGTCCCCTGTACGCGCCCACGCCGACTCGCCCCCCTGGCTTGCTCCACATTTCTCTCGCGCGCCGCCCGCCGTCAAGGCGATAACCCTGGCCACCACGTATCGGAAAGGTCTTAACAACCAGCCCCGTATAGGCATCGATCATGGTCCGGGCGAATGATGCGAGATATGAAGTGGCGGGTGCTGATGTGGACCGCCGTGGCGGCCGGGGCGGTCGTCGCGGCGGGGCTGGGCGCGTACGTCGCGGTGGCCGGGATGGACAAGGCGGCGGGGCCGGCCGGGGTGATCGCCGCGTTCTGCGAGCTGGCCGCCCTCACGCTCGCCGTCACCGGCTGGATCCGGCAGCGGCAGGCGCCCGGGAACGGTGAGCGCGAGGCGCGGACGTCGCCCGGCTCCGGGGCCGTGGTGCACATCCAGGAGGGGAAGGGCGTGCAGATCGGTGACCACAACGAACAGACCAACAACTTCGGATGATCCCGCAGGGGCTGTTCGCTGGGACGGGTCGGTTCTATGCACGGTTTCGTCCGGGTTATCCGAGAGTGTTCTTCGACGATCTGATCCGCGCTTTCGGGTCGGCGGACCTGCCGGGTGGGCTGGGACGGTTCCGGCTGGTGACCATGGGGCGCTCGTTCCACTGGATGGAGCGGGAACGGGTGCTGGAGGCGCTGGCCGGCATGGTGGAGGACGACGGCGGTGTGGTGATCGCCAATGACGGTTGCCTGGCGCGGCCGATCACCGCCTGGCAGCACGCCATCGAAGAGGTGCAGCACCGGTTCCTGGGCCCGCTCCCCGAGACAGGTGCCGGGACCCCGGCCAGGCCGCATGGGGCGGTGCTGGCTGATTCGCCGTTTCCCCACGTCGCCCGGGAGGTCCATGAATTCGAGCGGTCGTGGACGGCGGAACGGATCATCGGCTACCTGTATTCGACGTCGCTGCCGCTGCGGCGGCTGCTCGGCGATCGGCGGCCCGCCTTCGAGCGGGCGATCGCCGAGGCTCTGCTCGCCGCCGACCCGACCGGCCGGTTCCTGGAACCGGTGCGCCTCGAAGTGCTGACGGCCCGGAAGAGACCCTTGGGCTGATCAGCGCGGCGGTACGGCGGCCACGGCGAGAAGGTGGGCACTGACGTTGATCATCAGAGGGTCCTGCTCGGCGACACGGGCGCACTGGAGCGCCGCGTCCACAAGCTGATCGAATCCGTGTTCCCCGGCGACGTCCAGAGCAGGCCAGGCAGGCCCTTCGACTCCGTACACGTGCACGTCCTTCAGCCCCGTGCTCTCCAGTTCGGCTCTCAGCTCGTCCGCGGTGTGGAAATGGGTGGGCATGAAGCCCACGTGCCCGTCGTAGTCCCCGGTGGCGATGACATGCCGCACCGCGGGCGCCATCTCCGTGGTGAGCCGTCCTGTCGTGCCGGTCTCCAGGAGCGACAGGTAGCGGCTGATGGCGGCGGCCACCACGAGGCCTCCCGGACGCAGCACCCGCCGGGCTTCGGCGAGCGCCTGGGAGCGGTCGGCCGCTTCGGTCAAGTGGTAGAGCGGGCCGAACAGCAGGACGACGTCCGCGCTCTGATCCGGGGCACGGAGCTCACGGGCGTCGCCCAGCTCCGCGGTGACGCCGGGCAGGGCCGCCGCGGCTTCGACGTGAGCGGGCACCGGATCGACCAGGTGCACGTCGTAGCCGTCCGCGGCCAGCCACTGCGCGTATATCCCCGTGCCGCCGCCGACGTCGAGGATGCGCGCCGGCGGCCGCGTCAACGTGCGTCTCAGCAGCTCTTGGGTACGCCGGTACTCCAACATGCCGTGCGGCGATCTCGTGAGGCGTGTGCTCTCGGAGGTCGCCTTCGTGTAGTGCTCCACAAGTTCGATGGTCACGGGATCCATGGTGCCAGTGGGGATCCGGCGGAGGCGCTGTCGCTTCTGTACAAGATGCGCGCGTTCCTCGCTGCCTATGCTCTGAGCACGCCGAACGGGGCGAACTCCTCCAAGACGCAAGGAACGGAACCATGGCTAAGATCATTTCGAGCTTCTTCATCTCCCTCGACGGCGTGGTCGAGTCGCCCGACCAGTGGCACTTCCCGTACTGGAACGACGAGATGGGCGCCGTCGTCGAGGCGGGCATGCAGAGCGCGGCGGCGATGCTGATGGGCCGCAAGCTGTACGACGAGTGGTCCGCGTACTGGACGTCGGCGGAGAGCGACAAGGAGATCGCCGCGACCTTCACCGCCCTTCCCAAGTACGTCGTGTCAAGCACCCTGGAGAAGGCGGACTGGGAGAACACCACCGTCGTCAACGGTGACGTCGCCGCCAGGTTGCGCGAGCTCAAGGAGCAGGTCGACGGCGACATCCAGATGTCCGGCTCCGCGACGACCGTGCGGTGGCTGCTGGCCAACGGGCTGCTCGACGAGCTCAACCTGCTCGTCCACCCGATCGCCGTCGGCCATGGGCAGCGGCTGTTCGAGGACGGCCCGACCCACGCGCTGAAGCTGGTCACGTCCGAGACGTTCGAGACCGGCGTGCTCAACCTGCGCTACGAAGCGCCTTGAGGACGGTCACGGCGCCGTCCCCAAGCCCGGCGGGCGTTACCTTGGCGCCTATGTATTCTCCGATCGAAGCGTACGACCAGGGCATGCTCGACGTGGGCGACCGCAACCAGGTCTACTGGGAGGTGAGCGGCAACCCGGCGGGCAAGCCGGCGTTGATCGTGCACGGCGGTCCCGGGGGCGAGTTCTCGGCCAACTGGCGGCGCTTCCACGACCCCGAGGCGTACCGGATCGTCCTGTTCCACCAGCGGGGGTGCGGGCGCAGCACGCCGAACGCCGGGCTGCCGGAGACCGACCTGTCGGTCAACACCACCCACCACCTCATCGCCGACATGGAGCTCCTGCGGGCGCGCCTGGGCATCGAGAAGTGGCAGCTGGTCGGGGCCTCGTGGGGCTCGACCCTGAGCCTGGCCTACGCGCAGCGGCACCCGGAACGGGTGAGCGAGGTGATCCTGATGGCGGTCACCGCGAGCCGCCGCAAGGAGATCGAGTGGATCACCCGGGACGTGGGACGGGTCTTCCCCCAGGAGTGGGAGCGCTTCCGCGACGCAGTGCCGGAGCAGGACCGTGACGGGAACCTGGCCGCGGCCTACGCCAGGCTCCTGGCCGACCCGAGCACCTGCGAGAAGGCCGCCCGCGACTGGTGCGACTGGGAGGACACCCACGTGAGCCTCGACCCGCAGTACCAGCCGAACCCGCGCTTCCAGGATCCCGTCTTCCGGATGACGTTCGCGCGGCTGGTGACCCACTACTGGGGCAATGACTGCTTCCTGCCGGAGAAGGGCGACCTGGTGGAGCAGGCTCACCTGCTGAAGGGGATCCCGGGGGTGCTGGTCCACGGCAGGCTCGACGTGAGCGGGCCGCTCGAGACCGCTTGGGAGCTCCACAAGAGCTGGCCGGGCAGCGAGCTCGTGGTCTGCGGCGAGGGACACGGCGGGAGGGACATGGTGGCGGAGGTGGTCGCCGCGACGGACCGTTTCCGCTGAAAACCCCGGGAGGCGCCCCTGATGAACGGGCGCCTCCCGGGGGCTAGCTGCCGACCGGTTCGGCGCGGAGCCGGGCCGAGTGTTTGACCAGGGCGATCAGGACCTCGCGGCTCGAGTCCTTCTTGCGGGCGTCGCACATGATGATGGGGACGGAAGGGTTGAGCTGGAGCGCCAGCCGTACCTCGTCCAGCTCGAACGACGTCGATCCCTCGAAGCAGTTGACGGCCACCACGAACGGCGTCCCGCGCCGCTCGAAATAGTCGACCGACGGGAAGCAGTCGGCCAGGCGCCGCGTGTCCGCCAGGATGACGGCCCCCAGCGACCCCTCCGCCAGCTCGTCCCACACGAACCAGAAACGCTCCTGGCCGGGTGTGCCGAACAGGTACAGGACGTAGTCGTTGCCCAGCGTGATCCGGCCGAAGTCCATCGCCACGGTGGTCGTGCGCTTGGCCTCCACCGAGGAGATGTCGTCCACGCCTATCCCGCGGTCGGTCAGGACCTCCTCGGTGCGCAGCGGCCGGGTCTCGGAGACAGCCCCCACCATCGTCGTCTTGCCCGCGCCGAAGCCGCCCGCGATCAGGATCTTGATCGCCGTCGGCAGGCGCGGACGCTCAGAGCGAGCGAAGACCATCGAGCACCGCCCTGTACATCTTCATGTCGTGCATGTCCACCTCGGATTGTGGTTCCTGGGCAGAGACGAGTTCGCGGTCGAACAGGTCGCCGAGCAGCACCCGGATCGTGCCGGCCGGCAGGTCGAGGTATGCCGCGATCTCGGCGACCGACTTCGGTTCGCGGCAGAGCTGGATGATGCGCAGGTGCTCCGGGTCGAGCCCGGCGTCGGGGCCCGGTGGCGGGCCCACCGCGAGGGCCATGGAGATCAGGTCGAACCGGCCGTGCACGGGCTGCGTACGGCCACGGGTGACCACGTAGGGCCGGATGATCTCCGGATCCACCCAGTGTTCATCCGTCGGTTCGTCCGCGCCTCTCACCGGTCGCTCCTGGCGACGGCCTCGGCGTTGCGGGCGCCCGAGGTGAGGTACTGGCCGACGCGGGCCACCATCATCGCCATCTCGTACGCGACCAGCCCGATGTCGGCGTTCTGCGCGCACAGGACGGCCAGGCAGGCGCGCTCGCCCGCCGTGGTCACGATGAGGAACTGGTTCTTCCACTCCACGACCGTCTGCCGCACGGAGCCGCCGGAAATGTGGTCCGAGACGCCTTTCGCCAGGCTCTGCAGCCCGGAGGCGACGGCGGACAGGTGCTCGCCGTCGGTCCGCTGCAACGCGGCGGAGGAGGCCATCAGCAAGCCGTCGGACGACAGCACGATGGCGTGCTCGACCTCCTTGACACGGCCGACGAGGTCGTCGAGCAGCCAGTTCAGGTCGGTGCCGGAGGTAGGGGTCATGCCTCATCTCCAGACTGCTCATCCAGCATCTTGGCGGCTTCGGTGCGGCCAAGACGGGTGCCTGACTGCAGAGATCCCATCATCGCGCGGATCTCCTCCGGCGAGCGCTCGTCATCGTCCTCCTCGAAGTCGGGCTGCGTGGGCGTGTCGTCCCGCAGCGCTGGCGCCAGGTTGGCCTGGGGCACCCGGAGGGGGAGCCCGTTCGACGTGAACTCGGTCACAGACTTCTGCTCCGGTTCGGCTGGCGTTTCGGGTTGTGTCTCCACAGCGGTGATCGGGCGGGCAGGCTGGGGGACCGGCGTCGGCGCCGGGACCGGCATCGGGCGTGCGGGCTTGAGCGTCCGCACGTTCTCCCCGGTGACCGGCCGCGACGCGGTGGCCGCCCCGGTGGCCGCCGCGGCCACCGCCGTCGTCCGGCGCGGCAGCCGCTCCCGCCGCCCGCCGTCCTGCGGTTCGGGCGTGGGATCGAGCTGTACGAGCTCCTGCGGCAGCAGGACCACGACCGTCGTCCCGCCGTACGGCGACGCCTTGAGCACCACCTGGATCTCGTGGCGCTTGGCCAGCTGGCTGACCACGTACAGGCCCAGCCGGGCGGTGCCGGTGATGCGGAACTCGGGCGGGTCCGCGATGCGCTCGTTCGCGGAGTCCAGGTCCTCGGGCTTCATGCCCAGGCCCCGGTCCTCGATCTCGATCACGTACCCGTTGGCCACGAGCTGGCCGCTGACCTGCACGTTCGTGTAAGGGGGCGAGAACGACACGGCGTTCTCGATCAGCTCGGCGAGCAGGTGGATGACGTCACCGACGGCGCGGCCGACGAGCACGACGTCGCCCATGGGCATGAGCGTGACGCGGGTGTAGTCCTCGACCTCGGCCAGCGCGCCGCGGACGACGTCGACCATGGGGACCGAGCGGCGCCACGTACGGGCGGGGGCCGAGCCGGACAGGACGATCAGGTTCTCCGCGTTGCGGCGCATGCGGATGGCCAGGTGGTCGAGCCGGAAGAGCTCCTTCAGCTCCTCGGGGTCGGTCTCGCGGCGCTCCATGACGTCGAGCACGGTGAGCTGCCGGTGGACCAGGCCCTGCGTCCTGCGGGCCAGGCTCAGCAGGATGTCGCGGATGCTGCGGCGCAGCTCGGCCTGCTCGGCGGCGACGCTGACGGCGGTGTGCTGCACGGTGTTGAACGCCTGGCCCACCTGGCCGATCTCGTCGTCGCCGAAGTCCAGCGCGGGCACCTCCTTGGCCAGGTCGACGTCCTCGCCGCGGCCGATGCGCTCGACGACGCCGGGCAGCCGGTCGTCGGACAGCTCGTGCGCGGCGTCGCGCAGCTTCTGCAGCTGGGCGAGCAGGTCGCGGGCCGTGGTGATGGACAGGATGATCGAGGCGATGACGGCGATGAGCCCGAGACCACCGGCCAGGACCAGCCGGACGATCACGTTGACGGCGACGGGCACGATCCGGTCCACCATGCGGTCGCCCGCGCCGAGCACCATGCCGTTGAAGTCGGTCAGGAAGCGTTCGGTCGCCGACTTCCACTCGTCACCGGTGAACGGCAGGTTCAGAGCGGCCGGGTCATGCTCCATGACCTGCGTTTCCATGGTCTGGAGCTGGACGAACGGCCGACTCTTGGTCAGCCTGTCGTAGGCGGCCCTTTCGGAATCGGGCAGTTCGGATGCGGCCTGTCCGGCGACGATCCGCCAGGCGCCCACGGCCTGGCTGAACTGTGCCTGGTCGGCGGGAGTCAGCCGCCCCTCGGCGAGCGCGCCGGCAAGCAGCGCGTCCTCCCGGGTGAGGAGCTCGCTGGCGCGGCTCAGAGTGATGAGGGTACGGACGTCCTTGGCGACCTCCTTGTCGTCGAGCGTCGCCATCGACCCGTAGAGACGGTCGATGGGGTCGATGACGTCGTTGTACTCGGTCATCACCTGTACGCGGTCAAGCTTGCCCGCGTCGATGGCCTTGCGTATCTCCTTGACCGATTCGAGCTGCTTGAGCAGGTCGGCGAGCCGCTTCTCGCCCTGATCGTCCAACGCCCAGCTGACCAGCCCGGCGTTGACCGACTCCTGGAAAGCGGCGATGACGCGGTCGTTCTGCTTACGCTGTGTTTCGAGCTCTTTGCGGGTTTGGGGGGTCTTCTCGCTCAGCCTCACGACCGAAAGCCGGCGCTCTTTTTGCAGGCCGAAGAGCACCGGGTCGCTGGGGGTCGCAATGGCGGAGTCGAGTTGGGAGACCCACAGGAGGTTGACTCCCTCGCGGAGGGTGACCCACGCAGCGAAGACCCACAAGGCCGCCAGGGAGAGCAGCAGAGCCGTGATCTTGGTCCGCAGCCCCGTCTTGCGGAAGCGCATTATCATACCCACCCTGTGCAAGTCATATCTGGTCTGCCGGACACCTTACGTGCGGCGAGGTTACATACAGTATCGATCAAGGAACTCTAGCGCACTCGCAAAGCGCCTCTCAAGAAACATTAATCACAGATGTCAGGTTCTGACAGCCTATTAGTCAACTTTTCACCCAAAGATGTGGAGTGTCGGTATACGCCGCAAGTGACCAGCCCTACCTGCAGTCATTTCAGCATTCGTAACAACCTCGCAGACCGTCTTCTTGGCCAATCACACCGGCTGGCGGGCTCGCCACAGCTGGGCCGCGCCTCTACACCTCCGCGGCGAGGGCAAGATCGATGCCCGCGACGCCGCCGTCATCGCCGACCGAGCCCGGATGCGCCGGCCTGGCTCCCGTCCTCCGCGATCGGGTGCTTCGGGACGCGGGGCGGCGGAACCCCGCTTCCCCGCCACGGAGATCGGGCTCTGCCCCCCCGCTCGCCGGGTCGGAGTGTGCCGTGGGCGCCTCCGCGTTGTGTCATCTCAGTCGCGGTGTGATCATTAACCGATTCCGAACAATGTGCAGTTTCCAACCCTGGTATCCCTTTTGACTGGGAGTACCTGACAGGAGCCGTCATGAGCCCCTCGCCGTCCCTCCCTGACGAGCTTTCGTCCGATGCGCTGTCCGCCCGCGCGGCGGAATGTGCCCGTGACCTTCGCAGCACTGCCGCGTGCTACCCCGAACTCTTCGACACTGGTGAGTTCGCCGACACCCCGGGTCAGATCGCGAACATGATGGTCTATGGCACCCCGCGCCATGACCCGGGCGTGTTGCGGAGTCCCTCCCGGCTGGCGTTCTGGATTTTCCCGCTCGACGCGGCCATCGACCGTGATGCGACAGAGCGATCCCAGGTGCAGGCCATCGTCGAGGAATGCAAGGACGTCATCGCCGGCGACGACCCGCGTACGCCCCTGGCCCGGCCGCTCGCTCGCATCCGCGACGACCTGGCTCACGCGCCCGCGTTCGGTCATCTGGGACCGGTATGGCGCACCGAGTCGGCCGCGATGCTCGATGCGATGGCGCGGGAATGGGATTGGAAGACCGCGGCCCGGCAGACCGGCGCCGCACCCACCGTGCAGGAGTATCTGGGTAATGCGGCGAACTTCGGCTCCACCTGTGTCGGGGTCTCCCGTTTGATCAGCACCGACGAACCGGAAGCCACTCGCGAGCACCTGCCGGCGATCATCGACGCCGCCAACGCGACTCAACGGGTCATGCGTCTGGTCAACGACCTTCGCACCTTCAACCGCGACCGCCAATGGGCGGACCTGAACGCACAGATGCTCGGGCTCGACGAGCACGCTCTGCGGGAACTGATCGCCGACGAACGCAAGGCATGTGACCCGGCGCTGGACCGGCTCGCGCAGTCCTGTCCGGGCGTGGCAGAAGATCTTCGCCGCCAGATGATGATCACCTGGGGCTTCTACTTCGACGGCGGTGATTTTTGGACCGTCTGAGCCGGAGCTCATCGGAGCTAGCGCGCCTGCGCCCGGGCCTGCCGGCTGAGGTGCGACGACGCGATCACCGCGGCGCGGGTCACGGCGCGGGGGACGTACAGGTCCTTGTCGTGCCAGAGCGGGGGGTGGTCGCCGCCGGTCGAGCGTGACAGGTACTCCTGACCCCGCTCCGCCGCACGGATGTGCCGCGGATCCGTACGTCCTCGGGTCAGCAGCAGGATCTGCATCGCGTACGCGGTCTCCTCCGCCGTGCCCTCCCAGCGGCCCCAGGAGCCGTCCGGCCGCTGAGTCTCCAGCGTCCACTCGGCGGCCGCGCGCACCGCCTCCCGCGAGACCTCTCCGCCGAAGGCGTCGAGCGCCAGCGCGCAGCTGACGGTGGCGTAGTACGGCGACGCGTGCCACCGGTCCGTCCAGTTCCCGTCCGGACCCTGGCAATCCCGGATCCAGGCGGCCAGCTCGGCGATGGTCTCGTCGTAGCGCGGTGCGGCGGCGGGCCTGCGGCGGACGTACTCGCCGAAGGCGTCCAGCACGTGCGCGTTGACGCTGACCGAGACGCCCTGCTCGCCGGGCCAGGTGGAGAAGTGGGTGCCCGAGCGGAACCCCCACAGGCTGTCCGGTTCGTGCGGCGCGCCGAGCAGCGCCAGGGCGTACAGCGCCACGGACGTCGTGTCGGCGTCGGCGGGCAGCCCGGATCCCGCGGGCGTGCCGGCCGGACCTATGGCCGCTCTGATGTCGGCCACCATCTCCGGCGGCACCTCGACGGGCACGCCCGCCCGGAGCAGCCAGCTCAGCACCCAGCCTCGCTCGAACACGGTGATGGGCAGTCCGACGGGCACCGGGCCGCCGTACAACCGGACCACCGCCTCCAGGTGTCCGCGGGCAGGCTCGTGCGCGTCGGGTCCCCCGCCCTCGCCCAGCCAGGCGGCGGTCGCCGCGGGCGAGGCGCCGACACTGCCGATGGGCGTGGGCCGGATGCCGGGCGCTCCGGCGGCCTCGTCGGCCGCGATCTCCAGGGCGTGGAGCAGCTTCTGCGGCACCTCCATGCCGGACTTGACCCAGGATCTGACGGCGTGGAGGGTGTCGTAGCTCATGGCCTCGGGCAACGGGATCGGCGCCCGGCCCGGTAAGCCCTCGACGTGCTGGTTGATGCGGTCGACGAGGGAGGGGACGATGTGCTCGATCGCCGGCATGTCGGGCAGCTCGAGCGGGCCGCTCAGCCAGGTGGCGAGCACCCGCAGGCCACGGTCCGCCGCACCCGCCAGGCGCTCGCGGTCCGTGTCCAGGTCCCCGCGCGTCAAAGCGGAGAGGATCCCCTCGGTGGCGCTCAAGGTCGGCACCACGCCGTACCCGTCGGGTGCGCCCCAGGCGCCGTCCTGCCGCTGGGTGTCGATCAGGTACTCGATGCGTTTCAGGTGGCCGGTCAGCCAGGGGGCGAGCGAGACCAGCCGGCCGGTTTCGTAGACCGAGGGCGAAACCTGCCCCCACGGCCTGAGCATGAGGCTCTGGACGAGTTCTTCCGCTGCCGCGGTGCTGTCCGCCATTTCGCCGATGCTCACGCCGCACGATTCCGTTCGACCGGGTGCAGCTGGAGGAAGAGCTTCTCCTTGGGCCGCAAGGTGGCTCCCCCCACCAGGGGCGTCAGCTTCTGCGGGTAGGGCAGCGCCGGCCGGTACCTGGTGAACAGGTTGGCGATCAACAGAGATGCCTCGATATAGAACAGGTGCTGGCCGAGGCAGACGTGCGGTCCCGCGCCGAAGGGGATGAACGAGTAGCGGTGCCGGCGTTCGGACTTCTCGTTGTCCCAGCGCTCGGGGTCGAACTCCGTCGGCCGGGGCCAGAACTCCTCCAGCCGGTGGGTGGCGTAGGGGCTGACCAGCACTTGCGAGCCGGCCTTGATCCGGACGCCGCCGATCTCCGTGTCCGCCACGGTCTGGCGTGGGACGACCCAGGCGCTCGGGTAGACCCGCACGAGCTCCTGCAGGACCATGCGGAGATACGGCATCTCGGCGACGTGCGACGGCCGCACCGGGCCGCCGCCTATCACACGGTCGATCTCCTCCTGCAGCCGGGCGTTCACGTCCGGGTGGTCGTCCAGCACGGCCCACAGCCACATCAGCGACATCGCCGTGTTCTCCGAAGCGGCGCCGTAGACGTTCACCAGGTCGTCGCGGATCTGCCGCAGGTCGGCCTTGCCCTCCTTCTCGAGCCTGGCCGCGAGCAGCGCCGAGACGACCTCCTTGCTCTCCTTGCCCTCAGTGTCCTCGCGCTGCGCCCGCTCGATGAGGGGGTTGATGATCTCGTGGATCTTCCTCGTGGATCGCAGGAAGGCGCGGTCGCCCGGGACCCTGATCGAATACGGCGCGGAGGGGAAGAGCATGCGGAAGCCGATCGAGCTGGCGCACGTGGCGAACTCGGGCGCCAGCCGTTCGGCGGTGTCACGGGTGATCCGGCCGCCGAACAGCAGGTTGATGACGGCCTGGTTGACGATCGAGGTCATCTGGTGCTCGACGTCGATCGGGCGGCCGGTCAGCGCGTAGTCGTCGAGCTCGACGATGCGCTCGGCGATGATGTCGGCCATGTCCTCGGCCAGTGCGGCCGTGTAGCGCGCGGTGAAGAGCGGCTGGAGGATCTTCCGGGCGGACGCCCAGGCCTCACCCTCGCCCATGATGCTCTGACCGATCAGGCGCTGGAGCGGCTGCCAGAACATGCCCGCGCGCACGAAGTTGGTCCAGTCCGTCTTGAACACCTGCTGGACGTGGTCCGGATGCGAAATCAGGTAAGGGCGGAAGGGGCCGAGGTCGAGCCGGACGACCCGCCCGGCGGCGTCGGTGCCCATCCGGGCCAGTTCGATGGCGGGGTTCCTCACCAGCCGGGGGATGGCCCGGTAAAAGGGAACGACTTCGGGCTTGGTCACGGACGTTCCTTGGCGTGCGGCATGGCTGCGCTCCCGGATCTAGGATGCGATCTCTGCAAGGCGGACATTTATCGCGAAAAAAGTGATTTATAATAAATTGTCCGATTTGTCGTTATTTGGGAGGGGGTGGCGGTTTGCCTGTCGCGCGGGGCGGCCTCCATCGCCACGAGTGCTTCCTCCATCGCGTACCGTGTCCGTCTCACGCCGTGGACATTTCCTGACAAATGTCAATCGATGGGTGGAGTATCACATGCTTGTGCATGTAGATTCAAGATCGTACCGGGGTAGGAGCACCGTTTGAATCTCAGCCATCCCATGGGCGGCGGCGCTGTGGCCCGCTGCCGGGGTCTGCTCGAACCCGCTCTCCGCGAGGCTGTCTCGGTCCTGCATCCGGAGGGCGCCCGGATGGCCGCGTTCGCGCTGGGCTGGTCGGATGCCGACGGGAGGCCGCACCAAGGCGACGGTGGCAAGGGTGTGCGGCCCGCCATCGCGATGCTCAGCGCCGAGGCCGTGGGCGGCACCGCCGAGTCGGCCCTCCCGGCGGCGGTGGCGGTGGAGCTGGTGCACGCCTTCTCGCTGGCGCACGACGACATCATCGACCACGACGAGCGGCGGCGGCACCGGGAGGCCCTCTGGAAGGCGTACGGGGTCGGGCCGGCGCTCCTGACCGGCGACGCCCTCCTGGCCCTGGCCGTCGGCCAGCTCGCCGGGCGGCCCGAGGCGATGACGTACCTGTCGACGGCGCTGATCGAGCTCGTCAACGGGCAGACCGCCGACATGGCCTTCGAGAACCGGCCGTGGCGCGGGCCCAAGGCGGTCACAATCGCCGAATACACGGAGATGGTCGCGGGCAAGACGGGCGGCCTGCTGGCGGCCGCGGCGGCGGCGGGGGTGGCCCTGGGCGGCGCCCCCGAGCTCGGCGACCTCATGTGGCAGACCGGGCGCGATCTGGGGGTGGCGTTCCAGATCGTCGACGACATGCTGGGCATCTGGGGCGAGCCACGCGTCACGGGCAAGCCCGTCTACTCCGACCTGCGGCGCGACAAGAAGACGTTCCCCGTCCTCGCGGCCCTCGCCGCCGACCACCCCGCCGCCCGAGAGCTCTCCGACCTCCTCGCGGAGGGGGTCTCGGACGAGGACTCCGTGCACCACGCCGCCCGCCTCGTCGAGGAGGCCGGCGGCCGGGCCGCCGCGCAGGCCCAGGCGGAGCGGTACGTCGCGGCGGCGGTGGCGGTGATGGACGAGCACCTGCCGGACGCCGCCGACCTGCGCGCTCTGTGCGTCTCCCTGGCGGACCGCGCCCGCTGACGGCGTGCGGGCACGGCCTGTCGGATGCGTCAGGCTTGGGAGGCCTCGTTCAGGAGGGCGAGCTCCTCCTCCGTCAGGGTCAGCTCGGCGGCCGCCAGCAGCGGCTGGAGCTGCGTCACGTCCCGGGCGCTGGCGATCGGGGCCGTGATCGTCGGCTGGGCGGCGAGCCAGGCCAGCGCCACCGTGGCCGGGGCCACCTCCTGCTCGGCCGCCACCTTGAGCAGCGCCTCCAGTGCCCGGCGCCCGTGCTCCTTCTGCAGGTACTCGGCCGCGATTCCGGCCCGCGGGCTGTCGATCGTCACCCCGGGCGCGTACTTGCCGGTCAGGAAGCCGCGCGCCAGCCCGAAGTACGGCGTGCTGGACAGCCCCTCCCGGGCCACCACGTCCCGCAGCTCGCTCTCGTAGCCGCGCTCGACCAGGTTGTACTGCTGCTGCAGCGCCACATAACGGGTCAGCCCCTCGTCGCTGGAGGTCTTGAGGGCCTCGGCCAGCCGGTCCGCGCCGTAGTTGGACGCGCCGACGTACCGGATCTTGCCCTCGTGGACCAGCGCGTCGAACGTCGCCAGCGATTCCACCAGCGGCGTGTCGTGGTCGTCCACATGTGCCCAGTAGAGGTCGATGTAGTCGGTACGCAGCCGGCGCAACGAGTCCTCGACCGCCGTCCGGATCGTCGCGGGGGACAGCCCGGTCAGGCCCTCCAGCATGCCGACCTTGGTGGCGAGCACGAGCGAGTCACGGTTGCGGCGCACGTGCATCCACTCGCCGATGATCATTTCTGACGTGGACTCGCCGGTCACCCAGTACGGGTAGACGTCGGCGGTGTCGATGAAGTTGCCGCCGCCCTCGACGTACGCGTCCAGGACGGCGAAAGAGGACTCCTTGTCGGCGGTCCAGCCGAAGACATTCGTACCGAGCGATATCGGGAAAACGGACAGCTCCGTGGTGCCTATCGATCTCATTCCGCCATTATCCGCACCTCCCTTGAGCAGGCCCGATGGCACCCCCTCGATCGGCGCCGGGTGGACACGGGTGTCTCGCTTCCGCGGGATGGCGGGGCGGTCGCGGGTGACGCTATGGTGCGAGCTGTGGTGATCGGTGACGCGCGCACGCGCATCCTGGACGCGGCCGAGGAGCTGTTCGCGGGCGGCGGTTATGAGGCCACCCCGACCGCGGTCATCGCGCGGCTCGCGAAAGTGCCCAAAGGGCTGATCTTCCACTACTTCCCGCGCAAGATCGACGTCCTGGTGGCTCTGGTCGACGAGCGCACGCTGGTCGAGGAGGGGCGAGAGGTCGACGCCGTGCCGGGCGATCCGGCGCGGACCCTGTCCAAGCTCGCCCGCGGCCTGCCGCTGCGGGCCTCGCCGGCGATGCGGCGCATCCTGTTCAGGGAGGCCGACACGCACGGCTCGGTCAAGGAACGGCTCGGGCGGCTGAACGGCGAGCTGATCAGGCGCTCCAGGTTCGCGCTGGAGCTGGCGCTGCCCGGGGCGCGCGGGGACCTGGCCCGGCTGGAGGTGGCGGCGGCCACGTTCGCCGCCGTCCTGCTCTACCAGGAAAATCTCTGCCAGCTAACGGGCCACCAGATCGATCCCGACGCCGTCGCGGAACTCATCGCCCACTCGCTCGTCTAGCAACTCCTCCAGCGCCGTGCGCAGGTGGCCGAGCAGGCCCCACACGTCGTCCATCCGCTCGGGGCAGGCCACGATGCCGAAGTCGAGCATGCCGTCGTAGGAGAAGCAGGTGATGTTGAGGCCGCCGCTCACGTCGGTCAGCACGGACAGCGGGTAGTACGACAGCACCCGCCCGCCGCACAGATACAGCGGGAACTGCGGGCCCGGGACGTTGCTGATGATGAGGTTGATGGGCGGGAACGCCATGCCCGCCAGCCGGAAGATCGCCGGGGTGGCCAGGCTGGTGAGCGGGGCGGGCAGCACCGAGCACAGCTCGCTCAGCCAGGTCGCCGGGGCCAGCGCGAAACGCCGCTTGGCCCGGCCCATGACGGAGCCGACGGCCTGCAGCCGCTCCTTGGGGTCGGGGACGTTCGTGGGCATGGGGGCGACCATGGCCGAGATCTGGTTGCCGACCAGGTCCTTGGCCCCGGCCGTACGGATCGCCACGGGCACGGCGACGATCAGCGGCGCCTCCGGCAGCGCGTCGCGCTCGCGCAGCCATGACCGCAGGGCCGAGGTGCACAGGCTCATGACGATGTCGTTGACGCTCATGCCGTGGGCCTTGGCGACGTTCTTGACGTCCTTGAGCGACAGCGAGCCGAACGAGAGGTGGCGGCGGGCGCTGATCGGGCCGTTGAACGGAGTGCGGGGGACGGTGAGGCTGGGCAGCTCGGGGCGGTCGTGCCGGTCGCCGGCGACCAGCCGCGCGGCCTTGGCGATCAGCTTCGCGCCCGGGATGCCCGCCGCCAGCGGGATGGCGTCGAGGTCCTCGGCCGCCCTGACGACCGACTGGACGGCCCGCACGGGGTGGGTCGCCGTCCGCATGGCCGCCCCGGCCAGCATCGCGGCCAGCCCTGGGACGCCCTCCGGGGCGCGGGTGTCGTTCGCGACGTGGACGGGGGCGGGTGTCGGGCGGGTGTCGTTCGCGACCTGGACGTGGACGGCGGCGGGCGTCGGACGGGGGCCGGAGCGGCGGAGGCGGTCGGCGCTCGCGGTCGGGATGTCGCGCCTCTTGAGGTGGCCGTCCGGGGTGAGATCGAGCAGGGTGGCGAGCGTCTCCGCGCCCGAGACGCCGTCGATGGCGGCGTGGTGGACCTTGGTGTAGACGGCCACCCGGCCGTCCACCAGCCCGTTGATCAGGTGCATCTCCCAGAGCGGGTGCGCCCGGTCCAGCCGCCGCGCGTGGATCTCCGCCACCGCGTCCGCGAGCTGCCAGTCGTCCCCCGGGGCGGGCAGCGTCAGCTCGAACAGGTGGTTGCCGAGGTCGAACGCGGGGTCCTCCGCCCAGTACGGATGGTCCAGCCCGAGCGGCACCGCGGCGAGCCGGAGGCTGAGGGCGGGCGACAGGTGCAGGCGTTCGAGGAGGAGCTCGGCCAGCGCGGCCCTGTTGACCGCGCCGTCGGCCGGGTCGAGGATCGCCAGCCCGGCCACGTGAGCGGCGGTGGTCGCGGTCTCGACATTGAGGAACTGGGCGTCGAGTGCGGTCAGCTGGCGCATCTGCTCTCCTTTTTCCCGTGATCTGTGCAGCGTCGCACGATGGGATTTCTGGAAGGTTTCCGCGCGAGTCTTTCAGATGAATTCAGGTACGCCGTACCAGCTTTTAGCGAATGTCCAGCTCAGCCTCGGTCGGTGACAATTACCTATCCATTGACCACGTCGACGGGGTGCCGTACGACCGCGTCGAAGTGGTACCCGAACGGATGACGCGGCGTGACCAGGGGTTGGGTGGCCCCGGTCTCGTCGGTGGCGCGGGCCATGAGCACGTGCGCCCCCGTGCGCCGGGGGGCCCATGAAATGTGCCAGGGCAGCCAGGCGCTGACCAGGTGCTGTCCGTGGTGCTCGGCCGGGCGCCAGCTCAGCCCGGCGTCGAAGCTGACCTCCACCCGGACGATCCTGCCCTGCCCCGACCATGACCGTCCGCGCACGATGTGCGGGCCGGAGCGGGGCAGGCGCGCATTCCAGGCGAGTTCGAACGCGCTCTTCACCGGCTGCGTCGTGACGTCCGGGTAAAAGACCGTGTTCCACGGCGTGAAGAGCTCTTTCGTTGAAACTTCTATTTCACCCAGCCATTTGATCGATGCTATTCCCGCCCATCCCGGCACCACCAGCCGCACCGGAAATCCGTGGTCCGGCGGCAGGCGCTCGCCGTTCATTTCATAGGCGACGAGGACGTCGTCCATGGCCTTGTCGATCGGCAGCGGCCGGCGTACGTGCCCGTACCCCTCGAACGGCGCGTCCAGTCCCGTGGGCAGCACGTCGACGGCGCTCGGCAGCACCCCGGCCTGCTTGAGCAGGTGCTTCAGCGGCACCCCGCGCCACCGCGCGACGCCGATCGCCCCGAGCCCCCACTGCGTGCCGGGCGCGGCCTCGTGCTGCTGCGTGCCGTAGAAGCGCCGCCCGTTCCCGGCGCACTCGATGGCCACGTCGAGCGTGCGGGACGGCATGGCCCGCAGCTCGTCGTAGCCGAACTCACGCGGACATCGAACGCCCGCCCCGTGCACCAGGAGGCGCCAGGTGGTGACGTCGATGATCGGCGTGGCGGTGTGGTTGCGCACGAAGAAGCGGTCGTTCGGAGTGTGGTAGCCCTGCCCCGACATGGCCTCCCACCGCATCTCCGCGCTCGCGCCGTGCACCCTGAACAGGTGGTCGGGCAGCGGCTTCACGATCGTCGCCAGTGCTTGCTTCATGGACACCGCCTCCGTAAGAGCTATTTCCTACCTGTAAACCATTAATCCCTTCACGCTGTCCTGTGGCGCCCCTCGTTGCCGAATTCTGTCCGACCGGTACGGGAACGTTCCACTCCTCCACCCCGCCCCTTACCCTCAGCCGCCCCTCCCACAACGAGCCCCGGCACCGCTCCCACCAGCCCACACACCCGCCCGTTCACGCTTGTCCGCTCGCACCCGCCCGCTCGCACGAGTCCGCTCCGCACCTGCCCGCTCGGATCCGAAACTCCGCATCCGCCCGGCTCGCGTCCCGCTGCCCCGCACCCGCCGTCCCGCGTCCGCAGGCTCGCGTTCATCGCCCCGCGTCCGGCCGTTCGGCGCCCGGTCAGCTCGCTGGGGTCGGAGGTGGCGACGTGCGAGAGGCGCGGGCGGCGGGCGGGTGGCGCACTCGTGTCGGCTGGCTGCGCTCTTCGGGCGGCGAGTCGCGCCTCCTCGTCGGCTGGATCGGGCTCGGCCGGATTTGGCTCAGCTGGATGGGGTGCGGTGTCGCCTGGGTCGGCACCGGCTCGGTGGGTTTCGGCCTCGCGGGGGCGCGTGTGCTCACCTGGGCGGCAGGCAGGCGGTCGGTCCTACTTGCCGGGGCAGAGGACGGCCTTCGCCGTCTGGTTGATGGCTCGGCCGATGGCGGCCGGGTCCTGGGTGTTGGTCGTGGTGGACGTCGCGAACTGGATACGGCCGTCAGGGGAGCTGAAGGTGACGGAGGTGAAGCTGGCGGTGCCGCCCGCGATGACCCGCAGCTCCGGCTCGCCTCCGCACAGGGGCGGCTGGGAAGGGGCGTTCTCCGGCGGGTCGGTGAGCAGCTTCTGCAGCGTCGGCGGGAGGAGTTTGCCCTGGCCGAAGGCGCGGTAGAAGGCGCTGATGTCGCGCGAGGTGGAGATCACGCCTCCGGAGCCGTTCCCGTAGCTGGCGTTGAGCCGGTCCATGTCGTGCACCTGGCCTTGGTCATCGGTGCTGTAGCCGTGCCCGTGCGGGCCCTCGATGCCCTGCGGCGGCTTGACCGGCAGGTACGTACGGCTCATCCCGAGCGGTACGAAGAGCCGGCGGGCGAACTCGGAGGCCAGCGAGCGGCCGGTCACCTTCTCGATGATCATGCCGAGCAGCGTGTAGTTGGTGTTGGAGTAGGAGAACTTCTCGCCCGGCTCCCCGGTACGCGGCTGGTTTCGTGACTTCTTCACCAGGTCGATCGGCGGGTAATAGGTGGTGAAGTCGTATATGTCGACCAGATCGGGAGCGAACCAGTTCGGGATGCCGGACGTGTGCCGGATGAGCTGCCGTACCGTGATCTCGTCGGCCCGCTCCACGATGTCCTGGCTCGCCACCTCCGGCAGGAGATCGCTCAGCTTGTCCTCCAGCTCCAGCCTGCCCTCCTTGACCAGCTGGAGCGCCACCGTCCCCGTCAGCAGCTTGGTCTGCGACCCGATCCTGTAGTGGGAACCGGAGGGGATGCGCCCGCCCTTGCCGTTGAGCAGCCGCGAACCCGCCGAGCCCTGGCCGACGCGCTTCCCGTCCACGTACACCTCCCCGATCGTCCCCACCACCCCGCTGGTCCGGGCGAGTGCGTCCAGGGCCTGCTGCACATTGGCTACCTCGGGGGTGGCGGCGGTCGCGGGCGTGGCGGCGGCCAGCGTCAGCATCGCGCAGGCCAGACCGGCGAGGCGTGCCGTAATGGCGTGACTCATGGTGATGATCCCTTCGTGATGTGCGGGATCCTTTGTAGGGCGGGGGGTGTTTCCTGACCGTTTCCGCCGGGGGAGGGTAAGGGGTCATGGTGGCCTTCCCGCTCGACCTCGGGGTTGAGGAACCCACAGACAGCCGTTGGCGCTGGAGTCGCCACGCCGCCGGGGAACACGGAACATCACCATGCCGTAACCGGCCTCGCCTGACGAATAACCCCTCGAGGTCTCGGCCCAGCGCCATGTCGGACAGCCACCAGGTGGACGCGCCTGCCACTACCGCTAACGGGTGATCACGGCGAAGACGGCGACGGACAACGCGTAGCACAGCACGATCACGAGCGTTCCGGCGGCGCCGGCGAGGAACGAGTGGGGCACGCCGGGACGCAGCCATGCCGCGAAGGCCCTGTTGACGAGCGGCATCAGGACCCAGGTGAGGATGGCGACGCTCAGCACGTTGCCGATGAACAGGACGAGGTAGGGGGGCAGGCGCGCGCCGGTCAGCACCCGGCTCACCGTCAGGTTGAGTGCCATCACGGTCGGATAGAGGGCCAGCAGCACGCACATGGCCTGCTTCCAGTTGGGCGGAGCGCCCTCCCCGGCAGCTCCGCCGCCGAACCGGAACCAGCCGCCGAACGCCGACTTGACGGTGCGCACGTCGAAGTCGATGACGCAGTCGCGACCTTCGTCCAGGAGCTTTCTGCGGGTGTCGGACGCGAGCCAGCTCTCAAGGTGTTCGCGGGTGTCGAACCGGGTCATGACCACCCAGTGCGGCTGTACGCCCGGCACGGGCGCGAACGCCTCGAATCCGAGGAAGCCGGGAAACCTCTCCTCTGCCTTGTGGACCCTGTCCTGCCAGCGCGTGTAGTCGCCCTCGCGGCCCGGCCGCACGTCGTGGGAGATCACCGCCGTGACCGCTTCGCTGTCGGGCGTCCTTCCCGCGAGGACCTCCATCGCCGGCGGCTCCTCCAGCAGCGGCCGGACCTCGTCGAGCAGCGCCCTGCGCGCCTCAGAATTCAGCCACCCGGTCAGCCGGGCGATATCCGAGAAACGAAAAACAGACACCCAGGAGGGTTGCTCGCCGGGAATCGGCGGATAAGCCTCCGCCCCCTCGAAGCCGACAAATGAGCGCATGCTCTCATTTGTTTTCTGCTGCCAGCGGCGATAATCATCCTCGCGGCCTTCTCGAACCTTTGACGAAATGACCACGGTCACGCCGCGATCAGAGGCCCCACGGTTCGAACCAGGCTTCACCTGGGAAAGTATAGTCCACGGCCGCCCGGAGAAGCATGACGGCAATGGCTCGGGCACGGCAGTCGATCATGACGAAATTTCAGCCGTAATTTACCTGCCGGAGGTTATGAGATGGGACCGAAGGAATTCATGGCCGAAGCCGTTCGACTCGCCACGGAGTCCGTTGTGAACGGCTGGGGCGGCCCGTTCGGCGCGGTCATCACCAAGGACGGGGAGATTCTCGCCCGCGGGCAGAACCGCGTCCTGCTCACCGGCGACCCGACCGCGCACGGCGAGATCGAGGCCATCCGCAAGGCCATACAGATCCTGAACCCGGAGGCGCCCTCCCTTGCGGAGGACCGCCTGAACGCCTCGACGCTCGAACTCGTGCCGCGCCCGGAAGGATCGCCCGACCTCCTGCCCGAGCGGGCCCGGATGCTCATGGGATACTCCCTCTACTCGAGCGGGGCTCCGTGCCCGATGTGCATGAGCGCCATCTACTGGTCGCGGATCGACGCGGTCCACTTCAGCTCCGACCTCGAGGCGACGAGGAAGATCGGTTTCGACGACGCCTTCCAGTACGAGGACTTCCAGCGGCCCCTCGACCAGCGCAAGATCCGGATCGAGCAGATCTATCCCGAGCTCGGCGCCCAGGCCTACGCCGCCTGGGCGAACAAGCCGAACCACCACCCGTACTGATCCGCCGGACGCCCAGGCGGGGTGGACGGCGGGCTCGTCCAGGCGTGCGAGTGCCGCGGTGGCGCGCTCGCGGAACTCGGCGACGAGGACATCGCGGACCAGGTGACGCTCACCGGGCCCCAGCCGAGCGTCTGGCTGAGCCGGCCGCTGATCGGCCTACCGCTCCCCGGCATGGGATGAGCCTCGAATCCCTCATCCCGACCCCCGGCAGGGCCCATGGAACCGGGGGACTGGCCCTCCTCGCCGACGTCAACCACCTGAATCAGGAGAGGCTGCCGGGCGGTGAGACTGCACCGCCCTGGGGTCGCCTGTCATGCCACGGTTTGCCGGACCCTAGGATCCGAGGCGTGGCCAGATACTTCGATCTTCATCCGGACAACCCCCAGCCTCGCCTGATCAGCCAGATCGTCGAGATCCTGCGGGCGGACGGGCTCATCGCCTACCCCACCGACTCGTGTTATGCCCTCGGATGCCGACCGGGCAACAAGGAGGGCCTCGACCGGATCAGGGAGATCCGCGGCCTTGGCAGCGACCACCACTTCACCCTGATATGCCGTGACTTCGCCCAATTCGGCCAGTTCGTTCACCTGAGCAATGCCCTGTTCCGCCAGGTCAAGGCGGCGACTCCCGGCGGTTACACGTTCATCCTTCCCGCGACCAAGGAGGTGCCGCGGAGACTGCTGCATCCCCGGAAGAAGACGGTCGGCGTCCGCATCCCAGATCACGTCGTCACCCAGGCGCTGCTGGCCGAACTCGGCGAGCCGCTGGTGTCCAGTACCCTGCTGCTGCCCGACGAGACCGAACCTTCGACGCAGGGCTGGGAGATCAAGGAGCGGCTCGACCACGTGGTGGACGCGGTCATCGACTCCGGCGAATGCGGCGCCACTCCGACGACCGTCGTCGACTTCTCGCAGGGGGAACCCGAGATTCTCCGCCGGGGCACGGGAGACACGTCCCTGTTCGAATAGGCGACGACCGCGATCTCCAGGCCGGGTTCGACGCCTGAAGGGCCGGCTCCCACGGCGCCCTGGGAGTGTCGCCTCGACAGGCGATTCGACATTCACTAGAAAAGGATCAGATCCGGCACCTGAGGGAATGGCGTGCAGGGACCACCAGAGGACGTCATGCGGCCTTCCCCCACAGGTCGATCGGCTGCGGGATCGGGGCGCGGATGAACCCACTCTCCACGAGGTTGCCCCGGTACGTCTCCTTCATACCGGCCGCCATGATCGTCATCGGCTCCGTCTTCAACCTGCTGTCGCCGCGCTACTACTGGGGCGACTACCTGCTGGGCGCCGCCGTCGTGGTGGCAGGGGCGCTGCTGTCGCGACGGCACACGATCGCGGTCGCGGCGGCCGTTGTCCTGGTCCAGCTGGTGTTGTTGATCAAGGATGGCTACTTCGGTCATGCCGTCGGCACGCTCTCCTTGATCAGCGCGGTGTTCACCGCGCTCATAGGCCTCGGGGTGAACCGCGTGGTCGCCGGCCACAGCCGCCGGCTGCAAGTGGTGCGTTCTGTCGCCGAGGCCGTCCAGCGCGCCGTGCTGCCCGCACCACCGGCGCGGGTAGGTCCGCTGGCCATCGCCGCGGTCTACAAGGCCGCGCAGATCGAGGCCTTGATCGGCGGAGACGCCTACGCCGTCCAAGACACGCCGTACGGCACCAGATTGCTGATCGCGGATGTGCGAGGCAAGGGCCTGGGCGCGGTCGGCACGGTGGCCGTCCTGCTGGGCACATTCCGAGAGGCGGCAGACCAGGAAGCCGACCTCGGGATGCTGGCCGAGCGCATGGAGCGCGCACTGATCAAGGAAGCCTCCTCGCGCGAGGAGAACGTCCGGATGGAGGGGTTCGTCACCGCGGTGCTCGGCGAGATCACCTCGGACGCGGACCGGGTACGGCTGCTGAACTGCGGCCACCCCTCGCCGTTCCTCCTTCAGGGTGACACGGTGTCCTGTCTGGATCCCGCGGAGCCGAGTCTTCCTCTGGGCATGAGCCGCCTGGGCGTACCGCGGGCACGACCCGACCACTGGCCCTTCCCCACCGGGAGCACGCTTCTGCTCGTCACCGATGGGGTGACGGAGGCCCGAGGCCGTTCCGGGACGTTCTACGACCCGGTGAGCCGGCTCGCCGGCCGGGGCCCGTTCCGGCAGCCGGAGGAGGTGGTCGAGGTGCTGGTACGAGATGTCGAGCGCTGGATCGGCGGTCCGCGCGATGACGACATGGCGATTCTGGCGATCACCCGGCGTGCTGGTGAACCGGCCCCGTGAATCCGCTCACCACGGCAACAACAAGGCGCGGCATCAGTACAGTACGAGCCGGCCGGTGGAGCTGGAGAAGTCAGCCCAGCGCGGCCGCCTTGCGCAGCAGCACGGAGCGTTCGCGCTGGTTGGCGCACAGCCGGGCCGCCAGCTCCAGCTCGGCGCGCGCTTCCGGTCGCCGGCCGAGTCGCGGTCAGCGGCCGAGGAATGTCAGGAGCCGGTCCAGGGGCCAGGTGTTGATGACGTCGTCCGTGGTCAGCCAGGCCCGCTGCGCGAGCCCCACCCCGAACCGCTGGTTCGCGAGGTGCGGGATCGCGTGCGAGTCGCTGTCGATCGAGAACTTCACCCCGTGGTGCTTGGCCAGCCGCACCAGGTCCGACGGCAGATCCGACCGGTCGGGGAAGGAGTCGATCTCCATGGCGGTCCCGGTGCGGGCGGCCACCCGGAAGATCGCGTCCCAGTCGGCGTCCACGGGCGGACGCTTGCCGATCTTGCGGGTCGTCGGGTGCCCGATGATGTCCACGTACGGGTTTTCGCAGGCGGCGATGAAACGCCGGGTCATCTCGTCGCGCGACATCCCGAAATGCGAGTGCACCGACGCCACGCACACGTCGAACCCGGCCAGCACCTCCCCGGGCCAGTCGACCGACCCGTCGGGAGCGATGTTGAGCTCCGTGCCGTGCAGGATCCGCATGTCGGGATATTTCCGTTGGAGCTCGGCCACCTGCCCCCGCTGCTCCAGCGCCTTGTCCAGCGTCATCCGCTGCATCGCCAGGTCGGGGGCGTGGTCGGTGACCGCGTAGTAGGCGTAGCCGCGGGCGTGCCCGGCCGCCACCATGTCCTCCAGCGAGGCGATGCCGTCGGTCAGGTTGGTGTGGGTGTGCAGGTCGCCCTTCAGGTCGCCCAGCTCCACCAGCTCCGGCAGCTCGCCGCGCAGGGCCGCCTTGACCTCGCCGCCGTCCTCGCGCATGGGCGGCGGCACGTACTGCATGCCGAGCGCGGCGTAGATGTCCTCCTCCGAGGCGGCGGCGATCACCCGCTCGCCCTCGAACAGCCCGTACTCCGACAGCTTCCAGCCCTTCTTCACCGCCATCTCCCGGATGGCGACGTTGTGCTCCTTGGAGCCCGTGAAGTACTGCATCGCCGCGCCCCACGACTCGGCGGGCACCACCCGCAGGTCGACCTGGATGCCGGACGTCGTGCGGATCGAGGTCTTCTTGTCGCCCGCCGCGATGATCTCGGCGACGTAGGGCTGGGCGCGGAAGGCGGTCATGATGGACTCGGGCGCGACCGCCAGGATGTCGATGTCGCCGATGGTGTCCTTCATCCGCCGCAGCGAGCCCGCGTACGCGATGCGCTCGGCCTCCAGCGAGGCCATCACCTGCTCGGCCAGCGACATGGCGACCCCGACGTGGACGCGGCGGCCGGACTGCTCGAGCTGCTCGATGCCCTTGAGCAGGTTTGCCAGCGTCTTGGGGCCGAGGCCCTTGACGCCGTCGAGGCGGCCGGAGGTGATCGCCTCGCGCAGGGCCACCGTGGAGTCGATGCCGTAGTCCTCGAACAGCATGATCGCCGTCTTGGGCCCCAGCGTCGGCACCCGCGTCAGCGCGCGCACGCCGTCGGGCACCCGGCCGCGCAGGTCGTCGAGCTGCCGGAAGCTCCCGCGCTGCAGGAACTCCTCCATCTTCTTGGCGATCGCCTCGCCCACCCCGGGGACGCTGCGCACGTCGACCACCGAGATGTCCTCGGGGAACCCCGCGATGGCCTTGGCCGCCTTCTGGTAGCTCCGCACCCGGAAGGCGTCGCCGCCGCAGAGCGCGAACAGCTCCGCGTACTCCTGCAGCGCCGACGCCGCCTCCTCATTTGCCCGCATGGCACAACCCTAAAGGTCGGCCCCGACAATCCAGGACCGTCAGAAGCGCACCTCACGGGGGCGGTACGGCTCGCCGAGGTGGGCCAGCTCCGCCTCCGAGAGCGACACCGACGCGGCCGCCACCGCGTCGTCCACGTGCCGGTCCTTCGTGGCCCCCACGATGGGCGCGGTCACGGCCGGCTGGTGGAGCAGCCAGGCCAGCGCCACCTGGGCGGCCGGCAGGCCGCGCTCGCCGGCCACGTGCGCCACCCGGTCGAGGATCGTCTTGTCGTTCTCCGGGTCGTACAGGAAGTCGATGCGCCCGTCCGACCCGGTCCGCGCGGTCGTCGCGGACGAGCCGGCCCTGGCCAGCACGCCGCGCGCCAGCGGGCTCCACGGGATCACGCCCACGCCCTGGTCGGCGCAGAGCGGCAGCATCTCCCGCTCCTCCTCCCGGTAGAGGAGGTTGTAGTGGTTCTGCATCGAGACGAACTTCGTCCAGCCGTTCTTCTCCGCCACGTGCTGCGCCTTGGAGAACTGCCAGGCCCACATGCTCGACGCGCCGATGTAGCGGGCCTTGCCCGCCTTGACCACGTCGTGCAGCGCCTCCATGGTCTCCTCGATGGGAGTCTCGTCGTCCCACCGGTGGATCTGGTACAGGTCCACGTAGTCGGTGCCGAGCCGATCGAGCGAGGCGTCAACGGCCGCGTGGATGTGCTTGCGCGACAGGCCCCGGTCGTTGGCGCCCTTGCCCATGGGGAAGTAGGCCTTGGTGGCCAGCACGTAATCCTCGCGACGGCGGAAGATCGCGCGCAGCGCCTCGCCCGTCACGGTCTCGCTCGCACCCTGGCTGTAGACGTCCGCCGTGTCGAAAAAGGTCACGCCCGCGTCGGCTGCCCTGCGGATGATCGGCTCGGCCTCGTCGCGCGCCAGAGCCCACTCCTGCCTGGCGGGGTCGCCGTAGCTCATCATGCCCAGGCAGATCCTCGAAACTTTCAAGCCGGTGTTGCCAAGTCGGGTGTAATCCATAGGCCCACCATAGGGGCGGCATTGCGGTGGTCTGCGGGCAGGCTGGACGGTGACGAGGGGCAGGAGCCGGATTGGTCTGGTTACCCGGGGGTCCGACGGGAAGTCATGGGTGGCCAAAAGCGGAAATGACCTTTACAGGGCGGGCCCAATCGGGTCGATTAGGGAGAAGCGAGACAACGGCGGGCGGGCTCTCGCGACACGGCCGCATCCGGCGCCCAACCGCATACCGGGGGTGAGGTGGAAGCCACACACCGTGCGCTCCTGTCGTGGGCACGTTCCAAACTGAAGAACCCCGGCTGGCTGGGCGGCCTCGGGCTGGCGGCGGGGATGGTCGGCGTGACGGTGCCGGTCCAGCTCGGTCTGGTGCGGTCAGGGATGGGGATCGCGGGCGGGGTGACGCTGTTCGTCCTGCTGACGCTGCACGTCAGGTTCATCATGGAGACCCCGGTACGGCGGGCGGGCTCGTGGTGGATCGTGGCCGTGCAGGCGTGGCTGACGTACCTGCCGCTGACGGTGTTCGGCGCGGCGTGGACCCCGGTGTGCGCCCTGCTGTCGGGCGCGCTGCTGGTGATGGCGGCCCGGATCCGCTCGATCGTGCTGGTGGCGCTGGCCCTGGCCTGCGGCCCGGTGATCCTGGCCGCGCCGGAGCGGGCGATGATCGATCCCGCCTGGGCGCTCGCCGGCCCGGTGCTCGGCCTGGTCGAGTACGCGCTGGTGACGCTGGGCAGGCAGGTCACGCGGCTGACGAAGGCGCGTACCGAGGTCATGCGCAAGGCCGTCGCCCTGGAGCGCCGCCGCTTCACCCGTGACCTGCACGACCTGGTCGGCCACCGGCTCACCGTCCTGGTGCTGAAGGCGCAGCTCCTGGAGCGGCTCGTGGCCGAGGGCGACCGGCGGGCGCGGGACGAGTCGTCCGAGACGCTGGAGCTGCTGCGCAGCCTGTCCGCCGACGTCCGGGCCGTCGCCCACGGCCTGCGCAGCTCCTCCCTGGCGGCGGAGCTCGGCTCGGCGCGCTCGCTCCTGGAGTCGGTACGGGTCCGCTGCCAGATCAAGATGTCCTGCCCCGACCTCCCGGGCGATGTGGAGGAGGCGCTCACACACGCCCTGCGTGAAGGTGTCACGAACGTCCTCAGACATGCCGAGGCCCGGCAGTGCTCGATCCAGCTCCTCGAACGCGACCAGCTCGTCCGCCTGACGATCAGGAACGACGGCGTGCGCCCGCCGCGCCGCCCGGGAGACGCGGGACAGGGCCTGCTCAACCTGGCCGAACGCGTCTCCGGCCTCGGCGGCTGGCTCGAGGCCACCTCCTCCCGGACCGGGCAGTTCACCTTCAGTGCGTACGTTCCACGAAAGAAATAGCCAATTGTGAAAAACACACAAATGCAATTTCAATAACCATATTTTGGTGTTGTTGCGTGTAACTAGACCGAATCGCCTCCCCGGCGGCAATCTCTAAGGGACAACGCCTTGGAGGTCGGCGCCAGATGGACAAGTACGAGCTGTACTGCCTGGTGGATCCGCGTTTCTACGACTCGCTCGAACACGGCACGGCCGAAGACGCCGACTTTCCCATCCTGCGTGAACCCCTGCCCGACGGTTGGTCCACCGCCCTGACCGACACGTGGTGCTATTACGCCCCCGACAACGAGCCGCCCCTGCCCGCCCAAGGCTGGAAGATCCACGTGTCCGCCCGCGTGGAGGACGCCGAGCAGGCTATCGCCGCCGTGTGGGACTACTGCCTGCAGCGCCGGATCGCGTTCAAGTTCCTGCGCGGCACCCCCGTCCTGATCATGGTCAACTCCAAGGCCGCCTCCCGGGCGTCCAGCGGCAAGCTGATCACCGTCTACCCGAGGGACGAGGGCCAACTGGAGCTCGTCCTGAAGGAGCTCGACGAGTTGCTGCGCGGCGTCGAGGGCCCGTACATCCTCAGCGACCTGCGCTACGGCGCCGGCCCGCTGTTCGTCAGGTACGGCGGGTTCGCCGAGCGGCACTGCCTGTCCGGCTCCGGCGAGCGCGTGCTGGCCGTCGAGGACGGCGACGGGCGGCTGGTGCCCGACGTGCGCGGCGCGACGTTCTCGGTGCCGCCGTGGACGACGCTGCCCGGGTTCCTGGAGCCGCATCTGGCCGCGCGCAACGCCGTGACGACGACCGGGCTGCCGTACCGGGTCGAGAGCGTGCTGCACTTCTCCAACGGCGGCGGCGTCTACCTCGCGCGGGACACGCGTACGGAGGAGCGGGTCGTGCTCAAGGAGGCCAGGCCGCACGCCGGGCTCGACGCGGCCGGACGCGACGCCCTCACCCGGCTCCGCCACGAACGCGACATCCTCCGGCGCCTGGACGGCCTGCCCGCCGTGCCCGCGCTGCTCGGCTACTTCGCCCTGGGCGAGCACGAGTTCCTCGTGCAGGAGTTCGTGGACGGGACGCCGCTGCAGCGGCGGCTCGTGCAGCGCTACCCGCTGACCCGCGCCGACCGCACCGAGCCGGACCTGGCCGACTACACGGCGTGGGCGGTCGAGACGCTGGAGAGCGTGGAGCGGGCCGTCGAGTCGCTGCACGAACGCGGGGTCGTCTTCGGCGACCTGCACCCGGACAACATCCTGCTGACCGCCGAGGGCCGGGTGGCGCTGATCGACTACGAGGTCGCCACCCTCGTCGCGGACGGGGCCCGCGCCGCGCTGGCCCATCCCGCCTTCATCGCGCCCCCCGACCGCCAGGGCGTGGACGTGGACCGCTACGCGCTGGCCTGCCTGCGGCTCGGCCTGTTCGCGCCGCAGTGCACGATCATGCTGCCGCTGCACCGGGCGAAGGCGGCCCAGCTGGGGAAGATCGTCAAGGAGACGTTCCCCGTGCCGGAGGCGACGGTGGACGCCGCCGTCGCGGCCATCGGTGGGGACGGCGACCCCGTGATCATGCCGGACACCTGGCCCGAGCTGCGGGACGCGATGTGCCGGGCCATCGTGGCCGGCGCCACGCCCGCGCGCGACGACCGGCTCTTCCCCGGCGACGTGGCCCAGTTCCGGCCGGGCGGCGGGCTCAACCTGGCCTACGGCGCGGCCGGCGTGCTCTTCGCGCTCCACCGGGCCGGCCTCGGGCCGTTCCCCGAGTACGAGCGCTGGTTACGCGACCGGGCGCTGCGCCCCGTCCAGGGCTCCGGGCTCGGCCTGTACGACGGGCTGCACGGCATCGCGTACGTCCTGGGCCTGCTCGGACACCACGAGCACGCGCACGAGCTGGTCGACGTCTGCCTGCGCGAGAAATGGGAGCGGATGGAGTCGGCGCTGTTCTCCGGTCTGTCCGGCATCGGGCTGAACCTCCTCGACTTCGGCCGCGCCGACCTCGCCCTGCGCGCCGTGGACATCTGCGCCGAGCGGCTCGCCGAACCCGTCCCCGAGCTCAGCGGCGGCCCCCATCCGAGGGCCGGGCTCATGTACGGCTCGTCGGGGCCCGCGCTGCTGTTCCTGCACGCGTACGAGCGCACCGGCGACCGGGCCCTGCTCGACCTGGCGGCGACCGCGCTCCGGCAGGACCTGCGGCGCTGCCGGCACGCCGCGGACGGCTCGCTCCAGGTGAACCAGGGCTGGCGGGTGCTGCCGTACCTGGACGAGGGGTCGGCCGGCATCGCCCTCGTGCTGGAGCGCTACCTCGCGCACCACCACGACGAGGAGCTCGCGACGGCGCTGGCCGAGCTGCGGCTGGCCGGGCACGCCGGCTTCTTCGTCCAGTCGGGGCTGTTCACCGGCCGGGCGGGCATGCTCGCGGCCCGCGCGGGCGACCCGCGGGAGCACATCAAGGGCTTGAGATGGCACGCGCTGCCGTACGGCGGGGGACTGGCGTTCCCCGGCGACCAGCTGCTGCGCCTCTCCATGGATTTCGCGACCGGAACGGCGGGCGTGCTCTTCGCCCTCGGCACGGCCCTGGGCGACCAGCCTGGCCACCTGCCGTTCCTGGCGGCCGCTCCCGGGCGGCCCGCCCCCTACGAGTCACGGAAGGAGGTGTAACGGATGGTACTTCTCGACCTGCAGGGTCTCGAGGCGCCCGCGGCCAGCGATGTCGCCAGTGGTGGCAGCACGCTGACGGTTCTCTCGTGTCACTCGGGCAAGCCCAGCAACCTCAGCGTTGCGGTTTGCCACTGATCGCTATATCAGTCCCCGCGCCGTGTCACACGGCGCGGGGACGCCGACTTCAAGGAGGCATCGGGTGCTAGCGGGTGACCGGCTGGTGATCGGGACGGTACGGCGTAGCGGCCCCTGGCCCGCCGTCCTGGCCGTCACGGCGCTCGTGGGCGCGGCCGGTGAGCTGGCGGTCCCGTACCTCGTCGGGCGCACCGTGGACGCCTTCGTCCTGCGCCGGCCGGACGGCTCGTCCTGGCTGGCGCTCTCTGCGTATGCTGTCGCCGCCGTCGTGCTCTGCGAGAGCCTCGGCGTCTGGGCCCGCGGCGCCTGCGGCGCGTTCGCCGCGGCCAGGCTGCGGCTGGGCGTCCTGCGCCACGTGCTCGGCGCCGGGCCGGCCGCCACCCGGCGTTTCCCGGAAGGCGAGCTGGTCACCCGGGCCGGACTGAACGCCGAGGAGGCGGGCCGGGCCCCGGAGACGGTGACCGGCGCGCTCGCGCTGCTCGTGCCCACGGCGGGCGCGCTCGTCGCGCTCACGCTCATCGCGCCCGTCCTGACGCTGACGCTCGGGGTGGGCATCGTCGTCATCCTGTTCGTGCTGCGCGCCTTCCTCCGCGCGACGACGGTGATCTCGGGCGGGTACCAGGAGGTGCAGGGGGAGATCGCCGCCCGGCTCGTGGACGCCATGGAGGGGGCGCGCACGATCGCCGCGGCGGGGACCGCCGCCCAGGAGGCGCGGCGCGTCCTGGAGCCGCTGCCCCGGCTGCGGGCCCACGGCATGTCGCTGTGGCGGGCCAACGCCGGGGCCGCGGTCCAGTCGGGGCTCGTGGTGCCGCTGCTGGAGGTGGCGGTGCTGATCGTCGGGGGGTTCATGCTCGCCTCCGGCCGGCTCACGGTCGGGGAGCTGTACGCCGCCGCCCGCTACGCCGTGCTCGGGGCGTCCCTGAGCACCTCTCTGGGCTACGTCGGCGGGCTGGCCCGGGCCCGGGCGGCCGCCGGGCGGGTGGCCGAGATCTTCGAACTCGCCCCCGTCGCGCACGGCACGCGGACACTCCCGCCCGGTCGGGGCACGGTCGAGTTCCGCGGCGTGGCGGTGGACGGCCTGACCGTCGGCGACCTCACGCTGCCCGGGGGTTCGGTGACCGCCGTCGTCGGGCGGTCCGGCGCGGGCAAGTCCCTGCTGGCCGCCCTGGCAGGCCGCCTGACCGACCCGGAGCGCGGCACGGTCCTGCTCGACGGGGTCCCGCTGCGGGAGCTGTCGCGGGAGGAGCTGCGCAGGGCCATCGGGTACGCCTTCGAACGCCCGGTCCTGGTGGGCGAGACCGTGGCGGAGGCCATCACCACGGCCGCCGGGCCTCCTGCCGTCGAGGCGGCGAAGGCGGCGTGCGCGGACGCGTTCGTCCGGCGGCTGCCGCTCGGCTACGGCACACCCCTGCGCGAGTCCCCGATGTCCGGTGGCGAGCGGCAGCGGATCGGCCTGGCCAGGGCGTTCGCTCAGGGGGAGCGGCTGCTGGTTCTCGACGACGCCACCTCCAGCCTCGACACCGTGACGGAGCGCGAGGTCGGCCGGGCGCTCACCACCGATCGGCGGGGCCGTACCCGGCTGATCGCGGCCCACCGGCTCGCCACGGCCGCCCGCGCCGACCAGGTCGTCTGGCTGGAGGGCGGGAGGGTGCGCGCCCGGGGGCCGCACGACGTGCTGTGGCGCGACCCGGCCTACCGCGCCGTCTTCCAGGGAGCGACACCATGAAGGCGCTCGTCCGACGGCGGCAGGCGGCGCGGGGTGTGTTCTGGCGGGCCTTGGGGCGGGAGCCGCGGCGGCTGGCCGCGATCGGGTTCTGGTCCGTGCTCGAGGCGGCGCCCGCGTTCCTCATCGGGCACGCCGTCGCCCGCGCCATCGAGGACGGGTTCGCCAGGGCCGAACCCGCGACCGGGCTGGCGTGGCTGGCCGCGCTCGGCGTCGCGTGGCTGGTCGGGGCGGTGGCCGCGCGGCAGGTCGTGCTGGGGGTCGCGGCGGTGGCGGAGCCGTTCAGGGACGACCTCCTGACGCACGTCGTCGAGGGGACCCTGAACCGGGGCGCGAGCCGCGACAGCGCCGCGGTGGCCAGGGCGACGCTCCAGGTCGAGCTGGCCAGGGACGCCTTCGCGGCCGTGGTCACGACCGTCAGGGGGTTCGTGTTCACGGTGGCCGGCGTGGTGCTGGGCCTGGCGACGCTGGCCCCGCAGGCGCTCGCGCTCGTGCTGCCGCCGTTCGCGATCGGGCTCGGGCTGTTCCTGGCCTCGTTGCCCGCCCTCGCACGCAGGCAGCGGGCGTTCCTGCTGGCCGACGAACGGCTGGCCGACGAGATGACGGCCACGGCGGGTGGCCTGCGCGACATCGAGGCGTGCGGCCTGCGCGAACCCGTGGCCGCGCGGCTGGATCGCCAGGTCCGCGCGCAGGCCGCCGCCGCCCGCGCGCTCGCCCGGGTGACCGCCGCCCGCACCGCGGCCCTGGCCGTGGGCGGCTGGCTGCCGGTCGTTCTCGTGCTGGCCGGCACCCCGCGGCTGCTGGACGGCGGCCTCGGCCCCGGCGTGATCGCCGGCACGCTCGCGTACGTCACGCAGTCCCTGGCCCCCGCGCTCGGCGGCCTCGTGCAGGGCCTCGGCGTCAGCGGCATCCGGCTGGCCGCCACGCTCGGCCGCATCGCCGCGTCCGCCCCGCCCATCGGGCCGTCCATCGGGCCGCCCCGGCCCCGGATCCGCCCCAGCGCCTGCGACGTGCGGCTCTCCGCCGTCACCTTCGCGTACGGCCCGCACTCGGCCCCCGTCGTCGACCGCCTGGACCTCACCATCCCCGAGGGTGACCACCTCGCGGTCGTGGGGCCCAGCGGCGCCGGCAAGTCCACGCTCGCGGCCCTGGTCAGCGGCATGCTCCAGCCCGATACGGGCGAGGCGCTGGTCGGCGGCGTCCCCGCCGACCGGCTCAACCCCGCCGCCCGCGTGCTGATCCCCCAGGAGGCGTACGTCTTCCGCGGCACCCTCATGGAGAACCTCATCGCCCTCGGCACGCAGGACGCCCCCGATCTCGCCGGGAAGCTGGACGAGGCCGTCACGGCCGTCGGCGCCCGCGAGCTGGTGGACGAGCTGGGCGGCTACGAGGCCCGCCTCGACCCGGCGGCGCTGTCGGCCGGGCAGCGCCAGCTCATCGCGCTCGTGCGCGCCTACCTCACCCCCGCCCCCCTGGTCATCCTCGACGAGGCCACCTGCCACCTCGACCCCGCCGCCGAAGCACGTGCGGAGACCGCGTTCGCGCGGCGCGGCGGCACGCTCGTCGTCGTCGCGCACCGCCTCACCTCCGCGCTGCGCGCCCGCCGCATCCTCCTCATGGACGGAAGCCGGGTGACCACCGGCACCCACGACGAACTGATCAGGACCTCTCCGCTCTACGCCGACCTGGCCGGCCACTGGCACCCGGAGCCCGTGTCATGAAATTTCTGGACAAGTATCCGCGCGCCGAGCGCCTCCCCGGCAGCTCGACGCCAGGCGAGATCGACGACCCGTACCGCGGGCTCGAAGACCCCGACGACCCCGCCACCAAGACCTGGCTGGCCGAGCAGGACCGGCTGTGGCACGACAGCGCCGCCCGGCTGCCCCAGCGCGAGCGCTTCCTCGCCCGGCTCACCGAGCTCAGGGAGACGGGCCTGGTCACCCCGCCGGTCTGGCGCGGCGACCGGAGCTTCCACCTGCGCCAGACCACTTCCCAGGAACACCCGGTCCTCCACTGCGGCGACCGCGTCGTCCTCGACCCCATGGACCTCGATCCCACGGGCCTCACGACCCTGGACGACTGGCAGCCCGACCTGGAAGGGCGCCTGCTGGCGTACCAGATCTCGCGCCGGGGCGACGAGAAGGCGGACCTGTACGTCAGGGACGTCGGCACCGGGGCCGTCGTGGACGGGCCCATCGGCGGCTGCCGCTACTCCGCGGTCGCCTGGCTGCCGGGCGGCGCGGCCTTCTACTACGTGCGCTTCCACGAGGGCGTCTACCTGCACACGATCGGCGACGCGGCGGACGTCCCCGTCTTCACGCGAGGGCCGGTCCGGTACGGCGTGCAGATCAGCGCCGACGGCCGCCGGCTGACGATCTCGGCCGGCGGCTCGCTCTGGCTCGCCGAGCCGGGCGGCCGGGGCGAGCCCCGCCCCGTACCGGACGCTCTGGCCGCCGCGGTGGCCTGCGACGGCCGCCTCTACCTGGTCACCGACCGGGACGCGCCGCGGCGCAGGCTCTGCGTGGCCGATCCGGCGGAGCCCGGCGCGTGGCGGGAGCTGATCCCCGAGGACCCGGAGGCGGTGCTGGGCGCGTTCACCGTGCTCGACGGCGACCGGCTGCTCGTCGCCCGGACCCGCCACGCCGTGGGGGAGATCGCCGTCCACCACGCCCGCACGGGCGAGCGGCTGGGCTCCGTGCCGCTGCCCGGCAGCGGCACGATCGCCTCGCTGACCTCGCGCCCCGGAGGCGGCTCCGAGGCGTGGTTCGCCTACACCGACGCCGTCACGCCCTCCGAGGTCTGGCGCCACGACGTCCGCACCGGCGAGACCACCCTCTGGTCGGCCCCGCCGGGCCGCGTGAGCCGGCCCGCCGTGCGCAGCCACCACATCGAGTACGCCTCGGCCGACGGCACCCGCGTCCGCATGGTCGTGGTGGCGGGCCCGTCGGCGGGCGGCCCCCGTCCCACGATCCTCACCGGGTACGGCGGCTTCGGCATCCCCCTGCGACCCGGCTACGCCGCCGACTCCCTGGCCTGGGTCGAGGCGGGCGGCGTGCTGGCCGTCGCCAACCTCAGAGGCGGTGGCGAGGAGGGCGAGGAGTGGCACCGGGACGGCATGCTGGAGCGCAAGCAGAACGTCTTCGACGACTTCGCGGCCGCCGCCGGCAAGCTCATCGCCGACGGCTGGACGACCCCCGGGCAGCTCGGCATCTGGGGCGAGTCGAACGGCGGCCTCCTCGTCGGCGCGGCCCTCACCCAGCGGCCCGGCCTGTTCGCGGCGGCGGTGTGCTCGGCGGGCCTGCTCGACATGGCCCGCTACCACCTCGGCGGCCTCGGCCCCTCCTGGACCGGCGAGTACGGCGACCCCGACGACCCCGAACAGCTCGGCTGGCTGCTCGCCTACTCGCCCTACCACCACGTCAGAAAGGGGACGGACTACCCGGCGACGCTGCTCACGGTCTCGGCGGGCGACACACGGGTCGATCCGATGCACGCGCGCAAGATGTGCGCCGCCCTGCAGTGGGCGGCCGGCGGGGACCGGCCGATCCTGCTCCGGCACGAGCCGGACGTGGGCCACGGCGCGCGGGCGGCCAGCAGGTCGGTCGCGCTGGCGGCGGACGCCCTCGCCTTCCTGGCCGCGCACACGGGCCTGGAGGTGATCGGCCTAGATCCAGCCTGACTCCCTGGCGATGCGGATGGCGTCGATCCTGCTGCGGGCACCCAGCTTGGCCGTCGTCTTGGACAGGTAGTTGCGTACCGTGCCCTCCGACAGGAACAGCGACGCCGCGATCTCCCCGATCGACGCCCCGTCCGCCGCGGCCCCGATCACGTCCAGCTCGCGCGGCGTCAGCGGCGCCTCGGGCGGCCGCATGGCCGCGATGGCCAGCTCCGAGTCGATGACCCGCTCTCCCTCGGCCACCCGGCGGATCCCGTCCGCCAGCCGGTCGGGCGGGGCGTCCTTGGCCATGAAGCCCCGTACGTGCACGTCGAGCGCCTGCTTGAGCAGGCCCGGCGTGCCCACGCCGGTCAGGATGAGCACCCCGCACTCGGGCAGCTTCGCGTGCAGCTCGCCGGCGGCGGTGAGCCCGTCCTTGCCGGGTAACGCGATGTCGATGACGGCGACGTCGGGCCGGGTGGCCCTGGCCGCGGCCAGGATGCGATCTCCCCTGGAGACCTCGGCCACGACCTCGATGTCTTCCTCATAAGCCAGCAGCGCCACGATCGCCCCGCGTACCAGGTTCATGTCCTCAGCGAGCAACGTTCGAATCACCATGCGTCCTTGCGGTCGGCCGGCTTGCAACGTCTGCGGGCTTCCTAATCCTGACTTATTGACCCGGATGTGAAAAGTCCTGCCAAATAACCGTCAGGCCAAACATGCGCTTTTGTGGAATGGTCATGGACATGGAACCACGCGTACGCCCCCTCCCGCCCGAAGAATGGGACGATTTCACGAAGGCGAACCCGCAGAACGTGTTCACCACGCTGGCCCGCCACCCCGCGCTCTACAAGGGGTGGCTGGGTTTCGGCGGCGCGCTGCTCGACGGCACGCTGCCCGCCCGCGACCGGGAGCTGGCCATCCTGCGCACCGCCTACCACACCGGCAGCGCCTACGTGTGGGCCCACCACGCGCGCCTGGGCAGCGCGGCCGGGCTCACCGACCTGGAGATCGCCTCAGTGAGCCACCCGGACGCCCTCTGGCCGGTCGAGGACCAGCTCATCCTCCAGGTCGCCGACGACCTCCACTCCATCGGCGACCTGACCGACGCCACCTGGACGGCGCTCTGCGACCGCTACGACGAGCCGGGCCGGATCGAGCTGGTCGTGCTGGTGGCCCACTACACCATGCTGGCGCTCGTGCTCAGGACGCTCAGAGTGGAACTCGAGGAGTGATCATCGTGACGCCCGGCACCGAGCCGATCGAGGCCAGCGCCTTGCCGGCGTCGGCCAGCCCGATCGTGCGGGTGACGAGCTGGTCGGGATGGAGGATCCCGGCCCTGATCATCTCCAGCATCGGCGGGTACGCGTGCGCGGCCATGCCGTGGCTGCCCAGCAGCCGCAGCTCATGGCCGATCACGCGGCCCATCGGCACCGGCGTCGGCCCTCCCGGCAGCAGCCCCACCTGAACGTGGCGGCCCTTGCGGCGCAGGCTCTCGATGGAGGCGGCGCAGGTCTGCGGGCTGCCCAGCGCGTCGATCGACACGTGGGCGCCGCCCCTGGTCAGCTCTCTGACCTGGGCCGCCACGTCCCCGGCCGAACCGTTGACGAAGTGCGTGGCGCCCGCCCGCTCCGCCAGGTGCAACGCGTCGGTGCTGATGTCCACGGCCACCACGCGGGCCCCGGCCGCCGTCGCGATCATCACGGCCGACAGGCCCACGCCGCCGCACCCGTGCACCGCGACCCACTCGCCCGGCCGCACCTCGCCGACCTGCGCCACGGCGCGGAAGGCGGTGGCGAAGCGGCAGCCGAGCCCGGCCGCCGTGGCGTAGTCCATGTCCTCGGGGATCGCGATCAGGTTGACGTCCGCGTGGTCGATGGCCACGTACTCGGCGAACGAGCCCCAGTGGGTGAAGCCGGGCTGCGTCTGCCGCTCGCACACCTGCTGGTCGCCGGTGGCGCACGACGGGCACGAGCCGCAGGCGCAGATGAACGGGACCGTCACCCGCGCCCCCGGCAGCCAGCCGCGCACGTCGGAGCCGACCGCCTCGACGACGCCGGCCAGCTCGTGGCCCGGCACGTGGGGCAGGATCTTGATGTCGGGGTCGTGCCCCTGCCAGCCGTGCCAGTCGGACCGGCACAGCCCCGTCGCCTCGACCCTGATCACCGCTCCGTGCGGGGCGGGGGATGGGTCGGGCAGCTCGCGCACGTCGAGCTCACCGCCGAAGATGTCAAACGCAACCGCTCGCATCTCATGAGCTTAGGGTCAGTTGCCGCAGGTCGCGCAAGGCCTGGTGGGAGGGCGAACCGGGTTCGGTGGTGTAGAGGACGAGGCGGAGGTCGTCGCGGTCGGGCACGGGCATGACCTGGCAGATCGCGTCGATGGTGCCGACCAGCGGATGCGTGACCTGTTTGCGCTGCTCCCTGCGGATCTCGACCTCGTACCTGGCCCACAGCTCGGCGAAGTGCGGGCTGAGCGCGAGCATCTCGGCCACCAGCGCCTGGATCTTGCGGTCGTCGGGGTAGCGGCCCGCGGCGGCGCGCAGGTCGGCGACGGAGGAGCGGGCGAAGCGGCCCTTCTCCTCGTCGCTGAGATACTCGGCGATGTGGGGGGACATGAAGACCCAGCGGATGACGTTGCGGTCGTCCGGGCTCACGGTGTCGAGGCCGCCCATGAGCACGTTGGCCAGGGGGTTCCAGGCGCGGATGTCGTACCTGGCGTCCAGCACGTACGCGGGGACCTCCTCCATGAACCCGATCAGGTGCAGCAGGCTCTCGGGCAGGTCCTCCCTGATCCGGGGCGTCTCCACCGCGTGTCCGGCCAGGTGGAGCAGGTGGGCGCGCTCGTCACGGCCCAGCATGAGCGCCCTGGCCAGCGCGTTGAGCACCTGCCTGGACGGGTGCGGGCCCCGGCCCTGCTCCAGCCGGATGTAGTAGTCGATCGACATGCCGGCGAGCTGCGCGACCTCCTGCCTGCGCAGGCCCGGCGTGCGGCGCCGCTCGCCGCCCGGCAGGCCCACCTCGGCGGGGGTGACACGGGCGCGCCTGACGCGCAGGAAGTCGGCGAGTTCGTCGCGGTTCATGCCTCCATCCTCAGTGATGTCCGGCCGCGCTTGGGTGGTACCGGTGATACCAGCCTCTCCAGACCTCTCCCGAACTCGCTGTGACCTGGGCGAACGTGGACGCATGACGAAGATTGCCCTCATCACGGGCGCCAACAAGGGGATCGGCTACGAGATCGCGCGGCTGCTGGCCGAGCAGGGTGTCACCACGATCGTGGGGGCGCGTGACGAGGAGCGCGGGCGGGCCGCCGCGGAGCGGCTGGGGCAGCCGTACATGCGGCTCGACGTGACCGACGAGGCGAGCGTGGCCGCCGCCGCGAAGTGGGTCGAGCAGGAGTACGGCCGGCTGGACATCCTGGTGAACAACGCCGGGATCACCGGCGGCTTCATGGACCCGCGTCCCAGCGCCACCCCCGCCGGGGTGCTCAGGGAGGTCTACGAGACGAACGTGTTCGGCGTGGTGACGGTCACCAACGCGATGCTGCCGCTGCTGCGGGAGTCGGAGGCCGGCCGGATCGTGAACATGACGTCCGAGCTGGGCTCGCTGACCATGGCGATGGACCGGGAGAGCCCTTTCTGGGACGTCAACATCATGCCCTACAACTCCTCCAAGACCGCGCTCAACATGGTCACCGTCAGCTATGCCAAGGAGCTGATCGACACTCCGATCAAGGTGAACGCGGCCAATCCCGGCTACTGCGCCACCGACCTCAACGGGCACAGCGGGTTCCAGACCGCCGAGCAGGGCGCGGCCATCGCCGTGCGGCTCGCGACCCTCGACGCCGACGGCCCTACCGGGGCGTTCCTGGAGGACAGGGGATCTATCCATTGGTGAGGTGTCAAGCCTGGTGAATAGGACAGAAGGGGGTGATGGGACGAGATCTAGATAAGGAGCGCTTCTCCGAGGCGGAGTACGCCGCCTTCGGGGAGCGGATCCGGGAGCAGCTCGGCGTCCTGCGCGAGCTGCTCGCCACCCCCGGCTTCGGCCAGGGCCCGGCGACGGTCGGGGCCGAGCTGGAGCTCTTCCTGATCGACGAGCGGGGCCGGCCGCTGCCCCGCAACAGCCAGGTGCTCGAAGCCCTCGGCGACCCCCGCGTGGTGCTGGAGCTGGGCCGCTACAACATCGAGGTGAACCTGACCCCGACGCCGCTGGCCGGCCGGCCCTTCGAGCGGCTGAGCGGCGAGGTGCAGGAGACGATCGTCAAGGTGGACGGGGCGGTGGAGGGCGGAGGCGCGCTGCCCATCGGCATCCTGCCCACGCTCGACGCCGAGGACTTCACGGTCGGCGCGATGAGCGACCAGAACCGCTACCGGGCCATGAGCAGGGGCATCAGGCGGCTGCGGCTGGAGCCGTTCCTGGTCAAGATCGACGACCTGGAGCTGTCGGTGGAGGACGTGATCCTCGAGAGCGCCAACACCTCCTGGCAGGTGCACATCCGCACGCCGCCCGACCGCTTCGCCCGGCTGTTCAACGCCGCCCAGCTGGCCATCGGCCCGGTGCTGGCCGCCTGCGGGAACTCGCCGTTCTTCCTCGGCAGGCGGCTGTGGGAGGAGACGCGCATCGCGCTGATGGAGGAGGCCGCCGACGACCGGGACGTGCAGCGGCGCGAGCGCAGGGACGGGCGGGTCACGTTCGGCTCCGACTGGGTGCGTGAGGGGGCGTATGAGCTGTTCGAGCGGTACGTGCGGGACTACGACCCCGTGGTGCCCGATCTGAGGGACGACGCGGAGCCGTACGAGGTGCCGGAGCTGCGGCTGCACCAGGGCACGATCTGGCAGTGGAACCGGCCCGTCTACGACCCGGCCGACGGCGGTCACCTGCGGATCGAGATGCGGGCGCTGCCGGCGGGCCCGTCGTGCGCGGACATGGCGGCCAACACCGCGTTCCTGCTCGGGCTCACGCTGTCGCAGGCGGAGCGTGACCTGACCGGCTTCCGGTTCGGGGAGGCGTACCAGAACTTCTACCGCGCCGCCATGGACGGGCTGGACGCCAAGCTCTCCTGGCCCGGCTCCGACGTCGACTTCGAGGCCGCCGACCTGGTGCTCCGCCTGCTGCCCGAGGCGCGGGAGGGGCTGCTCGCGGCGGGGGTGACGCCGTCGGACGCCGACGGCGCGCTGGATGTGATCGCGCAGCGCACCCGGCTGCGCCGCACGGGCGCGGCCTGGCAGCGGGAGGCTCTGGAACGTTTCCAGGGCGACCGGGAACGACTCGTACAGCGTTACCGTGAGCTGTCACTGTCGGGGCTTCCGGTGCATTTGTGGCCCTGAAGGCAAACTTCTCTCGCACTCCGTCCGTCAAACTAGGTCAAGGGACGGCAAAGCGAGGAAGTTATGGCGGCAACGGGGATGGTACCCACGAACAAGGCACCTTTCGCCTTGCGCAGGGAAACGGGCGACCTGGCCGAAGGGGCGGCGAAGCTGGCGGGGGAGATCGGCGGCGCCGGTGTCGAGGCGGTGCTGGCGCAGGCGAACAGGATGGCGACCCGCAAGGGGGCATCGGGCGCGCTCGGGGCGATGAGCCCGAAACCGTCCGAGTGGTACGCGTTCGACGTCAAGGACCAGGACACGGTCGACTGGTACCCGCAGGGGCTGACCTGCTCGGACGAGTCGGGCTCCATCGGGGTGCCGGCGTTTCTGGCATCCTGGTATTTCAAGCCGGAGGTGGGTGAGCGGGGCATCAGGGTGTCCTTTCTCAGCCCCAAAACCCTGAAATATCAGCATGCGCTGCTGGTCGAGGCGAAACCTGATGGCTCGTACGGGCCTATCAACATCCACGCGGGCGGCATCGCGTGCGACGGCGACCTGGTCTACATCGCCGACACCAAGCGGGGGCTGCGCGTCTTCGACCTGAAGCACGTGCTCGACCTGCGCACCGCCCAGAACGACCTGGGCGACCCCACGCGGGTCGGGCGGCAGGGCGGCAAGTTCCACGCCTTCGGCTACCGGTACGTGATGCCGCAGACCGACTTCTGGAAGGTTGCGAAGCCGGGGCCGCTCTTCTCGTTCGTCTCGATCGACCGCAGCGGCGGCACGCCGCGGCTGGTCACCGGCGAGTACCGCGAGAACGACCCGGGCGGCTGGGTGGGCCGCTGGCCCCTGGGCCTGGCCGGAGGCGAGCCCGAGGACGCCTTCGTGATGGGACAGCCCAAGATCCAGGGGGCCATCTCGTGGGGCGGCAAGTGGTACCTGAGCCAGGCGGCCGGCGCGAACGCCAACGGCAAGCTGCTCGTCCAGACCGACGGCAAGCTGGAGACGCGGGGGTTCCCCATCGGGCCGGAGGACCTGACGGTGCAGGGCGGCAAGCTGTGGAGCGTCACCGAGTTCAGGAACCGCCGGATCATCTTCGGCGTGCCCCTCTAACGGTTTTCAGTCCTTGAGGTGCTCGTACAGCACCTCGCGGTAGTGGCGGTCGAAGTCGTCGTAGCGGGCGCGCAGCTCCGCGCCCGGCCAGCCGGTCGGCAGCAGCTCCCGCGGGAGCAGCGGGTCTGCCAGGAGGTGGCGCAGCACGGCGGCCGAGACCAGGAAGCCCTCGGCCAGGCCGCCGGCCCGGTCAAAGGTGCGGTCGAGGGCCCGCTCCAGCTTGCGGGCCTCGGCCGCCCAGCCGTCCAGGTCCCACAGCAGGGGAGTGGGGTCGTCGTGCGGGCGGCCGTCGATCAGCGTGCACTGCGCCGTGACGGCCTCCGGCCACGCGCGCACCAGGTTGGCGGGCCGCATCCAGGTGCCCTCGCGCAGCTCGGCCAGGCGCAGCGCGGTCATCATGGCCCGGAACGCGGCCCGGTCGGCGGGCGCGCGCCGCTCCGCCGTGACCACGGCGACCTCCCACGTGCCGTCCCACGGCCTGGTGTGCGGGTCGCGGCTCTCGTCCTGCCTGGCCTGGCGCTCGGCGAGCCGCTCCGACAGCGTGTAGAAGCGGCCGTCCTGGAGGAGGTCGCCGGCCGCGACCATGCGCGACAGCGCCACCCGTACGGTGCCCTCGGCGATGCCGAACAGCGCGCCGATGCGCACCAGCTGCCGGGCCGGCAGCCGGGGCGGGTGGCTGCCCAGCAGCGCGCTCAGCACGGCCGATCTGGCACTCAGGGTGTTACGCTCTTCCATCGCGTGTCGAGTATATGTAACACTCGCGAGTATGGGGCGCTATCTCATCGAACCTTTCGACCGCAGCGACCGTTACGCCACCGAGCGCTACCAGGGCGCCGCCGGGCGCAACTGGTGGACCTGCGATCCCACGCTGCGCCTGCTCATGCGGCGCCACCTGGGCGAGGGCTTCGCCTGGGCGGAGCCGCGCCTGGACCGGCTGGGCGCGCTGATGGGCGGGCTCGTGGCCGAGTGCGCCGAGGAGACCGACCGCAACCCGCCGCGGCTGGAGAAGTACGACAAGTGGGGCAGGGACGTCAGCGAGGTCGTCATGCCGCCGTCGTTCCACGCGGCCCGGCGGGCGCTCATGGAGGACAACTTCACCTCTCCGTCCTTCGCCGCCGAGGCCCGGGCGCACGGGGCGAACCCGGCCGCGCTCGCCGCCGCCTGGACGTACCTGCTCGATCAAGCCGACATCGGGATGGGCTGCGCGCTCGGCACCGGAGGGGACATGGTGGTCTCCCTCGCCGAGAAGTACGCGCCCGAGGACGTACGCGATCGGGTGCGGGAGATCTTCGCCAACGGCTACTACTCCGGCGAGGCCGCTCAGATGTTCACCGAGCGGACGGGCGGCTCCGACCTGGCCGCGCTGGAGGCCACGGCGGAGCCCGCGGGCGACGCGTGGCTGCTGACGGGCTTCAAGTGGTTCGCCTCCAACGCCAACGGATCCGCGTTCGTGGTGCTGGCCAGGCGCCCTGACGGGAACGTGTCGCCGTTCCTCGTGCTGTGGGACCGGCGGGACGGAAGCCGCAACGGCGTGCGGATCAGGCGGCTCAAGGACAAGCTCGGCACCCGTTCGGTCGCCTCGGCGGAGGTCGAGTTCAGTGACGCGGAGGCCTTCCCTCTCTCGGGAGAGGGCTCCGGCTCCGGGCTCGGGACCATGATGAAGCTCACCAACGCCTCCAGGCTCGGCGTGGCCATGATGGGCGTCGGCGTGGCCAGGCGCGCGCTCGTGGAGTCGATCTGCTACGCCCGGTCCCGCGAGGCGTTCGGGCGGCCGCTCATCGACCAGCCGCTCATGCGCCGCAAGCTGAGCGAGCTGATCGTCGAGGTCGAGGCCGCCCAGGCGCTCGCCTTCGACGGCCTCGCCGGCCCCCGCCTGCGCATCGCCCCCGCCCTGATCAAGCTGCGCGCCGCCCGGCTCGGCGTGACGGCGGCGAGCGACGCGATCGAGGTGCACGGGGGCAACGGCTACATCGAGCAGTGGCCGGTGGCCCGCCTCCTGCGCGACGCCCAGGTCAACCCGATCTGGGAGGGCGGCGACAACATCCTCTGCCTCGACGTCCGGCGGGCCATGGTGAAGGAGCAGGCCCACCTGCCCTTCCTCGACCGCCTGCGCGACCTGGCCACCTCCGACCTGGTGCACGCCCGCATCGACGACCTCGCCAAGGCCGTCTCGGCGTGGGCCGCGCTGGAGCCCGCGGTGGCGGAGGAGCGGCTGTATCCGCTGGCGCAGTTCATGGCCGACGTGTACGCCGCCGCCCTGCTGGAGGACCAGGCCACGTGGGGCCTCGACGACGGCCGCAAGGCGCTGGTGGCCCGCCTCTACGCCGAGACCCACCTCGCGGATCACGGCCCGCTGCGCGGCATCGACCGCCCGGAGGAGGGCTCGGAGCTGTTCGACAACCTCGTTTCGGGAGCTGTCACGCTCTGACAACCTGGATCCACACGAGCATTGGTACGGCGAACCATCTGAGGGCCTGACAGATGAACCGGCAGCAGGGTTCGACGGGCCAAGGCTATGCTGCTGGTCGATGATGGACGTGCAAGATCCGTGGCTGCTGCACTTCACCCACGTAGACAATCTGGGGAGCGTTGCCCGGACCGGGCTGGTGGCCGACAATCTTCAGCCGCCACTGGTCGTAGAGTGTGCTGAGCAGGGGATCAAGGAGCTTCGGAGAACACGGTCGGTCCCTTTGGGTCCGTTGGGTGTGGTCGCCGATTACGTACCCTTCTACTTCGCTCCGCGCTCGCCCATGCTGTACCGGATCAACAGCGGTGGGGTCCGTGGCTACGACCAGGGGCAAACGCCCCTCGTCTACCTGGTGACCCGGCTCTCGGCGATTGCCGCATCGAACCTTGCCTGGGTGGCGAGTGATCGAAACGCGGCACTCGCCACTGCACGGTTCACTACCACGCAGCGTGAACTGGCCACCCATATAGATTGGGCGCTCATGGAGGCGGAGTACTGGGCCAACACCGACGAGGACGGGTCTCGTGTGCAACGCCGCATGGCCGAACTACTGGTTCATGAGCGCGTGCCGTGGATGGTTTTCTCCCGTGTGTACGCTCACACCGAGTCCGTGGCCGCGGTCGCCCGCAAGACCCTCGAAGGTCTGGGGCATCGTCCTTCCGCGGAGGTCAGAGCACACTGGTACTTCTAGAACGGTATCGAAAACACATTCGATCAGGGATAATTGGTGAGGGGGTGAACTGAAGTGATCAGGGAAGTCAGCGGTAACTTGCTGCGCGATGATGCTCAGGTGCTCGTCAACACGGTCAACCTGGTCGGTGTCATGGGCAAGGGCATAGCGCTTCAGTTCAAGCGGGCGTTCCCGGAGGTCTTCGCCACCTACGCCGAGGCTTGCGCTCGTGGCGAGCTTCGACCCGGAAAGATCTTTCCCGTGCGGCTCGCGGGCACGGATCGCTGGGTCCTCAACTTCCCGACCAAGCGTCATTGGCGGCAACGCTCCCGGCTTGACGACATCGTCGCCGGCCTGGACGACCTGGCACGCCTCCTCGTCGATCTAGAGATCCGGAGCGTCGCCGTGCCTCCCCTCGGCTGTGGGAATGGAGGGTTGCAATGGTCCGTTGTGCGCCCACTGATCCTGGAGAAGCTTGGCAGCCTTGACGTGGACGTCCGCCTCTATGGGCTGGGAACGCCTCATCCACGGGACATGGTGACGGGCGCAGACCAGCCCCACCTCACACCCGCTCGGAGTAGATTGATCGCCACCCTGTCCAGGTACGTGGCTCTTGCCTTCGAGTCCGGCGTGTCGATGACGCCCCGACTGTCCTTGCTGGAGGCGCACAAGATTCCCTATCTCGTCCAGTGCGCCGGGCTGGACCTGGGGTTGCGCTTCACTCCACACATTTACGGCCCCTTCTCCGTCCGGCTCAACCAGGAACTGGCGGCCATGGAGGGCCACTACCTTCTCGGTTACGGGGACGGCACTCTGGGCGCAAGAGCCGTGCTTCAGGTTCAGCCGGAAGCAGCCGCTGCAGCGGAAGCAGCCGTTGCCGAGGATCTGGCGTTTGAGCGAGCATGGGAGTCGGTCCGCCGTGCTGTCGTGGGTTACGAGTATCCCGAGGGCATGGAGTTGCTGGCGACCGTTCAGTATCTGGCCTCGAAATCGGGAGTGGTCGCCGACCACGGCGCTCTTGTGAGCGAGATGGCCGCCTGGAGTTCTCGTAAGCAGCGGCTCTTCACCCCCAGCGATATCGGGGGTGCCTTCAACCGGCTATGCGAGTCGGGTCTCCTCACGCGCCAGTAGTTCACATCTCGTTCAGCTCCGTCGGCAGGGCAAGATGCTGATGAGTCCGGACACGGTCGCCGCACAGCCGGGCCATGCCGTCGACATCGGAGGTCAGAATGGCCACAAGGCCCGGCTGATGCAGTGCCACGCTCTTATCGGAGACTCAGGCACCTGTCACACACGCAGAACGGTGACCTCGCGGCCGGACGGCGACCGACCGGATGGTACGGACAATGACACTGATGGCAGAATCAGCGGGCAACGGGACCTCTGGGCTCGGGCGATCTTGGCGGATTCCTGATGTATCGGAGGTCCCGTTGCCAACGCCGGCTCGACACGCCGGCAACAGCGCCGCGCTGTCTGGAGCCGGGCAGCCAGTGTCCGTCCGCTGATCCGCAACACGCCCGCCATGTCAACTTAGCGTAATGGTATAGTCACCGTCAGGCGATGGTCGTGGACCTCGACCACGAATGTGAGTCCTTCAGCTGACGGCCAGCGCTGACTCATCAGGCGGGCATGCCGGGCAGACCTGGAGGGCGCACATGGGCTTTTGGGGCACCTACATCGTGGCGCGTGCGAACCAGCCGCTGACCGGGCTCCCGGCACTGCGGCAATCGGCGGCCAACGCCAGCTGGCACTGGCAGGGACCGGACCGATGGCGTGCCGTGCAGGTCGACCGCGGCCCCGCCGGCTGGGACTCGCCGACCCTTCCCCACGCCTGGGACGGCCTGCTCACAGGGCTGATGCAGCAGGCAGGACACCCGGTCCTGGCAGCCGTCATCAAGCACAGTGAGGGCGTCCAGCTCCTCGGCCGCAGCCCCGTGGCCGGCCACTGGGGCGGCTGGCTCATGGCCGACGGCATCACTTGGCGTTCGCTGCCCGCCGACGGACCGGCCCAGTCCTGGGACGAAAACGGCGAGCATCATGCCGAGGACCCCGCCGAGTACCAGCGACGCCGCCAAGCGGCGCTCGACCGCCTCTACACGGCTGCGGGGCCGCCCGGCTCCGCAGCCGCACCATCAGCCCTCGCATGGGCCAGAGAAGCCGGCCTCACGCCCGACCCCGCCGCAGTAACCACCGCCCTGGACGCCAAAGGCGTCTTCGCCGAGGACGTGCTCTTCCAACTCTTGGCCGCCCTCGGCATACCAGACCTCCCCACCGGGTACCACAACTAGCCGTATCTCCGACTAGACAGGCCGATGAGCTCAGATGCCGATGAGCCGGACACGGTCGCCGCACAGTCGGGCCATGTCGTCGACATCGGAGGTCAGTATGGCCACCGGGCCCGGCTGGCGCAGTGCCACCTCGGCGACCGTCGCGTCGATCGCGTACTTGTGGCCGTGCAGACCTGCTCCCTTGAGCAGCTTCGCAGCCGCCTTCGCCGCACTCTCGGTTACAGGCTCGACCTTGACGCGGGAGAGCGCCCAGTGCAGTCGAGGCATGTTCACCCGCGTGTGGCTGACTTCCACGATGGTGTTAGCGCCGATGACGAAATCGGCGCCCATGGTCTGGAAAACCTGGAACATGGCGAGAATCTTGCGATCCTGTGCGATCCAGGCGGAGACCCCTTGGGAGTCCAGGACGACGGTTTCGACGTGCTCGATCACGCCGCGCCCGCTGAACCATCGAGGCCTGCCGCCCCGAATATCCTGGAGCGGGCCTGAGTCAGCTCCTCCTCGCTGAACTCTCCATGCTCCTCCTGGTAACTCAGCAGGTCGGCGCCGAGGAGTTGATGCCGCAGCTGACGTGCCACCGCCTCGGCGACATAGCCGGAGACGTTGTCGGTGAGCTTCCTGAGCTCAGCAACCTGGTCACTCGGTAGCGTCACCGTGATGCGTGTCGTATCCGCCATGAATCAAGCATACTGCGGTATGCGCAATGGCGCCCTTCGCTCGTGACAGCCCGCTGACCCTCAATCGGCGGCTTCGAGGATCGGCACGACCTCGGGTCGGGGACGGTTGCTCGGGCATGTACTCGCGAATGGTTCGGACGTACATGCAAGTGAGATATGTATCCAGCTACTGGCGGCCATGGTCTCCCATCTATAGCCATCTCGTTGAGTATGCGGCATTCCGCTTTAACCCAATCTTCCCTGTAGTTACCATGCCATCGACCCCGGTATCTCCCACCTCCACGAGATCGGGCGATGATGGCGACAAAGGAAGAAATTGACGCCGCCCGGCGTCAGATCGAACGATTACGCGATGAGCATGCGAATGACGTGATCGCGCTGGTTCGCCTGGTCGATGACGGCGCGCTCAAGGGTGAGGCGGGCGACAGGCTCGCCGCCGATCTGCGCGCGTGGGACCGGGGCTTCAAGGACCTGTTCACGCGGGCCATGTCTGTGCTGGACTCCTTGCAGCCGTCCGGGCCGGGCAAGGGAGCGGCTCCTCGATGAGCTCAATGGTCGGCATCAACCCCACGCTGATGACGCAACTGATCAACGGCATGAAGCGCGTCAGCGGCACTATCCCGGACGTCGGTCTCCAGGTGGAGCGGGCCGTGACCGCGCTGGGTGTCGAGCTGTACGGCCCGGCCCATGCCATCGGCCGGCAGATGAGCGAGCAGATTCCCGCGCTCCAGGGCCGTCTCGACCTGATACTCGCCGAACCCGATCGCAAATCCGGCAAGGCCGGCATTCTCTGGGCCAACGAATCCGACTGGCTGTCGAAGTCCCCCGCCGAGGGCGCGGCCTCGGCCAAGGCCCTGGCCACAGAGCTACGGGAACAGATCAGGACCCACTCGCTCGACGCCAAGACGGTGGCCGAGATCGAGCGGCACAAGAACGATCCGTACTTCGCGATCGCCTTCGCCAAGGAAATACCGCCGCGCGAGCTCAAGGCCCTGATCAACAAGGTGTATGGGGTCGGCCTCCCGCAGTCGGGCCGCCCGGACCAACGCGACGTCCGGACCCAGGACAGGCTCCTGACCATGCTCAGCAAGATCCTTGGCACGGCTTCACGCGGGGTGGGCCCGATGAAGCCGGCCGATGACTATGCCGATCAACTGGTCGAGGGCATCGAGAACCCGCAGGACGCGTTCGCGGTGAAAAGGCTGCTTCAGGACGGCCAGTTCGACCACTCGTTCTTGCTCACGGTGGTCCGGAAGCTGTACGACAAGGACGTGGCCCATCCGCCCGACCCGAGCCTGCCGCGAGACGTCTGGGCGAAGCCCGGCCCCAAGGACATCTCGCCCGGCGACCTCAGCCCCATGGGCACGGCCCTGGTGGCACTCGCCCACCATCCCGCCGTCGCCCAGGACTTCTTCACCGACCCGCAGCGAAAGCCGCTGGCCTACCTGATGCGCCAGCACCACTGGGATGGCGACGCTGACAAGGATCTCGGTTGGGCCATCGAGGCGGCCAGCACGGAATTCCGCGATCACGACCTGCCGCCGGGCAATTCGCGCGGCTACAAGTCCGCCCTGATCGCCTCGTGGGCGGCTCACTTCTGGAGCGATGCCAAGGTCCAGAAGAATCTTCCCAATACCCGTGGCAACCTCGGCGAGATCTTGGCCCAATACACCGGGGATCTGCATCGCGATCTCCAGTCCTTCAGCGAGAAAACGCCGGCCGTGGTGACAGAAGCGGACCCGGACAAGAACCTGCTAGGCGCGGGGCCGTACGGTGCCAAGTTCAATGCGTCAGAGGTCAAGAAGGCGATGACATGGGCGTTCGCAGACGACGACGCGTTTCAGAGCGTGGCCGCCGCGCACGGACTGTATTCCGCCAAGGTGCTGGACGAGTTGGCTGCGAAGGTCGCGAAGGAGGTCGACGCTGATTTCGCGGAATGGCGGAAGTCGCACCCGGAGGCCACCCAAAAGCAACTCGACGCCGCACGGCAGGACATCCTCGAAGAGCGCATGAGCCGCAGCGGAGGCGCGGAATTCTCCAGGGCGACGCGCGGCCTTGGCATGACGACCTGGGTGATCGCCGATGCCGCCAATATCTCCAAGATCGGAGAGGCGAAGGAGAACGATGCACGCGTCGCCGCCTTCAAGGAGATGACGGAGAAGGTCGTGGGGCTGGCCCCGGGGCCGCAGGGGAAGTTCGTCGGGCTCTTGGTCGACGAGGCCAAGAGCGCGATCTTCGGAAAGATCAAGTCCAGCCACGAGGACCAGGCTCGCCAGGACGCGGACACCGCGATGGGAGCGGCCAAGCACATGTTCACCGATCTCACGGCGGCCACGATGATGCGCCACGGCCTGTTCGGGGACGGATCCGTGCCCGCCAAGACGCACCCATACCGCTACAAGGATTTCTCTCCGGGCTCGAAAGGCCACTTCTTGGTGAACGGGGAGATCAAGTCCTGGGCCGATATGAATGCCGACGAGCGCGAGGCTTACGAGGAGTGGTTGAATCTGAATGAGACGGGTCGCGTCTTCGGTCGTCCGGATGAATCCATCGAGGCTGGCTTCAGGGGCGCAGAAAAATACTATTCCGGACATGGCTCATGAGACTTAGATCATTAGTGCTCCCCGTCCTTGTAATCCTTGTTCAGGTGGGAGGGTGCACATCTCCTCCCGCTCCGCCGCCGGATACCCGGCCACTCGGTAATGTGACCGCCACCCCGCGAGAGTGCGACCTGATCTCGGCAAATGCCATCAAGATCGCAACCGGCCTCAATGATTACAAGGCCTTCGGGACGAAGATGGACATGGGTCGAAGCTTCGAGTCGTGCACTGTGAGCGAGAAATCCGACACCGAAGAAACCCAAGGCCTCTTGATCGAAGTGTTCGACCCATCTCCAAACGACGCGGAAGACTTGGAGAACACCAAGCTGTCCACCCGGGGGAAGGACTTGTCCGATGAACTCGGGCCGGGCTTCGCGGCGCGGAGAAAGAACGCCCAGGACGAGACCATCGCCTTCGTCTACGGATGGACCCCCGACTACAAGCGTCTTCTCACCGTCAACATCATGGAAGGGGCGCCAGGCCGGGACTCTCTCGCGGACGCGACCGAATTCTTCCGCCAGCTCAAACCCCTCCTGTTGGACAAGCCGAAGTGAAACCGCCGGGCCGGCGAGCGAGCAGATCGACGAAGGCGTCGGTCAGCCCTGTCTCATGTTCCGCTCCCGCAAGGTCTGGACTGGCCTGACCGTCATACAGTTCGACGCGCCGTTCGCCCACTTCGGCATCCGTGCCCGAGCCTCTGGGTAGGCGATCATGGACGAGGCGCGTCAGATGCTGGGCCGTACGCCACCGAGGTGGCCCGGGGAGAGGCCGCCTCGATCAGGTGGGAAGTGCAATCTCGCCTGAATCTCACCGACCATCCTCCTGTGAGGGCGAGACGAAGGAGCCCAGACCCCGAACGGAGTAGATGACACCTTCCTCCTGGAGTCGCTGCAGAACCTTGCGGGCCGTGCCGCGAGCGATGCCGAACTCTTGCACGATTTGGTGCTCGCTGGGCACTGGCGTATCTACCTGGTAGTCGCCCGCGGCGATCCTCTCCTTGATGATGTTCGCCACCTGGACCCACTTGGGCTGGTTGAGACGCCACTCGATCACGACGGGACGGTAGATCACTGTGCAGAACCGAAGATACCCATGAAGACCCATACTTCACCATGGTGAACCATGTGGATGTGCGCTACGATGGCGGCGTCAAGAACGAGCGGTTGAGTCGGCTTCTTTTAGTAGAAACAAAGGTCACGCGGATGTGAGCGCCGATGTTGTGCGCGTCATCCATGAAGCTCTCGTGGGGCTCCACGTGGTGTGCCCGACGAGCAGCGTATTGATGCCGAACAAACCTCTGACATGCCCACGGAGGAACCGATGCCCGAGACCACTGCGGCCGCCACTGTGTTCGTCCCCAAGCAACGCGAGCCGGGAGCTGCCCAGCGCGCGCTCGTCGACGCGATGATCGACCTGAACCCTGGAGGTCTGACCTGGCGACGCACATTTCCCGGTGCTCCCGACCACATCCCTCACGCTCGCCACTTCACCCGGTACCTCCTGACGGATTCCTCCTGCCAGGACGACGCCGAACAGGTCGTCGCCGAACTCGCCGCCAACGCCATCCAGCACACCGCGAGTGGTCGCCCTCATGGAACCTTGATCGTCGAGATCGCCCGCTCGACCGACGTGATCACCATTGCGGTATATGACTGCGGTTGGGGTGGCGTCCCTCGCCTCGGTCCACTGTGCCGGACCTACGCGGAGTGCGGCCGGGGATTGGCCCTCGTCGCCGCGATCGCAGACGAAGTCGGCTATGAAGGCAACGACGAGGTGGGCCACAAGGTATGGGCGAAGATTCACATGCATGCCGGCTCATAAGAGGTTTCTGATGCCTGCAGAGTCGAAGATCGAGGAGCGCGTCGAGCTGACAAAAGCCTGCCCGCCATCGATGTGCAGCGCAGCCAGTCAGAGAGGGTCCGGCGTGTGGCGACTCACCGTGCATGGCACGGAGCCGTACACGGCGCCCGCAGCTCGAAAGAAGCGACGCGGGACCCGCGATACGTGAGGCATGGTCCTGCTTTGTCTTTTCGCTCGTCGTCAGGCCGGGGAGATGTAAGAGTAGGAGGTTCCATCGCGAGGCCCTTCTTTGTCGCACCTCGCCGATAAGCTTTCTCCGACGATCCGGCCCCATTGGGCGGCCGATGAGGCACATCGACAATCGGAGTCAGCGCATGCTCGAAGGCCGGTGGACCACTGTCACCGAGTCCGAGTTCGACCATGAGCGTCGTGGCCTCGAAGCCATCCGTGAGAAGCTGCCCGACTCCGAGCCCTGGCGGGCCTGGTCCAATTTCACCTTCACCGCTCAGGCGGGACACGTCCGCGAGGTAGACCTGCTGGTCGTCACCCCTGGCGGCGTTCACCTGATCGAGCTGAAGGACTGGCACGGCAGCGTCAGCACCGAGAACGGCACCTGGGTGCAGACCACACCCAACGGCCGCCGGGTGCCGCACGGCAACCCGTATCACCTGACCGACAAGAAGGCCAAGGAGCTCGCGTCTCTCCTGGGCAGGCACGGCAAACGCGTCTGGGTCGGCGCGGCGGTCTGCTTCACGGACCCGTCGCTGCAGGTGCGGTTGTCCCCGAACGACCAGAACGGCGTCTACAAGATCGACGAACTGGTGCGGATGCTGAAGGAGCCCGCTCGCTACGAGCAGCGAAGGATCACTCTCACCGACTCGCGTGAGATCAAGGGCTCCCTGGACAGAATCGGGATCCGGCGGAGCGACGCCGAATACAAGGTCGGTCCCTTCCTTCTTGAGCGCAAGTCCTTCGACACCGGCCCTACCTGGGCGGACTACCTGGCACGCCACAGCGAGCTGCCCGAGCTGGCGAGAGTCCGCATCTATCTCCGCGAGCGCGGCTCGGACGCGTCGATCCGCCAGTCCGTGGAGAACGCGGCCCGCCGGGAGGCCGCCGTCCTGCGGCGCTTCACGCACCCCGGGGTCGTCCAGCTGAAGCAGTACGACCCGTCCGGGCACTCGGCCGGCCCGGCCTTGATCTTCGACTATCACCCCCACACGCTGCGCCTGGACGAATACCTCGTCCAGTACGGCGACAAGCTCGACATCCTGGCCCGGATGTCTCTGGTGCGACAGCTCGCGGAGACCATTCGCTCGGCGCACTCCAGCCGCATCCACCATCGCGCTCTCGCTCCTCACTCCATCCATGTGATTCCACGCAACCGAGGGCCAGAAGGACAGGCAATCGGTGAGGAGGCCGCCTGGCTCGCGCCTCGGCTGGAGATCTCCGACTGGCAGATCGCTCACCGCAGCGGCGGACAGTCGCAGGGCGGGACGAGGTTCGCTCCGACCGCTCTGTCGACGATGCACGTGGCGGAGAGCTCCGACCCCTACCTCGCGCCCGAGCTGACCGCGCAGAAGCCTGACTCGATCGCCCTGGACGTCTACGGGCTCGGTGTGATCACTTACCTGCTGGCCACCGACCGGCCACCGGCGGCCACCCAGGCCGAGGTGCTGGCCCAGCTCGAAACAGGAGAGGGGCTGCGCCCCAGCGCGGTGGTCGACGGCCTGTCGCAGGACATCGACGAGCTGGTGCAGGCGGCCACGGCCTACCAGCCGAGCCAGCGGCTTTCGTCGGTTGACGAGTTCCTGGAGATGCTGGAATGCGTCGAGGACTCGCTGACCGCGCCGGAAGCCGGGTCGGCCGACGTCGCTGGCCTCCAGGCTCAGGAGAAGGATCCGCTGGAAGCCGTCACAGGTGATGTCCTGGGCGGACGCTGGGAGGTGCGCAGGAGGCTTGGCACCGGTTCGACCAGTCGTGCCTATCTCGTCCACGACCTCCACGGCAAGGCCCGAGCCGGCCTGGCCGTGCTGAAGGTGGCCCTGTCGGACGGCCGTGGTGAGGTGCTGATTCGCGAGGCCGAGGTGATGAGACGGCTACGAGCCGACTCCCGCGTCATCCAGCTCGTGGAGAAGGAGCCGCTGATCGTCGGTGGTCGTACCACGCTCGCCCTGGAATATGTCGGCGACGAACGCGACCCCGCCGTCCCGGAGCCGGGCACCGTCAGCCGCCGCAGGGAGGAGACCGTCGCGCGGCAACTCCGTGAAGGCGGACGGCTCCAGATCGACCAGCTGGAGGCTTTTGGCGACTATCTCTTCGGCGCCGTCGACTTCCTGGAAGGTGAGGGCGTCTGGCATCGGGACATCAAGCCGGACAACATCGCGATCAGAGTGCGCCCCAACCGCACCCGCGAGCTGGTGCTGATCGATTTCTCGCTGGCCGGTTACCCGGTCCAGGAGGTCGAGGCAGGGACCGACGGTTACCTCGACCCCTTCATCGGCACGCTGACCCGGTCGGTCTACGACGCACATGCCGAGCGCTACGCCTTGGCTGCGACTCTCCATGAGATGGCTTCGGGTGAGCTTCCGCAATGGGGGGACGGCAAGGTCTCGCCCCGCCAGACCGACCCGGAGGAGCACCCCTCCCCGACGGTCGCCGTCGACGCCTTCGACCCTGCTGTCCGCGACGGACTGGCGGCCTTCTTCCGCAAGGCGCTCAACCGTGATGTCTCGCAGCGCTTCCCCGAGCTCAAGCCCATGCGGGACGCCTGGAAGAAGATCTTCCTGGACCTGGCTGAGGCCGCCCCTGTCTCGCGGACCTCCAAGCACCCCGACACGAGTCGGCCTGCACCGGCGACGATCGACGAAGCCGAGCCCGTATCCGCAGCGGAGCAGCGCGATCTGATCGCCGCTGCCGTCGCCCGCGAGACCCACCTGTCGGCGGCGGGCCTCACCCCGGCCGCCGAGCAGTTCCTCTACGGCCTGGGCATCACCACCGTCGGTGAGCTGCTCGACTTCAGCCAACGTGGCCTCGTCAACGCTCCTGGCCTGGGCGCCAAGACCCGCAGCGAGATCCAGCGCCGCCTGCGTGAGTGGGGAGAGCGCTTGCGCGCCGTCCCTGTCTCCCCGCTGAGCCCGGAAGGCCGCCGCCAGGCCGACGAGGAGCTGGAACAAGTCAGCCAGGCGGAAGCCGCCCTGGTCGACAGCCTGGCCATTGACGGGAGCGCGGATCTGCTCCCGCAGCGGAGCCTCCGCTCGGTCAGCCTCGACACCCTCGCCTCGCTCCTGGTGCCCGAGCTGAAGAGGGGCGGCGCCAACGGCAACGAGGTGGAGATGGTACGGCTGCTCCTGCGCCTCCCCAACGAGCGCGGCGAGCTGCCTTCAGGAGTCGGGGTCTGGCCGAAGCAGAAAGACGTCGCCGTAACGCTCGGGCTCAGCACGGGGCGCATCCCGCAAATGCTCAAAGTCCAGCGGCTGCGCTGGAAGAAACTCCCGGTCATCGCCACTCTCCGCGAGGAAATCCTGGAGTTGCTGGCCGATCTGGGACGGGTCGCCTCGGCCGCGGAGATCGCCGACGCTTTGGTGGTACGGCGGGGCACTCGGTTGCAGGGGCGCGAGCGGCGCCGGGCCCTGGCGTTGGCCGCCATCCGGGCAGTGGTCGAGATCGAGCAGCTCGATCCCGCGGGCAGCCAGTTCCGGCATCTGCCCAACCGCGCCGCCAAGGACGAGGTGTTGGGCGCCGGCCTGCTGGCGCTGGAGGTGGGTGAGGACGACGGACCCGACACCCCCTCCGCACCGGGCCTGCTCGACTACGCGCAGCGTCTCGGCAAGGTCGCCGATCGGCTGGCCGAGCTCGACACTCTCCCCACCGCCGCCCTGGTGCTGAGCGAGCTGGGCGCGATCACGCTGCCGCCCGGCACGATCGACTGGGACGAACGCCGCATGGTCTCCGTGGCGGCCGGCGCTTCCCGCAATGCCGCCGTCACACCACGGCTGGAGATCTATCGTCGTGACTTGTCCCTGGTGCGGGCGCTACGGCTCACGCAGGCAGGCCTGGTGCGTCTGATCCCGGGGATGCCGGACGAGCGCCAGCCGGGGCTGACGGTCGCGGAGATCCACGACCGGGTTCTCGCCCGCTTCCCGGAGATCACCTACCAGGGCAAGCCGGAGTTGCCCACTGGGGGTCGGCTTACCAAGGCCCTCGGTGACGCCGGCTTCGGCCTCGTGCTCTCCACGCGCGAGGACACCAAAACCCTTCGCTACCTTCCCGCCCGCACGACGCCGGAGTCGAGCTACCAGACGGTCGGCGCCTGGCGGCAAGTGACACGGCTGAGCGCTGCCGGCCGCTACGTTGACGACCCGCTGATGGCCAACGCGCTGCGAGCTGAGGAGCGGCTGACGACATCGGCCGGGCGCGACGGGTTCCGGGCTCTCACCGTACGGGCCGTGCTGAGCCCCATCGCCACCGACGAGCTGTCGGGCAGCCGGTTCGGCGCACAGGTGGTGTCGGTAACGAGTTTGTTCCTGGAAACGATGCACGAGTTGGTTCCGCCGGGGACCAAGCCGACGTGGGAGACGATTCTGCGGGCCGACGTCGCCGAGGCGGGCAGCAGGGCGGCCCTGAAGTTCGCCGAGTACGTCCGCACCGCGTGGGGGCGGGTCGAGCCGAGAATCGTTACGATGCTCGACTCCGGCTCCGGGCCGGTGCTGCTAACGGATGCCGCGGTCCTGGCCCGGTACGACGCGATGGGCGTGCTCGACCGGCTGGCGGCAGCCGCCCGGCTCGGCCGGCGAGGGCTGTGGTTGCTGTGCCCGCAGGGCGACCCCGCACGGGAGCCCAGGCTCGGGGCGGTGGCCGTGCCTCACCAGGCGGGGCTGGGGGAGTGGATCGAGTTGCCCGACTCGTGGGTGCGCAACGCCCACCGGGGCGGGCTTTTGGGAGCGGGAGAGGCGAATTGATCGACAGCGAGCTGCTGCGGGATGACCTCAAGGGCCAGGTCAAGGCGGTAGAGACCGACCTCGCCAAGCAGGTCAAGGCGTTGCCCGAGGTCGGGGCTCGGCTGCGGGCCGAGTACGACGAGGCGCGCAAGCTGGGGCGGACCGCTGCGACGTGGAGCTCCTGGCTGGACGAGCGGATCACGCAGGTCGCCGTCGCATGGGTGCTGGGCACCGTGTTCGTGCGCTTCTGCGAGGACAACCTGCTCATTGCCGAGCCCTATGTGACTGCTCCCGATACTGAGCGGCGAGAGTTCGCCCAGGCCCGTTATGAGGCGTATGTCGAGGAGGACCCTGACCCGACGTATCGCGGGTGGCTGGAGAAGGCCTTCGCAGAGCTGGGTGAGGGGCAGGCCGGCGCGCTGCTGTTCAACCGCAGGCACAACCCGCTCTTCCACATCCCGATTTCGCACGACGGTGCGCGGGACCTCGTCGAGTTCTGGCGGCGGCGAGACGAGACGGGCACGCTGGTCCACGACTTCGCCGATCCGCTGAATGAGGATGGCACCGAAGGGTGGGACACCCGATTCCTCGGTGACCTTTACCAGTGGATGTCCGAGGACGCGCGGAAGACGTATGCCCTGCTGCAGACGCCCGAGTTCGTCGAGGAGTTCATCCTCGACCGGACGATGGAGCCCGCGATCCGGGAGTTCGGGTACGAAGAGCTGAAGATGATCGACCCGACCTGCGGGTCGGGGCACTTCGTGCTCGGCGCGTTCCGGCGGCTGGTCAAGCTGTATGGCGAGCACCAGGGGCACCGGGATCCCTACGAGCGGGTAAGGCTGGCGCTGGACTCGGTTCACGGGGTGGACCTCAACCCGTTCGCGGTGGCGATCGCCCGGTTCCGGTTGCTGATCGCAGCGATGGCTGCTGCCGGGATGCGGACGATGAAGGAGACATCCAAGTACGACTGGCCGATCCATCTGGCCGTCGGCGACTCGTTGATCAAGGCACGCCAGACCGTGATGGGGCTGGCGGGCAAGCTCGGCCAGGGCAGCCTGGAGTTGGTGATCGACGGCGAAGAGGGGGAGGACGCTCTCGCTGACTTCGCGTACTCGACTGAGGATGTGCACGAGCACCCGCGCATTCTGGAGTCTGCCCGCTATCACGTGGTGGTGGGCAACCCGCCGTACGTCACCGTGAAGGACAAGAAGCTCAACGAGCTCTACCGGGACCTGTATGACGCGTGCGCGGGGACTTACGCACTCTCGGTGCCGTTTGCGCAGCGGTTCTTCGAATTGGCCAAGCGGGGTGACGCCGACGGGCGTGGCTTTGGCATGGTTGGGCAGATCACCGCCAACTCCTTCATGAAGCGAGAGTTCGGCACTAAGCTGATCGAAGAGTTTTTCGCCCAAAAAATTGAGCTTACTGAAGTCATCGACACGTCAGGCGCTTACATCCCCGGACATGGTACGCCGACGGTCATCCTTATTGGCACACGACGCTCTGGGCGTCTACGGGCCGAAAGAGTGCGAACGGTGCGTAGGATTCAGGATGAGCTATCTATCCCAGAGAATGGCGAAGATGGACCAGTCTGGAGTGCCATCGTTAATCAAATCGACCAACCTGGATCGATTAGCCAATGGGTATCGGTGGAAGACCTTGGACGAGATCGATATCTCGGCAAGCAGCCATGGATCCTGACCGACGGTGGTCTGGAGATGGTCGAGCAGTTGAACCAAGCGTCGTCGGCTCGGCTGGGCGCACTGAGCGAGGCAGTCGGACGGACCACCCATACAGGGCTCGACGATGCCTTTTATCTGACTGCGGTCGCTGCTAGGACGCGATCGCTAGATTTGGGCTGCGTTCCCGTGGTTCTGGGTGACGGAGTTAGGGATTTCGTAGTCGATGCGCCCGTGGTCACATTCTTTCCTTATGATGAAAGGGGAATGGCGCGGGATCTGACGCAACTGGAGCCGTGCTTTTTGTGGCCGAACCGGATCGTCCTCCAACGCCGAGTGGACTTCGGTCAGACGCCGCAGGAGCGGGGACTGCGTTGGTTCGACCACAGTATGTTCTTCCCCAAGCGGTTCCAGGCGCCGCTGTCGATCGCGTTCTCGTTCGTGTCTAGATTGAACCACTTCGTGCTGGACCGGGGCGGAAAGGTATTCAAGCAATCTGCACCGGTGATCAAGCTTAGGGAGAGGGCGACCGAAGAAGAACACTTGCGCCTGCTTGGCCTCCTTAATAGCTCCACGGCAGGCTTCTGGCTCAAGATGGTGAGCCAGGCCAAAGGCGGCATGGACAACAACAGCGGCGGCGGCAACCGCTGGGTGTCCGAGGCGTGGATGACTCACTATGAGTTCACCGGCACCAAGCTTCAGGAATTCCCGGTGCCCGCCAAATATCCGACCGAATTGGCGACGGCGATCGACGCCCTCGCACAGGAACTCGCGGTGACAGCGCCCACCGCGGTTGTTGCTGCCGGGACTCCCACAACAGCCGCATTGCGACAAGCCAAAGCCAGATGGGAAGTCATCCGTCGTCGCATGGTCGCACTTCAAGAAGAGTTGGACTGGCAGGTCTACGCGCTCTACAGCCTGCATCCCGAGGATTTGCGCGCGCTGGAGGAGAGCGTGCCCGACATTGCGCTTGGCGAACGTGCATTTGAGATCGTGCTGGCCCGCAAAGTCGCCAGGGGTGAAGCCACGGACGGCTGGTTCAAGGGACACGGCTACGTTCGGGCCCCTGAAATCCCAGAGCACTGGCCCGAGCCGTACAAGCAAGTCGTCCAGAAGCGGATCGACGCCATCAAGTCCTCTCGCGCGATCGGCATGATCGAGCGTCCCGAGTACAAGCGCCGCTGGGCCACCGAAGGCTGGGACGTGCTCCAGGAGAAAGCGCTGCGTTCCTGGCTGCTGGACCGGATGGAGGCGCGTGAGCTCTGGTTCGACGACAACGGTCAGCCGGCCATCCTCACCTTGCCCCGCTTGGCCGACACCCTGTCCCGCGACGAGGACTTCGTCTCCGTCGCCGCGATCTACGCGCCACGTCGTGACCTCCTCGCGGTCGTCACCGACCTGATCTCCACTGAGCACGTGCCCTTCCTGGCCGCGCTCCGCTACAAGCCGAGCGGCCTGAAGAAGCGTCAGGACTGGGAGGAGGTCTGGGATCTGCAGCGCCAGGAGGACGCCGCGCCCGAGTTCTCCGACGATCCCAAAGTCAAGACCAAGAAGCAGATCCGCGACTCCATCCCGGTGCCGCCGAAGTACGCCTCCGCCGACTTCCTGCGCTCCTCCTACTGGTCGGCGCGCGGCAAGCTCGATGTGCCGAAGGAGCGTTTCATCTCCTACGGGGACACCAACACCCAGACCCCTGGCCTCTACGGCTGGGCCGGATGGGACCACAGGGAGCAGGCCCAAGCCCTGGCCACCTATTTCACCAACCACCCCATGACGGCGGAGGAGATCAAACCGTTCCTCGCCGGCCTGCTCGAACTCCAACCGTGGCTCTACCAGTGGCACAACGAGTTCGACATCGCCTACAGCGGGTCGCCTGCGGAATTCTTCGCCGCCTACCGTCAGCAGATCCAGCAGGAGCACGGCCTGACAGACGATGACCTGCGCACATGGGGCCCAGCCAGGCCGGTTCGGGGCAGCCGGACCAGGAAGTGACGGAGCTCTGGGTTGATCCCTCACCGAGCCAGAGTCGGTCGGCGGCAATTGAACTAGGCATGCCACAGAGAGATCAAAGACGTACGATGAACAAATGCGGCTATGGAGGCGGCGGGCAATCCAGGATGGGGTCATAGCTGGGCACATGCAACAATTCTTTCGCAGCGTGCACCAAGGTGACCAACCGGAACAAGTGGCAAGAAAGTACGCGACCTACTTCTGGGACCAGGGCGCGGCAACGTTGCGAGGCATGAGATCACTCAGCGAACAACAGTTCGACGTGAGTCTCGGTTTCGAAGGGAGCGACCTCGCCTCTATCACAAAGCGCGTTTCGCTCATCTCCGACACTCTCCTCCTATCAGACAGTCGGGGTGGAAAGTATCACGAGATCGGGAAGACCGGAATCCGCTACGATGCCAAGGGGAGGCGTTTGGGCGGCAAACCCGATCTCTCAGGGATCAATGTGGCCGATGTACCGCCATCGATGCTCGCCCACGTAGCAGTCCGCGAAGAGCCCAGACGAGAGTGGCACGAGGACTACTTCGGCATCAGAACGCTCGATCTGGCGCAGCTTGGGACTTGGATTCTGCAGGCCGAACCCCTCTTGCAAGCCGGGCTGACGTGGTACCTACCCAACTACTGCCTTCGCACCCAGCAGGTAAGGAATGGACGCCCTACCGGGAAGGCCAGGTCGATCCATCAGGCTCAGGCGGTTGACTTTTTCCTCAAAGGACGACGCGCGATCGAGGCGTCAGGCGAAGGGCCCGTCAAAAGCCGACTCGTCCGACCGATCTTAGAGATCAAGCTGCCATTCATCGACGGTGTAGGACTTCGAGACTTCAGTAAGATCACTATCGAGGAATTCGGATCCTATGAGGGCTTCCGTACCTACCTACGCAAGAAGTTCCTTGAGCTCGACCAAGCCCAAGACGCCGTTCAGACCGAAGTAGCCCTGACCAAAATTGGCCTGGAGATCCGGGAGCAGATCCAAGAATGCCAGGCCGAGATGGCTAAGATCCAGAGGACTAGGGCGCTCGCCGCGACCGGCGCCGTACTGGGAACGACGGGAGCGACACTCACTGCCGTGTATGGTCCAGCTCTTACCGCTGCACTGGGAGTCATGGGAGCCACCGGTGGACTCTGGAGCATTGTCCAAGCGATCAGTCAAAACAGCGCCCGGACACTTCGCGACGGCAAGTGGTACTACATCTGGACCATCGATCAGGCGTACAAACAAGAACGCGCGAAGCGCTACACACGCAACCATCCTAAGCGCTCAAAGAAGCGGTGTTAAGAACTCCTAGCCATTCTCGGTAGTCGCGCCGATCCGAGAAGTGATTCCGTTCGTGGCATCGCGTTTGCTCCAGCGTTACGGCCAGGATGTGAGTCGCTACCTCGAAAAGATGTCGTATCGGTGCGGATGCTTGAAATGCTCTCCAATGCAGATATGGCCGACGGCGCGGGCCTGATTCAGCCGCCCGGACGGGCGAAGCCAACAAGGTCCCGGCGAGTGATGTAGCTGCTTATGTGGACATGCAGGCTCGTGCGTGCACCGCCGGCTCAAGGCTTCGCCCTGGCGCGAGGCCATCCTCAACGACCGCACCGACGAGACCGGGCATGGCCGCCGCGAGATCCGCCGCATGAAGATCTGCACCGTCCGCCCCGGACTGCCCTTCCCCCACGTCGCCCAGGCCATCTAGGTGAAACGCCGCCGCATCGACCACCGCACCGGCAAGACCACCATCGTGACGATCTACGCCGTCACCAGCCTCCCACTCGGCCGGGTCACCCACGCCCAACTCTCCGCCCTGATCCGCGGACACTGGAACATCGAGGCCCTGCACCACATCCGCGACGTCACCTACTCCGAGGACGCCTCCCGCGTCCGCACCGGCACCGCACCCCGGATCATGGCCAGCCTCCGCAACCTGGCTATCGGCCTGGCCCGCCTGATCGGCTGGACCAACATCGCTGCTGCCACCGACCACTACCGCAGCCACCCCGACGACGGTCTTCAGCTACTCGGTCTCACCACGTGAAAACGCATCAGCCCTGCGTCAGTTACGCAGACGTTGTTGTCGTGTTCTTGTGGAGGCGTTGCGTAAACCCCGCCGCACCGGTTGAAAGGCAAGCTCAGTTCAGATCCTCCCATATCAACCAGCGATGCCTACGGTTCAGCCAGTCGTCGTCGAGACGCTCGCCGGTGAGGCGTTCGCACAGCGCAAGAGCGGACGCCTTGACAATATGATCATCTTCGGGAAAGTCCAGTCCTTCTAAATATGGGTCCAGCTCGCTGCTCTCCCCGGCCGACCTCTGTGAATAATTCCACAGTCTGAGGTCCGCGATCATTTGGGATTTTACGACGTAGCTCAAATTGTACGTTGCGTGCCCGCAGTACACGCTGATCGCTCTGTCGGGCTCCGACAGTTGCCGCAGCACGTGCCAGAGGTTGCCCTGGTAACCGTAGGGTTCGACTGTCACGGTCCACGCGCCCAATTCACCTACGATGGCCGTGCACCCGATACCGCCGGCTGCCTCGAACGCCTCGTAGCCCTCCTGAACCGCCTCTGGATAAGTGTGGTAATGGCCTTTGCCGAGGTCGCCGAAAGCCGCCGCCACTCGGTCGATGTCCAAGCCGCGGGAGAAGGTGAGGCTCATGGAGTCGGCAAACCACTCCGACACCAGCAGAAGATAGTGGTGCTCCATATGCTGCATCGCGAATCCGATTCAGCCGAGTGGTGCCGCCCGGCCGTGCTGAGCAAGCCGGACGGCACCATGTGGTTTGCGTCGTCTTGGATCGTCAGTCTAGCGGCAGTACGAAGAAGCGATCTCTGTCGAGGATCCTGTATCGGACCCAGAGGATGTTCTGCGTCGCCCCAGCGGCCCTGTTATGCGTTCGGTCTATGAATTGAGTGAGAAATTTCCGTCAGGGGCACTGGCGCCCTGGACGACCTGCGCGCATGGGGCCCGGCCAGGCCGGTCCGGGGCAGCCGGACGAGGAAGTGACGGAGCGCTGGGCGAGCTGCACGGCTGAACCGATCGAGAGATCAGCAGAGGTCGACGTTGATGTACTTGCGGGCCACCTTGTAGATCTTCTCGTCCGTGGTGACCAGCGTGCAGTCCAGCGCCTCGGCAAGGGTGACGTAGGTGGCGTCGTAACCGTTGAAGTTGGCTCGTAGGTCCCAGGCGCGGTCGGCGGTCACGTCGTCGGCGTGACGGGTGAAGGGCAGGCCCGCTTTGACGATCCGTGCTCCCTCGGCGCGAGCCTCGCTGATCTTCCCGCCGAGGAGCAGGCTGCGCATGGCGTTGCGGAACTCGTAGTCGAGCAGGTAGGGGATGTGGAGCCGGTTCTCGGCGATGCGCACGAGCAGCTCGTCCGCGGGAGCATCTCCAGCCAGAGCCTCGACGAGCGCCGAACTGTCGATGACGATCACGACTCGCGGATCTTCCGTATCTCGGTCACGACGTCGTCGTGACTTGCCCCGCCGCCGAGCGACCGAAGAGACTCCAGTCGCTCTCTGATCGTGTCTGGAGCGGGAGTGGCGGCGACCTCGGTAAGGATGTCAGCCACATACGCAGACAGCGACATGCGCTTACGCGCGGCCCGCGCTTTCAGCTCGGCGACCACTTCCGTATCCAGTCCTCTGACCTGCAAGGTGGCATCCATAATGCAAGCATAATGCTTTTCATGCATGTGTCGCATGCAAACCGACTACGCTCGGCCCAGGCGCGGTGTTGTGACGTGAGTCACGGGGAGGTTGTTATTATTTTGCTTTGGAGTCGTTGATGCTGCGGTAAAGACTGGCTGGGGGCGCGGGGAATGAGCGGTCTGATCTCCTTTCACACTCCGGTCCCGGCGTCCGTGATCATCGACAGCCGCAACCTCGCCGGTCAGGCTAAGGAAGTTCTCGGCAAGCCGCGCTACCCCAGCGTTCCCGGCGTGCGCGAAGCGCTGGCCGCGTACGGCTTCGCGGTGGAGAAGGTGATCGCCGCGGTGGCCACCCGGTCGCAGGGCAACGCGGCACGCGGCTCCCGGATGAGCACGGCTCTGCAGATCAACTGCGACTTCGCGGAGCGGATCAGGGCGGACGGGGGCGTCGTCGCGGAGGGCTACCTGCGGGACGATTACGGCCCGATGGAGGAGAAGCAGGTCGACGTGCTGTGCGCCCGCGCGATCGCCGACGAGGCGTACGCGGTTCGGCACGCGGCCTCCCCCGCGCGGGCGATCGTGCTGCTCAGCAAGGACGCCGATCTCATTCCCATGTTCGGCTTCGCACACGACCTGGGCGTCCCGGTCTACGCCGCGGCCTCCTCCACCGTGCACGACCGCCGGCTCGACCACTGGCTGCTGCTCGGTCAGGCGGCGCTGCGCACCATGACGGGCATGGGTGGAATGTTCGGTCACGGGCTCCGGGACAAGGTGGCCGACTTCGCGTTTCGCCGCTGGGATCGGTGCTACTCCTGGACAGTGGTCGGAACGGTCCATCGCTCCGGGGTGGAGCTGGTGCGGCTTCGACATTCTTGTGGTGTTCAGGGCATCGCGTCGCTCACCGAGTTCGGCGGGCGCGCTCCGGCCCGTGGCAGCGTCCATTCCCTGTACCCGGCGGGGGTCGATGCGGGGGAGTGGCGGCGTGAGCTGCCCGAGCTCGCGCTGGCCGGCACGAGGTCGGCTGGTCCCTCTCCCGAGCTGATGACGGCGGTCGTCAGCGGTCGCATCGGCCCTACCAGGGCAGAGATCCGCCTGGCCGACGGGGTGATCGAGCGGCTGGAGATCCCCGTGGACAACATGCGCGTCGGGCGGGAGATCCTCGTCCAGCACGCCAGACGGAGTCTGCGGCTGGTGGGCGGACTGGACGCACCGACGCCTGGCGAGTCGCCGGTCTTGGCCCCCATGCTCGTCGAGGTGACCGGGATCGTCCCCGGGACGGGCGCGGCCAAGGGTCTCCTGCCCGATGGCTCCACGGTGCTGGTGCGGCTGCCCAGGAACGACTGGGGCGGGATCGGGGAACGTTACGTGGCCGTGGCGGCGGGCTCCATGCCGGATGGGTTCCCGCTCGTGCAGGCCATCTCCAGCCGGCTCGTACCATGAGCGGTCCGCATACGACTGAGGGCGGGTCCTCAGGACCCGCCCTCAGCTTTCACGTAACCACCGGCCCCTACGTCCGGCAAAGAAGTGTTAGCGTCCTCTCGGACGCCCTCAGTATCAGTGACCGTACGGGTCCTCGTCAAGCGCAAGTTGGCTGATGACCGTGGCGAAATGCCAGGTAAAGGGCACTGCCGAACGTGGACGTGTCTCGTGCGGACCTGGTGCGCGGCGATCAGGGAAGACTCGTGAACAGCAGCGAAGGAGAGGTTGGCACCCCCATGGCCCAGCAGCCGTTGCTCCGCGATGTGATCGACATCAAGGAGTCGATCTCCACCTCAGACTTCGTGCTGCGGCTGGCCGAGGCGGTGACTCCGGAGGGCGCCGAGCATGCGCTGAGGGACTATGTGGTCACCGAGCGCCTGCAGAAGAACTTCGAAGAGGCGCTGGACCTGATCAAGGCGGCGCTGGACGGGCACACGTCCAAGGCGGCCTACCTGCACGGATCGTTCGGTGCTGGTAAGTCGCACTTCATGGCCGTGCTGTACGCGCTGCTCAGCGGCAACCAGACCGCCCGCGCCATGGGCGACTTCGACAAGGTGCTGACCAAGCATGAGTGGCTGGTCAACGACGGCAAGAAGTTCCTGCTGGTGCCCTACCACATGCTGGGTGCCAAGGCCATGGAGCAGAGGGTGCTCGGCGGCTACGTCAGCCACATCAAGAAGCTGCATCCCGAGGCGCCCACACCGCAGGTTTACCGGACGGACTCCCTCTTCACCGACATTCGGGCAATGCGGGCGAAGATGGGTGACGACGCCGTCATCAACGGCCTGGGCGGTGGGGTCGACAGCGAGGAAGACGAGTGGGGCGAGTCCTTCGCCTGGACTTCCGAGCTGCTGGACCAGGCGCTGGCCGCGGAGGAGTCGCACGACGGAGGCGACGCCCTGAACCTGGTGCATCCCACCACCCCGGCGGAACTGCGCGCCAAGCTGGTTCACGACGCGAGCACCAGCCTGCTCCCCGGTTTCGCGCAGAACGCGGCCGAGGACGAGCACGGCTTCATCTCCCTGGACGCCGGCCTGTCCGTGATCGCCCAGCACGCCAAGTCTCTCGGCTACCACGGGCTGATCCTCTTCCTGGACGAGCTGATCCTCTGGCTCGCCACGCTCATCCACGACCAGAAGTTCGTCGCCCGCGAAGCCAGCAAGATCACCAACTTCGTCGAGGGCAGTGACGAGCGGCGGGCCATCCCCGTCGTCTCGTTCATCGCGCGCCAGCGCGACCTGCGGGAGCTGGTCGGTGAAGAGCTGGACGCGGGCGCGGCGGAGGCGTCGATCCAGGACACGCTGAGCCTGGCCTCCGGACGCTTCGACAAGATCGCTCTGGAGGATCGCAACCTCCCGCAGATCGCGCATTCCCGCCTGCTCAAGGCGGATCCGGGTAAGGAACACCTGGTCGATGCGGCGTTCGCACTGACCAAGAAGATAGGCCCGCAGGTGTGGGACACCCTGCTCGGCTCGGATCAGGGCACCACAGGGGCGGACGAGGAGTCCTTCCGGCTCACCTACCCGTTCTCGCCCGCTTTCATGGACACTCTGGTGCACATCTCCTCGGCCCTGCAGCGTTCTCGCACAGGCCTGAAGCTCATGGGCCAGTTGCTCGCCGACCACCGAGACGATCTCCGGCTGGGCCAGCTCGTTCCCGTGGGGGAGCTCTACCCGGTGATCGCCGACGGCGGCGACAAGCCGTTCGTCGACAGCCTGAAAGTGGTCTTCGAGGCCGCCGACAAGCTGTACAGGGGCAAGATGCGGCCCTACCTGCTGTCTTCCGCGGGCGTCACCGAGGACGACGTCGAGCAGTTCCTGCACCGTCCCGAGACCCTCGCGGACCCGCAGCTCGCGCAGCGCTGCAAGGTGTTCATCGGCGACAACCAGCTTGTCTGCACCTTGCTGTTGTCGGCGCTGGCGCCGAGCGCGTCGGCGCTGAGCGACCTGACGATCCGCCGCCTCGGCGCGCTCAACCACGGCTCGGTGACGGCGCCGATCCCTGGTAGCGAGGTGGGCATCATCGCCAACAAGGTGACGGAGTGGGCGGCCCGCTTCCCCGAGATCAAGCAGTCCGGCACGGGGCCCACCGCCCGTGTCCGGCTGGAGCTCACGGGTATCGACGTCGACACGGTCATCGCCAACGCGGCGGTCAACAACAACCCCGGCAACCGGATCGCGCTCGCCAAGAAGCTGCTCATGGACGAGCTCGGCATCGACCACGGCGACGCCCGGCTGGGCGCCGACGAGCTGCGCTTCGTCTGGCGTGGCTCCAGCCGCACGGCCGAGGTCGTCTTCGGCAACATCGCCGACGAGGACGAACTGCTCGATCACGATCTGCAACCGCAGGTGGACGGCCAGTGGCGGATCGTCGTCGACCTGCCGTTCGACGAGAACGGCTACGGGCCCAGAGAAGACGTCAACCGGCTGCAACGTCTCGCTGAGCGGCAGCGCGAGCGCACCAGGACCCTCGCCTGGATCCCCTGCCATCTGTCGGCCCAGCGGATGGACGACTTCAAGCGCCTGGTCATCATCGACAAGGCCCTCGCCGACGACAACCGGTTCGCCACGCAGTACGCCGCTCATCTCAGCCCTGACAACCGGGCCAGGGCGAAGGGGCTGCTGGAGAGCCAGCTGGAGGCGCTGCTCAAGAACCTCAAGCCCGCCTTCAAGCAGGCGTACGGCCTGGCCATGCAGATGGAGACGGACGTCGAGGGAGGGTTCGACGAGCACCTCATGTCCCTGCGCGACGTCCATGGTCTCAAGCTCTCGCTCGGCCAGTCGATGCACGAGGCCCTCAGGGAGATCGTGGCCAAGGCACTGGCCTCGCAGTTTCCCGCCCACCCGGACTTCGACCCGGACGGCAGCAGGGTCCCCGTCAAGCCGGCGGACGCCAGAACGGTCTTCACCTATGTCCGGGCCGCGGCGGAAGCCCGTGACAACCAGGCCGAAGTCCCCGCCAAGGAACGCAAGCTGGTGGAGCGGGTGGCCGGTCCATTGGGCCTTGGGCAGCAGAAGGAGGCGTACTTCGAGCTCTCCCAGCGTTGGGCGGACCACTTCCGGCGCATGGCGCAGACCGAGGGAGTCACGGGCGACCTCAGCCTGATCCACCTCACAGACTGGATGGACAGACCGAACCCCATGGGTCTGGAGCCATTCCTGGCCAACCTGGTCGCCGCCTCCTTTGCCGAGATGGACGACAGGGTGTGGGTGCGCGGCGGAGTGCCGCTCGATCCCTCGCCCGAGCTCGCCCAGATCAAGCAGGGTGACGCCCTGCGGAGCCAGCCGCTTCCCGGAGAGCACGACTGGGCCACCGCGCAAGAGCGATTCGCGGCGATCTTCGGGGAGAAGGCGCCGACGCTACGCCGCGGAAGGATGGTGCACCAGTTCGCCCGGCAGATCCTGGAGGCTGCCCGCAGGCAGCAGGAGGCCGCCACCACCCTGGTCGAGCAGTTGGAGCAGCATGCCGCCTTCCTCGGTCTGGACGAGACGGACGAGTCGGGACGTCTGATGATCGCCCGAAAGTCGCTTGACCTGCTGAAGTCTTTGGTGGCCACGGGACGGGCGGGGGCGGGGGCCACGTCGGCGAAGAAGACGATCGAGACGCTCGCTCGCGTCGACCTCGGGCCAGTGAGCCCGGATCGGTACGGCACCTCCATCACGAAGGCTCATGCGGTGGCCCAGGCGCTGGCCGCGGCCTCATGGGACACGCTGGACCTCGCCTCAGGGCAGGGTACGGAAGGCCACGCGTTGCTCGAGTCCCTGCGCGGCGTCGCCCGTGCGGATCAGCGCACGGCCGACCTGATCGAGGCGCTGGACCGTACCAGACGCGAGATCACCGCGCTGATCAAGCGCAACCAGGCCGACCCGCCGCCTCCGCCCAAGCCGCAGCCGCCCGTGCCCGGACCCGACAACGTCGATCTGGCCGGGGGCAGCAGCCACCCGCCCGTGCCGGTGGAGGGCAAGCGCAGGTCTGGCAGTCGGCGCACGATTGCGGCCAGGGCGGTGGCCGACCTCCGGGAGGAATTGGCCGCCCTGCCGCCGGGCACCGCCGTCGAGATCACCTGGCGGGTCGTGGACTGATGAGCGTCCTTGGCAGCGCGACGCCGGGAACGGTACGGCTGAGCGCCTCGACCGTCACCCAGTACCTGACGTCACAGACCTCCCTGCCGGCCGCGCTGGAGCGCGGGCGCCGAGTCGTGGTGCTGCGGTCCGACCCTCAATGGGATGGCCCTGCCGAGGTGACGTGGGCGTCGGGGCAGCGGGCGCGGGTGGCGACCGCGGTCTCGCCGCTCGCCGTGCACGAACTCGTCCTGGACCACCTGGGCGCGGGCGAGGAGGCTCCCGCGTTGCTCGTGGTGCTGACCGATCGCGAACAGTCCGAGCTCGATCCGGCGATCCTCGCCCGGGTGCACAAGCAGCGGGTCGAGGCCGTCGACCGGTGGAACGTGGTGCAGCAGGCCTTCGGCGCGGACGGGATCGATCCCGGGCTGCAGGAGGCGAACTGGGCGGCGGAAGCGCTCCTGGATGCCACCCCGCCCGGGGGCTGGCCGCAGGTGGCCGGAGGCTTGCTCCCCCGCCGGGTCGCGCTTTCCGAACTCGCGACCCGACGGCTCCGGCTCGGGCGTTACGCAACGGATCATGACCAGCTGTTCGGCGACAACCTGGACATTTACGCCCTGCTGTCGTGGTCGCTCAGTTCCGGAGGCCCGGAAACACTGCTCGCCTTGCGCGCGCCGGAGCGGGATGGGCTGGCTGCTTTCCTCGGTGAGGACGATCAGGCAGGGGCGGCGGGGAGAGCGCTCCGGGCCCTGGTGGCTGCCGAGCATGGTGCCGAGGCCGTGCCGTTCGGGTTGGTGTGCGCGGCCCTCTGGCAGCATGCGGAAGCGGATGCGCAGAGCCACCGGGGGCGCGGGCGGGCCGAGAGGTGGTTCGGCGAGCATCCGCCCGCCGCGGGCGAGGCGCTGGACGTGCTCGCGATGGCGTTCGGGCGCGCGTGCGAGGAGTTCGTCACCGTGCTGCTCGGCGTCAGCCGTAGCGACCCGGACGAGGAGCGGGCACGCCGCGCGCGGCGGATCTCCACCATGGTGCTGGATCGAGCCGAGGCACTGAGCCACCGGCTCGGCGCGGACGCACAGGCGGCGGCCAGCCCCATCCTGGCTTCGGGGCTCAAGGCGCGCTTCGCACAGGCCGGCCTGGCCCTGGCGAGCGAGGAACCGAAAGCGATCGCGGAAGCGATGCAGGAACTGGACGATCATCGGCTGGCGGCCGATGCGGACGCGCGGGTACGGATCGATCGCGTGCGGATGGCACAGCGGCTGACGCAGTGGCTGGCCACCGACCCCGCCGAGGAGACGGAGACCGTCGCCGCGGCGGTACAACGCCACGTCACGGAAACCGGCTGGGTGGACCAGGCCCTGGAGCACCTCGAATCCGGCGGGGACCCTGAGCCGTCGGTGAAGGCCGTCTACGACACGTTGGGCGTCCGCGTACGCGAGCGGCGGCACGCCGTCGACCGTTCATTCGCGACGGCTCTGGCCGGCTGGACCTCGGCCGGCACCGACCCCGGCTCCATGCTGACCGTCGAGACCTTCCTGCACCGGGTCGTCCGGCCGGTGGTGGCCGCCAAGACCGGACGCCGGATCCTCCTTCTGGTGCTGGACGGCATGAGTGCGGCCATCGCCTGCGAGCTGGGTGAGGAACTACGCAGGCACTGGGCCGAATACGATCCCCTCGCCGACGCTCAGGACAAGCCGCGACGCCGAGCCATGGCCGCCGCACTTCCCACGCTGACCGCCGTGTCGCGGACGTCTCTTTTCGCGGGCAAGCTCATGAGGGGGACACAGGCGGACGAGAAGCGGTTGTTTCCTGCCCACCGGTTCTGGGGCGGAGCGCCGGCTGCCGTCTTCCACAAGGACGACCTGCGTGGCGGCACCGCCGGCGATTCCTTCGGTCCCGCGCTGGCCGACGCGCTCGCCGACCCGCAGACCCATGTCGCCGTGGTGCTGAACACCATCGATGACCGGCTCGCCAAGGAGCAGAAGCTCGGCGACGGCGCCTGGCGGCTCGACCAGATCGGCATGCTGCGTGAGCTGCTCCGCGCTGCCGCCGACCAGGGCATGGCAGTGATCATGACAAGCGATCATGGGCATGTCGTGGACCGCCATGGCGCCAAGGCCGTGGGCGAGGCCGTCGACTCAGCCCGTCATCGGAGGCCAGGCGGCAACCTGCTGGATGCGGAGGTTCTGCTGTCCGGGCCGCGGGTGGTGTGGCCGGAAACCGATGGCGCGATCGTGGCTCTGTGGGACGCCGACTCCCGCTACACCTCGCAGAAGGCCGGCTACCACGGCGGTGCCTCGCCGGCCGAGGTGACCATTCCGGTTCTGGCCTTCCTGCCGTTCGGCGCCGAACCTCCCAAGGGATGGAGGGAACTCGGCGACCAGCATCCGAGCTGGTGGTCGTTGCGGCAACCGGCGGCGACCCCATCCGCGGTGACTCCGCCGACGGCTCCCCAACCGAAGAAGCCGGCCAAGCGTACGAAGGTCCCGCAGCCGACCCATGACGCGTTGTTCGATGTGGTGCTGGAAGCGGGCGGGCAGGACACGTTGCTCACCCCCAAGCTGAGGTCGGCCGACGACATGCTCGTCGAAGCCCTTCTCGCATCGGACATCTTCAACGAGCAGGTGAATCTGCTGGCCCGCAAGCCGCCCATGGACAAGGTCAGATCGGCGATCCTGGTGCTGCTCGATTCGGGCACGCTGCCGTCCACCGCGCTCGCCCAGCGCGTCGGCTACCTGACCGCGCGTGCCGACGGCTTCGCAGCCGTGCTGCGTCAGCTGCTCAACTATGAGGGCGTGCAGGTGCTGGAGACGCTGCCGGACGGGCGGACCCTGCGTCTGAACACCGGATTGCTCCAGGAGCAGTTCGAGCTGGCACGATACTGAGGGGATGGGTAACGGTCGGTTGTCACAGGTGAGCGGCGCGCGGCGGCGCGCGGTGATCGACGCGCTCCGGCGCGGTGCCGTACCCGAAAGCGGTCTGGACCTGCTCGCCACCGGGCTGGCCCGATTCGAATCGGCCCTCGATGCCGAGCTTGACGCCTGTGCCTCCGGGGCATCGGTGTTCAAGGCCGTCCGCGGTGAGTACGGCTCGGGCAAGACGTTCCTCGCGCGATGGCTGGGAGAGCGGGCGAAACGGCGTAACTTCGCCGTTTCGGAGATCCAGATCTCTGAAAGCGAGACGCCCCTGCACCGGCTGGAGACCGTCTACCGGCGGTTGACCGAGCGGATCTCCACCGCCAGCTTCCCGCCCAGCGCCCTGCGATCCATCGTGGACGCCTGGTTCTACGCGCTCGAAGAGGACGCGCTGGCGGCGGGCGCGAGTGAGGATGAGCTGTCCGCAGCAGTGGAGAAGCTGCTCGAGGCCCGGCTGGCCGAGGTGTCGAGGCAGGCGCCGTCCTTCGCGACGGCGCTGCGCGGCTACCGGGCGGCGTCGCTGGCAGGTGACGAAGCGACCGCCGCCGCGATCCTGGCCTGGCTGGGCGGGCAGCCGCATGTCGCCGCGGCGGCCCGCCGCACGGCCGGCGTGCGGGGAGACCTTGACCATTTCGGGGCGCTCGGATTCCTGCAGGGGTTGCTCACCGTGCTGAGAGACAGCGGACACCCCGGCCTGCTCGTCGTGCTCGACGAAGTGGAGACCCTGCAACGGGTGCGGTCTGACGCCCGCGACAAGGCGCTCAACGCGCTGCGGCAACTCATCGACGAGGTGCACTCCGGCCGGTTCCCGGGCCTGTACCTGCTGATCACCGGCACCCCGGCGTTCTACGACGGCCAGCAGGGCGTCCAGCGATTGGCTCCGCTCGCTCAGCGGCTGGCGACCGACTTCACCACCGATCCACGTTTCGACAACCCGCGCGCGATCCAGCTCAGACTGCCCGGATTCACCCTGGAGTCGCTGGTCGACCTCGGCATCACCATCCGCGATCTGTACGCCGCGGGCGCCTCGGACCGGATCAAGACGGTAGCCGATGACGCCTACGTCGCAGACCTGGCGTCCGCGGTCGGCGGAGCGCTCGGGGGCAAGGTCGGCGTGGCGCCCCGCCTGTTCCTGAAGAAGCTCGTGGGGGACGTGCTCGACCGCATCGACCAGTTCGACGACTTCGACCCGCGCCTGCATTACCGGCTCACACTGGCCAAGGGCGAGCTGACCGAGACCGAACGCAATTTCGTGGCCGCGGCGGACGACGTCGACCTGGACGTCGAATGACGGACGTGGCGGATCGGCTTCATCCGGTCGTCCTGCACCATGTCGTCAACACCCTCGGCTGGCCGGATCTGCGCCCGTTGCAGCGTGCCGCGATCACACCGCTGATGGACGGCGAGGACGCCGTCCTGCTCGCCCCGACCGCCGGGGGCAAGACAGAGGCCGCGTGCTTCCCCCTGCTGTCGGCGATGGAGCGGAACGGGTGGACCGGCCTGTCGGTGCTCTACCTGTGTCCGCTGAAAGCGCTGCTCAACAACCTGTCCCCGCGGATCGGCTCGTACGCCGAGTGGCTGGGGCGTCGAGCCGGTGTCTGGCATGGAGACGTCACCCAGTCGCGTCGGCAACGGATCAGGACGGATCCGCCGGACATCCTGCTGACCACTCCCGAATCGCTCGAATCCATGCTGATCGGAGTGAAGACCGATCACGGTCAACTCCTCGGACGGATCCGGGCGGTCGTCGTGGACGAGGTCCACGCCTTTGCCGCCGATGACAGGGGCTGGCATCTGCTGGCCGTACTGGAGCGGCTGGAGCGGCTGGCAGGCCACCCGATTCAGCGGATCGGGCTGTCGGCCACGGTGGGCAACCCCGAACAGCTCCTGACCTGGCTCCAGGGAGCAGGCGCCGGAAAGCGGACCGGCCGTGTCGTAGCGCCCGAAGCGAGGCCCTCAGGTCACCCTCCCGGTGAGGTCGAACTCGACTACGTCGGCTCGCTGGACAACGCGGCAAAATTGATCGCGGCGCTGCACCGGGGCGAGAAACGCCTGGTGTTCTGCGACTCGCGGCGCCAGGTCGAACAACTCGGGGCAGCGCTCAGCGCCCGCGAGGTCCGGGTGTTCCTCTCTCACGCCTCATTGTCGGCCGAAGAACGGGCCCGCTCGGAGCAGGCCTTCGCCGAAGCACGCGACTGTGTGATCGTTTCGACCTCGACACTCGAGCTCGGCATCGACGTCGGCGACCTGGACCGGGTCATCCAGATCGACGCGCCTGCCAGTGTCGCGTCCTTCCTGCAGCGTATCGGCCGCACCGGGCGGCGCGCCGGCAGCGTGCGCAACTGCCTGTTTCTCGCGACCAGAAGGGACGCTTTCCTGCAAGCCGCCGGCTTGCTGCTGCTGTGGGGACGCGGCTGGGTGGAACCGGTGAGTGCGCCACCCGAGCCGCGTCATCTGGTCGCGCAGCAAATTCTCGCCGTCGCTCTTCAGCAGCACCGGATCGGGGACCGGCTGTGGGAAGACGAATGGAACGGGTTGGCGCCCTTCGACCGGTCGGCTGCGCCCATCCTGCGTCACATGGTGAACACCGGCTTCCTCGACCAGGATGGCGGGATGCTGTTCGTCGGTCCCGAGGCCGAGCAGCGGTTCGGGAGACGGCATTTCATCGAGTTGACCGCGTCCTTCACCGCGCCTCCTCAGTTCACCGTACTCGCCGGGCGCCGGGAGATCGGGCAGGTCGATGTCTCGGTGCTGACCGAAGAACGGCAAGGCCCGCGCCTGCTGCTGCTGGGCGGCCAGAGCTGGCGGGTCACTTTCATCGACTGGACCCGCAAACGAGCCTTCGTCGAACCGGCTGACCGCGGTGGAGTGGCCAAGTGGACCGGCAGCGGCGTCGCGGGCCTGCCGTTCGCCCTGACACGCGCGATGCGAGAGGTCCTGCTCGGCGCCGACCCACCGGTGTCGCTCACCCGCCGGGCGCAGGCCTGCTTGGCGGACTGGCGCGAAGAAGCCCCTGCCATCGTGCACCCCGGCGGAACTCTGATCACCAGGAATGGCCTGGATGTGCGCTGGTGGACCTGGGCCGGCTACCGTGCCAATGCGACTCTGGCCGCCACGCTGCCTTCGATCGCCGACCCGGTACAACGGCCGACCGATTTCGCGGTACGACTCCGCCAAGACCTCACCCCGGCTGTCTGGAAGGCGGCGAGGACGAGCATCGGCGACGGAGAACTTCTCGTTCTCCCCGACGTCGATCGTCGGGCCGTCACAGGACTCAAATTCGCGACTGTGCTCCCCGAACGGCTGGCGGTGGCGACCGTCGCCATCCGTCTGGCGGACTTCGAGGGCGCCAAGACTGCTTTGATGGAGCCTGTCCGCCTGCAGCATCTCGGCAGCCACTGACTGTTCGCCCGCACTCCAGCCGATGCGCCGAGCAGGGCCCGCTGCGTCGCAATGATGTGCCTGCGAGCGACCACTTCGGCGCGCTGCTGGCAGGGGCCGTCGCATGAGCGTACGCTCGGCAGGTCCCCGAGGAATATCCGCACGTTTCCCCGAGGAGGGCCGCATGACCGTACGCGTGGAGCGCGAGGGACCGGTCACCACCGTGGTGATCAGCAGGCCGGAGGCGCGTAACGCGGTCGATCGCAAGACGGCCGACGCGCTGGTGACCGCGTTCCGTGACTTCGAGGGCTCCGATGCCGCCGTGGCGGTGCTGTGGGGCGAGGGTGGCACGTTCTGCGCCGGCGCCGACCTCAAGGCGCTCGACAACCACGTCGGCGAGGACGGCGACGGGCCGATGGGCCCGACCAGGATGCGCCTGTCCAAGCCGGTCATCGCCGCCGTGGCCGGGCACGCCGTCGCGGGCGGGCTGGAGCTGGCCCTCTGGTGCGACCTGCGGGTGGCCGAGGAGGGAGCGGTCTTCGGGGTGTTCTGCCGCCGGTGGGGGGTGCCGCTCATCGACGGCGGCACCGTACGGCTGCCCCGCCTCGTCGGCGCCTCCCGGGCGATGGACATGATCCTCACTGGCCGGCCCGTCGAGGGGCGGGAGGCGTACGAGTGGGGGCTGGCCAACCGGCTCGTGCCGACCGGCACCGCCCGGCGGCAGGCCGAGGAGCTGGCCCGCGAGATCGCCCGCTTCCCGCAGACCTGCCTGCGTGGCGACCGGCTGTCGGCGCTGGAGCAGGAGGGGCTGGGCGAGGAGGAGGCGATGCGGAACGAGCTGCGCCACGGGCTCGTCTCGCTGCCCGACGCGGTGGGCGGCGCCGCCCGCTTCGCCGCGGGCGCGGGCCGCCACGGCGACTTCACCGGCCTCTGAGCAGGGTCAAGCCAGCACGGGGAAGTTGGCTCGGATGACGCCGTGCGGGTCGCGGGAGCGCTTGAGGTCGCGGAGCCGGGCCAGCGACTCGCTCGGGAACGCCGCCGCGGCCTGCTCGCCACCGTGCAGCATCGTGTACGGCCTGCGCCCGCTGCTGAACGGCACCAGCGCCTTGCCCAGCCGCTCCAGGCGCTCGGCCGTGGCCTCGGTGGGCGCGCCGATCGCGTAGATCAGGTACGGCTCGTCCAGGTGCCCCGCGGCGCCGCCCCCGTCGGCGGGCCTGGACAGCGCGCCGCCCAGGTGCCGGATCTGCACGCTGATCATCGGGTCGATCGGCTCGCCCAGCAGCACGCCGGCCACCTGGTCGTCGAGCCCGGTCAGCAGCTCGCACCGGCTGGTGCCGGGCTGGGGATCGGTGGGTTCGTCGCAGATGGAGCCCAGCTCGGCGACCGGCAGCAGCCGCCGGTTGTCACTGAGTGCGCCGCCGATCAGCTCGAAGGGCCGCAGCAGCGTGCCCGGGTCCCGGCCCAGGTACGTGCTGTCGATCATGACGAACCCCGGCCCGCCGGGGATCTGCAGCAGGTCGAACCAGACCGTCAGCTCGTCCGGCGCGGTCGCGGTGACCTCGCGGTAGGCGGCCAGCACCTCGGGCGCCCGCTCGATCGGCCACGTGATCCGCCCGCCGTACAGGAAGGGGGCGGGCCGCAGGTCGAACTCCATCGCCGTCACGACCGCGAAGTCGCCGCCGCCGCCCCGCAGCGCCCAGAACAGCTCGGGGTCCCGCTCGGCCGTCACCCGGATCCGCCGGCCCCCGGCGTCCACCGCGTCGAAGGCCCGCACGCTGTCGGCGGCGAAGCCGTACTTCCTGCTGAACCAGCTCAGCCCGCCGCCCAGCGTGTACCCGGTCACGCTGACCACGGGGGAGCTGCCCGCGAGGCCGGTCAGCCCGAGCGGGCTCGCCGCCGCCAGCACCTCGCCCCACTTCACACCCGCGCCGACGCGCGCCACCCCGTTGTCGATCTCCACTCCGCCCAGGCCGCCGGTCCGCAGCAGGATCGTGCCCTCGGTGTCGCCGGAGGCGCCGTGGCCGCTCGGCTGCGCGGTCACCGCCAGCCCGTGCAGGCGGGCGTAGCCGACCGCGGCCGCCACGTCGTCGGCGTCGGCCGCTTCGACGACCGCGCGCACCCGCTGGTCGACGGCCAGGTTCCACGGCCTGCGCGCCTCGTCGAAACCCTCGTCGCCGGGGAGGAGCACGCGGCCGGTGGTCAAGTTCTTCAGTTCGTTCATGGATCAAGCATGCGTTTCGGCACTTGGGAAGTATTTGAGGTTGACTTGGGGTTCGTGGAGTTCAGACTGTTCGGTCCGCTTGAAGTGGACGACGGCGACGGCAACCGGCTCGACCTCGGCACCCGCAAGCAGCGGGCGGTCCTGGCCAGGCTGGCGCTCGAGCCCGGCCGCGTCGTGCCGCTCGACCGGCTGATCGAGGAGCTGTGGGCGGGGGAGGCGCCGGCCAAGGCCACGGCGACGCTGCAGGCGTACGTCTCGCATCTGCGGCGGGTGCTGGAGCCGGACCGCAAGCCGCGCACGCCGCCCCGGGTGCTGCTCACCCGCGAGCCCGGCTACGTGCTGGACGTCACGCCCGGCCAGACGGACGTGGGCCGCTTCGCCGCGTGGGCCGCCGACGGGGCGCGCCTGGTCAGGCAGGGGCGGCACGCGGAGGGCGCGCGGACGCTCGACAGGGCGCTCGCGCTGTGGCGGGGGGAGCCGCTGGCCGAGTTCCCCGATCTGGCGCCGGCGGCGTCCGCGCGGCTGGACGAGCTGCGGCTCGTGGCCGAGGAGGACCGGCTGGAGGCCCGGCTGGCGCTCGGAGAGGCGAGCGTGCCCGACCTGGAGGCGCTGACGGAGGCGCACCCGTACCGGGAGCGGGCATGGGGGCTGCTGGTGCTCGGGCTGTACCGGGCGGGCCGCCAGGCCGACGCGCTCGCGGCGCTGCGCAAGGTGCGCGCCCTGCTCGCCGACGAGCTGGGCATCGAGCCGGGGCCCGAGCTGAGGCGGCTGGAGCAGGCGGTGTTCGAGCAGGCGCCCGAGCTCGACCCGGGCCCCAAGCTCAACCCGGCGCACATCCAGGACCCCGCTCCCGCGCCCGTTCCCGCAGGGCCGGGGTCCGACAGGCTCGTGGCCAGGGAGGGCGAGCTGCGGGTCCTGGAGGGGCTGCTGGCGCGGGCCCGACACGGCAGGGGCGGGCTGGCGCTGGTCACCGGCGAGGCGGGCATCGGGAAGACGAGCCTGGCCAGGGCCGTCGCCGACCTGGCCACGGCCAGGGGCTTCCGGGTGGAGTGGGGCCGCTGCCTCGACGGCGGCACGGCCCCCGCGTTCTGGCCGTGGACCCGCGCGGGCCTGATCCCGCCGTCCCCGCAGGCCGAGCTGTTCGACCTGTACGACGCCGTGCTGGCGGAGCTGCGGACCGGCCCGCTGCTCGTGGTGCTGGAGGACCTGCACTGGGCCGACGCCTCCTCGCTGAAGCTGCTCGGCCACGTCGCCGGCGAGCTGGCCAGGACCTCCGCGCTCGTCGTGGCCACGCTCAGGCCCGAGCCGGGCGACCACCCCGAGCAACTGCGCGAGACCCTGGGCGCGCTGGCCAGGGAGGGCCGCCGGCTGCCGCTGGCGCCGTTCGACGCCTCGGGCGTGCGCGACTACCTGCGCCTGCGCGACGTGGCGGCCGACCCGCAGGAGCTGCTCGACCGCTCGGGCGGCAACCCGTTCTACCTGACGGAGCTGCTCCGCCTGCCCGAACGCGAGCGCCACCTCGTCCCGCCCGGAGCCCGCGACGTCATCGAACGCCGCCTGGCCCGCCTCCCCGAGCCCACCCGGGACCTGCTCAGAGCCGCCGCGGTCGCGGGCCGGGAGGTGGAGCTGGACCTGCTGGCCGCCCTCGTGGACCGCCCCGTCGAGGAGGTCATGTCGCGGCTGGAGCCCGCGCTGGCCGCCGGGCTGCTGGCCGAGATGCCGGCCGGGGTCGCCGACTACCGCTTCTCCCACGCCCTCGTACGGCAGGCGCTCGACCAGGGCCTCACCCGGCTCGACCGCGCCCGCCTGCACCTGCGGGCCGCCGGGCACCTGGAGACCCTGCCCGGCGCCGACCCGGCGATCCTGGCCGGCCACTTCGCCGCCGCGGCCCGGCTGGGCGGCGCGCCCAAGGCCGTCACGTACGCCACCCGGGCCGCCGCGCAGGCCGCGGAACGCCACGGCTACCAGGAGGCCGTGCAGCTGTGGGAGCTGGCGCTCGACCACCTGCCGCCCGGCGACTCGCCCGAGCGCTGCCGCGTGCTCACCGAGCTGGGCCAGGCCCGGCGCACCACGGGCGACGCCGAAGGCACCTACCGCGACCTGACCGAGGCCGTCGCCCAGGCCCAGCGGCTCGGCGACCGGGACGCGCTGGTGGCGGCGGTCTCGGTCTTCGGCGGCCTGTCGGTGTGGAACTGGCGACCGTACGGCATCGTGGACGAGGACATGGTCGCGATCCTGGAGGACCTCCTGGCGGGCGACCTCGACGACCGGTCCAGGGCCGCGCTCCTGGGCACGCTCGGCATCGAGCTGCACTACGGCCCCCGGCGCGCCGAGGGCGAGCGGCTGGCGCTCGACGCGGTCGGCCTGGCCCGCCGCTCCGGCGACCCCATGCTGCTGGCCAGGGCGCTCAACAACTACGTGATCGCGAGCTTCGTACCCGGCCGCAACCCCGAGCGGCTGGCGGCGGCCGAGGAGATGCTGGCCATTCCCGGCCTGCCCAGGGAGGCCAGGCTGGTGGCGCGGGTGCTGCGCATGGCGTGCCTGCTGCGCGCGGGCGAGCTGGCCGAGTGGAGCAGGGACCTGGCCCGCTGCGAGCAGCTGCTGCACGAGGTCGCCCGGCCCGAGCTGGAGGCCATGGTCCGCGTCGCGCAGACCGCCGACCACGCCCTGCACGGCCGATGGGCGGAGGCGGAGGCGCTGGCCGAGCACTTCCCCAAGATCTCCTTCGGGGCGAGCCTGTGGGGCCAGGAGGCCCGCCGCCTCGGCGTCCTCTACACCTGCCGGCGCGGCCAGGGCCGGGTGGCGGAGCTCTTGGACGAGCTGGTGGCCGCGGGCGATCAGCCGCTCATGAGCATGGTGCGCCCGCTCGCCATCCTGGCCTCCCTGGACGTCGGCCGCACCGAGCAGGCGCGGCAGCTCCTCGGGCGGTGGGGCGTGGACCTGCGGGAGGACTGGTCGGCCGACTTCTTCTTCCCGGTCTGGGGTCTGGTGGCCGCCCAGCTCGGCACCCCCGACCCCGGGGAGATGTACGAGCGGCTGCTGCCGATCGCCGACCAGCCCATCGTCCTGGGCACGGGCAGCGCGGCCCTGGGCTGCGTGCAGGACGTGCTGGCCGAGCTCGCGCTCCGGCTCGGGCGTACGGAGCAGGCGCTCGAGCACAACCGGGCGGCCATCGCCAGGCACCGGCAGCTCGGCCTGGCCTACCTGGAGTCGCGCAGCCAGGCCCGCCGCGCCGAGCTGGCACCCTGAGCCTTCGCGCCCGTTGAGCTTTGGCGCCCGCCGCACCGGTGCTCCGAGCCTTGTCGGTGGCCCCGCGTATCGTGACCGTATGCCTGACATCGAGGTCGCGGGTCACGAAGTCCGCGTCACCAGCCCCGACAAGGTGGTCTTCCCGCAGTCCGGCCACACCAAGCTCGACCTGATCCGCTTCTACCAGGCCGTGGGCGAGGCGGCGCTGCGGGGCGTCCACGGGCGGCCGATGGTGCTCAAGCGGTTCGTGCACGGCATCGAGCAGGAGGCGTTCTTCCAGAAGCGCGCCCCGGCCAAGCGGCCCGACTGGATCGAGGTGGCCGAGCTGAAATACCGCTCGGGGCTGAGCGCGGAGGAGGTCGTCTGCACCGACCTGGCCCAGCTGCTGTGGGTGGTCAACCTCGGGTGCGTCGACCTCAACCCCCATCCGGTGCGCGCCGACGACCTGTCCAGGCCCGACGAGCTGCGCATCGACCTCGACCCGGTGCCGGGCGTCGAGTGGGCCGACGTGCTGGCCACCGCGCAGGTGGCGCGTGAGGTGCTGGCCGATCACGGGCTGGTCGCCTGGCCCAAGACGTCCGGTTCGCGAGGGTTCCACGTCTACGCCCGCATCGAGCGGCGCTGGCCGTTCGCGAAGGTGCGCAAGGCGGCCGAGACGGTGGCCCGCGAGGTCGAGCGGCGCGCGCCCGAGCTGGCCACCAGCCGGTGGTGGAAGGAGGAGCGGCACGGCGTGTTCGTCGACTTCAACCAGAACGCCTACGACCGCACCGTGGCCTCCGCCTACTCCGTGCGGGCCGTGCCCGACGCCCGGGTCTCGACGCCGCTGACGTGGGACGAGGTGCCCGGCTGCCGCCCCGAGGCGTTCACGATCGACACCGTGGCCAAGCGGCTGGCCGAGGCCGGCGACCCGTGGGAGGACATGGACCTGCACCCGGGCTCGCTCGACGGGCTCTTGGCGCTGGCCGAGGAGCTCGGGCCCGCGCCCAAGCCGCCCAAGGGCACGGGGGGCCGGCAGCAGACCATGCCCGTCATCGAGATCGCGCGGGCGGAGCACAAGGAGGAGGCGCTGGCCGGGTTCGAGCGGTGGAAGGCCCGCCATCCGGCGGTCGCGGCCCGGCTGGAGCCCGCCGACGTGCTGGTCGACGGCATGCGGGGGCGCAGCAGCGTGTGGTATCGCATCCGGGTCAACCTCCAGCACGTGCCGGAGGCCGAGCGGCCGCCGCAGGAGCCGCTGGAGGTCGACTACAACCCCTGGCGCGGCGCCGGGCCAGGGGAGCCCTGAGCGCGCGCCGGGTCCCCGGAGCGTTGAGCACGCTCCAGGGGAGACGCGTCAGCGGCCGGAGATCAGGTTCGCCAGCCGCGCGAACGGCGACGTCGTGGTGCCGTGGTCGTTCTCCTGCCGGTCGGCGGCGCGGAAGAGCGCGTAGATGAGCTGCACCCCCGTCCACCGCAAGGGCTCGGGCTCCCACTGGCGCACCTGGCGGCCCACCCAGGGCAGGGCCGTCAGCTCGGTGTCCTGGCGCAGCACCAGGTCGCGCAGGGTGCGGCCGGCCAGGTTCGTGGTGGTGACGCCGCTGCCGACGTAGCCGCCCGCCCAGCCGAGGCCGGTCGCGTGGTCCAGGTGCACCGTCGAGCACCAGTCGCGCGGCACGCCCAGCACGCCGCACCAGGAGTGCTGGATCCGCGCGTCCGCCGCCGCGGGGAAGAGCTTGACCAGCATCCGCCACAGCAGCGCGACCGTCTGCGGCTGCGTGGCGCCCCGCACGTCGGTACGCGAGCCGTACCGGTAGGGCACCCCCCGCCCGCCGATCGCGATGCGGTCGTCGGCGGTGCGCTGCGCGTAGATGTAGGCGTGCGCCTCGTCCCCGAGCAGCTCGTTGCCCTGCCAGCCGATGTGCTTCCACACCTCGGGCGGCAGCGGCTCGGTGACGATCATGGAGCTGTTCATCGGCAGCCACTGCCGGTGCTGCCCGGCCAGCGAGGCGGTGAAGCCCTCGGTGGCGCGGATGACGTAGTCCGCCGTGACCGCCCCGCGCGTGGTGACCGCCGCCGCCTGGCTGCCGTCCCGCCGCGGGATGATCTTCGTGACCGTGGTGTCCTCGAAGATGTCCACCCCGAGCCGGGCGACCGCCTCGGCCAGGCCGACGGCCAGCTTGGCGGGCTGGATACGGGCGCAGTGCGGCGAGTAGGTGGCCTCCAGGGTGCCGGCCACCTGCACGCGCTCGCGCTGCTCGTCGCGGTCCATCAGCCGCAGGTCGCCCTCGCCGTACCCCCAGGTACGCAGGTCATCGAGCTCCGCGCGCAGCCGGCGCCGCTGGGCCGGGTTCGTCGCGACGTGGACGAGGCCGCCCTTGTGGATGTCGGCGTCGATGGCCTCCTCGCGGGTCACCTCGATGACCTCGTCCACGGCGTGGAACATCGCGTGCTGCAGGTCGATCATCGCCTGCCGGCCGCGCGCCTTGGCGTACCGCTTGCGCGACCCGGCGAACTCCGCCGACAGCCACCCGCCGTTGCGCCCCGACGCGCCGAACCCGGCGAACTCCTTCTCCAGGATCGCGATCCGCAGCCCCGGCTCGGCCTTCTTCAGGTAGTACGCGGTCCACAGGCCGGTGTAGCCGCCGCCGACGATGGCCACGTCGTACGAGCGCGACCCCGGCAGCGGGGGACGCCGGTCCGGCAGGCCGATCTGCCGGTACCAGAACGAGACGCCGCCGTTGGCGAAGTCCTTGGTGAGCGGGATGCCTTTCACGTGAGCACAGCCTCCACATCGGGCGAGTCGGGCAGCAGGACGGAGTCGGCGACGCGCCACGTGAGGGTGACCTCGTCGCCGCCACGGGCGTCGCTGAGGCTGCCGGCCTGCTCGCGCACCAGCGCGGACGAGCCGTCGGGCAGCCTCAGCTCCAGCTTCCTGCTGGAGCCCAGGTAAATCTCGCCGGTGACGGTCGCCGGCAGGGCGTTCCATTCCGAATCGGGGGAGAAACCCGCCTCGCGCACGGCCAGCCGCTCCGGGCGTACGACGAGCGCGCCCGCCTTGTTGGCCAGGCTGTCGGACGGGCCGCCGGGCAGGCTGCCGGGCGCCCGCAGCAGCCGCGCGCACACGCCGATGCCGTCGGGCGTGACGTCGCCGCGCAGGATCGTCGACTCGCCGAGGAAGCGGGCCACGAACAGCGTGGCGGGTCGCTCGTACAGCTCCTCGGCGGGCCCGACCTGCTCGATGCGGCCGCGGTTGAAGACCGCGATCCGGTCCGACAGCACCAGCGCCTCGTCCTGGTCGTGCGTGACGTACACGAACGTGGTGCCGAGCTCGCCGTGGATGCGCTTGATCTCGAGCTGGAGCCAGTCGCGCAGCTTCTTGTCCAGCGCGCCCAGGGGCTCGTCCATCAGCAGCACGCGCGGGCTGTAGACGATGGCGCGGGCCACGGCCACGCGCTGCTGCTGGCCGCCGGACAGCTCGCGCGGGTAGCGGTGGCCGTACTCGCCGAGGTGGACGGTGGCCAGCGCGGCCGCGACCAGCTCGGCGCGGCGGGCCTTGGGCACCTTGCGCTGTTTGAGCGGGTACGCGATGTTCTCGGCGACCGTCATGTGCGGGAACAGGGCGTAGTGCTGGAAGACCATGCCCATGTCCCGTTTGTGGGCGGGTGTCGCGGCGATGGCGGTCCCGTCCACGGTCAGCTCGCCGGTGGTGGGGTGGTCGAAGCCGGCGATGATGTTCAGCGTGGTCGTCTTGCCCGAGCCGCTCGGCCCGAGCAGCGTGATGAACTCGCCCGGCTTGATCGACAGCGAGACGTCGTCCACGGCGACGAAGTCGCCGTAGCGCTTGGTCAGTCCGGTCAGCTCGATGCCGGCGCCGCGGGCGGCGAGATCGTTACTGGTGGGCACGTGACCTCCTGGCGACGAAGAAGGTGGCGATCAGGACGAGGCTCGTGGTCAGCACGATGATCATCGTGGCCGCCGCGGCGATGGTCGGGTCGGTCTCGCGGGTGACGCTCGCGTACATCTTCACCGGCAGGGTCTGCAGGTAGGGGCTCTGGATGAACAGCGAGACGACCACCTCGTCGAAGCTCGTGACGAACGCGAACAGCGCGCCCGCGGCCACGCCGGGGGCGACCAGCGGCAGCGTCACGGTGCGGAAGGTGGTCCAGCGGCCCGCGCCCAGGCTGGCCGCCGCGCTCTCCAGCCGCCGGTCGAACCCGCTCAGCGACGCGGTCACCGGGATCATCACGAACGGCAGCGCCAGCACGGTGTGCGCCATGACGAAGCCCATGAGCGTCCCGACGAGCTGCAGCTTCAGGAACACGGCGTAGACGCCGATGGCCAGCACGACCCCGGGCACGATCATCGGGGCCAGCATCGACCCCTGGACCAGCGCGAGCCCGCGCATCCTGGCCCGGGTCAGGCCGAGCGCCGCCGCCGTGCCGAGCGTGGTGGCGACGACGGTGACCAGCAGGCCCACCTCGAGCGAGGTCCACAGGGCCGACATCCAGGCCGGGTCGCCGAAGAAGTGCTCGTACCAGCGGGTGGACCAGCCGTCCGGCGGGAACTTGAGCGACGCCTTCGAGGTGAAGCTGAGCGGCACCACGATCAGCGCGGGGGCCACCAGCCAGACGCCGACCAGCGCGCAGAACGCCCACAGCGCCCCGCGTCCCACCCGGGCGCTCATCCGGTCACCTTCTTCCCGGCGCGGCGCAGCGTGACCGCCAGCAGCGCGATCATGGCCAGCGTGAGCCCGAGCAGGACCACGCCCATGGCGCCGCCGCGCCCCCATTTCAGCAGGCCGTTGACCTGCGTGAAGATCTGCTGGGAGAGCAGCGCGTCGGTGGGGGAGCCGAGCAGCGCGGGCGTGACGTAGAACCCGAGCGCGCTGATGAACACGGTCAGGCACCCCGCCGACACTCCGGGCAGCGACAACGGCACGTAGACGTCGAGGAACGCCTTGACGGGCCGCGCTCCCATGCTGCCCGCCGCGGTGAGCAGCCGCCGGTCGATCCCGCTCATCACCGCGTAGAGCGGCAGCACCATGAACGGCATCAGCAGCTGCACCATCCCGATCACGACGCCCGTCTGGGTGCGGATCAGGCTGAACGGACCCAGCCCGATGGTCCCGAGCAGGTCGTTCACCACGCCGGTGTCCTGCAGCAGGATCACCCACGCGAAGGTCCGCACCATCAGGCTGGTCCAGAACGGCACCAGCACCAGCAGCGTCAGCACGGCCCTGGCCCGCGTGCCGGCGATCGTCATGGCGTACGCGTACGGATACGACAGGATCAGCGCGACCACCGTCACCCACAGGGCGGTGGTGAACGTGCGCCCGAGCACCCGCAGGTTCTGGGACTCGCTGAAGAACCAGGTGAAGTTCCCCAGACCGGGCACCGGATCGGTGAACGCGCTGATCACCATCGAGATCAGCGGAAACAGGAAGAAGACGGCGAGCGCCACCAGCGCCGGCAGGACCAGGAGCGCCGGGCGGCGCTCAGGGTCCGCCGGCTGCCTGGCGGCGGCGGGCGGGGCGACCGCCTGCAGGGTGGAGGCCATCCGCGATCAGCCGCCGAGCCAGGCCGACCACTTCTCGATCATCTCCGGCTGGTGTTCGGCCCACCACTTGGAGTCGATCTTGAGTGCCTTCTCCGGGACGCCCGGAGCGGTGGTCAGGAACGCCTGGCCGGTCTGGTCGAGGCTCGGCTTGGCGTCGGTGTTGATCGGCGAGTACGAGGTCAGCTCCGTCAGCTTGGCCTGCTGCTGAGCGCCCAGGTAGTAGTTGATCAGCGCCATCGACGCCTTCGGGTTCTTGGCGTTCTTCGGCACGGCCAGCGAGTCCATGATCGGCATCCACTGGTCCCAGGCGATCTGGAACGGCGCGCCGTTCTTGACGGCGGCGTAGGCCCGGCCGCTCCAGACCATCCCCATGTCCACCTCGCCGGACTCCAGCAGCTGCTGGGCCTCGGCGCCGGTCTTCCAGAAGACCAGGTTGGAGCGGACCGACTGCAGCTTCTTGGTCGCCCGGTCGACGTCCAGCGGGTAGAGCTGGTCTGGCGCCACGCCGTCGGCGATCAGCGCGCCCTCGAACGGGCCGGGCGCTGAGTCGCCGGGGTTGCCGGAGATGGCGCGCTTGCCGGGGAACTTCGTCGTGTCGAAGAAGTCCTTCCAGCCCTTGGGCGGGTTGGCGCCGAACTTGTCCTTGTTGTAGACGAGCACCATGCCGTACTGCATCGCCGGGACGGTGCACTGGCCGGACAGGCCCTCGGGGACCTTGGACTTGTCGATGATCGCGTAGTCCAGCGGCTGGAGCAGCTTGCCGCACTGGGCATCGGCCCAGATGGAGTCGGCGTCGATCACGTCCCAGGTGACGTTGGAGGAGTCGACCTGGGCCTTGATCTTGGCGTAGTCGGTCGGGCCGTCCTGGAGGATCTTGGCGCCCGATTCCTGGGCGAACGGGTCCACCGCCGCCTTCTGCTGGCCCTCCTGGTAGACGCCTCCGTAGGAGACGAAGGTCATGTTGAGGCCGCTCAGGGCGTCCTTCTTGATCGTGCCCGACTTGGCGGGTCCCGACCCGAGGTCGATCGAGGCGGGCGCCGCAGAGCCGGCTCCGCAGGCGGTCGCGAGCAGGAGCGAAGCCGCGACGCCGGCCATGGCGGCCAGTCGCGCTGGGTGCTTCGGCATGGGTTACCCCCTTGTTGCAGGTATAGCTGGGGTTCAGGAGGATGTAGTAGGTGGGGCGACCACCCAGAGGACCTCGGCGGTCTCGTCACTCTCGTTGACGATCCGGTGGGGGACCGACGTGCGGTACTCCACGGTGTCCCCGGGCTCCAGCACGTGTGCGGCGGCAGAGCCGTTGGGGCCGAGCCAGAGAGTGATCCGCCCGCGGATGACCAGGAAGATCTCCTGGGAGTCGCCGTGGGTGTACGGTTCGTCCCCGGTGGACGAGCCCGGATCGAATTCCCCGGCGTACACCTCCACGTTCTGGAGCGGGCGCTGGGAGATCAGGAACTTGCGCGTGCCGGGAGCCGTGTGCAGCTCCGGACGCGCGTCGCGGCGCACCACCCGGTGGCCGACCTCGTCCTCCTCGTTGAACAGATCCGCGACCGTGAGCCCGAGAGCCGAGGCGATTCGCCTGAGCATCCCGATGCTGGAGCTGGTCTGCCCGCGCTCCAGCTGGCTGATGAAGCTCGCGCTCGCCCTGGCCTCCGCCGCGAGTGCGCGCACGGTCATGCGGCGCATGTTGCGGTAGGCGCGGATTCGCGCACCCAAGCGGGCGTTCTCCGACTCCGTCATCGAACCTCTCGATTGGCTGCACTGAACAAGTTGTTAAGTGGCAATGAAAGGACCGTACATAGGTAGCCGAATGCCCATCAAGGGGGCGTTACGTAACGACTACGTAAAGGAGTCAGCCGCGGGTGGGGCGCTCGTAGCCCTCGTCGCCTCCGTAGACGTGCAGGTCGGGGTCCTGCTCCGGCTGGTTGGCGGGGCTGGTGGGCGAAGCGGTGTGCTCCGAGGCGAAGTCGTCGGAAACCTCGACCGGCTGCGGGAAGAGGTGGTCGTGCCAGGTGATCCGGCCCTTGGGCTCGGCGTCGGTCAGCAGCTCGCCGGCGCGCTGGGCCGCGTACAGGCTGCCGGGGAAGCGCACGGGCAGGCAGGGGCGGTGCAGGCCCTTGGCCTCCAGCCAGGTCCTGACCAGTTCGTCCGTGTTGAGCACCTGGGGGCCGCCGTACTCGATCTCGTCCATCGCGGGGCCCGCGGCGATCAGCTCGTTGAGGCGGGCCGCCACCTCGCCCGTGTGGACCGGCTGCCAGGGCATCGAGCGGTCCACGGCGAGCACGGGGAGCGACTCGAAGTCGCTCAGCCGCCGGTCGAGCGTCTGCTGGAAGTGGGTGGAGCGCAGGATCGTCCAGCCCAGCTCGCTCTCCGAGATCAGCCGTTCGGCCTCCAGCTTGTGCCGGAGGTGGCCGCTGGCCACGCTGTCGGCCCCGACGCACGAGGCGTACAGCAGGTGCGGGTACCCCGCCTGGCGGGCGGCGGCGACGAGCTTGCGCGTCCCGGCCACGTCCACGGCGCCGCGGCCCTTTCGGCCGCCGGTGGCCAGGTGCGCGATGACGTCCACGTCGCGTACGGCCTCCGCGAGGCCGTTGCCGGAGACGAGGTCGCCCCACATCCACTCGACGTTCCCGCGGGTCTCGCGCTTGGTACGGCTCAGCGCCCGCACCCGGTGGCCCGACCTGAGCAGCGCGGGCACCAGGGCGCCGCCCAGCGTGCCCGTTGCTCCCGTGACCAGAATGCGCATGACGCCCCTCTACCCGCGAATGCCTAGAAATGACAAGGAATCTGGTAAAAGCGTCTGCGACCTGCGAAGCGGGGTAGAGCGGCTCCCATGGCTCGAATCGCAGCGGAATCCCTGGTAGAGCGGCTCGCCGAGTGGGGTGTCGACACCGTTTTCGGCATGCCGGGCGACGGCATCAACGGCATCATGGAAGGGCTGCGGCGCCACCGTGACCGGGTGCGCTTCGTCCTCGTCCACCACGAGGAGGCGGCCGCCTTCATGGCCACCGGCTACGCCAAGGCCACCGGCCGGATCGGCGTGTGCCTGGCCACCTCGGGGCCCGGCGGCATCCACCTGCTCAACGGCCTCTACGACGCCAAGCTGGACCACGTGCCCGTGCTGGCGATCACGGGCATGCAGGAGACGTCCGTGCTGGGCACCGGCTACCAGCAGGAGGTGCACCTCGACCGGCTGTACGAGGACGTGGCCGAGTACAACATGATGATCACCAACCCGGCGCAGCTGCCCTCGCTGGTGGACCTGGCGATCAGGACCGCCTACGCGCGGCGCGGGGTCGCCCATCTCACGCTGCCCAACGACCTGCAGGTGGCCGAGGCGGGGATGGCCCCGTACCGGGCCGTGACCCCGGCGCGGCTGCCGGAGACCGCGCCGCTCTACCTCCGCCCGTCCGGCCTGCCGCGCCAGGAGGATGTCGAATGGGCGGCCGAGGTGCTCAACAACGCCCGGCGCCCCGCCATGCTCGTCGGGCAGGGGGCGCTGCACGCCCGGCAGGAGGTGCTGGCCGTGGCCGAGGCGCTCGGCGCTCCCGTGGCCAAGACGCTGCCCGGCAAGGCGGTCATCCCGGACGACTCGCCGTACACGACGGGCGGGATCGGGCTGCTCGGCACCCGGCCGAGCGAGGAGCTGATGGACGAGGCCGACGTGCTCTTCATGGTCGGCACGAACTTCCCCTACTCCAAGTTCCTGCCGGAGCAGGCGCGGGTGGTGCAGTTCGAGGCGGACCCGACCAGGGCGGGGGCGCGGATCGCGACCGACGTGCCCGTGGTGTGCGACGCGAAGGAGGGGCTGCGGGCGCTGCTGCCGCTGCTCACCGCCCGGGACCGCCACGCCCACCTGCGGAAATATCAGGAGATGATGGACAAGTGGCGGGCGGACATGGACGCTCTGGAGAACCCGGACCGGGATCCCATCGCGCCCCAGTACGTCGTGTCCATCGTGGACGAGCTCGCCACCGACGACGCCATCATGACCTGCGACAGCGGCACCATCGCCACCTGGGCCGCCCGGCACTGGACGATCCGTGGCGAGCGCCAGTTCTACCTGTCCGGGACGCTGGCGACGATGGCCCCGGGGCTGCCGTACGCCATCGCCATGCAGCACGCCTACCCCGGACGGCAGGTCATCGCGTACGTCGGAGACGGCGGGTTCACGATGCTGATGGGCGAGTTCCTGACGGCGGTCCAGCAGCGGCTGCCGGTCAAGGTGATCATCAACAACAACAACTCGCTCGGGCAGATCCTGTGGGAGCAGATGGTGCTCGGCTACCCGGAGCACGGGGTGCGCTTCCCGGAGCCGGAGGCCGACTTCTCGGCCTGGGCGAGGTCGTGCGGCGGGTTCGGGGCCAAGGTCACCAAGTCGGAGGACGTCGCCATGGCGATCGGCCAGGCGCTCGCGCACGACGGCCCGGCGCTGGTGGACGTGGACGTGAACCCGAACGAGCCGCCCATGCCGGCCAAGGTCACCTACGAGCAGGCGAAGAGCTTCGCGCAGGCGTTCCTCAAGGGGCAGCCGCACAAGGCGGCCATCGCCACGACCCTGTTCAAGGACCGGATCCAGCGGCTGGGGGAATAGCCGTCGCGATCGCCGCCGCGGTGCTCAGCAGGGGGTCGATCAGCTGGGGCAGCTCGCGGGCGCGCCGTGAGGACAGCACGATGCCCAGGGCCGCCACGGGCCGCCCGTCCACCAGGATCGGCGCCGCCGCCGAGCAGGTGCCCAGGGTCATCTCCTCGTACGTCAGCGCGTACCCCTGGGCCCGTACGACGGCCAGCTCCCTGGCCAGGCGGCCCGGCTCGGTGATCGTGTGCGGGGTGGGCCGTTCGAGCTTGCGCGCCAGGTAGGACTTCACGAACCAGTCCGGCTCGTACGCCAGCAGCGCCTTGCCCACGCCCGTCGGGTGCATCGGCAGCCGGCCGCCCGTCCGCGACACGATCGGCACCGCCCGCCGGCCGTACACCTTGTCCACGTACAGCACCTCGAGCCCGTCGCGCACGGCCAGGTGCACATTCTCGCGCGTGGTCGCGAACAGCTCCTGCAGCCACGGATGGGCCAGGTCGTGGAGCCGGCCGGGCGCGAGCTGGCCCAGCTCCCACAGCCGCAGCCCGACCCGCAGCCGCCCGTCGGGCGCGCGGCTCAGCGCCTGCCACTCCTCCAGCTCGGCGACCAGCCGGTGCGCCGTGCTCAGCGGCAGCCCGCTGCGCCGGGCCACGTCGGTCAGCGTGAGCTGCGGATGGGCGGAGTCGAACGCGCCCAGGATGGCCAGCACCTTGGACGTCACCGAGCGCCCGCCCTCCCGGGCCCCGCCTGCCATGGAGCCATTCTTCCACTGAGTGGAAGGAGAATCTCGGCCAAGAGCGGTCGAGGCAGGATGCTTCCCTCATGCGAACTCAGGTCGGGATCATCGGGGCAGGCCCCGCCGGGCTGCTCCTTTCCCACTTGCTCCACCTGCGCGGCATCACCTCCGTGGTGCTGGAGAAGCGCAGCCGCGACTATGTCGAGCGGCGGGTGCGGGCCGGGGTGCTGGAGCAGGGCACGGTGGACACGCTGGTCGAGGCGGGCGTCGGCGAGCGCCTGCTGCGCGAGGGGCTGCCGCACCACGGCATCGAGCTCAGGTACGGGGGCGCGGGCCACCGCATCGCGTTCGAGAAGCTCGTGCCGGGCAGGTCCATCACCGTGTACGGGCAGCAGGAGGTGGTCAAGGACCTGATCGCGGCCAGGCTGGCGGCGGGCGGCGACATCAGGTTCGAGGTCACGGACGTGGAGGCGCACTCGCTGGAGTCCGAGCTGGATTCTGGGCCCTACCTGACCTTCGGCGGCGAGCGGCTCGACTGCGACGTGATCGCCGGGTGCGACGGCTTCCACGGCGTGTCCAGGCCGGCCATCCCGGAGGGCGTTCTGAGCGTTTACGAGCGGGACTATCCCTTCGCCTGGCTGGGCATCCTGGCCAGAGTGGCGCCCTCGTCGGAAGAGCTGATCTACACCAGGACCGAGCGCGGCTTCGCCCTGCACAGCATGCGCTCGCCCACCGTCAGCCGCTTCTACCTGCAGGTCCCGGCGGACGCGCGGGTCGAGGACTGGCCGGACGAGCGCATCTGGGCCGAGCTGAAGGCCCGGCTGGAGAGCGTGCCCGGCTTCACGCTGACGACCGGCGAGATCATGGAGAAGGGCGTCACGCCGATGCGGGCGTTCGTGGCCGAGCCCATGCAGTACGGGCGGCTCTACCTCGCCGGCGACGCCGCCCACATCGTGCCGCCGACCGGCGCCAAGGGGCTCAACCTGGCCGTGGCCGACGTCCGCGTGCTGACCGAGGCACTGGCCGCGTACTTCGCGGACGGCTCGACCGGGCTGCTCGACGGCTACTCCGACGCGTGCCTGAAGCGGGTGTGGCGGGCGCAGCACTTCTCGTGGTGGATGACGACGCTGCTGCACACGTTCGAGGACGAGGACCCGTACGCGCGGCGGCTGCAGCTGTCGTACCTGGACTACGTGACCTCGTCGGAGGCGGCGGCGACCACCCTGGCCGAGAACTACGTGGGCCTGCCGTGAATGATGGCTTGACTGAGGAGGTGGACCGCGTGGGTTCTGACGGCGGCTTGCTCGCCCCGGTCTGGGCGGGGACGCGGGCGGAGGCGATCACCTCGGACGCGGCCTGGCTGCGGGCCATGCTGGAGGCCGAGGGGGCGCTCGCCCGCGCCCAGGCACGGCTGGACCTCATCCCTTCTGAGGCGGCCGCGGCCATCGACAGGACGGCCGCCACGCTGGTGCTCGACCCGGCCGACCTGGCCCGGCGGGCCCGCCAGTCGGCCAACCCGGTCGTGCCCCTGGTGGCCGACCTGCGGCGGGCCGTGCCGGGCGCGGCGTCGTCCGTGCACCGGGGGGCGACCAGCCAGGACATCCTGGACAGCGCCGCCATGCTGGTGGCCACGCGGGCGATCCGCGGCATCGTGGGCGATCTGAGCGCGATCATGCGGGATCTCAGCGAGCTGGCCGAGCGGCATCGGGACACGGTGATGGCCGCGCGGACGCTGGGGCAGCAGGCGGTGCCGACCACGTTCGGGCTGAAGGCGGCGGGGTGGCTGGCCGGTCTCATGCGCTCCCGGGCCCGGCTCCGGGAGCTGCGGCTGCCGGCCCAGCTGGGCGGCGCGGCCGGCACCCTGGCCGCGTTCGCCGAGCACGCGGGTGCGTCTTCCCCGGCAGCGGGCGTGCGGGGTGCCGATGCGGGCACGGCGCTGCTGCTGGCCGAGGTGTTCGCCGAGGAGATCGGACTGGCGGCGCCCCCGATGCCGTGGCACGCGGAGCGCTCTCCCGTCACCGAGCTCGGCGCGGCGCTCACCGCCACGGCCCGCGCGCTCGGGAAACCGGCCACCGACATCGTCCTCATGGCCCAGACCGAGGTGGGGGAGGTGGCCGAGTCGTCGGCCGGCTCCTCGTCGGCCATGCCGCAGAAACGCAATCCCGCCCTGTCCGTCCTGGTCCGGTCGGCCGCGTTCCAGGTGCCCGCGTACGCGCAGATCCTCGGGCAGGTCGGCGAGCACGAGCGAGCCGCGGGGGCCTGGCAGGCGGAGTGGCTGCCCCTGCGCGAGGCGCTGCGCCTGACGGGCGGCGCGGCCGAGACCGCCGCCGAGCTGGTGGCCGGGCTGCGGGTCTTCCCCGACCGGATGCGGGCCAACGCCGAGCTGACCGGCGGCCGGCTGCTCGCCGAGCGCCTGGCCGCCCACCTCGACCGCAAAGCGCTCGACGAGGCCCTGTCCGCGGAGGGCCCGCTGCAGGACCACGCCGACCTGCTCGATCCTGCGGCTTACCTGGGGGCGGCCCCCGAGCTCGTTGATCGCATCCTCGCCACCTACCGGGAGCAACCGTGAAACTCCACCACCGCATCGACGGCCCGGCCGGTGCGCCGCTGCTGGTGCTCGGGCCCTCGCTCGGGACCACGGTGGAGATCTGGCAGCCCCAGCTCCCCGCGCTCACCGAGTCCTGGCGGGTCCTCAGGTACGACCTGCCGGGTCACGGCGGCTCGGCCCCGGCCGCGGCCGGGTTCACCATCGACGACCTGGCGCGGGCCGTGCTGGAGCTCGTCGGGGACGAGCGGTTCGCGGTCGGCGGCGTCTCGCTCGGCGGCGCGATCGCCTCCACCATCGCCGTCAAAGCTGCGAACCGGGTGCGCAGCCTGGTCCTGTGCTGCACGTCGGCCAAGTTCGGCGAGCCGGGGCCGTGGCTGGAGCGGGCGGCGCTGGTGCGCGGCAAGGGCCTCGCGGCGCTCGTGCCGACGCTGAGGACCCGCTGGTTCACCCCCGGCTTCGACGGCCAGGGGGTGTTCGACCGGTTCGTGGAGGTGGACGCCGAGTCGTACGCGGCCTGCTGCGAGGCCATCGCCGCCTTCGACCTGACCGGCCGCCTGGGGGAGATCACCGCGCCCACGCTGGTGATCGCCGGCTCCGAGGACCCGGCCACGCCGCTCGACCACGCGCTCACGCTGGCCGGCGACATCCCGGGCGCGTCCCTGACGGTGGTGCCCAGGGCCTCGCACCTGGCCAACGTGGAGCGCCCCGACGCGGTGACCGCCGCCCTCCTGGGCCACCTGCGCAGCGACGAGCCGGCCGAGGACGCCTTCGCGGCGGGCATGCGCACCAGGCGGGAGGTGCTCGGGGACGCGCACGTCGATCGGGCGGTCGCCGCCACCACCGACTTCACCCGCGAATTCCAGGAGCTGATCACCCGCTACGCCTGGAACGACATCTGGAACCGGCCCGGCCTGGACCGGCGCGCCCGCAGCTGCGTCACGCTCACCGCGCTCGTGGCCAGGGGGCAGATGGAGGAGCTCGCCATGCACGTCCGCGCGGCTTTGCGGAACGGGCTCACGCGCGAGGAGATCAAGGAGGTGCTGCTCCAGACGGCCGTCTACTGCGGGGTTCCGGCCGCCAACGCCGCCTTCGCGGTGGCCCGCCGCACGCTCGCCGACATCGACGCGGAGGGCCACTGACCTTGGGGGATGCTTTAAGGTTGTTTGGTGGTCTTTGAGGAGGGTTGGGCGGTTTCGCCCCTGCGCTGGCTGATGAACACGCTGGGCGATGCCCAGCTCGCCCGGATGGACGGCGACCCCGGCCTGGTCGCCGCGGTCGACCAGCACGCGGCGGTGCTGCGCGACGCCATCCCGCTGGACCGGGAGACCCTGGGCGACTACCTGCTGGGCTTCCTCGACGAGCTGCGGGAGCGCGACTGGATCTTCACCGGCGAGCCGGACGCGGCGGCGCTCCGGCTGACGGCGGTCTGCTGGCTGGCCCGCGAAGCGGGTTTCCTGGAAGACGGCCTCCCCGCCTGACCGATCCGCCCGGGTCAGGCGGGGAGACGGTTCAGTCCGGGGGCATCTCGGAGCGCGGCGGGGTGCTCGGGGCGGTCGGAGCGCCCGGAGCTCCCGGGGTCGCCGGGGTGGTGCTTACAGGCTCCCCTGCCATCGTGCGGGCGTCCTCACGCCCCCGCTGGTACGCCTCCGCGTGCGCCCTGGCCTGCGGGGCCTCCCGCTCGATCCGGCTCAGCCAGCGCTCCCAGCGCTGCTGCATCGGGCGGACGAGCCCGCCGCCGATGCCGATCGCCACGATCGCGCCGACGGTGGCGAGGACCGTGACCAGCACCGGAGTCGTGACCGTGGTGGCCACCCCGATCTGGTTGAGCGCGGCGATGATGCCCAGCGCCCAGATGAAGACCGCCGCGGCGGTCGCCACCCAGCGACCGTAGGTGAGCCCGCCGAGCGCACCGGCGATGATGTCCCTGACTCCCATGGCGATCGCGCCCGCCACCACGATGATCACGATGGCGACCAGGGCCGCGGGCAGCCAGCCCACCACGCTGTTCAGCATCGACGAGATCGGGTTCGGCCCGAACACGCTGAAGGCCAGCTGCAGGGTGACCAGCAGGATCGCATAGTAGACGATCTTGGCGAGCAGGCTCCGGGCGGTGTACTTGCTCTGTTCCAGCCAGCGCCGCACGCCGCTGCGCTCCACCGCCCGGTCGAAGCCGACGCGCTCGAGCACCTTGTCGACGATCTTCTGCAGCGCCTTGGCCACGATCCATCCGATGATGAGGATGACCAGGAACGCGACCAGCTTCGGAACGAACGTCGCTATCTGCCGCCAGGCATCCGTGATGCCCTGGCCTATGTTGATGTCCACGGTTTCCTCCTGTGAGGAGCCACTGCAACGGCGCTACCCGTACATAAACCGTGTATGCACACAGAGCATTCGAAACTTCGCATAAGGCGACATTTCGGACAGGTTCTCCCGGGCTAGGATGATCGACATGCATCGCAGCCGGGTCTATGCCCTTCTGATCGACACCCCCGCCTCCGAGGCCGAGCAGGCGTCGGCGTTCTGGGCCGCGGCGCTGGGGGCCAGCGCGCACCCGCTTCCCGGGTACGAGCAGTTCACCTCGTTGCACGGTGCCGTTCCCGGTCTGGATGTGGCGGTCCAGGCGGTGGACGACGCGCCGAGGCTCCATCTCGACATCGAGACCGACGACGTCGAGGCCGAGACCCGGCGGCTGCTGGCGCTCGGCGCGACGGAGGTGTCACGGTGGCAGGAGTGCCGCATCCTGCGGGCGCCCGGCGGGCACCTGCTCTGCGTGCTGCCCGCGGAGAGCGACCGGTTCGAGGCGGAGGCGAGGACCTGGCCCTGACCCCTCAGCCGTCCCTGGCGGCCTTCAGGTGCGCGGCGGCCGCCTGTTCGAGGTGGACGAGGTCGGAGGCGACGGTGGCGAACGTGAAGCCCTCCTCGCTCCGCTCGGGCGCCCTTCCAGGACGCTTTCGCCCCATGATCGCCTGACGGGGAGGCGGAACTTCTCGGTACTTCTCGGCCCCCACAGGCCCCTAGACTTGATCAGTCCCCAGGGCCCGGGAGGTGTCGCCATGCGCGAGGTGGACGTCTCGTACAGCGATCTCGCCACGGCGGTCTCAGAATTCCGCCGGTTGTCCGACACCCTGCGCGACCAGGTGACGGCCCTGCAGGCCGACCTGTCCGCCGCGGAGGACCCGTGGGGGAGCGGCGAGTTCGGCTCCCAGGCCGGACCGATCTACCAGGACCTCGTCGAGCGGCTGTTCGCTAAGGGGCATGGCGTCGCCGACGGGTACGGCACCGTGTCGGAGCAGGTCCTGATCATGTCCGGCAACCACAGGGGCGCCGAGCACGTGTCCGAGCAGTCGTCCGAGGCCGTCGAACGCATGCTGTGACCCCTCGCGGGCCCGTGATCAGGGACGGAGCCGGTCGAAATCGGCGCGCGGAAGGTGGACTCCGAACGTGGCGGGGTTGATCGCGACGCCGGCCCCTGGGGGGAGCAGGGCGACCAAATCGCCGCCGCGGATGCCGCGCCACTCTCGTACGCCTTCCGGGAGCGTCGCCGGAAGGTGATCCCGGGCCGTGTACGCGTGCGCGGCCCGGTCGCCATTGTCGCCGTGGTCGCCGAAAAGCGGGATGCGGTCATCGTCACCGACGCCGGTCAGCACGTCGGTGTCCAGGAAGAGAGGGGCGATCTCGCCGTCGTCGAGGTAGCCGGCGGAGCCGAGCTGGATCGCGGCGTCCAGCTCGTCGGTCGGTTCGGGGTAGCCGAGGGTGAGGGGTGAAGGGCGGTAGTTCGGATTTGGGCGGAACTCTGCTATCTGGCCGAGTTCGTCCACCTGCCAGGCGCCCGCCACGCCGAACGGCGGCACCTCGCCCTCGGGGTCGAAATACTCGTCGATGACGTAGAGCCACTGGCCGGGGTTCGCAAGGGCCGCCGCACGCAACTCGTCGCTGATCGGGGGTGGTTCCATCATCGGCGATCAGCTCCCGGGGTCGTAGTGGGGATTGGGGATGAACCTGCGGTAGGTGCCGCGACCCCTCCGGACCTCCTGCGCGCCGACGATGTAGCGGCGGTCGATGCCGCCGGGAAAGGCTACTTCCCGCTCGTCCGGATAACCGTTCCGAAGCTTGTTCCTCCGCAACGTCCGGTTCAGGTTGAGGCCCCCGGGAGCGTCGATGAGGTACCGGTAATCCTGTTGGCGGAGGAGGCCCAAGTTGGGGCTCCTCGTCGTCGACACGAATGCGGAGTCATAGGGCTGATCCTGGTGCATCGACAAAGTCACACGGTCCCCCTTGGGATGGAAGCCCTTCTCGAAGATCTCGTCGGGGTGTCGATCGTCGCCGCGCCACAGGAATCGGCGATCGGTCCGCCACACCGGGTTCGACACGCCGAGTTTGCCGAGGTCGACACGGCGTGCGGCGGCGTGCAGGCGGTCGCCGTGGAAGGACGCCGGCCACCGCCCCGGCTTTCGCGCCATGGGAGCGCCGAGGCGTTCGCTCGCCTTGACCAACGGACGCAGCACCATGCGCGTGAACATCTCGCCGAAGGTGCCGCGTAGCCTGGTCGCCACGATCTTCTCGGCCTCGTACGCCGCTGCTCCGGCGCCCGGCAGGAATATCGTCGCCGACAGCCGCATCACCAGTCGCATGAGTGAGTAGAGGACTGTCAGCTTGTAAACGATCACGATGACGGCGGCGGCGAGCAACGCGAGCCCGATGAGCACGGTCGTCCCGGAGACCGACTCTCCCTCGGCTGCCAGGCCGGTCTCGTCTCGCCAGTCGTCGTGGAAGGCCCGCACCCCTTCGCTGTCGTTGCGGCTGCGGACCCAGCTGGTCAGGTCGTCGGCCTCGGCGGCGGTGCGCGTGGAGTCGTCGCCGAACCGCGCCAGCCGCATACCGGCGCCGGCCAGGCCCACCTCGTCGCTGTCGGTCCAGGTGTGACCGGTCAGCGGCACCAGTGGGCGGAGCGCTTCCGGCAGTTCCAGCCCCATCAGAACCTGCTGTTCGTACGGCGCGAGGAGGCGACCTGGAGGATCCCGTCGAACCTCTCGCTCACTGCCGCTTCAACCGATCCAGCCGCTGGGTCAGCTCGTTGACGGTGGCCAGGAGCTCGCTCACGCCCTCCTGAGCGTCGGCTTTGACCTTGTCGATCAGGCTGTTCAGCTCCAGCGAGTCTTGCTTCAGCACTTCCGGGATGGCCTCGGTGGCGCGTTGCCGGGCCGCCGTACGGGCCCGGCCGAACGCCTCCCTGATCGCCTCGGCCAGCTCGGCCGCGGGCAACCGCAGGGCTCGCGGGTCGAGCTTCAGCCCGGTGAGGTCGGAGGTGCCGTCCACCTCCACGGTCACCAGCCCGTTCGAGGCGGTGGCGGTCTCCCGCACCGCCACGAACTCATCCAGTAAGTCCATGATCGCCAAGGCTAGGGACATGGGCCGGGCATCCGCCACGGAAGATCATCAGCGTTCAGGCACAGTTCATCCGGCGTGCATACACCTCACGTCGATCTTGGCCGTCCGTACCCCTTCCGGCGGAGTGCGAGCAGTTCCTTGACCTGAACGTCTGGTGGAAGCCGCGCTCGCCTCGCCCCGGCCCTCAGACCGGGGACGCCTGACCGCAAGGACACCGTGCCGAGCCGGTCACCGGTTGTGGCGGCCGTGGCCTGCGCGTGAACCAGAGCGCGACTCTTTCCTAATGATCAACCTTTCGATTGGGGCCGCACAGTTACGCGGCGACGCCGACCGTTCGCAGGATGGGACTATGGGACGCCAATGGGGCTCTCGGTGGCGGGCCGCGGCGCTCGTGGCAGGCGTGGCACTGGTCGCCGTGATGATCTGGATCGCTGTTGTCTCGCTGAAAAACGTACAGCTGGCAGTGACGATCGTAGCGGTGGTCGGATTCCTGCTCTCGGCAGCGAAGGTGCTTTTCGCCGTGGGGCAGAAGGCAGTAAAGCGGGCCCTGCCCCTGGCCACCGGCGATATCGAACGGGTCAAGGACATCTTGGCGCGGCAGGTGGGCGCACAGTGGAAGCACGAGGCCGCCCTGCGGTCACTCGGCGACCCGCACCCGATCCCCGTCCCCTGGCGGCTCACCGAACACGACGAACTCATGGACCATCCCCGTTTGATCGCCGGCGGCGTACTGGCGTTCAGCGGCCAGGGCGCCGACATCGCCCACCTGACCAGCGGCTTCCGTGCGCTGAGATGTCGACGCCTGGTGATTCTCGGCGGCCCGGGCTCGGGGAAGACGACTCTGGCGGTGCAACTGTTGCGCGAACTCATCCGGACCCGCCAGCCGGACGAGCCCGTCCCGGTATTCCTGTCAGCGGCCCGCTGGGACACCGAAACCTACCCACGGCTCCACGACTGGCTGGGGAAGTGCCTCAGCATGGATTACCCGGATATACGCGCAGAAAAGCCCGGCTCGGACGCGCCGCGTGCCCTGGCGGAGGGCAGCGAGATTCTGCCCGTACTCGATGGGCTGGACGAACTGCCCGAGAATGCCCGCACCAAGATGCTGGCCGCGCTCAACAGCTCGATGGACGAGTCCGACCAGCTGATCCTCACCAGCCGCTCCACCGAGTTCAGGCAGGCGGTCGAGGCGAACGAGGATGTTCTCACCGCGGCGGCGGTCATCGAACCTCAGCCACTAACCCCCGATGTGGCCGCCGATTACCTGGAGGCTTGCCTTCCTCCCAAGCCCAGGCCCACCTGGACGGAGGTTCTCGCAGCGCTACGCAAGGAGGCCGCGCCGGCGCTGGTCGGCATCGCTTCCACCCCGCTGGGCCTGTGGCTGATCCATGCCACGTACATCCTTGCCAGACGCGACCCGGGTCCGATCTTGCACGACCTCCGGTTGCGGGATCCGCCCTCACTGCGTGCCCATCTCTTTGATCAGCTCATCCCCGCGCTTATCGCATCGCGCCTGCCGTCGGACGATCCCGCGGAGCCCTTCAGACCTCACCGGAAATGGGATCCCGACCAAGTGAGGCGCTGGCTGACCTATCTCGCCCGCCTCACCCGTGACTCCCGCGACCTCGCCTGGTGGCGCCTGGCCGGTTACACCCTCCGACCCGGTGCAGTGCGGCTTGTGGTCGGGATGGTCACAGGGCTGCTGAGTGGACTTCTGTACGGGCTCTGGTCCTATTGGAACCTGTACCCAGGGATCATGGCCGCGGTCGTCCTTGGGCTACTTGCAGGGCTCCCGGTCGGGGTCGTCTCCTGCCTCTTTGCCAAGGGATGGTTCAAGGACACCCCTGGATGTGTCCACCTTCGTCTCCAGAGGAGAATGTCAGCCGGCGCTCATCGCATCCGAAGTCAGATCTTCTTCGGCTCCTGGTTCGGCCTTCTGGTAGGTTTCTTTTTCGGATTCTCTGTTCTGCCAAGTTATACGCTCCTATTCGCCGCCCGGTCTTTTTCTCTGGAAGAGGCCTTCGCGAGTGCCATCGTTAACGGAGTCTTGTTTGCGGTCTCGGGTGGGATCGCGTTCGGGCTCGTCGCCATGGCGGAGCGACCTGCCCTGACCCGCGCTGCCAGCAGTGCTGTCTCCACGTGGGGCGCTGACAGGGCACTCACCTTCGTCAAGACAATCTTTTCCGGACTGGTGACGGCGCTCATATTCGGGGCCGTGTTCGTGCCCGCATACGCGTCCAGTGTGGGCTCCAGGGACGCATTCGTATCCGGATTCCTGCAGGGGCTGATCGTCGGACTCGCCGGCGGACTCGTGACCGGCAAGCATCATGCTTGGCTGGTCTTCACCATTGCCGTTCTCCGGCTGGCCATGCTTCGCCGGCTACCCCGCCGACTCATGCCCTTCCTCGATGATGCCCACCGCCTCGGGCTGTTGCGCGCTGCCGGACCGGTCTACCAGTTCCGGCATGCCGAGTTGCACGATCACCTCGCCGTCGCCGATGAAGACACGAGGCGCGAGCCACGTTGACGCCTGTTACCCGCGACAAGCAAGGCCCGGCCGAATATGGTTCGTCCCGGCCGTTGGGCGACAGATAGGGTTTCTACCGTGCAGGACGAGGTCTACCACTACAACGAGGACCGCTGGGAAGCCCTTGTGGCGGCGGACGCGTTGTTCACCCGTCCCATGCTCGACCTGGACGCGGAGAAGGCCCAGGCCTATCTGGGCCTGGATAGGCTGGGCATCGCCGGCGACCTGGCGGGCCGGAAGGTGCTCTGCCTGGCGGGAGGAGGCGGGCAGCAGTCTGCGGCTTTCGCTCTGCTCGGAGCCGACGTGACGGTTCTCGACATCTCGTCCGGGCAGTTGGAGCGGGACCGCTTGGCCGCCGAGCATTACGGCGTCGGCATCCGTACGATCCAAGGGGACATGCGGGACCTGTCGGCCCTCGACGAATCCTCGTTCGATCTGGTCTGGCATCCGTACTCGCTGACCTTCGTCCCGGACTCCCGGATCGTTTTCCGCGAGGTCGCGAGAGTCGTCGACGAAGGCGGCTGTTACTACCTGATGTGCGCGAACCCATTCTTCTCCGGGCTCACTCACCACTCGTGGAACGGGGAGGGCTACACGCTGAAGCACTCCTACACGGACGAGGCCGCGACCAGCTATCCCGACCAGGCCTGGGTCTACGACCGTAAGCAGACCGGCCGCCGAATCCGCGAACCCAGGGAGTACAGGCAGACGCTGAGCCGGATAGTCAACAGCCTGATCCGGGAAGGCTTCACGCTGACGTTCCTTTCTGAGGTGAGTGGTGACTACCCCGGTGCGGAACCGGGCACCTGGGCGCACTTCACGGGGGTGGCCCCGCCGTGGCTGGAATTCGTCTGGCAGTACTGCCCGGCGTTCTCGGAAGGTGAGGGCGTCCGGGGGTAAGCACCGCCCAGCCGCAGCCACGTGTTCAAAGGCATGCGGCGTGATCCTTTGCTTATCCGATGCCGATCTCGGAGGAGCCATGAAGAGCGTCTATGACAGCGAACGGCTGGCCGCAAGCTATGCCTTCGACCGGCCTCCGGTGCATCAGCAGATTCTCAAGTCGGCTTGCCTGAAGCGCCCGGTCGGGCGAGCACTGGATATCGGATGCGGTGCCGGCGCGTCCACTGCCGCGCTCGCACCATTGGCCGAGTATGTGATCGGCTTGGAGCCGGTCCCGGCGATGCTTGCGCACCGACGATCCGTCGCGCCGTCCGCTCGATTCGTCCTCGGCGCAGCGGAAGGGCTGCCATTCGCCGCGGCGTCGTTCGACCTGGTCGCCGCCGCCGGTTCGCTGAACTACACCGATCCTTCGTCGGCCCTTGCCGAGGTGGCCCGCGTACTGACTCCAGAAGGAACCTTTCTTCTGTACGACTTCTCGCAAGGCCGGTATTCGCGGACAGGCGACGCATTGGCGACGTGGTTCAAGTCGTTCCAGCAGCGGTTTCCATCAGTATCCGGATGGCGGCCGCTGGTCGTACAGGCGTTGCGTCTGGAGGGGACGGGGTTGCGCCTGCTCGATTACACCGACATTGAGATCCCGATACAGATGTCACTCGACGACTACCTCCGTTATGTGTTGGGCGAGGTCAACGTCGACAGCGCCATCGCACGCGGGGACGACAGCGCCGAGCAAGCGCGCGACTGGTGTCACCGCACGCTTGCGGAGGTGTTCCGGAACGGGGAGATGACCGTGGTCTTCCGAGGTTATCTGGCCACGCTGGCCCCGGCCGGCAACGGCTGCTCCCACGTATGACCTACCGCGAACAGGTGAAACTCCTGCGCCGCCGCAGGAGTCCTTCACCTTCCGGCACCTTCCGGACGACCCCCACCGACCGAGCGCGCGGGCTGGGCCTCGCACCGTCCGGAGGTTCCGCCCGGCACCTGACGCCGACGTCGGCGACGAAGGCCTGTCAGTGGTGGTGGTCGTGCCGGCCGAGGGTCTGCGCGGGGGTCGCGCCGGGGCGGGTCCACTGCGGCACGGGGCGGCTGGTCGGGCCCCAGACGGCATTCCCGTCCGCGTCCGAGCGCCAGCTCCAGGACGGGCCGCGCCCCTCGGGCCGGCCCTCGGGGTTGTCCTCCCACGCCTCGCCGCGGCCGTAGGGCGTCATGTCGAGCAGGCCCAAGGAACCACTGACCCGCTCGTTGCCACGGCCCGTCGTGGAGTAGGTGAGGAACACGCGGTCGCCGTCGCGCAGGAAGCAGGTGAGGTACCCCATGCTGCCGCCGACCGGCTCCTCCACACCGCGCACCGAGTACCAGGGCTGGGTGTAGCCCATGAACTCGACGTAGGAGGCCACCTCGTCCCATCGGCCCGTGGTCAGGATGGCGAACGAGACGCCGCGGGCGTTGAGGTAGACGGCGTCCTTCAGGTGCCAGGCCGTGGTGGTGCAGCCCTCGCACTGCCCCTGGTGCGGCGCGCCGTCGTACCACATGTGCTTGTAGACCACGAGCTCGTCGCGGCCCTGGAACAGGTCCAGGAACGGGACCGGGCCGTCGGGTCCGACGACCTCGACCGTCCCGTCGAGCTCCACCATCGGCAGCCGGCGGCGAGCCGCGGCTATGGCGTCGCCCTCGCGGGTGTGGGCCTTCTCCCGGACCAGGAGCTCGTCCCGGGCGGCCTGCCAGGTGGCCAGGTCGACGATGGGCGGGCGGCCGGGCAGCGCGGTCGTCATAGTGTCCTCCGTGGTGTCTCATGCTGGGCGCGTCGTAAGACGCCCAACGACGGTCACCGGAACAGACCCGCGACCAGGCCGGAACTCATCGCGGCGAGGGCGCCCTCGGCCGAACCTGGCACCGAGCACGTCGGGCTGACAAGCTCGGTGCCCGGGGAGCGGCGGTGAGTTTCGCCGGTACGCCCCGCCATCGCCACATGGCATCATCGTCACGGCCCCTGGCATGTCGCCACCGTACGGCGATGGCGCAGGCACGGTGAGAAATCCCTGTGGCGGCTGTCATCCGGTTCGGGCTCCCCGGCGAGTAGTGATCGGTGATGGAAGGATTCGCTGAGTATGTGACAGCCCGGTCGGGGCGGCTGCGCCGTACCGCCTATGCGCTCACAGGTGACTGGGGCACGGCCGAGGACCTGGTGCAGACGACGCTGGCCAGGGCCTGGCAGGTGTGGCGGCGCATCGAGGGTGATCCCGACCCGTACGTCTATCGCATCTTGACCAACACGCACGCCTCCTGGTGGCGCAGACGATGGCGCGGCGAAGTGCCCACGGAGTCGCTTCCCGACACGACCGCCCGCGGCGACTTCGCCGGCGAGCTCGGCGAGAAGGACGCGCTCTGGACGGCGATCAGAGGGCTGTCGGACCGTCAGCGCGCGGTCATCGTCCTGCACTACTTCGAGGACCTGACGCTGCCGCAGTGCGCCGACGTGCTCGGCTGCTCGCTGGGCACGGTCAAGACGCAGCTGGGGCGGGCGCTGGCGCGGCTGCGGGTGCAACCGGCGATCGAGCTGATGGAGGTGGAGCAATGAACCATACCGAAGACGACCTGCGCGAGCTGCTCGCCGAGCGCACGGCGTACGGACCCGGAGGGGACGTGGACGTGGCCGAGATCGTACGGAGGGGCAGGCGCGGCAGGCTTGCCCGATGGGGCGCGGGCGCGGCGCTGGCGGGGGCCGCAGCGACCGTGGTGATCTGGACGCTGCCCGGGACGGCGACGACCCCTGCCGCTCCGGTCACCTCGTCGAGCGTGGATTCCGCGGCACCGTCGCGCGTGCCCGATCTGCCGGCCAGTATCGATGGCCTGACCAGGATCGGGGCTGTGCTCACCTCGATGTCCGCGACCGGAATGGACATCAAGGTCAAGCCGGCCAGCCATGCCACCACTGTGGTCGTCACCTGCGCGGACCCGCAGTCGTGGGTGGTCACGGCCGTCGAGGGCAGCCGCGCGGGGCAGGTCAGCCGGTGCCAGGGTGGCATGGCTCGGCACGCCTACGACCGGGGTTCGCTCCCGTCCACATGGTCGGCCGGGCGCCAGTCCATCCGCGTGTGGGTCTTCCCTCCCACCGAACTCATCGGACAGGCGTCACTGGACGGCTGCGCCGTGGTCGACAAGCGGAAGGGAACCTGCGACGGCAGGTACGTGGCTCAGGAGCTGGTCAGGTACGACGTCGCCCTGGAATTGGCCGCCGACCTGGGCGCCAGGCCCGGAACGTGGTCCGCGGGAGTCTATGACGGGAGCTCATCTTCAGGGTGAGGGGCAGCAGGCGGCTGAGCCGGGCCGGCGCGGACGTGGCCCAGGCTCGGCCCAATGACCGACCACCGACCGCCCGGGGGTCACCCCGGGCGGGGCGGGCCTCCAACAGCGCGATTTGATCAACTCGCAGGATCGAAGTCAGCGCGGCACCATGCTCAAGCCCGAGCAGGAGAAAACCCCCGGCGCTGGTCGCGACCGGGGGTTTTCTCATTGTGGTGGACGATACTGGGATTGAACCAGTGACCTCTTCCGTGTCAGGGAAGCGCTCTCCCGCTGAGCTAATCGTCCATATTGAGTTAGAAACTCAGAGCGGAAGACGGGATTCGAACCCGCGACCCTCACCTTGGCAAGGTGATGCTCTACCACTGAGCCACTTCCGCGTGGTGCTGCCTTTACTTTAGCGGATCCCGAGGGGTCCGCCGGTCGCCGAGGTGGAGACGGGATTTGAACCCGTGTAGACGGCTTTGCAGGCCGCTGCCTCGCCTCTCGGCCACTCCACCCTGGAGTCTTGCTCCGAGCGGAAGACGGGATTCGAACCCGCGACCCTCACCTTGGCAAGGTGATGCTCTACCACTGAGCCACTTCCGCGTTAACCCAGGGCGACGTGCGCCGGGCTACGGGAAAACCATATCGTCTTCCTGGAGTGCCCGTGCGCACTGAGTGGCCCGCGGGGCGAAATTCAGCGGATCAGGCGCACGTCCTTGGCCATGACGAACATCACCCGGTGACCGAGCTGGATCTGGTAGTAGCGGGTTTGTCCGGTCGTGGTGACGTGTTTGGCCGGGCTGAAGGCGCCCGCGGCGTAGTAGGAGCCGGTGATCGTGTCGCCCACCGTGTACGTCTGGCCGGGGCCGATCTTGTACTGGAGCGGGGCCAGCGGCTGGTACGACGCCAGCTTGTAGGCGGACTGCTCGGGGAACGCGCGGCCGTACACCCTGGTCCTCGGCCTGAGAGGAGTTACCAGCGGGCCCTTGGCGGGGACGGCGGTGGGGTCGGAGGGCGGGTTGTGGAACCAGGCCTTCTGGCCGAGGTACCAGATGGCCGTCCAGTCGTCCTGCCGGTCCGCCACCGCGAAGCGCTGGCCGGTGGAGGCGCGGGCGCTGTGGTCGTACACGCTGTACGTGCTGGGCTTGCCCGGATGTTTGCCCTGGTCGTTGACCAGGGGGGACGACTCCCGCGGCTCCTGGTGCAGCCAGACCGTGGCGGCGCCGTGCTCCGGGCACGCCTTGTCCGGCTTGACGGCGACGCAGCCGGTGAAGCGGGGCCGGTTGGTGTCGTACGAGGGGCGGATCATGATGGAGTTACCGCTCTGCACCCCCTTGAGCGGCTTGCCCAGCAGGTCGAAGTAGTGGGACCAGTCCCAGTACGGTCCGGGATCCTCGTGCATGCCCGAGACCATCTTCGGGGTGGTGCCTGGGACGTTGTCGTGGCCGAGGATGTGGGCCCGGTTGAGCGGGATGCGGTACTTGCCGGCCAGGTATCTGACCAGCTTGGCCGACGAACGGTACATCGCCTCCGTGTACCAGGTGCCCTTGGCCAGGTAGCCCTCGTGCTCGATTCCTATCGAACGGGTGTTGACGTCCCAGTTGCCCGCGTGCCAGGCGATGTCGTTGGTCGCCACGTGCTGGGCGACATGTCCGTCACGGGAGCGGATCGTGTAGTGCCAGCTCACGTACCTCGGGTTGCGGATCAAGGACGGGATGCCCTGGTAGGAGCCCTCCGTGTCGTGAATGACGATGTAGTCGACGGAACGGGACCGGCTCAGGCGGTCGTGGTTGCCGTAGTCCCGGTTCTTCTTCCTGCCGAAGCGCTCGTAGGCGGCGGGGATCCATTCGCAGGAGAGCGAGCCGGGGCACTCCACCTGCCCGCCGCTTCCGGTCTTCTCCACATTTCCGGGCTCTGTCCAGTTCCCGTCCGGGTCGGTCTGATCGTCCGTCCCGGCTTCCTCCCCGAAGAAGGTGTCGTACTGGTCGTCGTACGGGGGCGGTGGGTCGTTGCCGGTCTGCTCGTTGACCACGGGCGGGGCGGCGGCTGAGTCCTTGGCGGTTGCGGGGTCCTTGGCGGTGGCGGCGACGGGGTGGGGGAGGTTGGGCACGGGTACGAGGCGTACCAGGTGGCCGTCGTCGGTACGCCGCCGCGCGCCCTCCCGCATCACCGAGAACACCTCGTCGGCGAACTCACGTGCCGCGGCCGCGTCCTCCGCGCCCGAGTAGCGGGCGACGGCCGCGTACCAGTCGGCCGGGTTGCCGCTCGGGCGGTCCTGGTACGAGGCCAGGAGGGCGGCGCCGCCCCTGATGTTGGCGGCCGGGTCGGTGCGCAGCCGGGCGGGGTCCGCGCCGATGAGGCGCCCGGCCTCGGGCAGCGTGGCGGGCGGCAGCGCCGCGCTCGGCGCCGACATGGCAGGGGCTTCGGCGAACGTACGGGGCAGCGGGCGGGCGTCGTCCCCCCGGGCGTCACCCAGCGCGTCACCGATCGGCCACGCGTGCCCACCCCCGGTCGATGGGGCGGCGGCGCTCAAAGGGCTGAGCGTGTCGGCGGGGAACGCGTCCACCAGGTGCATCGGCCCGTAGCCGCCCGCCGTGCTCGGCGACCCGCCGTTCGCGTCCCAGCGGGACTCCAGGTACGAGACGCCGAGCAGCACGCTCTCCGGCACCCCGAACTCCCGGGCGGCCGCGGCGAACTCGGCCTGCCGCCCGGAAGGGTTCGCGGGAGGGAGGGCGCCGGTCCGGCGTCCGGGCGCGCCCCAAGAGAAGAGGCCGGGCGGGTGACCTGGGGCAGAGCCGGGTGCGGGCATGTCCGCGGGCGCGGTGAACGTGCCGGCGGTCAGGGCGGCGGCGAGCCAGAGGCGCATGACATCTCCCCCAGGAAGGTCACGATACGACTACTCACCGTAACCTTTCCCAGAAAGGGATGGGTCAGACGGGTCGGATGATACGCATGAGATCCGCCAGATCGGCTGCGAACTCGGCATCCCAGTCATCGGGCGTCAGATGCCCGGCCAAACGGCGGTGGGCGGGCGCGTCGGCGCCGCGGCTGAGCCTGATCTCCCGGGAGGCGTCGGAGAAACGCCCGCTCACCTCGGAGAGCGCGAACCCCATCACGAACGTGCTCACCAGCCGCTCGATCCGGGGGACGTCCGCCTCCGGCACGCCGGCGTCGAGCAGCGCCTGGTAGAGCTGGTCGACCACCTGGACCCCGTCGGGCGTCGCCGAGGTGCGCAGCAGCAGGAGCGGGAAGACCGACGGGTGCTCGCGGGCCAGTCGCCGGGTGGCCCAGGCGATCGCGCCCAGGCGCTCCTGCCAGGTCTGGCCGGGATCGCCGGGCGCGAGCCGGTCGAGCAGGCGGCCGACGAGGCCGTCGAGCAGCTCATCCTTGTTCCGGAAATATCCGTACAAGGCCATGGGTGTTACCCCGACCCGCTCGGCGACGGCCCGCATGGACAGGGCTTCGAGGCCGCGCTCGTCGGCGATGGCGAGGGCCGCGTCGAGGATTTCCGGCTGCCGGGAGGTCTTGAGCTTCCGCACCGCGTCAGTCTACAGTGTAGAGCAGTCTACATCGTAGACTGGGAAGGGGCATGGGCTGATGGCGCGCACGAGCGGGCAGGTGGAGGCGGCCGGGCTGGTCAAGCGGTACGGCGACGTCGCCGCGCTGGACGGCTTCGACCTGCGGGTGGAGCCGGGCGAGATCGTCGGGCTGGTCGGCCACAACGGCGCGGGCAAGACGACGTTCTTCGAGATCGCCGCGGGGTTGGCACGCTCGGACGCCGGGCGTGTCGTGGTGCGGGGCGAGGTGGGGATGGCGCCCCAGCAGCTCGCCCTCTACCCCAGCGTCACCGTACGGGAGACGTTGCGGCTGTTCGGCGGGCTGGCCGGGCTGCGGCGGCGCGCCCTGGCCGGGGCCGTCGAAGCCGTGGCGGAGGAGCTGGCGCTGACCGGGGTGCTCGACCGGCGGGTGAGCGTGCTCTCCGGCGGCCAGCAGCGCCGCGCGCAGGCGGCCACCGCCCTCCTGCCGGACCCGGACGTGCTCCTGCTCGACGAGCCCACGGCGGGCGCCGACCCCGAGACCCGCAGCGCCCTCCTGGCGGCGGTGCGCCGCAGGGCGGACGGCGGCGCGGCGGTCGTCTACTGCACGCACTACCTCCCCGAGCTCACCGAGCTGAAGGCCACGATCGCCGTCGCGCGGAGCGGGCGGGTGATCGCCAGGGGCACGGGCGCCGAGCTGCTCAAGGGGCTGCCTGGCGAGGTCCGCGTCACCCTGGACGACGACGAGATCACGGTCGCGACCACCGACCCCACCGCCACCCTGGCCACCCTGCTGCGCGACCTCGACCGCCCGGTGCGCGGCATCGACATCCGCCAGCCGTCGCTCGACGACCTCTACAAGGATCTCCGAAAGGAGCCCGCGGATGCCGCGTGAGACGTTGCACCGCATCGCCGTCCTGACCGCGCACAACGTGCTCCTGCGCCGGCGCGACCCGGCTCACCTGGTCAGCTACCTGGTCATGCCCATGGTCCTCATGCTCGTCTTCAAGTCGATGCTGCGCGAGCCCGCCCAGGTCGTGACGGGACTGCTGGTCATGTTCTCGGTGCTGTCGATGGCCGACGTGGCCACGGCCAGCCTCGCCGAACGCACCTGGCACACCTGGGACCGCCTCAAGGCCACCAGGGCCCGCGTCCCGGAGATCATGATCGGCAAGGCCCTGCCGGTGTTCGCCGTGCTGGTCCTCCAGCAGGTCGTGCTGCTCGCGTACGGGATGATCGCGGTAGGGCTGCGGCCGGCCGGGACGGCGTGGCCGCCGGCCCTGGGCCTGGCCGTGGCGGCGTGGTGCTTCGCGCTGCTCGGCGTCGGCACGGCCCTGGCCGGGGTGGTGCGCAGCCAGGGGGAGCTGAGCACGCTCTGCAACATCGCGGCGCTGTCGGTCAGCGCGCTGGGCGGTGCGCTGGTGCCGTACGCGATGATGCCCGCCTGGGCGCAGGCCATCGCGCCGATCTCGCCCGGATACTGGGCGACCACCATGCTCCAGGCCGCTGTCAGGGGTGACGTCGCGGGCACGGTCCGTCCCGCGGCCGTCCTCGTCGGGCTCGGTCTCGTCGCCGGAGCCTTCGCCTGGTGGCGCTTCGGCAAGGGCTGGGGCCGCGGCAGCCTGCTCTAGACAGGCGTTCGAGTTAATTCCTGCCCGATTTCGGGCAGGATGTTGAAGTGTCTCGTTCCAGATGCGTAGTGTCCTCGTCTGTGTCCCCGGCACGACATCCCTACGAAGACCTCATCGTCCACCTCACCGAGACGAGCCCGCTGGGCCCGGGTGAGGCGGCGAAGGTGATCGCCGACGTGCTGTCGTACTTCTCCGAGTCCGTCGAGGAGTACGTCCGCCGCCGGCACGCCGAGCTGAAAACGGTCGGCCACACCAACGACGAGATCTTCCCCAGGATCGCCGCCGAATTACGCGGTCGGCGGGTCGCGGCACCGGAGCTGTCCCTGCGGCAGCTGCGCAGGATCGTCTACGGATGAAGAGGAGACCTCGATGTGCGGAATCGTGGCCTATGTCGGCCCACGGGACGCGGCGCCCATCCTGCTGGAGGGCCTGCAGCGTCTGGAGTACCGGGGGTACGACTCGGCCGGGGTCGTGGTGTCCAACCGGGGGCTCAAGCTACGCAAGGTCAAGGGCCGCGTGGCGGACCTGGCCAAGGTCGTGCCGGCCAGGTTCAAGGGCACCCTGGGCATCGGGCACACCCGCTGGGCCACGCACGGCGTGCCGAGTGACGAGAACGCCCATCCCCACCTTTCCTCCGACGAGCGCATCGCGGTCGTGCACAACGGCATCATCGAGAACGCCGGCGAGCTGCGCGCGAAGCTGGAGGCCGACGGCGTGGTGTTCGCCTCCGAGACGGACACCGAGGTGCTCGCGCACCTGATCGCGCGCGCCGCCGACGAGAACGACTCCCTGGAGGAGGCGGTCAGGAAGACGCTCAAGAGCATCGTCGGCACGTACGGCATCGCGGTCATCGACCGCGAACGCCCCGGCGAGGTGGTCGTGGCGCGCAACGGCAGCCCGATCGTGCTGGGCATCGGCGAGAAGGAGATGTTCGCCGCGTCCGACGTGGCCGCGCTCGTCCGCTACACGCGCCAGGTCGTGCACCTGGAGGACGGCGAGCTGGCCGTGCTCAAGGCCGACGGCTTCCACACCTTCGCCAGCGACGCCCGCGAGACCGCCAAGGAGCCGCTGACCGTCGACTGGGACGCCGGCCACTATGACACCGGCGGCTATGAGCACTACCTGCTCAAGGAGATCTCCGAGCAGCCCGAGACGATCACCCGTACGATGAGCGGCCGGCTCGACGAGCGCTTCCACGTGGCCCACCTGGGCGGGCTCAACATGGACGCCCGCGAGACGCGGGGCTTCCGCCGGGTGAAGATCATCGGCTGCGGGTCCGCGTACTACTCGGGGCAGATCGGGGCACAGCTCATCGAGGAGCTGGCCCGCATCCCGTCCGACGCCGAGCCCGCCAGCGAGTTCCGCTACCGCAATCCGGTCGTCGACCCCGACACGCTCTACGTCGCCATCAGCCAGTCGGGCGAGACGTACGACACGCTCGCCGCCGTGCAGGAGCTCAAGCGCAAGGGCGGTCGCGTCATCGGCATCGTCAACGCGGTCGGCAGCGCCATCGCCCGCGAGGTGGACGGCGGCATCTACCTGCACGCGGGTCCCGAGGTCTCGGTGGCCTCGACCAAGGCGTTCACCTCGACGTCGCTGGCGTTCGCGCTGCTCGCGCTGCACCTGGGCCGGGTGCGCGACCTGTCGCCCGCCGACGGGCGGCGCATCGTCGACGGCCTGCGCAGGCTGCCGGGGCAGATCGAGGAGATCCTCACCCAGAGCGACAAGATCGCTGAGCTGGCGCAGAAGTACGCCAAGCACCCGAGCATGATGTTCGTGGGCCGCGTGCGCGGCTACCCGGTGGCCAGGGAGGGTGCGCAGAAGCTCAAGGAGATCTCGTACGTGCACGCCGAGGCGTATCCGGCCAGCGAGCTCAAGCACGGGCCGCTCGCGCTGATCGGCCCCGACATGCCGACGGTCGCCATCGTCCCCGACGACGAGCTGCTCGACAAGAACCTCACCACGCTGGGCGAGATCCGCGCGCGCGGCGGGCAGGTGCTCATGGTCGGTCACCGCGAGCCCGACGTCAAGCTGGCCGACGACGTGATCGTGATCCCCAAGAACGAGATCGAGCTGGACCCGATCCTGCTCACGATCCCGCTTCAGCTGCTCGCGTACTATGCCGCGGTGGCGCTCGGCCGGGATGTGGACAAGCCTCGCAATCTCGCCAAGAGCGTCACGGTTGAATAAACAGGCTAATTTGGCCTCAAACCTCGTTATCTTGCTGCGGACGACATAAATTCGATACGTGCGGCAGTTCGACGCTGAGAGGCCCAATCTCGCACGCATGTACGATTACATGCTCGGCGGGAAGGACAACTTCGCGGTCGACCGCCAGGCCATCGAGCAGCTCGCCGAGCTGATCCCGGAGGCGGTCCCGCTGGCCCGCGCAAACCGGGCCTTCCTCCAGCGTGCCGTGCGCTACGTGGCCGCCGCCGGGGTACGGCAGTTCCTCGACCTCGGCAGCGGGCTGCCGACCCAGGGCAGCGCGCACGAGGTGGCGCCCGAGGCCCGGGTCGTCTACGTCGATCGCGATCCGGTCGTCGCAGCACACGCCACGGCCCTGCTCGGACACTCGGGCAGGGCCGCGCTCGTCGAGGCGGACCTCCTGGATCCCGACGCGGTGCTGGCGGGGGCGGGCGGGTTCCTGGACCTGCGCCGGCCGGTCGGGGTGCTGCTCGTGTCGATCCTGCACTTCCTGCCGGATTCGGCGCGGCCGCGGCAGGCTCTGGCGACCCTGCGCGAGCGGCTGGCGCCGGGCAGCTACCTGGTGATCACCCACGCCACCTCGATGGGCCGCCTGGAGGACGGGCAGCGCTACCGGGGCGCCTCCTCGGACGATCCGAGCGGCGGCACCGACCGCACGCCCGCCGAGATCCGCGCCTTCTTCGGCGACTTCCCGCTGGAGCCGCCGGGCCTGGTACAGGCCGTCGACTGGCGTCCCGACCGGCCCAAGCTGGTGGGGGACTGGTCGCTGCCGTCGTCCCTGATGGCAGGGGTCGGCAAAAAGTCACTATGAGAGATATGTGTATCTCTGTGTATTGTGTCGATAACTTAGAGTGAGCGATGACTCGCGATGCTCGGGGGAGAGGCACATGCGCCGTCGGCGGTTCTTCGCATGGGGGCTGGGCCTGGCCGCGTGCGCGGCCGGCTGCGGGACGGAGCGCTTCACCGGGAGCGCGGCGGGCCTGCGCGCCCGATACTCGATCGGCCCTCAGGGGCGCCGCTGGGAGCGTGTCGGGCAGGCGTTCGCCGACGCGGCCCGGGCGGCCGGATACGAGACCGGCGCGGGCATCAGGATCATGGTGAGCGGGCTGCCCGCGCTGGCCGCCGCCGAGCTGAACAACGCCCAGACCCTCCTCGACACGGCGACCCCCCTGTCCAGGCTCACCGGTGAGGTCGAGGTCGTGGTCGTGCCCGTCCACTCGCCGTTCGGGGACTTCGAGGCGTTCGGCGCCCACCTGCTCGCCAGTCCGGGCCAGACGCAGCTGGCGGGCGGGCCCCAGGGGGAGCCCGACCACCTGCTGTTCGGCCTGATCGCCAGGGGGCTCGGCGCCGACACCCGCCAGCTCGACTACACCGGCTACCCCAGCAGTCAGGAGGCCGTCACCGCGCTGCTGTCCGGCAAGGCCGCGGCGGCCGCGGGCCCGCTGGCCGACTGGCGCGCGAGCATCAAGGCCGGCCAGGTCAAGGCGCTCGCGGTGTCCTCGGCCAGGCAGGTGCCCGGCCTCGACGCGCCGACGCTGCTGGAGTCCGGCGTACGGGTCGACTTCGTGGACTGGGCGGCGGCCTTCGGGCCCGAGCGCATGACGGACGAGAGCCGCGAATCGGCCATCCGCATGTGCGAGGACGTGACCGGCACGGCCGACTGGGAGGCGGCCTGCCGGTCCGCGGGCTGGATCTCGATCCCGCTCAGCGGCGCCGACTTCAAGCAGTGGCTGGGCTCCGAGGTCGAGCGCACCCGCGCCGTCCTGCGGGATCTCGGTCTGCTCGGCACCACCAAGGCCACAACATGCTGGGGTAGTTGCGGGAACGGCCACTAGATGTAGGATCCTGCTCGTCGCTGGTTCGCCTCTCCGGAGGCGGAGCAAAAGGGAACCCGGTGTGATTCCGGGGCTGCCCCGCAGCGGTGAGCGGGAACGACCGCCGTCAGGTGCACTGGAGCGATCTGGGAAGCGACGGCCAGTAGGAGCGATGCGCGCGCCCGCGAGCCCGAAGACCTGCCAGCGGCGTGCCCGGGCCGCCCGCCCGGCACGAAGTGACCATGGCCTCGCGGGAGGGCCGGGGAGCGAAACGGCCGGGGGATGATCCGTGCCGCCGTGCTCTCGCGCGCCCTCACGGGGGACGAGCTCGCGAGGAGAGAGCACGTGACGCAGATCATCGAGGTCGATCGCCGTCTGGCCATCGAGGAGGCCGCCGCCCGGGTCATCACCGACCCAGCCAACTCCCGGGTCGCCGCCCGGCTCCTGGCCGAGGAGATCGCCGACGAGGCCGCCGCGCACGGGGTGCGGACGTTCTCCGAGTCCATCGCCGCCACCCACGCGGCCGGGCTGATCCAGGACGGGCTGGCGGAGTTCGTCGCCGCGCACGCCGCCGAGCTGGACGCGCTGGTCTCCGTGGAGGCGGACGACCGGTTCGAGTATTTCGGGTTGCGCACCGTCTATGACCGCTACCTGCTGCGCCACCCCGAGACGCGGGCGGTGCTGGAGCGCCCGCAGCACTTCTTCCTCCGCGTGGCCTGCGGGCTGTCGGAGTCGGTGGCGGAGGCCGCCGAGCTCTACGCGCTCATGTCCACGCTGTCGTACCTGCCCAGCTCGCCCACGCTGTTCAACTCGGGCGCGCGCCGCCCGCAGCTGTCGTCGTGCTTCCTGCTCGACTCGCCGCGCGACGAGCTGGAGGCGATCTACGACCGGTACGGGCAGGTGGCGCGGCTGTCGAAGTACGCCGGAGGCATCGGCATCGCCTGGACCCGGGTGCGCTCGCGCGGCTCCCTGATCCGGGGCACCAACGGCCACTCCAACGGCATCGTCCCGTGGCTGCGCACGCTCGACTCGTCCGTCGCGGCCGTCAACCAGGGCGGGCGGCGCAAGGGCGCGGCCTGCGTCTACCTGGAGACCTGGCACGCCGACATCGAGGAGTTCCTGGAGCTGCGCGACAACACCGGCGAGGACGCCCGCCGCACCCACAACCTGAACCTGGCGAACTGGGTGCCCGACGAGTTCATGCGCCGGGTGGAGGCGGACGAGGTCTGGTCGCTGTTCGACCCGAAGGAGGTGCCCGACCTCACCGATCTGTACGGTGACGCGTTCACGCGGGCGTATCGCGCGTACGAGGCCGCCGGGCGACATGTCCGGCAGATCCCGGCCAGGACCCTGTACGGCCGGATGATGCGCACGCTCGCCCAGACCGGGAACGGCTGGATGACCTTCAAGGACGCCGCCAACCGCACCTCCAACCAGACCGGCCGCCCCGGGAACGTCATCCACCTGTCGAACCTGTGCACCGAGATCCTGGAGGTCACCAGCGACGCCGAGACCGCGGTCTGCAACCTCGGCTCGATCAACCTGGCCGCCCACCTCCTGACCGGTGACCTGGCCGGTGACCTGGACTGGGACCTGGACTGGGACCGGCTGCGCGGCACCGTGCGAACGGCCGTGCGCTTCCTGGACCGGACCATCGACCTGGGCTTCTACCCGACGCCCGAGGCCGAGGCGGCGAACAGACGCTGGCGGCCCATCGGGCTCGGCGTCATGGGCCTGGCCGACGTGTTCTTCACGCTGCGGCTGCCGTTCGACTCGCCCGAGGCGCTGGAGCTGTCCACCAGGATCGCCGAGGAGATCGCGCTGGCCGCGTACGACACCTCGGCCGACCTGGCGGCCGAGCGCGGCCGGCACCCGTCGTACGCCGAGACGCGGGCGGCCGGGGGAGTGCTGCACCCGGACCACTACGTCACGAGCACGCCGCGCTGGGACGCCGTGCGGGAGAAGGTCGCCCGCACCGGCCTGCGCAACTCGCTCATGATCGCCATCGCGCCCACCGCCACGATCGCCTCCATCGCCGGCTGCTACGAGTGCATCGAGCCGCAGGTGTCCAACGTGTTCAAGCGCGAAACGCTGTCGGGCGAGTTCCTGCAGGTCAACCGGTATCTGGTGGCCGATCTGCAGGCGCGCGGGCTGTGGACGCAGCAGCTGCGGGACGACATCAAGCGGGCCGACGGCTCGGTCCAGACGGTCCCCGGCATCCCCGACGACCTCAAGGTGCTCTACCGCACCGCCTGGGAGCTGCCGCAGAAGGCGCTGATCGACCTGGCCGCCGCGCGCCAGCCGTACATCGACCAGTCCCAGTCCCTGAACCTCTTCATGGCCAGCCCGACCATCGGCAAGCTCTCGTCGATGTACGCCTACGCCTGGAAGCGGGGCCTGAAGACCACGTACTACCTGCGCTCCCGGCCCGCCACCCGCATCGCCCAGACCACCGTCCAGGCGGCACCGGCGGCCTCTGCAGAAGCGATCGCCTGCTCCCTTGAGAACCCCGAGACCTGCGAAGCCTGCCAGTAAGGAGACTGTTGTGCTGCTCGACCCAGGTATGGACCTCACGCTGCGGCCCATGCGCTACCCGGACTTCTACGAGCGCTACCGCGCGGCCATTCGCAACACGTGGACCGTCGAGGAGGTGGACCTCCACACCGACCTCGCCGACCTGGCCAGGATGACGCCGCAGGAGCGGCACCTGATCAACCGGCTGGTCGCGTTCTTCGCCACCGGCGACTCCATCGTGGCCAACAACCTCGTGCTCAACCTCTACCAGCACGTCAACGCCCCTGAGGCACGCCTTTATCTCAGCAGGCAGCTGTTCGAGGAGGCCGTGCACGTCCAGTTCTATCTGACGCTGCTGGACACGTACCTGCCGGATCCCGCCGAAAGGGTGAAGGCCTTCGCCGCGATCGACCACATCCCCTCGATCCGCGACAAGGCGGAATTCTGCTTCAAGTGGATCGACTCGATCAACGAGCTGCAGCGCCTGGAGACGCGGGACGACCGCCGGCGCTTCCTGCTCAACCTCATCTGCTTCGCCGCCTGCATCGAGGGCCTGTTCTTCTACGGGGCCTTCGCGTACGTCTACTGGTTCCGCTCCCGGGGCCTGCTCGGCGGCCTGGCCACCGGGACGAACTGGGTCTTCCGCGACGAGTCCATGCACATGGAGTTCGCCTTCAGCGTGGTGGAGACTGTGCGGGCCGAGGAGCCAGACCTTTTCGACGATGAGCTGGGCAAACAGGTTACTCTCATGGTGGAGGAGGCCGTGGCCGCCGAGCTGGCCTTCGCCGAGGACCTCTGCGGGGACGGCATGCCCGGCATGGGGGTCGCACAGATGCGCCAATACCTGGAATACGTCGCCGACCAGCGGCTGGCCAGGCTGGGCCTGCCCACGAGGTACGGCTCGGCCAACCCCTTCGCGTTCATGGAGCTGCAGGACGTGCAGGAGCTGGCCAACTTCTTCGAACGGCGTGTCTCTGCGTATCAAGTGGCAGTTGAGGGCAATGTGACCTTTGACGAGTCTTTCTAGACATAGGGGGCATAGGCGTGCAGTCTCCAGCAGGCTGGCCGATTCTCGTGATCTCGGTGATCGGCTCGATCCTCCTGGTTGAGCTGGTCCGGAGGGTGCTGAACAGGGTCGGACGCAAATGGGCGTTCCCCCGGCACCTGGTGGAGCACTGCACGTGGTCCGCCTTCACCGTGGCGGTCGTGGCGGCCTTCAACCTGGCATTCGCGCCGGACATGTTCGGCACGAGCGCGGACGCGAAGGCCGTCGCGGCGACCGTCAACCGGGTGCTCGGCCTGGCCACCATCGCCGCCGTCACCTGGCTGATCGTGCAGGCCACGTACGCGCTGACGGACGTGGTGCTCGACCGGCTGGTGCTGGTCGAAGGGGAGCGCAACCGCCGGGCGCGGCGGATCATGACGCAGATCGGGCTGGTCCGCCGCATCGCCGCCGCGGTCATCATCGTGATCGCGATCGGCGCGATGCTCTTCTCGTTCCCGCAGGTCCGCGCGCTCGGCGCGGGCATCCTGGCCTCGGCGGGCATCGCCGGCGCCATCGTCGGCATCGCCGCCCAGCCCACCATCGGCAACGCCCTCGCCGGCCTCCAACTGGCCTTCAGCGACGCGCTCCGGCTCGACGACGTGGTCGTCGTGGAGAACGAATGGGGCCGGATCGAGGAGCTGACGCTCACCTACGTCGTCGTGCGCCTGTGGGACGAGCGCCGCCTGGTCCTGCCGGTGTCGTACTTCACCCAGAACCCGTTCGAGAACTGGACCCGGCACGGCAGCCGCGTCCTCGCCGTCGTGTTCCTGCGCGTGGACTGGTCGGTGCCGGTGCCCAAACTCCGGGAGGCGCTGTACGAGTTCCTGCAGGGCAACCCGCTGTGGGACCAGAAGGACTGGACGCTCCAGGTCACCGACGTGCTGCCGAACGGCCTGGTGGAACTGCGCGCCCTGATGAGCGCCGCGGACTCGCCGTCCTCGTGGGACCTCAAGTGCGACGTACGTGAGTTCCTGGTCAATCACGTCAGGGACAACTACCCCGAGTCCCTGCCCCACTTCCGCGTGGAAACCCCGGAATCGCGCGCGCAGAAATAAATGTGTGGCACCGCCGCCGATCACTCCTTTACCGTGGACATTGTCCAGCCGCACGAAAGAAAGGCAGCGAAATGAGCTACCCCCGACTGTGGCAAGGGCTTTCCGGATAACCGAGCCGATTATCGGAAAGCCGTCTCGGAGTGCACCGGGGCGGCTTATTTGTTGACGACCGAGTGTGGGGCAGTTTGGTCAGCCCGCCTGCCTTGGGAGCAGGAGCACCGCAGGTTCGAATCCTGCCACTCGGACAGCGGCCCTGAAAGAAGAGGGCCGCGGGCCACGGCCTGACCGGCGGGAATGGCGCCCCCCGGCCGGACCCGGCCCCCGCCCCGGGCCGGCCCACGCCAGCCAAGCCCGGGGCCCAACCGGCAAGGCCGGCGTAGGCCGGTTCAAGCGCTTGTGGCGGAACTTCGGTAGACGCGCTGGACCCAGGATCCAGTGCTCCGCAAGGAGCGTGGGGGTTCGACTCCCCCCGAGCGCACGCACGACCCAGGAGGCGGGGGTTCAGGGTCCGTCAGCGAGCCCGGTGGCGATCGGGACCTGCGGATTATGGGTCAGCCTTTCGTCAAGGGAAGGAGAATCGTCGCCGGCAACCGGGGCGTGCATCGATGGTCAGGCCGGGGTTCCGCTGCCCTTGCAGCCTTTGTCGATCCGGCCCGTCTCGAAGTACTTCACCACGTCGGCGGCGCACTCGGGCACTCGAGCGGCCGAGACGTGTACGTCGTCGGCGACGGTGTAGACGGTGCCGCCGATGGCGCGCCGACTCTGCAGCGTCCAGTCGTAGACGGACATGAACTCATGCAGGTGCCCGGCCAGCACCAGTGACCCGCCGTCCCGCTTCAGCGTGGGCTGCTGCACGGGCAGCGGCCATCCCTGGCACATGGCGCCTCCCAGTCCCCAGGACCGGCCGGTCGCCGGATGGCGCTTGACGAGCTGCTGGTAGGCGCGCCAGGCGGTGGTGAAGTCGGGCCGGCTACGGTCCTCGTTGCACTTGACCGCCCAGTTCATGGTCAGGTTCAGCGTTTCCGGTGCGCCGGGCAGGGGCGTCCCCATCATCTGGCCGCCGCCGAGCATCTCCTTGACGGCGGGCGGGGCGGTGGTGCCGGTCGCCGTCCGCAGTTCAGCCAGTGCCTTGCCCGCGCGTGCCCACTCGGTCGAGACGCGTTTGGCCAGGTCGGCGACAGCCGAGCCGTCAATGGGCCGCGGCAGGTCGGCGTAGGTTTTGGGGCCGTTGTCGTAGTCGCGGACCAGCTTCGCCACCCGCTCGCGCACCTGCCGGGGGGTTGCGCCGAGACCGTAGGTCTCATGGCGGTGGGCCAGCCAGGTGGCCAGGCGCCCGAAGTTCCGCTCGGCCGCCTGCGCGCTGCCCTCGGTGTGCTTCATGAGATCGGTCCACGGCGGCGCGGTACTGTCCAGGAAGGCCCGCCCGGTGCGCTCGGGGAACAGGCTGCGGTACACCATGCCCAAAGAGGTGCCCCAGGACAGGCCGAGCAGGTTGAGTTCGCGCTCACCCAGGGCGACCCGCACCAGGTCCAGGTCCTTGGCCACGTTGTCGGTGGTGAGCCGGCCGAGGAAGGCGGGGTCGGAGCGTCCGCACTTGTGGTTGGCGGCGACCTGGGCGTCGTAGCCCTTCCTGGCCGCCTCCTTGGTCACCGCGCCCGGCTGCTGCGGGCCTCCGGGCCAGGTGGGGCAGGCGACCTTGGTGCTGTAGCCCACCCCTCGCGGGTCGAAGCCGATGATGTCGTATCGCCCGTTGACCGCTGCCGTCTCCTTGTTGAGCGCGGCCCGCAAGATCGGGTCCAGATAGCCGCTCTGGCCAGGTCCTCCCGGCAGGACGGCGAGGGCGCCGAGCCGGTGCGCCTCGTCGGTGGCGGCCAGCCGCGTCACCGCGATGTCGATCGTCCGCCCGGCGGGGTCGCGGTGATCGAGCGGGACGCTGACCGTCCCGCACCGCAGGCGCTTCAACTGGGTGCGGAAGGCCGGAAGCCGCTCCTGCGCCACGCGCAGGCTCCGGACCACCTCATCGGAGTAGGACGGGCAGGATTTCCACTGAACGGACGACACATCGGAGTTCGTCATGGCGCTCGCGGCGGCAGGTTCGGCGGCGGTAGCGGGTGCGGAGAGGCTCAATGCCAGCACCGCGCCTGCCAGCCCGGCGATGCCGCTCGTTCTCTCACGGCTCATTGTCATGGTCTTCTCTTTCGGGGTTCTCAAGGGCGATCACATCCACCGGCCGGCACCGATCGGCGGACCGTACGCGTCCCCATGCGAGCGTTGCGATACTGCCCGGACGCGTGTGCTCTGGGCACATGCGAGGTCGCGCCGTATGACGTGGTGCCCCGTCGGCCCGCCGTGGAGGGCTTCGGTTACTGGCCGGGGCAGAGCACGGCTTCCGCGGCCTCTTTGATGGCGTCACCGACGGCCATGGCCTTCTCGTTATCGATCTTCAGGGTGGCGGCCACCGCGAACTGGATCCGGCCGTCGGTCGAGGAGAAGGTGACGGAGTTGATTCCGGGCATGCCGCCCGATGCCGAAGCGACTGTTCCGCCGCACAGTTCGGGGAACGGCCGTGGCAGCTGTCGTTGCAGGTCCGACGGCACCAATTTGCCCTGGTTGAGCGCGCGGTAGAAGGCGCTGACGTCGTGCGCGGTGGAGATCGCTCCTTCGGCGCCGATGGTGGCGTTGAGCCGGTCGACGTCGCGTGGTACGCCCTTGGCGTCGGGGTAGTAGCCGTGTCCGTGCGGGCCCTTGATCTGGTCGGAGATCTTGGTGGCCAGATAGGTGTGCCTCATACCGAGCGGGGCGAACAGGCGCCGCTTGAACTCGGCGGCCCGGTCATGGCCGGTCACCTTCTCGATGATCATGCCGAGGAGGACGTAGTTGGTAGTGGAGTAGCGATACTGTCCCGGCTCGCCCTGGCGGGGGACGGTACGTGCGGCCTTGACCAGGTCGATCGGCTTGTAGGCGGTGGTGAAGTCGAAGACGTCGAACTTCCCGCTTTCCATGAAGTCGGGGATGCCGGAGGTGTGGCGGATCAGCTGCTGCACGGTGATCTCGCCGGCCCGGTCCACATAGTCGTGTTCGGCCACCTCGGGCAGGACGTCGCTGAGCTTGTCGTCCAGGCTGAGCTTGCCTTCCCCGACCAGTTGCAGGATGATCGCGGCCTCCATGAGCTTGGTCTGGGACGCGATGCGGTAACGGGAGTTCGGGGGGATACGCCCGCCCTTGCCGTCGAACAGGCGTGATCCCGCCGTCCCCTGGCCCATTCGTTTGCCGTCGATGTACACCTCGCCGATGGCGCCCACCACACCGGCGGTCTTCGCCACGTTCGTCATCGCCTGCTGGACGTCTCCCAGCTTGACCTCGTCGGCGGCGGTTGCGGGTGCTTGGAGACTCAACGCCAGCATGGCGGATGCCAGCCCGGTCAGGCCGGCCGTTCGTGAACGGCTCACTTCTTGTGATCCTCTCTCTGTGGGACTTTGAGGGTGATCACATCTATCGGGCGGCGCTTATCGGCGGGCGATCGGCGGACCATATGTGGTCCATATGCGGGTGTTGCGATACTGCCCGGATGCGTGTGCTCCTGGTCGAAGACGAGCAGCCCCTGGCCGGGTACATCGAAGCGGGGCTGCGCAAGCACGGTTTCATCGTCGACGTCGCGCTGGACGGCCAGAGCGCGCTGGACAAGTGCGAGCTCACGCCGTACGAGGTGGTGGTCCTGGACCGGGACCTGCCGGTCGTGCACGGCGACGCGGTGTGCCGCCGGCTCGCCCACAGGGGCGAGTCGCGGGTGCTGATGCTGACCGCGTCCGACGCGGTAGAGGACCGGGTCGGCGGGCTGATGCTGGGCGCGGACGACTACCTGGGCAAGCCGTTCGCGTTCTCCGAGCTGGTCGCCCGCGTGCACGCCCTGGTGCGGCGCAGCGCCCCGGCCCGCCCGCCTGTGCTGCGCGCCGGCGATGTGGCGCTGGATCCGGCCCGGCGCAGCGCCGAGCGGGACGGGCGGCTGCTGCGGCTGACGCCCAAGGAGTTCGGCGTGCTGGAGCAACTGCTCGCCGCCGGTGGAGACGTGGTCAGCGCGGAGACGCTGCTGGAGATGGTGTGGGACGAGCACGCGGACCCGTTCACCAACGCGGTCCGGATCACCGTGGGCACGCTGCGCCGCAAGCTCGGCGACCCGCCGGTGATCGAGACCGTCATCGGCGCCGGCTACCGGATCGGCGCCTGAGAATGGCCCGGCTGACCGCCCGGGCCCGGCTGACCGCCCGGGCCCGGCTGGCCCTGCTGCAGACCGCCCTGGTGCTGGCCGCCGGGGCCGCGCTGACCGGGCTGACGTACCTGCTGATGCGGCGCCGCGTGTTCTTCACCCAGCTGGACCCGACCGGCACCTCTCCGCCGGGTATGACGGCGCGGGACGGGGCGCGCGCTCTTGCCGACCGGGTGCAGGCCGACACCTTGTCCGCGCTGATGCCCCAGGCCGCTCTGGCGCTCGTCGTGGTGACCGCCCTGGCCGCCGTCCTGAGCTGGCTGGTGGCCGGGCGGGTGTTGCGGCCGATCCGCGTGATCTCCTCTGCCGCCCGGCGGCTGTCGGCCGAGAACCTCACTGAACGGGTCCCGGTCACCACCCCCGCCGACGAGCTGTCGGCGCTGGCGGGCACGGTCAACGACATGCTGGACCGCATCCAGCGCGGCATCGCCGAGCGCGACCGGATACTCGACAGCCAGCGGCTGTTCACCGCCAACGCCGCCCACGAACTGCGCACTCCGCTGGCCACCGCCCGCACCGCGATCGACGTCACCCTGGACGGACACCCCAGCCGCGCTGAGCTGCTCGCGATGGCCGGCGACGCCCGCGACGCCGTCGAGCACATGCAGCGTGTCCTGGACGGCCTGCTGCTGCTGGCCCGCAGCCAGGCCGGGCTCGCAGCGCGGCACCCGGCCGACCTGGCCGACATCGCGGCCGCCGCCCTCGACGCCGCCCGGGCACGGGGCGCAGCCGCCGACCTCGCCGTCCGCCCCAGGCTCCGGCCGGCACCGGTCACCGGCGAACCTGTCCTGCTGGAACGCATGATCGGCAACCTGGTCGACAACGCAATCCGCTACAACCGGACGGGCGGGCACCTGAGCGTCGACACCGGCACGGCAGGCGGACGCGCCGTTCTGCGGATCTCCAACACCGGCCGGAAGATCCCGCCCGGCGAGGCGCAGACGCTGCTGGAGCCGTTCGTGCACGGGCAAGGCACCCGCGTCCGCACCGACGGCCTGGGGCTGGGACTGTCGATCGTCCACGCGATCACCCTCGCCCACCGAGGACGCATCGCAGTTACCGCCCGCACCGACGGCGGCCTCGACATCACCATCGACCTCCCGCAGTGATGAATTCGATCGCGCCGCGACCTGTCCTCGGGCGGCGGGGGCGCCCACCGCCCGAGTCCGCTCAGCGCTCGAACACGGAGATGTCCAGCGCTTGCGGCAGATACCTCACCTCGCTGTACACGGACCGCTTCTTCCCGCCGATGCGCGTCCAGCCCATGTGGATGCCGTAGGCCGTGTTACCGCGGAACCACGGGCCGCCGCTGTCGCCGCCCTTGGTGTAGTGCTTGTCCATGGCGACCATGTCGCACAGACGGTCCACGCATATGTTGATCCGGTACACCTTCGGGCTGCCCTTGTAGCCGGTGCTCCGGCCGAAGTTGGAGACGGCCAGGCCCTGCACGGACCAGCGGGTGTCGTCGACGTACCGGGTCTTGCTGTGGTTCCAGTAGAACGTCCGCGCCGCGGTGTAGCTGCCGCGGGAGTACCAGGCCATGTCACCGTGGCCGCCCTCGTGGCGACGCTGACGGGTGATGGTGTTGAAGCTGGACGTGCCGTGGTTGAGGTATTGCACCGTGGAGCTGCCGGCGCAGTGGGCGGCCGTGGCGACCCCGCGTACGCTGCCCTGTTTGACGGTGAACGCCGTGGTGCAGATCTTGTCGTCGTCGTCCAGGTATCCGCCGCCGCGGATGTACGCCTCGGGTACGAGTTCCAGCTGGTCGACGACCTTGACCTCGACCTTGACGGCGGAGTTCGCGGCCTGCACGGGCTGCAACCGAGCTCGGAAACGCTCCTTGGCCGCCGGGTCGGTGAGCGGCTCTTTCGGCTGGGTCTCGATGGTCACGACACCCGTCTCGATGTCGTACTCGCCCGCGCTGGTGGCGACGTCGGGCCGGTCGAGGATGCTGTAGTGAGTGGTCTTGAGCGTCTGCCTCAGCTCCTCCTCGGAGTAGGCGCGGCCGCCGATGACCCGCACAGGGACAGGCACGGTCCTGGTCAGGTCGGCCATTGCCGCCGGAGCCTCGCCCTTGAACGCGATCCACGCGCTTCGGCCGTCCTCGGCGATCACCGCTCCGGCGTACGTGTCCGGGTAGGAGTCCCTCGCCTGGTTGGCTGCCGCGGCGAAGTCGTCCTGCCAGCCATAGAGGGCTGTGGCTTCCTCGAGCGTGATGCCTTCCTCGGCCGCTGTCTGCCGGATGTCCTCCAGTTCGGAAACCGCGGGGTCTTCGATGGCGGTCTCCTCCTCGGGGTCCGGTGTGTCACCGTATGCGACCGCGGGGACGGTGGAGATCGCGATGGCGGCCGCGACGGCGACCCCGAGTAACTTCCTGAGCACGTACCGGTCCTTTCATTGCGTGGATGATTCCAGTTCGGCATGGACGTGCGGCCCGGTAAGGATGTTCGGGCGGTCGCATGCCGTGCCGCGACAGGCGTTCAAGCGGATTCGCGGATGACCAGCTCGGTGGGGAGGATGAGCGGGGTGGGCTCCTCGCCGCGGATCAGGGCGAGCAGCATGCGGGTCATCTCGCGGCCGAGGGCCTTGATGGGCTGGCGCACCGTGGTCAGGGCGGGATGGGTGTGCCGGGCGGTCACCACGTCGTCGAACCCCACGACCGCGATCTCGTCGGGCACGGCCCGGCCGTGCTCCTTCAGCACGCCGAGCGCGCCCGCGGCCATCTCGTCGGAGGCGATCAGCACGGCGTCGAGGTCCGGGTGCTCTTTCAGGAGGTGAGCCATGGCAGCGGCTCCGCTCGCCTCGGTGAAGTCGCCGTGCGCGACCCGCTCGTCTCCGAGTCCGGCCAGCGCCAGCGCGTCGCGGAAGCCCAGGTAGCGGGAGACGCCGACGTGCATGTCGAGCGACCCGGTGATGGTCGCGATCCGGGTGCGGCCGGTGGAGATCAGGTATTCGGCCGCCTGGCGAGCGCCGTCGCGGTTGTCGGCGTCCACGTACCAGTCGTTGGACCCGCCGAGGGAGCGTCCGCCGTAGACCACGGGGACGCCGCCCTGGGCGGCCACCTTCGCCAGGGGGTCGTTCTCCCGCAGGGCCAGCAGCATGACACCGTCGGCCCTGCGTGACTGCAGGACACGGGCCAGCCGGTTGCGGCCGCGCTCGGAGGCGGCCAGGATCAGCAGCAGCTCAAGGTCGGTTTCCTCCAGGACGGCGTTCACCCCGACGATGACCTCGGCGAAGAAGGGGTTGGTGAACAGGGCCTGGTCGTCGCTGGAGACCGCCAGCACGACCGCGCCACTGCGCTGGGTGGCCAGCGAGCGGGCGGCGACGTTGGGCACGTAGCCCAGATCCTTGATGGCTCGTTCCACGGCCTGCCGAGCGGCCCGGCTGACATGCGGGGCGTTGTTGATCACCCGGGACACCGTGCCCCTGGACACTCCCGCCCGCCTGGCCACCTCGTCCAGCGTCGGCTGCCGATCCGTCATTTTTAGGAGCGCTCCCAAGTGTGTACCTGCTGGTCATGCGGAGCGTACCAGGCTTCCAGTCTGTGAGCGCTCCCAATTTTGATCAGGGCCTGGTGAGCGGGCTGAACGGCCCGTCGGCCACACGTTCCACCACGTCGTCCACGATCTGGTCGATCGTACCGAGCACGTCGTCCGCGAGGGGCACCCCGGACGCCGCCGCACTGTCGCGCACCTGCTCGGGCCGTGAGCCGCCGACGATCGCGGCCGAGACCCCGGGGCCGCGCAGCACCCAGGCGATCGCCAGTTGCGCCATGGTCAGCCCGAGGTCCGCCGCGATCGGGCGGAGCCGCTCCACCCGCGTCAGGACGTCGTCGGTGAGCAGGCGGCCCACGAACTCCCTGCGCGCCTCGGCGGGCGGCGCCTGGCCGGGGGAGTAGCGCCCGGCCAGCACGCCCTGGGCCATCGGCTGGTAGACGAGCTGGCCGACACCCTCCTTGGCGCACAGCGGGAGGATCTCCGGTTCGATGACCCTGCGGAGCAGGTTGTACTGCGGCTGGTTGGACACGATCCGGTCCAGGCCCAGGTCGTCGGCGATCCGCAGCGCGTCGGCGATCTGCTCCGCCGTCCAGTCGGAGACGCCGACGTACAGGACCTTGCCGCTTCGCACCAGGTCGTCGAAGGCCCGCAGGGTCTCCTCCAGAGGGGTGGCGTAGTCGTAGCGGTGCGCCTGGTAGAGATCCACGTAGTCGGTGCCGAGGCGGCGCAGGGAGCCGTCGATCGAGCGCATGATGTGCTTGCGGGACAGGCCGCGGTCGTTGGGGCCGGTGCCGGTCGGCCAGTAGATCTTGGTGAGGATCTCCACCGAATCGCGGCGGACGCCCCGCAGCGCCTGGCCGAGCGCCTCCTCGGCGCGGGTCTCGGCATAGGCGTCGGCGGTGTCGAACGTGGTGATCCCGGCGTCGAGGGCGGCGTGCACGCAGGGTTCGACGGTGTCCTCGGTCAGCCAGTTGCCGTAGGCGATCTCGCTGACCATGAGCCCGCTGCGCCCCAGATGGCGAAATTTCATGAAGTCTCCCTTATCGCGAGGTGTGGGGTGAGGACGAGGACGGATCGGCTCGGCGTCCCGCCGTCGATCAGCATGAGCAGCAGGCGGACCATCTCCCGCCCCATGTCCTCGACCGGCTGATGGACCGAGGTGAGCCCGGCCTGCTCGGCGAACGGCGAGTCGTCGAAGCCCACGACGGCCACATCGGCGCGGCCTGCCTCGCGCAGCACCCGCAGCGAGCCCAGGGCCATCAGGTCGGAGGCGGCGAACACCGCGTCAAGGTCGGGCCTGCGGGCCAGCAGCTCCCGCGTGGCTTCGGCGCCGCTCTGCTCGCTGAAGTCCCCGCCCGCCACGAGATCGGGATTCTCCTCGAGCCCGGAGGCGATCAGGCCGTCGCGGTAGCCTCCCAGCCGGTGGACGCTGACGAGCATGTCCATGGGCCCCGTGATGGTCGCGATCCGGTGCCGCCCCCGCTCGATCAGGTGCCGTACCGCCAGGTACGCTCCGGCCTGGTTGTCCACGTCCACGACATGGGCGGCGAGAGCGGGATCGAGCGGCCTGCCACCCACCACCGCCGGGACGCCGAGCTCCCCCAGGCGGGCAGGGAGTGGATCCTCGTGATGCAGCGAGAGCAGCAGGACCCCGTCCACGTGGCCGCCCCCGAGATAGGCCTCCAAGGCCGGCCGCTCGCTGCCCGACCGGGCCATGGTGATCAGCAACTGCTTGCCGGACGTCGTGAGCTGCGCCGCGATGCCGCGTACCGCTCCCGCGAAGAACGGGTCGCTGAACACCCGCTCGGGAGACTCGGAGATGACCAGCGCGACCGTGTCGGTGCGCCGGGTGACCAGCGAACGCGCGGCCCGGTTGGGGGTGTAGCGCAACTCCTCGATGGCCTTCTGCACGGCGAGCCTGGTCTTCGGGCCCACCTTGGAGGAGCCGTTGACCACGCGGGAGACCGTGCTCCGGCCGACCCCCGCGCGTGTGGCCACCTGCTCGATCGTGGGCCTCACAGCCCACCGCGCCTGATCACCTCGGCGTACCAGCGCGCGCTGTCCTTGGGGGTACGGCGCTGCGTGGCGAAGTCGACGTGGACCAGGCCGAAGCGCTGGCAGTACCCGTGTGCCCACTCGAAGTTGTCGAGCAGGGACCAGGCGAAATAGCCGCGCAGCGGCGCTCCCTGCGCCACGGCGTCATGGCAGGCGCGCAGGTGGCCGTCGAAGTAGGCGATCCGGTCGGCGTCGTGCGCCTCCTCGTCGTAGGCCGCCCCGTTCTCGGTGACGTAGAGGGCGGTCACGGGGTAGTCGCGGGCGAGCCGCAGGAGCAGGTCGGACAGCCCGCTCTCGTCGATCTCCCATCCGATGGTGGTCCGCGGCCGCCCGCCGTCCACGAACCGCACCGTCTCCGATCCGACGTACGGGGTCGGCTTGTCCGGCGGGAGAGCGAGACCGTCGCCAGAGACGATGGCCGGGGTGTAGTAGTTGACGCCGAGGAAGTCCAGCGGCGCGGCGATCGTCTTGAGGTCGCCGTCATGGACGTGCTCGAAGTCGGTCACGGCGGCGAGGTCGGCGATGACGTCCGCCGGGTACGCGGCCCGGTACAGCGGGTCCAGGAAGATCCGGTTGGCCACGCCGTCGATGCGGCGCGCGGCCTCCAGGTCTTCGGCCGAACCGGTCGCGGGGCTGACCTGGGTGGGGTTCAGCGTGATGCCGACCCGCGAGCCGCTCATGGCGCTCGCCGCCAGGCCGTGACCGAGCAGCAGGTGGTGCACGGCACGGATGGCGGCGGCGGGCTCGCGCCGGCCGGGCGCGTGCTCTCCGGTGGCGTACCCGAGGTAGGCCGAGCACCAGGGCTCGTTGAGCGTGGTCCAGTGCGTCACCCTGTCGGCCAGCGCGTCGTGTACGGCGGCGGCGTAGTCGGCGAAGCGCAGGGCCGTCTCCCGCACGGGCCAGCCGCCGGCGTCCTCCAGCGGCTGGGGCAGGTCCCAGTGGTACAGCGTCGGCCACGGCTCGATCCCGCGCCCCAGCAGCTCGTCCACGAGACGCCGGTAGAAGTCCAGGCCGCGCTGGTTGACGGCCCCGGATCCGAGCGGCTGCACCCGCGGCCAGGCCACGGAGAAGCGGTAGGCGCGCAGGCCGAGCTCGGCCATGAGGGCGACGTCGTCGGGGTAGCGGTGGTAGTGGTCGCAGGCGACGTCGCCGGTGTGGCCCTCGCGCACGTTGCCGGGCTGCGCGGAGAAGACATCCCAGATCGAGGGCTCGCGTCCGTCCTCGGCGACCGCCCCCTCGATCTGGTAGCTCGAGGTGGCGGCCCCCCAGAGAAAGCCAGGATCGAACGTGTTCACGCCTTGACGGCTCCTTCCATGATGCCGCCGATGATCTGGCGGCCGAATACGAGGAACACGGCCAGCAGCGGCAGCGTGGCGATCAGCGTTCCGGAGAACATGAGCGTGTAGTCCGTGTAGTAAGTGCTGGACAGCTGACTGAGCGAGAACTGGACGGTCGGGTTGTCGGCCTCCAGAACGGCCAGCGGCCACAGGAAGTCGTTCCAGGTGCCCATGAAGGTGAACAACCCCAGCACGGAGGCGCCCGGCCGCAGGGCCGGCAGCACGACCTTCCAGAAGATGCCGAAGGTCGAGCAGCCGTCCACCCGCGCCGCCTCGACCAGCTCGTCGGGGACGGCCCGCTCGGCGTACTGCCGCATCAGGAAGACGCCGAACGCCGAGACCAGGAACGGCACGATGACCGCCTGCAGCCGGTTCTGCCAGCCGAGCTCCACCATGATCATGTAGAGCGGGATGATGCCCATCTGGACCGGGATCATCATCGTGGCCAGGATGACGAGCAGCAGCGCGTTCCTGCCGCGGAAGCGCAGCTTGGCGAATGCGAAGCCGGCCAGCGAGCAGAAGAACACCACCGACACGGTCACGGTGCCGGAGGCGATCGCGGAGTTGACCATCCCCAGCAGGAAATTGGCGTCCTCGGCCGCGAAGAGCCGCGTGACGTTCTCGCCCAGGTTGCCACCCGGGGTGAGCGGCGGCGGCCAGTCGCCGACGACGTCGTTGGCCCTGGTGGCCACGACGAACAGCCAGTAGAGCGGGAAGACCGACAGCGCGATCGCCGCCAGCAGGGTCAGGTAGACCAGGGGTCCGGAGTTTCGCACGGCTATCTCGCTCTCCGCGTGACCAGGAAGTTGACCAGGGCGAAGACCACGATGAGCAGGAAGATCATCCAGGCGACCGCCGAGCCGTAGCCGTAGTCGAAGTCCTTGAAGGCCTTCTCGAACATGTACATGGCCACGGTCTGGAACTGCCGCAGGCTGCCCCCGGAGATGGCGTAGCCGCCCTGGCCGAAGATGAGCGGCTCGGTGAACAGTTGCATGCCGCCGATGGTCGAGATGATCACTGTGAACAGGATCGCCGGCCGGATCAGCGGCACCGTGATGCCCCAGAACTGCCTGACCTTGGAGGCGCCGTCGATGGCCGCCGCCTCGTACACGTCGCGCGGCACCGACTGCATCGCGGCCAGGAAGATCAGCGCGTTGTAGCCGGTCCATCGCCAGTCGACCATGACCGAGATCGCCAGCCAGGACGACCACTTGTCCGCCCGCCAGTCCACCGCGTCCACGCCCAGCAGGGCGAGCAGGCCGTTGGCCATGCCGGCGTCGCGGTCGAAGATCTGGCTGAAGACGATGCCCACCGCCGCCACCGAGGTGACGATCGGCGCGAGCACCCCCATCCGGAAGAACGTCAGCGCGCGCAGCCGCTGGTTGAGCAGGCTCGCCACGACCAGCGCCAGGAGCAACTGCGGGACCGTGGCCAGCACGAACATGCCGAGTGTGTTGACGACCGCGTTCCAGAAGTCGGGGTCGGCGAACAGATCCGCGTAGTTCGCCAGCCCGACGAACCCCGTGTCCCCCGCCAGGTCCCAGTCGTGCAGCGAGACCCACGCGGTGTACAGCAGCGGGAAGAGCCCGAAGACCCCGAAGATCACGAAGAACGGCGCCACGAAGAGGTAGGGCGAGCCCACCAGGTCGAGGCGGGACAGCAGCCCCGCCCGCGACCTCGCGTGCGCGGCGGATGGCACCTTGCTACTTCGCAGCACGCTTGGCGTCCTCGACGGCCTTGGTCCAGGCTTCGGCCGGCTGAAGCTTGCCCTGCTCGACGGCCATCAGCGCGTTGCCGACGCGGTCACCGACCGGGTTGTTGTTCGGCCCCAGGTAGACCGGCTTGAGCGCTTTCGCGCTCGATCCGAAGATCTTCCCGACGGGGGCGTTGTTGAAGTAGTCGTTGACGAAGCCCTGCACCGCCGGGTCGTCGATGGCCTGCGGTGACGAGGGGAAGTTGCTCTTGGCCTTGAACGCCGCGATCTGGCCCTTCGGGCTGGTGAGGAATTTCACCAGCTCGGCCGCTTCCTTCTGGTGCTTGCTCTGCGTCGGCACCGCCAGGAACGAGCCGCCGCGAACGGCTCCGTCGCCGGGCACGCGCGCCACGTCCCACTTGCCGGTGTTCTCCGGCCCCGCCTGCTCCTTGATGACGCCGAGCATCCAGGACGGGCACGGGATGGTGGCGAACGTGCCCTTCTTGAACCCGGCGTTCCACTGCGGGCTCCACTGCGCGAGGTTCGCCGACAGCCCGCCCTGGATCATCTTGACCGTCTGGTCCCAGGCCGCCTTCACCCCGGGATTGGTGTCGATCACCAGGTTGTTGGAGGTGTCGTAATAGGTGTGGTCGCCCTGCTGCATCAGGATGTTCTGATAGATGCCGCCGGCCGAGTCGAAGAAGTGCCCTCCCGTCTTGGCCTGAGCGAATTTCTGCCCGGTGGCAAGGTAGGCGTCCCAGGTCGGCCAGAGCTCGCCGACCTTCTCGCGGTCGGTGGGCAGCCCGGCCTTGGCGAACAGGTCCGTCCGGTAGCACATGCCCTGCGCGCCGACGTCGGTGCCGAGCCCGACGAGTTTGGAGCCGTCGTTCGTGAGCGCCTGCTTCCACTTCCATTCCAGGAAGTCGGCCTTCAGCGACCCGGCTCCGTGGTCGAGAAGGTTCACGAACTGCTCGGGCTTGGCCATGAACTGGATGAGGATGCCCTCCTCCAGCGCGACCACGTCTCCGGCGCCGCTGCCCGAGGCCATCCACTGCTGCAGCTTGGGCAGGTAGTCGCCCAGCTGGGCGATGTTCTCCTGCTTGATCGTTATCCCGGGATGAGCGGCCTCGTACTGCTTGTAGAGCTCCTCGTAGCCGAACTCGCTGAAGGTCTTGACCACCAGGGTGATCTTTCCCTGGGTCGCGGTGTCCGGCGTCTGTGCGCCGGTGCCGCACGCCGCGAGCAGGCCGGTGAGGGTGGCGGCGAGCAGCGGCCGCGCCAGCCTTGTCGTCATGTCATATCTCCCTGCTTCCGGGAGCGGTTCCAGTGGGGACTGATCCGCTTGATACACTCGACTACCTGCGTTGACGCCGCGGATTGTGCCGGTGTTCCTGTGCGAAATCCGTGCATTATTGGGAGCGCTCCCAGCCGATGTTAGGGGATTGTCGCACGGCTGAGAAGAGGGCGAAGAGAACAAGGATCAATCTCCGCGAAACGGTTGACAGCTTGTGATGCCGTGGCGGAAGATCCGGCACTGACGCCGCGGTGTGCCGGGGACGATCTGTCCAGCGACCTGAAAGGTCCCGGTATGTCCGCCATACTCAGGCTGTCCGCAGCCTGTGTCCTCCTCCTCGCCGGCCTCGCGACCCCCGCGCACGCCGACTCCTACGAACGGTTACTCAACGGCGGCTTCGATGCCGGCAAGGACCCTTGGTGGAGCGGCCAGAACACCCCGTCACGCATCGAATCGGGCCGGCTGTGCGCCGACGTCCCCGCCGGAACGACGAACCCGTGGGACTCCATGATCGGCCAGAACGACGTCCCGTTGGAGGACGGCCAGCCGTACACGCTCCGCTTCACCGCCTCCGCCAGCCGGGACGTCACCATCCGCACCACCGTCCAGCTCGCCGGCCCGCCGTACACCACGCCTCTGGACCGGCGGCCCGAGCTGACGGCCACGCCGCGGACGTTCGAGTACACCGCGACGTCGAACGTCTCGGACGCGCACGGACAGGTGACCTTCCAGATGGGCGGCGCGACGGAGCCGTACACGCTCTGCCTGGACGAGATCTCCCTGGTCGGCGGGGTGCTCCCACCCGGTGGCGTCCGGGACCTGGGCTCGCCGGTGCGGGTCAACCAGCACGGCTACGCGATCTCGGGCCCCAAGCGCGCCACGATCGTCAACCCCGGGACGCAGCCGCTGGACTGGCGCCTGCTCGACCCGAGCGGCGCCGCCGTGGCCCAGGGCCGCACCCGGGTGCACGGCGCCGACGCGATGTCCGGCGACCAGGTGCACGTGGCCGACTTCTCGTCGGTCCGCAAGGCGGGCACCGGCTACACGCTCGCGGTCGGCGACCAGGTCAGCCTGCCGTTCGAGATCGGCGACGACGTGTACGACGGGCTGCGCAGGGACGCGCTGGCGTACTTCTACCACAACCGCAGCGGCATCCCGATCGAGGCCGAGTACGTCGGCGACGCCTACGCCAGGCCCGCCGGGCACCTCGGCGTCGCACCGAACCAGGGGGACACCCGCGTCCCGTGCCTGCCCGGCGCCTGCGACCACACGCTGGACGTGCGCGGAGGCTGGTACGACGCGGGCGACCACGGCAAATACGTCGTGAACGGCGCTCTGGCCGCCTGGCAGCTCATGGATCTCTACGAGCGCTCGCGCGGGCAGGGCGACCGGGAGGGGATGCGCGACGGCCTGCTGCGCATCCCCGAGGCCGGCAACGGCGTCCCGGACGTGCTCGACGAGGCCCGCTGGGAGATGGAGTTCCTGCTCCGCATGCAGGTGCCCGGCAGCGGCCTGGTCCACCACAAGGTGCACGACGCCGCGTGGACCGGACACCCGACGATCCCGCATCTGGACGCACAGCCGCGCTACCTCTATCCGCCTTCCACCGCCGCGACGCTCAACCTCGCCGCCGCCGGCGCCCAGTGTGCCCGGATCTGGAAGGCATGGGACCGCGCGTTCGCCCGGCGTTGCCTTGAGGCCGCCGAGACCGCCTGGCGTGCGGCCCGCGCGCATCCCGACCTCTTCGCACCACCGGGAGGCGAGGGCGGGGGCGCCTACGACGACACCGACGTCTCCGACGAGTTCTCCTGGGCCGCCGCCGAGTTGTACGCGACCACCGGCAAGCGCTCCTACCTGCCCTTCGTCACCACGAAACTGACCGCGGACGGGTTCTCCTGGCAGTCGACCGGCGCGCTGGCCGACCTGGCCGTCGCCCGGCTGCCCGGCCGCTTCCCCTCCGCCATGTTCGCCGCCGCGCGCAAGCGGGTGCTGTCCGTGGCCGACGGCTACGTGCGCGACATGAACGCCCAGGGGTACGCCAACCCCTACCTTCCGGCCGACGGCACGTACGTCTGGGGCTCCACCAGCGCCACGACCAACAGCGCAGTGATCATGGCGACGGCCTACGACCTCACCCACGACCGCCGCTACCGCCAAGCGGTCCTGGAGTCGATGGACTACCTGCTCGGGCGCAACGCGCTCAACCAGTCCTACGTCACCGGGTACGGCGAGCGGGCCAGCCACAACCAGCACCACCGATTCTGGGCCCACCAGATCGACCCGAGCCTGCCCAACCCCGCCCCCGGCTCCCTGGCCGGAGGCCCCAATTCCGGTCTCCAGGACCCGGTCGCCCAGCGCAACCTCGCCGGCTGCGCACCGGCCAAGTGCTACATCGACGACATCGGCTCCTGGTCCACCAACGAGGTGGCGATCAACTGGAACTCATCCCTCGCCTGGATCGCCGCCTTCGCCGACTCCCTGTGACAGGGGATCCCAGAAAGGAAAGCAGTACATGCGAGTATTAACCCGGTTGGCGGCCATCACGGCCGCAACGGTGACCGCCCTGTCGGTGGCCGTCGCGACGCCCGCCACAGCCGCGACCGAGCTGGTGGTCAACGGCACCTTCAGCTCCGGCACCACGCCATGGTGGAACTCCGCCAACACCTCCATGGCGGTGGACACGGGGCGGCTGCGCGTCAACGTGACCGGTGGCACGGCCAACCCGTGGGACGCCATGGTGGCCCAGAACAACATCGCCCTGACCAGCGGCAAGTCCTACACGTTGTCCTTCGACGCCACCGCCTCCGCCTCGGTCAGCGCGGTCACCACCGTGCAACTGGCCGACAGCCCGTACACCAACACCCTGACGCAGCCGATCGCGCTCACCACGACGAGCAAGCGCTTCAGCTTCCCCTTCACCTCCAGCCTGAGCACGGCGGCCGGACAGGTGTCGTTCCAGCTCGGCAAGAACGCCGCCCACACCGTCTACCTCGACAACGTCTCCCTCACCGAGACGACGTCGGGGTCCGGTCCGATCAGCATGACGAGCGGCTTCTACGTCGACCCCAACTCCAACCCCGCGGTCTGGGTGAGGAACAACTCCGGCGACTCCCGGGCGGCCCGGATCCAGTCCTCGATCGGCTCCAAGCCGATGGCCCGGTGGTTCGGCAACTGGAGCGGTGACATCGCCGCCGCCGTCTCCAGCTTCGTGGGCGCGGCCGACAGCGCCGACAAACTGCCGGTCCTGGTCGCGTACAACATCCCCGGCCGCGACGCGTGCGGCGGCCACTCCGGCGGCGGCGCCGGCACCGAAGCCGCGTACAAGACGTGGATCTCCGCGTTCGCCTCCGGCATCGGCAACCGCCCCGCGGTCGTCGTCATCGAGCCCGACTCGCTGGGCGACTTCGACTGCATGAGCGAGACGGCCCGGCAGGAACGCATCCGCATGCTGACCTACGCCACCGAGCAGTTCCGCGACAAGGCCGCCAACACCTGGGCCTACCTCGACGCCGGCAACGCCGGCTGGACGGCACCGGCGACCATGGCATCCCGGCTGCAGAGCGTGGGCGTCGCCAACGTCCGCGGCTTCTCGGTCAATGTCTCCAACTACTACACCACCAGCCAGTCGACCACCTACGCCAACGCGATCAACTCCGCGCTCGGCGGCACCGCCAAATTCGTGATCGACACCAGCCGCAACGGCAACGGCTCCAACGGCGAATGGTGCAACCCGTCGGGCCGCAAGCTCGGCACCACCGCGCAGGTCGGCGGCGGCGCCGAGATGCTGCTCTGGGTCAAGGTCCCCGGCGACTCGGACGGCAACTGCGGCATCGCGCCGAACGTGCCCGCCGGAACGTTCAGCCCGGACATCGCCATCCGGCTGATCGACGGAATCTGAGCAAGCCGCCATTCCCATCGGGGGTGGGCCGGGGTTTCCCGGCCCACCCGCCGACGGGTCGTCCGGGAACGCCGAGTTGCCTGCGCAAACCACGCTTATTCATCCACCCGCTCTTCGCGTAAAACTGCCGCTGGAGAGGAATCACCTAGGTGGACATGACGATCAAGGTTCTGGGGCCGGTACAGGTGTGCGGGGCCGACGGGCGGCCGGTCCATCTCAACGGCAAGCAGCGGGCGGTGCTCGCCGCTCTGGTCATCAACGTCAACACCCGGGTGTCCAAGGAACGGCTGGTGAAGGCGTTGTGGGACACCCCTCCCGCCTCGGCCGTCCATAACTTGCACACCTACATCGCTCAGTTACGAAGAGTGGCGCCATTCGGCTCGAGACTGCTCACCAAAGAGCATGGATACCTTCTCGAGGCGGACGTCGCGGAAGTGGATTTCCTGCAGTTCGAGGAGGCGATAGGTGCGGCCCGCAGCCATGCCGCACAGGAAGAGTTGCACGCCGCGGACCGGCAGTTTCACAGAGCTCTCGCATTGTGGCGTGGGAGGCCCGCGGAAGATACCTGGCTCGCCGGTTTCCTGGCCGCTCAGGTCACCGGACTGGAGGAGCGACTTGCCATCGCGAGACTCGACTGGGCCGAGACGAAACTCGCCCTCGGCCGGCCCAAGGAAGTGATCGAGGACCTGCGTCCATTTGTCGCCGAGCAGCCGATGAACGAGCACGCCTGGTGGCTGCTCATGCTGGGGTACGCACGAGCGGGGCAACGCGACAAAGCCCTTGAGTCCTTTCGGCGCGCCCGATCGGTGCTCGTCGACGAGCTCGGTGTGGAGCCGGGTGAAGAACTCCAGCAGCTCCACGTCGCGGTCCTCGCAGGCACCGAACCTACGGCCAGGCGCGCATCGCCGATGGGCCAGGCTCCCCCGGAGCTCAACTCTTCGGGCGACGCCGAAGAAGCCGATCCGCTCACGATCGACCAGGAAGCGCGGCTCGCCCGGTTCGCGGCCGAGAAGGGCGGGCCGGAGCCTGCCGCCGCGCCCTTGGAGGGGGCGCCGGGCCGCGGCACACAGGACCGGCTCGACCGCGCCGAGACGACGCCTGGTCTCGGTCATGCCCAAGAGGTCATCGGCGACCAGCCGTGGGAGGAGCAGGCCGGGGACCTGCTGATGCTCGCCCTGGCGCAGGAAGAGCAGCGGGCGCGGGGCGTGCTGGTGGAGGAGCCGGGCATCGGGCCGGGCCGGGATCCGCGGCGGCTGCGGGTCGCGGTCCTGGGCGGCGAGCCTGACCGCGCGCCGATCGAAGGAGGTGTCTGCCAATTGCCGGCGGACATCGCCGATTTCGTCGGCCGGCAGGACGAGCTGGCGGCGGCGGTCGAGGCACTGTGCCCCGGCGGCGATCAAACGCCCCTGCCGCTGTGCGTGGTTTCGGGTCAGGGCGGCATCGGCAAGTCCACCCTCGCCGTACATGCCGCGCATCAGGTCCGCCCGGAGTTCCCCGACGGGCAGCTCTACGTCAACCTGCGCGGCGGCGACGCCCGTCCCGTCGATCCGGAGGAGGCGCTGGGCCGGTTCCTGCGCGCGCTCGGCGTGGACGGCACCGCCATCCCCGCGGGTCTGGACCAGCGGGCCGAGCTGTACCGCAGCATCCTCGCCAAAGGCCGCTACTTGGTCGTGCTCGACGACGCCGCCGACGAGAGCCAGATCCAGCCGCTGCTGCCGGGCACGCCAGAATGCGCGGTGCTGGTCACCGCCCGGCGCCGGCTGACCGCCCTGCCCGCGGCACGGCTGATCGACCTGCCGGTGATGCCGCCCGGCGACTCGCTCGAACTGCTGCGCGGCCTGATCGGCGCCGAGCGCGCAGCCGGGGCGCCCGCGGACGCCGACCTGCTCGTCCAATGGTGTGGCGGGCTGCCCCTGGCGGTGCGCATCGCCGGCATCCGGCTCGCCGCCCGCCCGCACTGGGCCCTGGCCCAGCTCGTCACGCGGCTGAGCGACACCCGCGACCGGCTGAGCCAGCTCTCGCACGGCTCCCAGACGGTACGCGCCAGCCTGGCGGTCGGCCACCACAGGCTGACCGCCCCGGCGCGGCGGCTGTTCCGCCTGCTCGGCACGCTGGAGGCGCCGGACTTCGCGGCCTGGGTGGCCGCCGCCCTGCTCGACCTGCCCGACGCCGAGGCCGAGGACCTCCTCGAGGAGCTCGTGGACGTACGCCTGCTCGACGCCCGGCGCGACCCCTCCGGCCGGACCCGGTTCCGCTTCCACGACCTGACTCGCGTCTACGCCCGCGAGTGCGCCGAAGCCGACGAGAGCGAACACGAGCGCGACGCCGCCCTGCGCCGCGCGCTGAGCGCCTGGCTCGCCCTGACCCGGCAAGCGCACATCCGGCTGTGCGGCGGCGACCACCGGCTGCCGCACGGCCGCGGCCCGCTCGGGTCACCGGAGGCGAAGGCCGCCGACCGCCATGTCCGCCGCGACCCGCTCGACTGGGTGGACGCCGAGCGCGCCGGCATCGTCGCCGCCGTACGACAGAGCGCCGCCCTGGGCGCCGGCCCGCTGTGCCGGGAGCTGGCCTCCACCGCCATGCACCTGTTCGAGACCCGCGGCCTCGACGACGAATGGCACACCACGCACGAGATCGCGTTACGCTGCGCGCCGGCCACGGGCGACGTCCGCGGCCAGGCGGCCGAGGGCCTGTCGCGGGCCGGCGACCCGAGCACCGAGGTCACCGTCTTGCGCTGGGGCAGGCCGGATCCACTTCTCGGAGGGCCGCTTGGGGACTCCGGCGGTTCCTCATGATGAAGGGTCGCCATCGACGTCGATCGTGGCTCACCGAGTGACGTCGGTGAGCGGGACACCGTTCGCCCCGGTGAGGCGGGCGAGCACCGCGTCGTTGCTGGTGGCCTTCGCTTCGGCGAGTTCCTCGCGGGTGACGCCCACGGCGGTGATGAACGCGACCTGGCCGTCAGGGGCATCGATCACGCCCAGGTGCGGGTCGGTGACGAAGACCAGCGCGTTGAGTCTGCTGGTCTCGGGGCCGAGCTGCCCGCCGACACCCATCCGGTGCCCATCGGCGAACGGGTAGCCCTCGCCGAACACGTACGTGCCGAGATTCTGCAGTGTCGCCAGTGCCCAGCTAGGCGGCAGTTCGTCGCCTTCGTCGCGCGGGACGCGCATCGTCAGCTCGAAACCGAGGCCGCCGGCACCCGGTTCGGGGTCGACGTCGAGCAGACCGTCCAGGTCGCTGAAACCCCACGTGACGAGCAGCCAGTAGCCGTCCGCGCGGTGCGCGCTCAGCTCTTGGACGCCCTCACCCACCGGGATGTTGGTCGCCCAGCGCAGCGGCTCGTCATCGGGGAGGTGCGCCTCCAACGCGGTGACGATCGCCTGTCGGCTGCCTTTGCGCCATCGGGGGACACCGCCGTGAAGGTAGGCGTCCATCAGCCCGCCCCAGAACGTGTCCGGCGCGAGAGCGCGCTCGTCATGTGTCCTCAGGTCGGCGACGAGCTTCTCGAGGTACGCGCGCGACTCTTCGAGGTCCGCCCCGCCCATTTCCTGCGCGCACAGCTCGATTCGGTACAGGAACTCCACGAACGCGCCGAGCGAGGTGTTGATGGTCTCGGGCTCGGGAGTGGGCACGCCGTCCTCCAGCGCGAGCAGGTAGACGTTGCTGCTCTCCAGCTCCACGGCGTAGCGGATCCGGTCGTCGGTACGGCCCTTACCGAGGATCATGAAGCGTGCGGGTCGGTTCGGGGTCTCGGCATCGAAGACCGTGAAGGCATCGAACGGACCGTCCACGTGCATCGTGAAGAGAATGTCGGCGGTGACCGGCAGGCCGACCTCGCACAGCAGCTCAACGTCCGCTGGCCGGAAGCCGCGCTCCTCCACCTGGTCGCGGTCGAGCGTGACGATGCCGTCCGTGCCGAAGACCCGGACGAGTTCGGAGCGCGTGACCACTGGTGGCCTCTTTCACAGGGGGTGGGAGACCATCAAGATCGTAGTGCTGCGGTGTCCCACTCGCCTTGAATCCCTGGAACACGACGGCAGCCCTCCTGTCGTTCGCCGCGAGATCGGGCAGGTCAGCAGCGGCCCGGCAAGGGCGATCGCGGCGGTGCTCTCGGCTGTCCCATCTGTCTACGGTGTAGACACGCGCTACAGTGTAGACGCGTGCTTGGCGTCATCAGGAAGGAGAGCCATGACGAGCGACACGGTTGAGGTGCCCGGAGCTCGGCTACACGTCGAACTTGCCGGTGACGGGCCCCCGCTGCTGCTGATCTCCGGCGGCGGAGGCGATGCCGGGATGTATGCGGACGTGGTCCCGCTGCTGACGCGGACGTACACCGTGATCACCTACGATCGGCGCGGCAATTCACGCAGCCCGTTCACCTACCCCGACGCCTCGATCACGCCTGCAACGCAGGCGGACGACGCGGTCGCCGTCCTCGACCACCACGGCCTCGAACGCGCCTACGTCTTCGGCAACAGCGGGGGCGCGATCATCGCCCTGGAGATGGTGATCAGGCATCCCGGCCGCCTGCTGGGCGCCGTCGTGCACGAGGCGCCGCTGGTCCAGCTCCTGCCGGCCGACTCCGCCGAACGGCGGGAAATCGACCACATCGGCCGCCTCGGCCAGGACGGGCACCTGATGCGGGCCTTCGCGGCCTTCGGCGCGATGACGCTGCCCGACCCCCCGCGCATCTTCCTGTCGCCCACCGGCCAGACCGTCATCGCCGCCGGCACCCAACTCATGCTCGCCGCCGGCGACCTGGCGCGGAGGCTCACCCGGCGCGAACCGGATGCGATGACCCGTCAACTCCACAACGCGGAGCTCATGCTGCGCCGCGAGCTACCCGCCTTCTGCTTCGACTACCAGCCCGACCTGTCCGCGCTGGCCGCCACCACGGCGCCGTGGTGCCTGGCCACCGGGCGCGACAGCGTCGGCAAGCCTTACTACACTCCCGCGCACGTGCTGTCCGAGCGCCTTGGCATACTCTGCCAGGAGTTCCCCGGCGGCCACGTCCCGTACATGCAGCACCCGGAGGAATTCACCAAGACACTCACCACGATCCTGGAGGGCTTCGCAGCATGACGGCCGACCCCAGACCGCCGGGTACGCTGCCGGAGCCGCCCACCCGGCCCACTCTCACCCGCGAATACCTCGCCGTCGCCGCTCTCGCCCTCATCGACGCCCACGGCCTGCGCAAGTTCTCCATGCGCAAGCTCGGCACCGCGGTCGGCTTCGACCCGATGGCCGCCTACCGCTACTACGACGATCAGGAGGCGCTCTTCGACGGCGTCGCCGAGGCGCTGTTCACCGAGATCGACGTCGACACCCTGCCCTGGGACGGCCCCTGGCAGGACCTGGCGCGCGAATACTGCCTGCGGCTGCGCGACACCCTCCTGCGCCACCCCCACGCCGTGCAGGTGTTCGCGACCCGGCCGGTGCGCTCGCCCGCCTCCATCGACACCGGCGTCAAGATGCTCACCAAACTCCATGCCGACGGCATCCCCCCGGCGCTCGCCCTGCGCATAGCACGCTGCCTGCGCGAGTTCACCATCGGCCACGCCCTGGCCATCGCCGTGACCCGGCTCGGCGCGGAGCGGCGCAGCCGCAAACCGCGGCCCGGCAGTCCCGACTACAACGTGCTCGCCGAAGCCGCCGACGCCACCACCCTCGACGACCACTTCGAGATGGGGGTCACCGCGATGCTGCGCGGCTTCCAGCACTCCGCCGACTGACCAGGCAACCAGCAAGATCACCGGTGGGGCCGCTCGGCAGCGCGCGTGCCGACCGTGGTCACCGAGCTGGGTCGTCTCGCTGACCGAGGACTTTGACCTGGACACCGAGGAAGGCCGGTTCATGTTCGCGGTCTTGGCCGCCGCCGCAGAGGACGAGCCGGAGCTACGCGCCGAGCGAAAGGCCGAGGGCGGTACGGTCGAGCTCGGCAGGAGGCGTCGAAGGCCGGCGAATTCGAGCAGGGACCCTCGGCGGAGGCAAGCGCTCAGGCGTTGGACGAAATCAGGGGCGTCCTCGAAGCCCGCCATCCCCAGCGGTCGTCGGCACACCCGCCACCCGCAACTTCGCCATCCATCCGTCCTACGGGAGCGCGCTGGGCGGCGAAAACGCGACCGTTTGCGCCGCCCAGCCACTCATGAAACCTCACCGGTATCACCTTGTAAGGCACCACCGATGCCGACCCAGGTCGGTCAGAGGACGTGGGTCATGGCGCTCCAGCCACTGCCGATTTGGTAGCCGTTGCCATAAGGGGCGGTGGGGGAGGCTTTGAAGTTGTTGCCGTAGTAGCGCAGGGTCCCGTCTGGTTTGATGGCGAGGATGTCCGCGTAGCTGTCGCCGTTGACGTCTGCGGCGGTGAGGTGGTTCATGTCGGCCCAGCCGGTTCCGATTTGGTAGCCGTTGCCGTAAGGGGCGGTGGGGGAGGCTTTGAAGTTGTTGCCGTAGTAGCGCAGGGTCCCGTCTGGTTTGATGGCGAGGATGTCCGCGTAGCTGTCGCCGTTGACGTCTGCGGCGGTGAGGTGGTTCATGTCGGCCCAGCCGGTTCCGATTTGGTAGCCGTTGCCGTAGGGCGCGGTGGGGGAGACGTTGAAGTTGTTGCCGTAGTAGCGGAGGTTTCCCGTTTCGTCGACGGCGAGGATGTCGGCGTAGCCGTCGCCGTTGACGTCTGCGGCAGCGAAGTGGGTCATGCCGGCCCAGCCGCTGCCGACCTGGTAGCCGTTGCCGTAAGGGGCGGTGGGGGAGGCTTTGAAGTTGTTGCCGTAGTAGCGCAGGGTCCCGTCTGATTTGATCGCGAGGATGTCGGCGTAGCCGTCGCCGTTGACGTCACCGAGTGCGGCATGTTTCATGTCGGTCCAGCCGCTGCCGATCTGACGGCTGTTTCCGTACGGGGCCGTCTGTGAGACGTTGAAGTTGTTCGCGAAATAGTGCAGCGTGCCGTCCTGCCTGGTCGCGAGAATGTCGGCGAAGCCGTCACCGCTCACGTCCGGGATCCTGTTCTTGTCGTCGGGGATGACAGGCGACACGTATCCCATGAGCCGCGAGTTCTCCCGCAGGCCGATCCGGTCGGGGATGTTGCCCTCGACGGTGGTGACGACTCCGCCGGAGTTGGCGAGGACCATGCCGATGTGTTCTGGAAAACCATTATTGTCGGTGTCCGGATATACGGCGGCGTCGCCGGGCCGGGGCGAGTATCCGTCACCGATCGGATGCCATGTCCCATGCTGCTCGCCGTACTCCTTGAAATTGATGACGCGGCCGCCGATCGTCTCGACGTCCTCGACGCCGCCCGCTTCGCGCCATATGTACTTGACGAAATGCGCGCACCAGTCGGTCGCGCGCCAGCCTTGCGTGCCGCAGGGGTCACCCGCGCCCATTTGACCCGAATAGAAGTTGCAGTTGTGACCGCCGATCTCGTGATTCCTGCTGTCGTCCTTGTATTCGCGGTTCCCTATCTCCACCATCCGCTGTCTGATGGTGGAGGCTTGAGCAGGAGCCGCGGCGTTGGAAGACACGATGACCAGACCGGAAGTGGCGGCGACCGTGACGGCCAGCACCCGTGCCAGAGCGCGACGGGCCGACAATCGGATACGCATGCGTAACCCTTTCTGTGGAGAGGTTCGGAAGTTTTGAGACACGCCTTCGGAAGGTGTTCATCACGCCGGCGATGGTCCCCGTAATGCCCATGCGTCGGAGCCAGGGGCGGACGTCATGGTCGACACGGCCAGCTCCACGCAGGCAGGCCGAGACTCGGATCCCGGGCTCGGCTTCAGAGGCGTGACCAGGCGGGCTCCCCGGCACCGCCGGTTACCGGGCTACTTGTGCGGCCCGCTGGGATCCCTGCGTCGTGGGAGCGGGATGGCTGCCCGCCCCCGCCACTCACAACGGGCCGCACGATGGAGCAATGACTAGCCGCCGAACCTGCCCGCGTTGCCCCGGCTGTACCCCTTGCCCCCGCCGATTCCGCTGCTCGGACCGAGCCCGCTGCTGCCGCCGAGCCCGCCCCTGTCCGAGGCCGCGGACGCGGCCTGAGCCGTCGGGCCGATCAGCAGCGCGACACCCATGGCTGCGGCGACAATTCCGGTGACGATTCGCATGTTTCTCCCCCTGTCTGGAGCGGATCTGGATTGCTGCCCAGAGTCGTCGGGAGGCGTCATAGCCGCGTCATAGCCGCAGGGTTATGACGCCGATATGACAGCGGCGGGCGATGCTGCCGCTCGGAGCGCATCGGCGTTTGGGGGCAGGCGAACATGGGACAGCGTCCGCCGGGTTTTCGTGAGGTGTTCGCGGTGAGGGAGTTCCGCGTGCTGCTGGCGGCCCAGAGTCTCTCGACCGCGGGCGATCAGGTCGCGCGGCTGGCTCTCGCCATCCTCGTCTACGCCGGCACCGGCTCGCCGGTGTTCACCGCGATCAGCGTCGCGCTCACGTACGTGCCCGAGTTGCTCGGCGGCCCGCTGCTGAGCGGGCTCGCGGACCGGTATCCGCGACGGGAGGTGATGGTGGCGTGCGACCTCGTCCGGGCCGCGCTCATCGCCGCCGTCGCGATCCCCGGTGTGCCGTTGCCCGTGCTGTGGCTGCTCGTGTTCCTGGTGCAGGCGGCGAACGCGCCGGCGCGCGCCGCGCGGTCGGCGAACATGTCGGTCATGCTCACCGGCGATCGCTACACGATGGGGCTCGCGGTGATGTCCACGGCCGCGCAGATCTCCTACTTCGGCGGATTCGCCCTCGGCGGTGTGCTGGTGAGCGCGGCTGGGCCGCACATGGCGCTGCTGGTGGACGCGGGCACGTTCGCCGTCTCCGCGCTGCTGTTCCGATTCGGCCTCCGGCCGCGCCCCGCGAGCAGGCGGGACGCGACGATGCTGAGCTCGGCCCGGGCAGGGATGCGGCTCGTCCGGCGCGACTGCAAGCTACGCGCGCTGGTGTCGCTGGCCTGGACCTACGGCTTCTACGTCGCGCCGCTCGGCCTCGCGGTCCCGTACGCGGGTCAGATCGGCGCGGGAACGGTGGCCGCCGGCCTGTTCCTGGCCGCCGAGTCGGTCGGCTCGGCAGTCGGCGGCCTGCTGCTCACCCGCCTGGTGGCGGCCGAGCTCCGGTCCCGGTTACTGGGCCCGTTGACGGTGCTCACCGGTGTGCCTCTGCTGGCGATGGTGTTCGAGCCGCCGGTCTGGTCGTCGCTGGTGCTGCTCGTGCTGTCCGGGGTCTTCGCCGCCTACCAGGTGGTCGCGAACGCGACGTTCGTCATGGCAGTTGCCGTCGAGTACCGCGGTCAAGCGGTCGGAATCGCGGCGTCGGGGCTGTTCGCCGCGCAAGGCCTCGGGATCCTGGGCTCCGGCCTGCTCGCCGAGGCGGTTGGACCTGCGGCGAGCATCGTGACGTTCGCGGCGGTCGGAGTGCTGGCCGCCGTTCCTGCCGGCGTCGCCTGGCGGCGGGCGACCCGGCACACCTACGAGTACGCAGGAAAGGAGGAGTGATCATGGAATTCAGACCCGCAACGGACTGGCACGCGCCGGTCGAGTGGTAGTGAGTTCGCTCAGCCCGCCCGGCGTGTCCGATGGACCCGCCGGGCGGGGACTCCCGCTTCGATGTCGGGGGCAACGCCCCCGACGGCGGCGATGAGATCGCGTACCCGGGAACGGGCCGCGGCGGCCGACGGCTCACAGCCACGCTCGTCGTGCACCTCGGCCACCTGGTGCAGGGCGCGGGCCTGCCAGATCGGCGAGTCGATGGCCTGTGCGAGCCGCTCGGCCTGGCCGAACCTGTGCAGCGCCCCTTCGTGGTCACGGCGCAACCTGCTCGCCGCGCCGAGCGCCAGCCACGCCTTGGCCTCTGCCAGAGGCTCGTCGACGACACCGGCCAGCTCGATCGCGTGATGGAGGTATTCCTCACCTGCGGCGAGACGATCCCGCTCGATGTGCAGACAGCCCAGGCCGTAGCGGGCGAAAGCCTCGCCCCGCTGGTCGCCGAGGCCGATGACGGTGGCGAGCAGGTCGGTGAACGCCTGCTCCGCCTCCTCCAGCCGTCCTGAGGCGAGGAGCAGCTCGCCGATCCGGTAGGCGACTTCTGGATGGATGTGCGGGTCGACGGCCCGGCTCGCGGCAAGGGCCTTGTCCAGGTACGGGCGGGCGGAGTCGAGGTGGCCGACGTCCAGCAGGAGCTGGCCCAGCAGGCGCAGCACGAGGATCTCCGCCCCGGCGTCGCCGACCTGGCGTACCGCGTGGAGGGCGCGCTCGCACTGCTCGACGGCCTCGGCGTACAGGCCTCGCATGCCTGCGGTGAACGCGGCCACCCCGTTCGCCAGGCCCCAGCCGTGCCGGTCGCCGCAGCTTTCGAAGAGCTCCAGGGCCTCCTCCACGGCGGCGGCGGCCGATCCGTACCGGTGCCGGTACGCCTCCAGCAGGCCGATCCCGGTGAGCAGGGCGGCGGAGCCGCGGGTGTTGGCGGCCGCGCGGGTGGCGGCGAGCGCGACGCGGTGAGTTTCCTCCCATTCGTCGTAGTGTCCGCGGGTCTGGAACAGCGACGCCGCGCTGACCGCCAGGTCCCAGCACAGTTCGTCGAGCCCGAGTGCGGCGGCTTGGCGGACGGCGGCGACGATGTTCGGGCGTTCGGTTTCGTACCAGGCCAGGGGTTCGGTGTCGACGATGTCCTGGCCCGGTGGTTGCCATCGGGCGGCGGTGCCGTGCAGGACCGCGTAGTCGCCGCCGTAGACCGCGCGATGTGCCCGTTCGACCAGCGCCAGCCAGCCGGCGAGCACGCGGGGGACGGCCTCGGGCTCGCCGAGCTCACGGGCGTACAGGCGGACCAGGTCGTGGAAGCGGTACCGCATGGGCCCGGCGACCTGCAGGAGCTGGGCGTCGACCAGGCTGTCGACGAGGTCGGGCGACCCGTTCGCGGCGAGCGCGGTCCAGCCGGGCAGGTCCGGGGTGTCGGTCAGCGCGAGTCCCGAGAGTAGTCGGAGCGCGGCCGGGTCGAGCCCTTCAGCCGACAGCGCGATGCTGCTGCGCACCTCCAGATCGCCGTGCGCGAGTTCGTCGAGCCGCCGCCGCCCGTCGCTGAGCCGCTCCACCATGTGACCGATCCGCCAGTGCGGCCGGCCGGCGAGCCGGGCACCGGCGATCCTGAGCGCCAGGGGCAGGTTCCCGCACAGCCGCACGAGTTCGTCCGCGGCCTGCGGTTCGGCCCGCAGACGGTGAGTGCCCGTGACCTTGGCGAGGAACCGTACGGACTGGGCGGCTTCGAGCTCCCCCAGCTCCACGCGGCCGGTGCTGGGCAGGGCGCACAGTCTCGATCTGCTGGTCACCAGCACGGCGCAGCCCGCGCCGCCCGGGAGCAGGAGCCGCACCTGCGCCTCGTCGACGGCGTCGTCCAGCACGACCAGGACGCGCCGCTCCGACAGGAGTTCCCTGAACCTGGCCGCACGCTCGTGCACGTCGGCGGGAAGGTCCTGCACCGGCTCACCCAGCGCGCGCAGGAACTGCGCGAGAACCTCCCCGGGCACCACCCGCCGATCCTGTACGGCACGCAGCCGGGCGAACAGCTGGCCGTCCGGAAACCGCGCCCGCACGCGGTGCGCGATGTGCAAGGCCAGTGTGGTCTTGCCCACCCCGGCCTTGCCCGTGACGATCAGGACGGCCACCGCGGGCCCGACCTCCGGCCGCAGCGCCGCCTCCAACTCGGCCGCAGCCCGATCCCGCCCGGTGAAGTCCGGTACGTCGGGCGGCAACTGACCCGGGCGGGGCCGATCGGGCTTCCGGTCGAGGTCGAGCGAGGGATCACCGATGAGAATGGCCTGCTCCAACCGCGCCAGGCGTGGCTCGGGCTCGAGTCCGAGCTCCTCCACGAAGGTTCGGCGGGCGGCCTGGTAGAGCGCCAGCGCGTCGGCCTTGGCGCCGCACCGGTAGAGGGCCAGCATGCGCAGCTCCCACATCCGCTCGCGCATGGGGTGCTCGCCGGTCAGCGTGGCCAGCTCAGACAGCAGCTCGCGGTGCCGGCCGAGGCGCAACTCCAGCTCCAGGCACTCCTCCAGAACGGCCAGGCGGGCCTCCTCCATGCCGGTCTTCTCCGCCTCCAGGACGGTGGCGTCGATGCCGGAAAGGAGGGGACCCCGCCACAGCGCCAGCCCCGCCCGCAGGGACGTGACAGCCTGCGCATGCCGGCCCTCGGCGGCGGCGCGGCGGCCCGCCTCGACGTGGCCGGCGTATTCGAGCAGGTCAAGGGTTTCCGGTCCGGTCTCGAGCAGATAGCCGCCCGGCCTGGTCCTGATCACGCTGGGGCAGCCGGCCGCGGCCAAGGTCCTGCGCAGCCGTCCCACGGTGTTCCGGACCTGCCGCCAGGCCGACTCGGGCACCGGATCGGCGAAGGACACCTCGACCAGCTGGTCCACGGTGACCGTGCGGTTGGCACGAAGCAGCAGCAGCGCGAGCGAATCGCGCTGGCGTAAGCCCAGATCCACCACGTCCCCGTGCACGGTCACCTCGATCTGCCCGAGAACATGGAACCGCACGGTCATGGATGGCCCTTTACGATTTTCACCCCGTTTGTCAATAATCATGTTCGTGGGTGTGACAAGCGTCCACGCTCTGCAGTCATGACTGAAAAGCCCAGCGTGAACAGCGAAGTCGAATGTTGCGGATCCATTTCACGAGTGAGGACCTTGCGCGGACGCGGATCGCCACGACGGCGGATCCACTGTGGGAGATCGCGCTGAGCATGTACCGCCTGGTGGGGCGCAGGGGCGGAAGCGCGTTCGCCGTCTGGCGGAGCCGTACCCGGCACGATCTGGCCAGGACGGGCGGCACGGCCGCGGTGCGACGGGTCCTCGCGCCGCTCTTCCCCAGCACCTCCTCCTACTTCCCCGACTTCCTCACCCCGCCTGACGGCGTTCTCGGGCTGGACGCGGGGGTGGACGCCGTACTGAGCACACCACGGCGACTGCTCCGCCGGGAGCTGGACAAGCTGGCGGGCAGGACGGGTACGCCGTCATGGGCCTGGGGACTGGCCGACGGCCGTCGGGATGCCTTCCACGACCTGCAGCACGGACTGCACACCTACTTCGACACGGCCATCGCCCCGTACTGGCCCGACATCCACAGCATGGTGGATGCCGACCGGGCGGTACGCGGACGCGCGTTCCTGGACGGCGGGGCCGGCGGCATGCTGGCCGGTTTCCGGCCGATCATGCGCTGGGAGCCGCCCGTGCTGTCGATGGATCATCCGGTGGACCGGGACGTGCATCTCGGGGGACGAGGGATGGTGCTGATCCCCTCGTACTTCTGCTGGGGGGCGCCCGTGCCGTTGGCGGATCCCGAACTGCCGCAGGTGCTGGTCTATCCGATCCAGCGGTTTCAGCCGTCGGCGGCGACGAAGGAGCTGCCGACGTCCGGTGCTCCTGTCGCCCGGCTGCTGGGTCCCACCCGCGCCGCCATCCTCCGTGCCACCGTCGACGGAGCGACGACCGGCGAGCTCGCTCGGCGCCAGCGGATCCACGCCTCCGGCGTGAGCCAGCACACCCAGGTGTTGCGTGAGGCGGGCCTGATCGTCAGCCGGAGGACGGGCGCCCAGGTCCTCCACACCATCACCCCCTTGGGTGCGGCCCTGCTGGCGGGCGCCACGGCCGACAGGCCCGCTGGAGATCGGCGCCCGCGCTGGTGATCGGCTCCGGCGGCGGCATCGCCGCCGTACCACTGCGGACGTGATCGGCCAGTCCGGGTCAGCCATCCCCATGCGAACATCTCCACCGCGCCGTTCTCGTCCTCGTTGTCATGTCGATTCGACGGGTGTCGCTGATCGAGGTCCAGGGTTGTCACGATGCCGGCGAGTGGGAAGCGCGAGGGCGGCGAGGACCGCGAGGACGAGCACACCCGAGCAGATCCAGAAGCTGACGGTGAACCCGGCCTCAGTGGGGATGCCCTGGGAGGTGTTCGCGGAGAGGACCGCGGCGAGGACGGCGGTGCCGATGCTGCCGCCGATGGTGCGGGCGAGGGTGTTGATGCTCGTGGCGACGCTGGTCTGGGACGGCGGGACGGTGGCGAGGATCGCGTTGGTCATGGCGGCGGACGCCAGACCGATACCGATGCCCATGAGGGTGACCGCGGTGAGGATGTGCCACGCCGCGTCGTGAGCGACGGCGAGCAGCGCGAACGAGGACGTCGCCATGAGGATGCCCGTCACCAGTGGGAGTTTGGCGCCGAAGCGGCGGTTCAGGGCACCGGACAGCGGCGCGAACACCACCATCGCCACGGTCGCGGGCAGGAGGAACAGGCCGGCTTCGCTGACGGACTTGCCGAGGCCGTAGCCGGTCGCGGTGGGCAGTTGGAGCAGCAGCGGCACGAGGAGGAACGAGCCGAACGTCACGACGCCGAAGGCGGTGCCGGCGAGGTTGGTCGTCCACACGCCCCGGCCGGCGAACATGCGCATGTCCACCAGCGGGACGCGGACTCGCAACTCGACCGCGACCCATATGGCCAGGGTCACGGCGGCCCCGCCGAACAGGCCCAGCGTCAGGCCGCTCGCCCACCCCCAGCCGCCGCCCTTGCTGAGCGCCAGCAGCAGGCAGACCAGACCGGCGGACAGCAGCAGCACCCCCGGCACGTCGATGCGGCCCGGAGCGCGAACGGGGAGTGCCGGGACACCGAACGCCACCCCCGCCATGGCGAGACCGATCAGGATCAGCGGGAACCAGAACAGCCAGTGCCAGTTCAGGGTGGCGACGATCGGTCCCGCCAGCACCGTGCCGAGGCCACCGCCCGTGCCGAGCAGAGCCGACAGCAGACCGACGGCGATGCCGACCCGTTTGGGCGGCAGCGTGTCCCGGACGATGCCGAACGCCAGCGGCAGGATCGCGCCCCCGGCCCCTTGCAGTACCCGGCCGGTCACCAGGACAGCGAGAGTCTCGGCCAGCGCGGCGACCAGAGTGCCGACGGCGAGCACGCCGAGGACGATGAGCAGTACCCGGCGGCGGCCGAACATGTCGCCGAGCCGGCCCGCGACCGGGGTCGCGATCGCGGCGGCCAGGAGGTAGGCGGTCACGAGCCAGCTGATGTCCGCCGTTGACACGGACAACTCGCCTGCGATGACGGGCAGGGCCGGAGCGACGAGCGACTGCAGCATCGCGAACACCACTCCGGCCAGCGCCAGGAACGCGAGCACGAGCGTGGGCCTCGTGCGCCGGGGGAGCACGGGAGTCGGCTCCTCCCCAAGGGTTACGTCGGTACGCATCGCTACTCGGGCACGAGGCCCGGTTGGGTGACGGCCCGCAGCAACTGCGCGATCTCCTCGCCGGGACCGGCCGGGACGGTGTAGCCGGTCTCGTCGCGGATCTCGGCGAGGTGGTCCCGGACGTCCTCGACGGACAGGTCCGGGTGGTGGTAGCCGGGTGTCCTGCCGATGAAGAAGCGAGCGACCTGCCCGGCGCCCGCGGTGTAGATCTCGCCGGTGACCGGGCAGTCCTCGTGCGCGAGGAACGCCACCACCGGCGCCACCAGCGCGGGATCGAGCCTGCCGAGGACGGCGTTGACCATGGCCGTGTTCGCGGGGTCGAGCCGGGAGCCTTCGCCGAGGTGCCTGACGAGCATGCGGGTGGCGGCGATGGGGGCGATGGCGTTGACCTTGATGCCGTGCTCGGCGCCCTCGACGGCGAGGACGCGGGTGAAGCCGGCCACTCCCGCCTTCGCGGTGCCGTAGTTGCTCTTGTGCGGGCTGCCGAGCAGTCCGGCGGCCGAGGTGGTGTTGACGACTCGGCCGTAACCTTGCTCGCGCATGACCTTCCACGTCGGCCGGGTCACGTGGAACAGAGCCTTGACGTGCACGTCGAGGACCGGGTCCAGCACGTCGGGAGTCGTGTCCTCGAGCAGCGCGTCCCGCAGGATGCCCGCGTTGTTGACGAGGATGTCGATCCTGCCGTACGTGTCGAGCGCGGCGCGGACGAGTGCCGCGCCGCCGTCCGGCGTCGCCACGTCGCCGGTGTCCGCGATCGCGTCGCCGCCGCGGGCGCGGATCTCGGCGGCGACGGTCTCGGCCGGACCGACGTCGCGGCCGTCGCCGGTCACCGAGCCGCCGATGTCGTTGACCAGGACTTTCGCGCCACGGGCGGCCAGCAGCAACGCGTACTCCCGGCCGAGCCCGCCGCCGGCACCGGTGACGATGGCGGTCCTGCCGTCGAAGGTGAGTTCGGTCATGTCGCGCCTCCTCCTCACCACTCGACGGGCAGCGCATGGACGCCGTAGATGCTCATGTCGTTGCGGAAGCGAATCTCCTCGATCGGGACGGCGAGGCGAAGGTCGGGAAGCCGGCGCAGCAGGGTGGGCAGCGCGATCTGGAGCTCGGCGCGGGCAAGGGTCTGACCGATGCACTGGTGCACGCCGTAGCCGAAAGCTATGTGCCCCCGTGCAGGGCGGTCGAGGTCGAGGACCTCCGGCCGGTCGGTGAACGCGGGATCCCAGTTGCCCGCCGGCAGGTTCATGATCAGTCCTTCGCCGGCCCGGACGAGCGTGCCGCCGATCTCGACGTCCTCCTTGGCGATCCGGGCGATGAGGCTGTGCACGATCGTGAGGTAGCGCAGTAGTTCCTCGACGGCGTTCGCGATCACGTTCTGGTCGTCTGTGTCGCGGAGCACGGCCGCCTTGTCCGGATTCTGCAGCAACGCGACCGTGCCGAGCGCGATCATGTTGGCGGTGGTCTCATGGCCGGCGTTGAGCAGGATGACCCCGTTCATCGCCGCGGTCTCCCGGCGCAGCTCCCCGGTCTGTACGTGCTCGCGGATCACCCGGCTCATCAGGTCATCGCTCGGCTCGCGTTCCTTGCGGGCCACCAGCTCCATCATGTAGCCGAAGAACTCCCGGGAGGCCTTCAGCTTCTCCTCGGGCGGGGTGTTCATGTTCATCAGCTTGCCGGTGATGCCCTGGAAGAAGCCGTGGTCGGCGTACGGCACCCCGAGCAGCAGCGAGATCACCAGCGACGGGATGGGCAGCGCGTAGTCCTGGACGAGATCACCCGGCTGCCCTTTCTCCACCATCGCGTCGATGAACTCGTTCGCCATCGCCTCGATGTCCGGGCGCATCGCGTTGACCCGCTTGACCGTGAAGTCCTTGGTGAGCATGCGGCGCAGCCGCGCGTGCTCCGGATCGTCCATCCTCGGGAAGGTCTCCGGCGCGTTGGGGCCCTCGTGCTTCCCGTGGCCCTGCAGCACACCGAGGACCTCCGCGCTGATCGCCGGGTGGGCCATGGCGGTCTTGATGTCCTCGTACCGGCTCACCGCCCAGACGGTGTGACCGTTCCAGTTCACCTGGCGCAGGCCCTCCTCCTCGCGCCAGCGCGTGTACTCGGCGGGTGGGTTGAACGGGCAGCGGGCTTCACGATCGCCAGGGAAGATCGGAAGGTCCGCGGCGTTGGCATCGGTCGCGGTGCTCATGGAAACCTCCTGTTGGGTCATGCGGCGGTCGGGCTGGTGAGAGCGGCGGTCCACGGGCTGCCGGCCGCGATGAGGGAGCGCCAGGCGCGCAGGATCTTGGGCGATTTGCCGATGGCGAGCACGCCGGCGACGCGCTCGCCTCTGCGGTAGGCGACGAGGAGCTGCCGCCGGGAGAAGTCGCTGTCCATGACGAGTGCCTCGTCATGGTCGCGCAGGTGGCCGTAGGCCTGGATCTTGACGTCGTACTGGTCGGACCAGAAGTACGGGACGGGGGCGAACGGGCGGGGTTCGCCGAGGAGGTTGCGGGCGACGGCCATACCCTGCTCGGCGGCGTTGGTGCGGTGCTCGATCCGCATCGCGGTGCCGAACAGCGGGTTGTGCCAGCGGGCCACGTCACCTACCCCGTACACGTTCTCCGCGGCGGAGCAGAACTGGTCGCATACCAGTCCGTCGTCGACGGCCAGACCGCTGCCTGCCAGCCATTCGGTGTTGGGTACCGAGCCGATGGCCACCAGCACGTCGTCGGCCGGCAGGACGGTCGCATCGGACAGACGCACGCCGGTCACCGTGCCCTCGGCGCTGAGGATCTCGGTGACCACGGCTCCTGTGCGCACGGCAACGCCGTGGTCATGGTGCAGCCGGGTCAGGAACCGTCCGGCTTCCTCGCCGACGGCCTGTCCCAGCGGCGTCGGCCCCGCTTCCAGCAACGTCACCCGGACCCCGAGAGCGCGGGCGGTGGCGGCCACCTCGGCGCCGACGAACCCGGCGCCGACGATCACCAGGTGCCGTCCCGGCCGGAGTCTTTCCTTCAGCGCCAGCGCGTCCGGCAGGGTGCGCAGCGTGTGCACTCCAGCCAGACCATCGGCGCCGGGCAGGAGGCGAGCACGGACGCCGGTCGCGATGATCACAGCGTCGTAAGGGACGCGGGTGTCGTCGGCCAGCATCACGTTCTTCCGGCCCGGGTCCAGCCCGGTCGCCGGCAGGCCCAGCCGCAGCTCCAGCCCCAGCGCGTCGAGGTCGTCAGCCGAACGCAGCGCGAGCCTGGCCGGCGCCCACTGCCCGGTCAGCAGTTGCTTGGACAGCGGCGGCCGGTCGTAGGGCGGCCGAGGCTCGTCACCGACGAGCGTGATCACGCCCTCGAATCCCGCCCGGCGCAACGACTCCGCCGCCGCCAGCCCGCCGGCCGAGGCCCCGACGATCACCAACCGGTTCACGACTCCGCCAGGTGGATGGCCGCGGCCGGGCACACCATGGCCGACTCCCGGACCGCGTCGTGCGACTCCGGGCCGGGAGTCTCGTCCAGCAGGACGACGACGCCGTCCTCGTCCCGCTGGTCGAACACGTCCGGCGCGAGCAGCACGCACTGACCTGCGGCGACGCACTTGTCGGCGGCCACGTTCACCTTCATCGGACTCCTCCCCGAGCAATTGGCAGTGTGATGCCAGTTCCCCTCGTGGGGCAGAAGCTAGCACAACTGGCAGGAACCTGCCAGTTGATATGCTCTGCTGATGGCCACAGAGACTGAGCGGCACCTGCGGGCCGACGCCGCGCGCAACGTCGAACGCATCGTGCGAGCTGCCCACGCGGCCTTCACCGACGACGGCCCTGAGGTGTCACTCGAGGAGATCGCCCGCCGCGCCGGGGTGGGCATCCGGACGCTCTACCGCCACTTCCCGCGCCGCGGTGACCTGATCAAGGCCGTTCTCGATCAGCGGGTGGCCGAGGAACTCATGCCGGCGATCGAGCGGGCGCTCGACGACGAGGACCCGCTGCAGGGCCTGACCACGTTGATCGAGGCCGCGCTCGCCATGGTGACCCGCGAGATGAGCACGCTCGCCGCCGCCAAGAGCGCCGACTCCCTCACGCCCGACCTGTCCACCGCGTTCTTCGAGGCCATGATCGTGCTCATGCGCCGGGCCCAGCAGGCCCGCTTGCTCCGGGCCGACCTCGTCCCGGAGGACCTGGGCCGGATCATGGCCATGCTCACCAGCGTGCTCTGGACCATGGACCCCGAGACCGAGGGCTGGCGCCGCTACCTGGGCTTCGTCCTCGACGGCCTCTCGCCCGCCACGGCGACCGTCCAGCCGCCGGCCGCGCCCGTGGTGAAGAAGCCACGGGCGGGCAGCCTGTTCGGCTGACCCTCCCTCTCCATCGGTAGTCAATGTCGGGGTTGATATCAGGGTGAACCCTGATGTGCGCTTAAATAATTGTCAGCATGCTGCCAGTTGATTCCGGAGAGATCCATCTGAGAGGTGCCGGTCATGGCGTTCTTCAATGTGCTTGAGTGGTTGCAGTCGTTGCCCGAGCCCGCGATGCTGGCGGGAGCAGGAGCGATCGCGCTGGGAGAGGCCATCATCGGCGTCGGGTTCCTGCTTCCGGGGGAGGCGGCGCTGCTGATCGCGGCGGCCACCATCAACTCGGTGCCGGAGTTTCTGCTCATGTGGGCGGCGGTCACGGTCGGCGCCCTGGTCGGCAATGTGATCGGGTTCGAGCTCGGCCGCCGCGTCGGCCCTCCGTTGCGTAATACCAAGCTCATCCGCAAGTACGGCGGGGACGGCTGGGACAGAGCCTCGGCCCTGCTCCGAAGACACGGTCGCCAAGCCGTGTTCACCGGCCGGCTGATACCGCTCGTCCGCAGCTTCGTACCCGCCGTCGCCGGAGCGGCGCACATGCCCTACCGCACATTCCTGCCACCGGTGGCCGCAGGCGCCGCCTGCTCGACGGCGATGCCCCTGCTGGTCGGCATCGCGGTCGCCGCAGGCCTGAAGAACGCCGACAACCTGATGCTCATCATCCTGGGCGGGCTGCTCCTGGTGGTCGCCGTGGTCATCGTGATCCGCAAGCTCCGCAAGGATGCCCGCGCGAAGACGTCGGCGATGACCACAGTGCCCAGCGGCCCGGAGGACCCGGGTCCCGATCTCGAGGCGAGGCGCTGAAAGGTCGCCGAATCCTTCGCGCCTGCGGATACGCCGACCTGGCTCGTCGGCTATCCCCAGAACGCCTGGGCCTGCCTGCCGAGCGACTGCTGGCCTGCCGTGTTGGCGTGGCAGCCGTCGGCGACCTCGTTGCTCCTGAGCCGGAACGTCCCGGAGTAGGTCACGTTCTGCGTCGGGTCGGCGGCCGCCTGCCTGGCGAGGCTGTCGGTCAGCTGCGGGCCGGTGGCGCCTGCCAGGAAACACGTCTGGCCGGGATCGTAGAGGGGCTGACCGGTGATGTAGATCTTGGCGCCGGAGGCGGCGTGCCGGCGCGCGTTGGCGATGAGCCGCTTCACCTCGTCATAGGTCGCGTTGGCGTTGAACACGCAGATCTGCACCCACACGGCCGTCGGCCTGCCGAACCTGCTCACCTGCTGGTCGAACTTCTGCCAGGCGCTGGAGTCGGGGTCGGTCCACGACTGCACGACCAGACCGCCCGTCCCGTACGGGCCCCACATGCGCTTGCCGCCGACCGCGACGTATCCCTGGGCGACGTTCTCCGCCATGGAGCAGCCGATGAAGCCCATCGAGTTGGCTTGCTGAGGGCCGGTCGGGGTGACCGTCGGCGTTGGTTCGCCCGTACCGCCGGTGCAGGTCACGCCGTTGAGGGCGAAGGCGGACGGTACGGGGTTGCTGCTGTTGTTCCACGAGCCGTTGAAACCGAAGCTCGCATTGCCGTCGGTGGCGAGGGTGCCGTTCCAACCGGCATTGCGAGCGGTCACCTGCGTACCGCTCTGGGCGACCGTGGCGCTCCATGCCTGGGTCACCTGCTGGCCGGCGCCGAACGACCAGGTCAGCGTCCAGCCGGTGATGGGATCACCCAGGTTGGTCAGGCTCACGTTGGCGGTGAAACCTCCCGTCCACTGAGAGGCCACCGAGTAGGTGACGCGGCAACCGGTCGCGGCATGCGCGCTCGTCACAACCCCGCTGACGGCGGCGGTCGCCGCTGCTGAGACGATGACGGCGACGAGGAGACGTAACCGAGATAGGTGCATCGCTTCTCCCTCAACTGCGTACTTCCGTGGTGGGCTTGCGATCACAGGTGGGCGTCAACAGTTACGGCGCGGGAGCGATCTGTCATCGGCGGACTCCGCCTCGAGATCGGCGGTCGGCCCGATCAGCGTGGCACCTGCGGCAACGGCGAGCCCGCCCGTGATCGAAGCCATCTCTGCCTCCACCGACACCTGCCGTACGCGGACGAACGTAAGACATTTGCGCGACGGTGGTCAATGTCTGCGTCATACGTTCAGGGCATTTCGGCTGGTGGCGGCCTGGTCGCGAAGCTGTGACGATGAAAGTTCCACAGTGGTGCCGGCGCGATCTTCAGGATGGTTCCCTGCCAGGCGCGGCCGATCGGTGATCGAGTGGCCGACCGCACTACAATCCGCCCATGCGCTCAGACGTCGCCCGCAGCCGCAGAGCTGATCCACGGCACCGGCATGTCTGAGCCTCGGGACGAAACGACGCCGGCCGGCCCGTTCGACGACGCCGCCGAGGAGAGGTTCGTCCTGTCCCGCCGCTACGCCGCAGGCACGGGCGGTGCGCGGGGACTGTTGATCACGGTTCTCGGCAATCATGTGAGGCCGACGGGGCTGCCGGCGCCCACTTCGGCCTTCGTCGATGCGCTGGGCCGCTTCGACGTGAAGGAGGAAGCCTGCCGGCAGGCCCTTGCGCGTGCCTCCGCGGACGGCTGGCTCACTCCCGAACGTGAAGGGCGATACACGTGGTGGCACCTCAGCCCGGCGTTCACGCAGTTCCTCGACCTTGGCGCTGAACGGATCTTCGGCTTCACCGCGACTCAGCCGGAGTGGGACGGCCGGTGGCTGGTGGTGTTGGCCCGAGCCGCGGAAACGAATCGGGCCGGACGCCACCTGCTGCGCACGCGACTGCGATGGGCGGGGTTCGGCAACCCGGCGCCGGGGGTGTGGGTCAGCACGCACACCGACCGGGTCGGCGAGGCCGAGTTCGTCCTTGACGAAGCGGGGGTTCGCGAGGAGGCGCAGGTCTTCCTGTCGGAGTACCTCGCCGGCGGTGAGGTGTCGACGCTTGTCCGCCAGGCGTGGGACCTTGACGAGGTCGCGCGGCAGTACGAGGCGTTCCTGGCTGAGTTCACGCGGCCGCCTTCGAACGATCCGCTGGTCAGGCTGACGCAACTGGTGCACGCGTGGCGCCGGCTTGCGCTGGTCGATCCCGCGCTGCCCGCCGAGCTGCTGCCTCCCCAGTGGAGCGGCGCTCGCGCCGCGACGCTCTTCCAGCGGCAACACGCGAGGTGGGAGCCGGACGGGATGCGTGAGTGGGAACGCATCAGCGGACGGCCGGGATGAACCCTGTCCGGCGCCGCGGGTCAGTCGGAGCGCCGGAGGAGGCTGCCGGCGGGCGCCACTACCAGGTGACCGGCAGGGCGGCCACGCCGTACATGGCGGCCCGAGGCCGTAGCGGCACCTCCTTCGCGGGCACGGCCAGTCGCAGCCCGGGGAAGCGGCGCAGCAGCGCCGGATAGGCCAGCCGCATCTCCAGCCGGGCCAACTGCTGGCCCAGGCACTGGTGGATGCCGTGACTGAAGCCCAGTTGCTGGGTGGCCTGGCGGGTGACGTCGAAGCGGTCGGGGGCGGGGAAGCGGGTCGCGTCGCGGTTGACGGCCGGGAGGGAGATCGTCACGGTTTCGCCGGCTTTGATCGTCTGCCCGGCGAGGGGCACGTCGGCCCTGGCGACCCGGATCGGGCCGATGTGCGTGATGCTGAGATAGCGCATCAGTTCCTCGACCGCGGTCTCGGCGACGGCGGGATCCGTGCGTACGAGGTCGGCCTGCTCGGGGCGGCACAGCAGCAGGAACGTGCCCAGGCTCAGCATGGTCGCGGTGGTCTCGTGCCCGGCGGTCAGCAGCAGCGTGGCCACACCGGTGAGCTCCTCGTGGTTGAGCTCGCCACCGGTGACCAGCTCGCTGAGCAGGTCCTCGCCGGGCTCGGCCCGCTTGCGCCCGACCAGCTCGGACAGGTAGCCCATCAGCTCGGCGCTCGCGGCACCCCGCTGTTCGATGGTGTTGTCGAGGTTCACCGCCCGCGCGGTGGCGTCCTGGAAGCGTGAACGCTCGCCGTACGGCACGCCGAGCAGCTCGCAGATCACCAGCGACGGGATCGGCAGTGCGAACGTCTTGACCAGGTCCGAGGGAGCCCCGGAGCGGGCCATCTCGTCGAGCTGACCGTCGATGATCTCCTGGATCCTGGGCTCCAGCCTTCGCATCTTCCGCATGCTGAAGTGCCCGGTCAGCAGCTTGCGGTAACGGGAGTGCTCAGGGTCGTCCATCGCGATGAAGAAGCCTGGCGGGATCACCAGATCCGTCAGCCCCTCGGGCGGCGCCAGCTCCTTGATCGGCGGGGCGGCGCCCTGCTGGGTGTTGCTGAAGCGCGGGTCGTCGAGCACCGCGCGTGCCTCGGCGTAGCCGGTGACCAGCCAGCCGAGCCGCCCGTCGGCGTAGGTCATCGGGTGCAGCGGTCCGTGGAGCTCTTTCAGTAGAGCAGGCGGCTGGAACGGGTCCTCCCGTTCGACCGGCAGACTCTCGAGGATGTCCATGCCCGCAAGAAAAGCGCATAGACTGCGAAATTGCAAGCTATGCATAAACGCAGGGCATGCTGTAGGGTTGCGCTGTGGAAGGTCATCGCGAACGCAAGAAGGCCCGCACTCGTCGTGCGCTGCTGGAGGCCGCGGTGCGGCTGTTCAGTGAACGGGGCTATGAGCAGACCACTGTCGCCGAGATCGCTGCGGCGGCCGACGTGGCACCCCGGACCTTCTTCGCGTACTTCGCGAGCAAGGAGGAAGTGCTCTTCCTGAACGCCGAGGATCGCGGGCAGATCATGCTCGAGGTGATCGCCGGGCGGAAACCGGGGGAGCCCCTGGGGGATCTGCTGGGCCGGATGTTCGAGGCCCTGGTGCGCAGCCTGGCCGAGGGCGACGAGCTGGACTTCGCGCTGTCGCCGCTGCGGGCCCGGCTGGTGTTCACCGAGCCCGCGCTGCGGGCACGCGGGCTGACGCTCATCCTCCAGGAGCAGCCCCTGCTGGCCGGGGCCCTGTGCGAGGTCTACCCCGAGCTGGATCCCGTGTCGGCGGGAGCGGCGGTCGGCAGCTTCATGGGCGCGCTGGCCGTGGCGGGGCTCGTCGCCCAGCAGCAGGGCGGCTCCAACGAGGACGTCCTGACCGCCGGCCGGCGAGGGATCGAGATCGCGGTCAACGGGCTGTCGAGCCTCGACGGTTCCTGACGCGACCGCCGGAGTTCACCGCTGGCGTTGCATGGAGAGGGCCTGCCGCCAGTGCTCGGCCGCCTGGCCCATGTCGTGGCCGAGGAGCTCGAAGAACTGGGTGGTGGTACGGAGCCGGTCGCCGGTGGGTGTGTCGCTGCCGAAGATCCCGACGCCGTGTCGCGTGGTGTCGGCCCAGATCGCGATCGACCTGGCGCTGGCCGCCCACGTGTGGTACCAGACGTCCACGTCCACGAAGTACCGCACCCGGCGCGCCTCCCGCTCCCGGGCGACCATCTGCCGCTGCTCCAGCCACTTGATGGCATTGGAGATCGTCGCCGGGCTGACATGGAGTTGCCGGGCGAGTTCCGTGGCGGTCAGGCTGCCGCCCTCGCTGAGGAACAGCGCGGCGAACACCCTGGCTGTCATCTGTCATGGGTGCCATCCCGCCCTCGATCATCATGGCGACGAACTGTTCTTCGAACTCCCGGGCTGTGCGGACGTCACGGTTGTCGGTGGTGTGCGGAACGCCGGCGTGGGGAGCGCGCTTGCGGCGGCGGGCGCGCCAGTTCGTCGCATGCTGGGCGCGCGCCGCCCGGTAGCCGTGCGGGCCGCCGTTCCTGGCGATCTCGCGGGTGACGGTGGACCTGGACCGTCCCAGCCGGCGGGCGATCTCCGCGTAGGTCAAGCCGGCCGCCAGGCCTTCGGCGATGCGGCGACGATCCTCGGCGGTCAGCCGGTCTCCCGGCATGTCATCCTCCCCGGTCGAGCCCTCGGTGCTGCAAGGCAGTTGCACTCAGCTACAAAGTCATTGCACCAATACATGGCCTTTGACCTGCGCAAATGAATTCTTCAAGTTGTCTCATCTCAGAACACGACCCTAGCGTTCACCCAGACCGAAGAGGAGGTTCCACCATGAAAAAGGTCGTACTCGTCACCGGCGCCTCCGCCGGCATCGGCAAGGCCACCGCACTCGAACTCATCCGCGCCGGCCACATCGTCTACGGCGCCGCGCGGCGCGTACACAAGATGGACGACATCCGCGACGCCGGCGGACACGCCCTGGCGCTGGACGCACGCCGGCCGGAGGACCTGGAACACGTCATCGGCGCCATTGTCGCCGAACAGGGCCGCATCGACGTCCTGATCAACAATGCCGGCACCGTCCTGCACGGCGCGGCCGAGGACATCCTCATCGACCTGGCACGCGACCAGTTCGAGGTCAACGTCTTCGCCCCGGCCCGGCTGATCCAGCTCGCCCTGCCGTACATGCGCGAGCAGGGGTCCGGCACGATCGTCAACGTCTCCTCCATCGGCGGCGAGATCGCGCTGCCGCTCGGCTGCTGGTACTACGCGACCAAGCACGCGCTGGAGGCCTACTCCGACAGCCTGCGCATGGAGGTGGAGCCGTTCGGCATCGACGTCGTGATCATCCAGCCCGGCATCGTCAAGACCGAGTTCGAAGACCACACGGCACAGGACCTCCGTGAGATCTCCGGCACGACCGCGTACGGGGAGATGGCCGAAGCCATGGCCCAACGCGCCGAGACACAGCTCGGCGAGAACACCCCGGCCAGCGACCCAGGTGTCGTCGCCACCGCCATCCGGCAGGCCATCGAAGCCGACAAGCCCGAGACGCGCTACGCGGTCGGCTACATGGCCGAAAGGCTCCTGGAGCTCAACAGGACGTTGCCGGACCGCGAATTCGACAAGCTCCTCACGAACGTCACGAAGTAGGCCGCCACGCTGTCTCGCAGATGGTGGGCGCTCATCGCGCTCGTGCTCACGTCGCCGGCCGTGGGCTTCGACGTGACCATCCCGAATCTGGCGCTACGGCGTTGACCGACGGCCTCATCGAGATCGGTGATGGTGGACAGCGGCGGCTCAGTCGCGGGAACCGCGGCGGCGTACGATCGCATCGCTGATCTGCCGTGCCGCTTCGAGCTCGGGCGCCACCCAGCGCAGGCCGGTGTCCTTCACATCCGCGGGCTCGGCTATCGCCTGCGGCAACGGCGCTTCATCCCGACCAGACCGCCACGTCGCCGGGTCCGGCCGCTCCGGCAGGTGCCGGAACCGATCGTTATGTTCCTTGTCGCCCATGTTAGAGATGACGACCCTGACCCTCTCGAAGTTCCTCCGGCCTCGCCCTGAACGAACGCAAGAGGCCCGCCGGATGTCAGCGGCGGCGTCAGGACGGCGACAGCCCCATATCAGAGCGGTCGGCGATCGTTGGGGCATCGAAAGAACACCGCACAAGGAGCACACGATGCAGAAGTTCGACACCCCCGCCCCGATCGCCGCCGTCCTGCACATCCCCGCGGGACGCGTCC